>NZ_JXXU01000020.1 GCF_000967495.1 Vibrio neptunius | reverse complement strand
GCGTTCATATCATTTTCCTTGATGTCACTTTACACATAAGCGTAGCACACGGTCTTATTCACCATCTTCCATCTTGCTTGGCTTGCAATAGCTGAGAAGTTCACTGCGTCAGATTTAAAAAATGATATTCGTCAGAGCCAGAGAACCCTCAACATCGTTCGATGAGTGATGTGAAGGAAAACGTTGAATTTGTGCTTTCAACATTACCCAATTATGTCTTCTCCCGCTCTAATTGTTAGAGATTTCATACACATTTGTATGAATAACCTTGCTGTTATGTAAAGTTGCTGGTGTTCAGGGACCGCTATTATTACTCTCGCTTCTCTCGTAGTAGAGAGATAGCAGCTATCGGAGAAAAACTATATTCCTCAAGTACCTATAACCCTATAGCGAGCTAGGGTTGACATTGAACAATTCGTTTGGGAGGCACCATGCTTACAATGTCACGCAATATATTGGTCTTTATCGCGGCTTGTGTTTATGTCATGCACGGACATGCAAAAACACCAAGGGAAGTCGCGGGAACGGCGACAGTCACGGCCGTCTCATCAGGCCCCTGGACGTCGCCTGCGACGTGGGGCGGGGTTTTGCCCATAGATGATGACCGGGTCTTGATTCCCAGTGGGATTACAGTCACCGTTGACGGTCTCGTTCCAGAAGAATTTAAGTCTATTACAATCGGCAGTGGTGGTAAGCTTGATTTTGCGACTGATTCTAATACTGAATTGAGAACCGAGTATCTGTTTGGTGCGTTGAATAGCCAGCTGGAGATTGGAACAAGTAACAACGGAATATCGAAATCAGTAACAGCGAGTTTAGTGTTTGCAGAACGCGGAGGGACTTCGGAGTTAGAAGACCCTCAGCGATACGCTCCGGGTGCTATTCTCATGGGTTCGACTAAAATGCATGGTGCGAGCAAAACCAGCTGGTTAACTTTAGCTAAACACTTGTCAACCGGTGCTACAGAGTTGGTACTAAGTTCAACACCAAATGGGTGGCAAGTTGGCGATCGGTTGGTTATCGCTGGGACAGATCCTATCACCAATGCTTCTCGATATAGTACGGACGAATTCGAGCGTGATGAAGTTGTCACCATTACTCATATTAACGGTGATACTGTCTCGTTTACCCCTGCATTAGTCAGAGACCATAAGGCGCCATCTCAAGTACCCGATTTAAATGTACATGTAGCGAATTTAAGTCGAAACATCGTTATCTCATCAGAAAATACGAGCGTCAAAGCACTAAGTGGAGAGTTCCATAAACCGCGTGGTCACCTTATGTTTATGCATACATTGGATGTAGACATGCGTTATGTAGAGGCAAGCAACCTTGGTCGCACTGATAAAAGCATTATTTTGGACGACTGGGACTTCAGCGATCTGGATGCGAACAAAAACACAGGTTTTCCTGTTAATAATGGCTTACGCAATCCAAGAGGGCGTTATTCTATTCATTTCCATCGTGGTGGACTGGACACGTCAGTATTTCCTGCTCAGCCTCAAACCCCTCTTGCTACTCCTGCACATGTTGAGGGATGCGTGGTCAATAACGACCCAGGTTGGGGGTACGTAAATCATTCTTCCCGTGTCAATTTTGTCAGGAATGTGAGTTATAGTGTGGTGGGAGGCGCATTTAATACTGAGTCAGGCAATGAAACAGGATCGTTTATCGAAAATATTGCCATTCGTACTGTTAACCCTAGCAATCCAATCATGGCTGCACCAAGGCCAAGGAATTCATACTTTGATGGAGAAACCACTCAGTCCCTCGTTGATCTTAGAGAAAGCCGGCAGGATTTCGCATGGCAGGGAGACGGTTTTTGGTTCCACAGTACTGGGGTTAAGGTCGAAGGTAATGTGGTATCTGGTGCGAGTGGCCATGCGTACGTTTATTGGACTGAAGGGTTGGTTGAGAAGGGGCTTGGCATGGCGAGAGGGAGTATTGATGCTCATGTTCCTGCCTCTGAATTTCCTGTTTTGAACCAAGAGCTTAAGGCGTGGAAGCGGGCATATCCTAACTTTGTTCTGGATGTTTGGTACCTAAAGCCTCGTCCTTTTAAAAACAATACCGCCTATAATTTCGCCAGAGGTGTTCAGACTTATTACACCCATACAGAGTTTCATCGTAAGGTTTCTCCAGCAGAAACAGATCCAAATTTATGGATGAATGACTTACCTCCTATGTATAAAGATCAGCTTAACATGGTGTTTGATGGTACGACTTTATGGAATATCGGCCGTGTTGGATTTGAACATAATCATAGCGCCAATATAACTATCCAAAACTCGAAAATTTATGGCTTTGGTGCACGAACAGGGTTCGAAGACTACGGCAAGAATCCATTGCCAGCCTATGTCAATGATGAACCTGAAGTTATAGGATTAGATCTCGATTATTATCACAATACCCACCGATGGACACTGAGCGATAATCAAGTTGAGGGCTTTTCTGGAAACGCAATTGGTATTTCACTGCCCAAAAATGCGCAAGTAACAATCGATGGCGGCATTTTCAATAATTCAGGGATCGACATTCAAGTGAATGCTGCAAGTGAGCATCTAGTCAACGAGAATGGTGAAGGGTTTGGTGTAGGTATGTTGTCTACGGCTCCCACACAGTCAACAATACTGGTTAAAGGAAACATAGTTTTCAAAAACCCCAAAAATAACATAGTGATGGATGCTGAGATAATCTTCGATGAGGTACCACAGAAAGGTTTTCCAATGATTTCCGGCAAGAAGGTTGACCCGTTGTATTTCTTTGCACCTCAAGAAGTGTTGCTAGATTTTGAACCATTTTTCAATGCCCGAGCGTACTTTGATCAACAAGACGGTGGGTATATTCCATTGGTCTCTGGTTCGTCTGGAAATCTATGCGCAGTCAGTGAGCCTGAAGAGTGCGTTGAGCAACAGTATGCGGACAAGACCAACCGCCAATTAAAATCAGAGTTTAAGCGTTCCTTTCTTGGCGAAATCACACCTGAAAGCGCAACTTTACATAAAGTCGTTAGCGGAGGTAAAGTTTCGGGTATAACACTGTGATACGGTCAATCAAATCATAGCAACACAAACGCTGGAGGTCTTGAGTTTGCTATGGCGTATCAGTTAGCTAAATTTAGAGACGTTGGCACGCTGAACCGTTCGATCTTTCCGTAGAGTGGGATAACTCTAGCGCTATATATGCTAGAGTTATTTCCTAGTTGGTATGACTTGAGTTGATCTTGATGCTCATCATTGACGCAATGTGGTGGATGGGTCGTGAAACGCCTCCTATTTAGACTAGCAGGCTGTATTGAGACAACGGAATCTCACCTATATCTTAAAATTTCATTAAATCAGAACCTTACCTTGCATAACCCAATAGCTTATACCAATCTTATTTCATATTGATGGAAAAGGATTGGATATGTCCGCGAGTTTAATGAAAAAGGTCCGAGGGATAAGGCAGGTTATATTGCCTTCTTTGCTGGTTAACCTTCTTTCTTTAGCCGTGCCATTAACGGTTTTACAAATATACGATCGGATTTTACCGAATCAAAGTTACGGTACTGCCACACTGTTGTTAGTGGGGGCAACGGTGGCGCTGGCCATGGAAGCCTTCATACGATTTGCGCGGACATGGGCTTTATCCGCCGCGGCCAGTAATACAGAGAGTGTGACGTATCAAACCTTGGTCGAAAGAGTGACCTCAGCTTCATCAAGTCACCTTCGCGAGCTCGGTATTGGCGGAGTGGAAGAAGGTTTGGGCTCCGTCTCAAAAGTCAAAGATTGGTATTCTGGTGGCGTCATCGCAGGCTTTATCGATCTACCGTTTGCAATAATTTTTTTAGGATTGGTGGCCTACATTGGCGGTGAGCTCGTGGTGATACCGTTGACGGTTTGGCTAATGACGCTCGTTATTGTTTGGTTTTCTTCGCTTCGTGTGAAAAGCCTAAGTGAAAAAGCATCGCGTGATGAGCAGGAGCGTAAAGCCTTTTTGATCCTAATGAGCCAGACCCTTCAGGGGATCAAACGTCAGGCTGTTGAGTCTCGAATTTTCAATCAGTTTAAGTCTTTAAATAACGTACGCTTTTTGTCTAAGGCGAGAGAAGAACAACAGAATGCCTTTACTCAAGAATGTCTTCAGTTGGCCGCTTTGGCGACATCGGTTTTACTCGTGATCACTGGCAGTCTATGGGTGTTGGATGGTCAGCTTACCACAGGCGGACTGGCGGCATGTTCGATTTTGTCAGGCAGAGCGGTCGCGCCTTTAAGCGCGCTTATTGGGATTAGAATCAAGCTCAATACCATCCATAGTGCCAATCAGGCAATAGAAAAGTTGAGTGACTTAACGGTTTCCCATCGGTTTTTCCCCGGACTTGCGGTTGATGATTCTAGGGCCGATTTTGACGTGCTCGAAATCCAACGGGCGACTATTGAGCGATATGGTGACCTTGCCCAGCTTGATGTGATTCTGAGAGCTGGTGAATTGGTCTTGTTAGACAGTGAAGAGCGCCATACTAACAGTCATTTATTATCGTCTATAGCGGGTATTGATGAGCTAAAAGCGGGTGAATGCTGGATAAATGGCAACACAGTGTCAATGGATTCTGTTGCCAATATAACAGCTTATTGTGGCGTTAAAGGGCAATTGGTGTCGGGTACTATTCTCGACAACTTGTGTGGCTTCGATCCTAGTAAAACAAGGCGCGCCAATGAATATGCTCGTCGTTTGGGGTTAAGCCAAGCAATCACACGTTTGCCCGATGGACTGGAAACACAAATCGGCCATAAGAGTGTTTCTCTCTTGAGTATGGGCAACGTGAAAATGCTCAATATTGCTGCTCAATTGGCGAGCGACAAGCCGGTTGTACTGTTGGAAAGACCCGATGCTTCACTTGATCTTAATGCTTTAAATCATCTGGTCGAGGTGTTGCGGGAAGAGTTGTTGGGGGGGCGCGCGATACTGATGGTGAGCTACCATTCACAACTGCGCGAGTTGGCCAATCGAGTCATTGTTGTGCAGAGGGAACACAAGCAGAGGGTTGTCGCATGAATCGTTTAATTAATCGTCCATCTGGTGATTCGCACGGTCCTCACGATGAGTTGAACTCTCTTGAAGCAGAAAGCCTATCTGTGTTGAGGCATCTGGAAGTGAACGCGAATATCCAGTTGTTTGCGCACCAATGGATCGATGAAAATGGCATCGAGTCCATCGACGATATGTTCGCCATGTTCGATAGACTTGCCTTGCCATATCGCTTGGCGGCTAACTTAGATGAGGTAGGTGACCACAAACTGGTGCTACTGGTTCTTGGGGAGCATTCGCTGGTTTCTGGTCATTTGCATGCCAAGCAGTTTACCGCTTATAACTCCGAAGAAGAACCCGCTGACACGCCTCAATTTTGTATTGCCATTGACGGCCCACCCTTGGAGAGGACTTCTCCTGATTGGGTGGGCGAAAGGTTACATGCGTTTCGCCCGATTATACCTAAATTACTGTTTGTCAGTTTTATCACCAACTTGTTTGCCTTGGCTATTCCTTTTATCACGATGTCGATCTATGACCATGTGATTGGTGGCGATGCAGGACATGAACTACAAGGTATTGCTATTGGAGCTGTATTGTTGTTTGTGATGATGGGCTGGTTAAGAACATTGCGTAGTCGAGTGTTTGCTTCTGTATCCAACCGAGTCAGCCGCGAGATATCTCAGTCCCTTGTGCAGCGACTATTAAGAAATAGCTATGCTCAAAACCAGCAAACGGCCTTGTCTAGTCAACAAAACCAAGTGATGTTATCTGAGCGTATTTCAGGTGTGTTATCAGGACCACTCGGTAATGCGTTGTTTGACTTACCTTTCATTGCCATTTTTGTCCTGGCGATAGGTGTGTTAGGTGGCTGGTTGGTACTGGTTCCAATTGTCTCTTTGGTTCTGTATTACCTGTTAGCTAAGCGTTCGATACGTTCGAGTAGTAAGCGGTCAATGCAATCGACGGTAGCCGGCACCAATCGTCAAAATATGACGAATGAGTTGTCGTCCAAGCTTGCCTTTATTCGCAGTGCTGGGTTTTCAGAGCACTGGATTCAACGCTTCCAAAAAGCCAATCTGCTTGCCTCTACGGTTACGTTTAATCAATCGGTTCTGCAAAGTCGATACACCTCGATTTATTACTTCATTGGAGTGGGTTCAACACTGGCTGTTATGGGCTTAGGTATTGGACTTATTTTCGAGCAAGTGATGACGCCCGGTGGTTTGATTGCATCAATGATGTTGATTTCCAAAGTGACTGGGCCTGCACAGGTGTTGGCCAACAGCGCGATGCGTTTTAATAGCTTTAATCAATCCAAACTGCAGGTCAATCGTATTTTGTTTCAGCCGTCTGAACGTGAATTCAGTTACCAGCATCACCCATTGCCAACGGTTGCTCCGAACTTGAAGTTAGATCAAGTGACTCTCCGTTACCCTAAACAGAGTCGCCCTGCATTGAATGGGGTAAGTTTTGATGTTGAAGCCGGTGATATTGTGGCGATCACTGGCCCCTCTGGGAGTGGCAAGTCCACCTTGATTGAAGTGCTGGCGGGTCTGCAACCGATTCAAAATGGCATGGTTGAGCTGGAAGGCGTTAACCTCGCTCAATACGATCCGCAGCTGTATCGTCACTGGTGCTTCATCCGAGCAGCGTATCCTGATTTGCTCACGCTGAGTATTCGAGAGTGGTTAAGCGATGGGCATCAAGTCGAAGAACAGAAAATGATTTCTGCCATTGAAATGGTGGGCGGTGAGCGCTGGCTCAATACCTTATCTGATGGGCTGGATACGTCGATAAGTCGCATTCAACCGGACAGCCTTTTTGACTTGCTGTCAGGCACGGTCGCGCAGATCCTGATTGACGCGAAAGCCTTGGTTTATGATTACCCAATGTTCCTCATGGATAACCCAGTGCCCGATGCTCATCCTAATGCCAAACGTATATTTGGTGATTTCGTTCAATCGAAACAAGGAAACGCCACCGTGATTTTTACTTCCCACGATCCCGACCTTATCAAGTTGGCAGATAAGGTCGTGGTCTTGAATGAAGGGAGTGTCGTTTATGCCGGTCCACTAGACGCACAGCAGCCTATTGATCCTCAAGTGGGTCACGAACCGCTCTTGACTGAAGAGAAACAGCCATTAACACAGGAGCCTTCGGTTCAACCACATGCCTTCCAGCAGGAGCAAACCCAGTCAAATCAAGGAGTCGCGAATGGCTAAACACCCTATCGATTTTAGCAAGCGCTACGGTGAACTTGTCGAATCACAAAACACTGCTCGCACGTTGGCACTGGCGACATGGTCCGTTGCCTTGTGTGTTATTGCTTTTGTCACTTGGTCTGTGGTCACCCAAGTGGATGAGATCGCTAAAGCAAAAGGTGCGGTGATTCCTGAAGGGGAAAAGCAAGTATTACAGAGTGCTATTGGCGGTAAGTTAAAGCAAATTCTCGTCAAAGAAGGCCAACTGGTCGAGGTAGGTCAACCACTGGTCGAATTTGATGCCACTTTTCAGCGTACGGCGCTTGAAGAATTGAAATCTCAACAAGTGACGCTGCTCGCCAGCATCGAGCGTATGAATGCGTTACTTGATGACAGAGCACCGAATTTTGGGGAGTTTGAGGTCGATTATCCCCAGATTGTGAGCCAGCAAAAGGCGCAACTCAATGCTCAGAAAGGGCTGTACTTTCAAAAACGTATCGTGCTTGAAAAGGACAGCGAGCAGATCGCTGAGCAGCTTCGCAGCGTTGATAATTCTCTGCCTAGCTATGAGAAAGAGCTGAATGCCACTAAGCAAGAACTGACTATACTCGAGAAAGGCTATAAAGCAGGCAACATCTCACGTTTACGTGTGCTTGAAATGCGTCAAAAGCTGGCGAGTATTGAGCAGAAAATAGAAGAAGCCCGTGGCAAGAAATCGGTCCTCATCAAGCAAGCAGACAGCAATGAGCAAAAAATTGAGCAACTGCTCGCTGAGGCCAAAGCGGAAGTGAGTGATGACCGTTCTAAAGCGGTCTCTGACTTATCTGCGCTGAACGCAAGAGTGCGTTCAAGCCAAGCGAAGTTAACCAACACTACGCTAGTCTCTCCCTTACAAGGCTTGGTGCAAAGCCTGCCGAGCACCCAAAATGGGGGCGTGATTCAGCCGGGTGGGACAGTGGTTGAGATCGTCCCTGTCGGTGGTAAAGCGGATTTTAAAGCTCGTTTATCTCCGAGAGATATTGGTTTCGTGAACGTAGGTCAGCCAACTCGAATCAAGATTGATGCGTTTGATTACAGCCGTTTTGGTGCTTTAAAAGGCGAGGTTGAAAGTATTTCACCGACCACTAGCCAAAGTGAACGAGGTGAAATCTATTATGAAGTGGTGGTGTCTGTGGAAACGCCATACTTCCGTGATAACCCTGAAAGCTTCTCTATTCTCCCCGGCATGACGGGTGAGGTAGATATCACGACGGGCGAGAAGTCGGTGTTCCAATACCTTTGGAAGCCAATCTACACCAATATTAGCGTTGCATTTGGTGAAAGGTAATTCAAAGAGTCATAACCGTCTCTTTGTTCAGAATCATACAAGGAACACTCATAAAGAAGGGAGCACATAGCGTGCTCCCTTTTGTTTTCTCACTAATGATTAACCACCCACCATTAGTTATTTGGGTCTATGTCTGGTAGCCCATCTACGTCGTGGTGATGATGGTGTTCATCATCTTGGTTATGGTTATTGGCTGCATCATGGTGTTCAAGTGCATCCGACATATCCAAATGTGCTTGATCGTAATCTGCAGCATGTTGTTGGTCGACTTGTGCAAGCACTATGTCCATGTCAGCAGGGTGATCGTGTGCGGTGCTAGGCGATGCATTTGGCTGAATACCTAGGGCATCCAAGTAAGCCGCAGCACCAACAGGGTGTTCATGGCTAACTTGAGCATGATTTTCCAAAGGTGCGTCCGCACTTAATGAGTCGTCTAAAGTGACCGTAACGTCTTGTACGCTATCTAACGGTGAGAAGTCTGGCTCATCGTGTTGCACTGGCAGCGGTGGTGGAGGCGGCGGATTCACATGGCTTTGAATATGTCCGTGTAAATCTTCTGTTGTTACCGCGGTTACGCCTGTTACTGAGTTATGCGTAGTGACCTCTGTTTCAAAGTAGTGATGCCCGTTGTTGATTGGGTGTGCGGATATGACAACCAAATTCCCATTGGCTGGCACGGTGTAACTACCATCCTGATTAGCATTGATGTTATGCCCGTTGCTTTGCAGCGTTAATCCTTGTTGTAGGTGAGTAAGTCGAATACTCGAAACCGATTCATCATTGGAAGATAAATGTGCTTGGATAGTGACTGGTACTTCATAGTGATCGTTTGCGACAGAAGGGAAGTTCGGTGGCAAGTGACCTTTCAATACCGTTCCGTCACCTAAGATAACATTTTCGATGCTTTCTATTTCCATATTACCTATTTTGTCACTGTGCAATCTTGGTGCATTGTTACGATTATAAGCACCCAGAATAAGCGTATCGCTGCCACTCCCACCTTCTATTTCTTGGTCGGTCAATCGACCTCCTATATACAAGATATCATTACCACTCTTCAGTTCAGCCTCTTCGTGAAGACTACTTTGCACAATGAATACTTCACTCCGTCCGTGACCTTCAATTTCATGGTGCCCTGATACTCTTTGAGCGGATAACCCAACGCTATGGGCATAGGCTTGTACTGTGTTTGCGGTAATACCAGCGGTCACATGGTGAGCATTTCTCGTATCGACAGTAACACTGAGGGTAGGTGGAGTGTAGGGGACTGGATCGGTGTGACCGTTGATGGTCATGATAATCTCTTTCGAAACCTTGCCACCATGCCCGTCATCGACAAGTAATGTGAATTTATCTGTAAGTGTGTCACCGTCGTTTAATGCATCAACTTGAGGGTTGGCATTGTCCAAGTGATAAGCCCAAGTGTTTGTTTGGCTGTCAAATTGAACAGAACCGAATTGAGCACTATGGCTTGGGTCTACAGTTACGCTAACTGCATCACCATCAATGTCATTTATATCAAGTAGCCCTCTAGCGTTCGGGTTAGTGTCTTCATCTACTGAGTGACTGGTACCTATGGTGTGTTCTGAGACAGTAGGTGCATCGTTAGTACCCGTTATCGTAATAACGATGTCATGAGTTGTACCATCTTTTGCTTGTACGGTGATTGTCTCAGTATCAGTTTGTCCTTGTTTTAACTGTTGAACATTCGCGTGGTTGTTATAAAGGTTGTAGGTCCAATGCCCATTACTGTCTATGTGGCCATGTCCGTATCCTTTGCTTCCCACAATGCCTACGCCACCTTGAACGGTAATGAAACCTTGTGTGCCATCAGGGTCAGTAACACTTAATGTGCCAGAGGTTTGGGTATGGGTATCTTCTTGAGCTTGACCTGTGGAATCACCGCTGAATGTGGCAGGATCAGGAACCGCAACGATATTAATTAGATACATGCCGGATTTAGAGTCGGTATGACCATCGTTCGCCGTAAATTGAATGCCTCCAAGCCCACTCGCACCGACGCTATGGTAGTCCTGTGCCGGGGTGTAAACTAAAGACGCTAAATCGGAAGCCGCTACGTCATCACCGACAGAAACTGCTCGCCCATTGAGTGACAATGAGCCATGAGCGATGTTGGTAATGGTAATGTGATGTAATGAATCTCCATCAATATCTGTGTATTTGAAGTCGGCTTTGGTAAAGCTGTGAGGTGTATCTTCCAGTAAGCTGGTAAAACTTGAGCCCACGGTCGGCGTATCATTAACAGCATTCACATCGATGACCATCGATGTACTTGTTGAATCTTTATGTCCATCATTCGCACTGAATTCAAAGTGTGCATAATTAACGCCGCTCTGATTTTGTATTGGCGTGAAGGTCAAATGCCCAGCGTCTAATTCCGCTTTAGAGACTTGTTGATTTGCAGTGACAGCCAGACCGTTGAGCGTTAACAGGCCATGAGAAGGCAATTGAGTGATCGTAATGTGGTTTAGTGCGTCATGATCAGCATCTTGGTAGCCAAATTCTGCGGCGGTGAAAGTATGACTTTGATCTTCATCGCTTGTGACCGTTTGGGGTGTAACCGTTGGCGCATGTTGAGCTGGTGGCTTAACCTCTATTGATAGCGTGTTTTGAGAGAAATCATTGAAAGGTGTTCCGCCATCGTCACCAACTCGATACACCATGTTTGGTACTTTCCCAGTGAAGCCCACTTCAGGAGTAAAGGTGTAGTGACCATTGGCTTCAATGGCTAGTGTGCCAATTCCTGCTATGGCATGAGGATGACCTGGGGTGATAGCCACGTAGTTGCCCGACACAGGATCTTTTATCTGTATATCTTGAAGAATAAGGTGAGCGTTGGAATCAGAGTCCGTTGCTGCTGCCGCTGTACCTTGTGAAGTGCCTACTCCAGAAATTAGATTGCCCTCAATTGGTCCAGTGTTTTGGACGCCCGAGTCAGTGAAGCTATGTATCGTTGGTTTGTCTGTTGAACCACTGATCGTCACGGTAATCGAATGTTTGGTTCCATCTATCGAGGTAACATCAATGCTGTCAGTTAAGGTCTGGCCATTGTCTAAATCTTGAATATTCGTATTGTTGTTGTCGGCTGTATAAGCCCATGTCCCATTTGGCTTAATCAAGAAGTGACCATAGGTACCATCTTGCGATATTTGTTGCTGACCTTTGAGGTCTAGTGCCGCTTCTCCTTGCCCGTCGACATCAGAAATTACAAGGCTTCCACGACAAAATAGTGCATCTTGAATAGTGGATGTGCCGGAAAGTTGAGTGTTGTGGTGGAGGTTAGTATCTTCGACAAGACTCGCTGAATCGCCCGTAAATGTTGCCGTGTCATTAACAGCAGACAGACTCATTGTGGCGGATGTGGGTACCGAAGCGCCATGCTCATCTTTGATGTCATAAGTAAACTGTATTTGTCCGTGATAGTTTTTCTCTGGGGTGAAGTTGAAAGTTCCGTCCAGATTGTCGACCACCTGACCATGATCGACACTCAAATTGTGAACACTCAATTGGCTGTGGTCATCAACATCACTGGCGTGGGCGAGTAAATCCGCCGTTTTCAATGTAACTAGCGTGTCTTCTACGCCTTGAGATAAGCTAACCGCAGAAGTAACGACAGGCGTGTCGTTGGTACCGTGTACAGTGACGGTGATCGTTTGCTGAGCCGTTCCATCAATCGATTCAACCGTGAAGGTTTTCTGGTAGCTTTGCCCCTCACCCAAATGCTGCAGTTTGGCATTGTCTATGGTGTACTGCCATCCGCCACGAACATTAATGGAGAAATGCCCACCTTCTGGTGTATCAACACTCTGAGTAACAAATCCCGCTTGACCATGATCGGGATCGATCACATGTAAATTGCCGCCACTCCACACTTGATTGTGTGTGCCTCCCGGCGCTATGTTGTCTTCGTTGGCGTGATTGTTGAGCGACGAATACTGACCGACAGTGATTCGCGCATTGTCGTCCTCACCTATCACTTTGACAATGATGTTGAGCCTTTGACCGTCGCTTGTTCTAATTTGGTATGGGAACTCTAAAGATTCCCCCTTATGTAAGCTATCAACCAGATCATCCGCATGACGGTTTGTTGCTGATTCCATACGAAATTCGTAAGAACCATCTGGCCAAATATAAAGACTCCCTGGGGCATAACCCTGTCCCATATAACGTCCACTAAATGCGAACTGAGTGTGGTCACCTGTGTCTGGATCGGTTAGTTGTAAATTCCCCTGATAAACTGACGTTTTACTTTTTAATGCCTCAGATTCGGTCATCTGAATCACATTGGATGTGAGTAAGGCTTTGTCATCCGTTCCTTCAATAGTAAAGGTTGCCGTTTGAGGAGTTTGCCCACCATGCCCATCACCAACAATATAATTCACCACAACTTGTTGCGTCTGCCCAGCTGCTAAGTGCTGAAAAGCAGAATGAGTTGCATCGATTACCAACGAGTGGCCGTCAGCCCCAAGGGCAAAACCATCCGGTACATTACCCGTTTGAGTCGAGCCATCGACCGAGTAACCGATATGGGAAATTGACAGTGCATCGCCTTCTTTATCTGTTGCACCAGTGAGTAGGTCAACAGCGTGGTGATTGCTTGAATCTTCTTTCAATCGTTCGGTAATCGGCTGCACATCAGGTCTATCATTAACTGCATCCACAGTCATGGAGGCAGAGGCAGGATTACTTCCTCCATGGGCATCGTTCACTTGATAGTGAAAGTGAAGCAGACCGCTGTAATCCGTTTCTGGAAGTAGGGTATATGTACCGTCGCCATTATCTAAAACTGATCCATGATCCACGGTAAGTTGAGAGATAGAAAGCTGACCTTGGTCGTTATTATCGAGATCAGTGGCATTGGCAAGAAGGTCGGCTTGGGTGATGACTTGAGTGGCATCTTCTTTGCCTGGATTTAGCTGTACATCAGCTGATACTGTTGGAGCGTCATTAGTGCCGTGAATGGTGAGGGTAATGGTATGTTTATCACCGCCTGCACTTTGAACTTCATAACTGACTTGGTGAGTTTCACCCTTACCTAAATGCTGTACATTGCCATTGGGTACACTATAAGACCAATCGCCTGCTTTACCTATTGTGAGTGTCCCACCGTATGGGTCATGCAATGCGTGAGCGTTTCGAGTTGCTCTAAAGTGGTCTTCCCCAGCGTCTGGGTCGACAACATCCAAAACACCCGTTGTAAAGATGGTGTGCTGTGCATCGCCCTGAACATGCTTATCTTCGGTAAGATTTCCACTATCAGTTCCTGAGAAGTGAGCGGCGTCGCCTGTTGGAGTCAGTACCATATTTGCCCCGGTATGCGTTGTACCGGAGTGGGCGTCTTTCACATCATACGTGAAGTGTACTTGCCCGTTGTAGTCTTTATCGGGTGTGAAAGTATAGGTACCATCTTTATTGTCGAGAATAGAGCCGTGATCAGCATGCAAATTAGCGATAGTGAGCTTGCCTGCATCGTTGGCGTCAACGTCAACTGTATTAACCAACAACTCGGTTGCTGTAATGGTTTGAGCTAGGTCTTCTTTACCTGAATTGAGCTGTACTTCAGAAGCGCAGTAAGGTCGGTCGTTACTGCCGTGAATCGTAATGACAATATCGTGCGATGTACTATCTTTTGAATACACGGTAATGGTGTCAGTCAGGGTTTGATTTTCACCAAGCTGGTCGATGGCTGTTCCTCGGGTGCTTGCGAGCCCACCTGTGCTACGAATTTGCCCCGTATCAGCGTGATAAAACCAAGTCCCGTCTTTTCGAAGAAGTAAGTCGCCATATTGGCCAGAATAATTATAGCCGAGTCCGTGTGTATCAAACTCCGCTTCACCTGTATCAGTGTCTGAAATAGTAAGCTTGCCACTGGCTTTAATGGTGCTTCGTACCAAGTGCGCCATGCCTGGTTGGGCATAATCTGGAGACATGTCTTGCCCAGCATTACCTTCGGTTACGTCACCCGTGTCGACACCGCCAATAACGGCAGAATTATTAACCCCTGTAATCGTTATTGAGAGGTTTTGAGTGCTGCTCGCATTATGTTCGTCTGTGACTGTTACGGGCACAGTTAACGTTTTCGTGACACCTGATGCTAACGATTGATAGCTAGAGTGAGCGGGGTTGAAGCTATAGCTGCCGTCCGGGTTAATCACCAAGCCATCAATCTGCGGTGCGCTGTAAGTCAATGTCGCACCAGTATCTATATCGTGACCAACCATTTGTCCATTTAGAACGCTTCCACCTTCAGTCACTGAGTGGGACTGAGCATTGATGGTTGGGGCATCGTTGGTACCATGAACCGTTAGTTCTATCGTGTGTGTTGTACCATCTGCTGAGCGTATAACGGCTGAATCGTGTTTAACTTCCCCTTGCGCTAAGTTCTGTATATTGCGGTTGTCGAGCGTATAGGTGTAATGACCATCACGCATGAGCAGTATGTGCCCACCGAGCTTGGTGTCGTAGCCAATACCTTGATAGGTTTGCGGACCAATATTCGGATCAAATTGAGCCTCTCCCGCATCAGGGTCTTGGATGTTTAATTTGCCGTCGTAATGCAATTGGTAGTGGGTATCTATATACCCACGATCTTCAGTCACTCCCCTTAAGTCAGCATTGGTTTGTGCGTCGGTAATAATCGCGTTATCTGGAGTTGCGGTAAGGTCAAACTTAGCTTGAGTGCTGATGCTACCACCATGGCCGTCAACGACATCATAGGTGAGTCGAATTTCACCGTTAAAATCTTTATCTGGTGTGAAGGTATAAGTACCGTCATTGTTGTCGGTCAGACTGCCGTGGGTCGCTTGGAGATTACTCACATGCAAAGTGTCAGTAGCATCCACATCGCTAGCATGCGTTAGCAAATCAGAAGCTTTTATAGTTACTGGCTGATCTTCTTTTCCTGCAGGAAGCTGAGTCCACGCACTGACGATTGGTTTGTCGTTGCTACCTTGCACATCGATAACAATTTTATGAGTGACTGACGCCCCGGCTGAATCGGTTGCTGTAACCCAGAATGATTCAGTTTGATGTTCACCAGCCGCTAACTTATCTGCCGCACTACCGGTTGAATTATCGAGCTGATAGTGCCAATGACCATTTTGATCAATCGACAGCGTTCCCCATTGGCCTTGAGGTTGGTTGACTGCCCACGCAATGGTGTCGGACTTATCTATATCCGTTGTGATTAAACTCCCTGTCGCATCAGGGACTCCTACTGCGTTTAAACCCTGTTCGATGACTGCACCATTTGAGGCTCCGGACACAATAGGGTGATCATTGGTACCGTTAATAGTGACTGTGATTTGATGCGGTGTACCATCTGCCGAATGAAGGGTAATCGTATCAGTAGCCGTCGAGCCTTTACCCAAGGCTTGCACGGTTGGGTTCACGTTATCTAGAACGTAAGTCCATGAGCCGTCTTTGGTGATGGTTAATGTGCCCAGTTGCCCGTTAACTTGAGTGGCTTGAAAATGGTCCTCTCCAAGGTCCGGGTCTGCTACCGCAAGCTGGCCTTGTACTTGAGTTGTTAGCTCTTCTATGACCGAGCCCGCATCTACTCCAGTAATTAACGCATTGTCATCGTTGCCACCGATCGTCATATCGATAGTTTGCGGTGTGCCGTCTTTAGTGTGAATAGTGAAGCTCTCGTGTAAGGATGTGGCTGAGGTTAACGCTTGAACGTTAGAAAGCGAGTTGTCTACCTGATACTGCCAGTGACCATCTGTGTCTATGGTTAATGAACCATATTTACCTGAGAGAACTTGTGGTGTGATTGAGCTTTCATGTTGGTCAGGATCAACGATGTCAATCTTGCCGTTAGCATGCAGTAAACCTTGTGAATCAATATTGTGATCTTCGGTGACGACGCCGGTTAAGTCTCCGGAAATACTTGGCGTGTCTTGCTGACCTGTAACCGGTATTTGAACAATAATGCTCGATCCGTTGGATAGATGTAACACAAAATGATCAGTCCCTTGTTGATGCTGATTCAATAGAATGTATTGAGGCGATTTGGGGTTTAATACAAATGTATATCGTCCATTTACATCGACATGCAGTTCTCCGTATGTGCCTTTAATGACCTCGGGCACAAAGGTAACAGGTACATTTTGGGCTGGAGGCGTGTCTGAGTGAGCGGGCTGACTTTGCCCTACAGAGGATATAGTTGGCATCGAAACGGAAGGGATGTAATGGATTTGTGGATGAGGGAATGTGGATAAATGATGAGAAGAAGTAAGGTGAGTGTGCGAACTGTCACTTGACTGATGTGTGCTTAAAGTCGCACTCGTATGACTATCACTTGTTTTACGATCTTGATGAGTAACTCCTATGGTCTCCGCTTTGCTAGGCTCTTTGATTACCGCTTTTTCTGTGACGCTATGTGTGGTGGCGAGATCAGCGTCATTGCTAGATTGGTCGACAACCTCAGCTTTGGATTGCTTAGCCAATGATGGCAAGATCATCATCAGAGATTGAAAAAGGGGAATGTTAACCTTGAGACGAGAATGCAGTCTGAGTTTCTTTTTTTTTATCTCATCGCTTTTTTTGTTTTTTATTTGTGTATTTTTATCGTTAACTGTGACGTTGTTTTTGTTAGCCATCTTTCTATCCGTGAATCTTGTTTGCACCTTGTTTAGTAAAGTGCACAGATAAGGCTTTCGCTAGCTAATTCAATAATTTTTATTTAAAAAACTAAGAGTTAGGAACACTCGCCGTTTTTTAATGTGAAGGTAGCAAATGTCTTGCAAGTTGCTGTTGTGGAATCAGTACTTAACCGAACAGTGGGTGGCATATACAATGAGCGGATTGTGAAGCCAAACGACTAGGGTTTCATAAAAGGTCTTTAGGACACTATGCAGGCAATCCAAGCATTAGCTTGAACTGCATCACTGTATAAACGTTAGAAAAAACAAACAAGCATTCCCTAGCTATAATCAACTAAATGATAAAGAGATCGTTAATTTCAATGATGTTAAAGCCGTTACTTACCTCCGGTTTGGTTCTAATTTTGGCCCATGCCAAAGCCTATGCAGCATACAATATGCATTTTTTCCTTCCAGATTTTCCACCTTATACCACCATCGATGAACTGGGTGAACCTACGGGTATTGGCATAGATAAAGTGCTACCTATTTTGTCATCGATAGGGGTGGAGTACACGATGACCGTTTCATCAAATCATGGTAGAGCGTTGTCTGAGCTGAGAAAACAGCGTTCAGATGGCTTCTTTATGGCTTCACAGAATGAAGAGCGAGACGAGTACGCGGTGTTTTCGGCACCCGTGATGAGCAATCGCTGGGTGTGGATTGTGCGTAGTGAAGATGTCGAACAGTTTGCCCCTCATGATCCTGTGTTTAAGAGCCAAGCCAAGGTGACCAGTTTGCTCAATACCAATACGGCTTTTTGGCTGAAAAATCAGGGGTATCAAATCGCCTCTCCCGCCACCCATATCTACGGCTTAATCGAAAAATTGGATCTTAAAGTCGTCGATGCTGTCTTAGTCGCTGAGTCTGTGTTTATGCATAATTATACCAACTTGAGCGGTTATGGCGTGATTCTTGAGGAAGAAAAAGAGTTTGGTCTGTACATCTCTAAGCATTTCCTAGAGCAGCACCCAGAGTTTATGGAACGCTTAAATGAAGCCATTCGACGATTACGCTGATCTCTTGATGATTCTCTACAATTTTTAGGTAAAAGAGTCACATACACTATCCAAACAAGGTGCGATGTACTCAAGTAAACGTGAACACAACGACGTTTATGGCTTCTCATTGATGGAAACCTTCTATCGGTAATGAGACGATTATCACGTAACCAAGATGTTAGGGTGTCTGGGCGTCTTAGTTTTGTTACATTTCGAAATTATTCATAATATTGATTCATAAACAAAAATACATGTTCATTTTTAGTGCTTTGTGTCGCGCTACTCTACAGCGCCTTGAACCTAGCTTCTAATAAAGATGTCAATATTAACCGGAGCAGTGCAAGGTGTTTGAAAAATGAGTGCGATAGTGTTGTCGGATCGGGTTGTTGTACCTAACAAGCACTTATTTTCAATATGGTTACTTGGCCTATTCAATCTCGTATTGCTTTTCGTTCTTATCGGTTGTGCCAACCTTCACTTAGATTCTTCTACTCAACAAGCAGCTAGAGACATTGAAACACACTTAGATCGCATTAAAACTGACTTTGATTATCTATTGAAAGACAACAAGTTAGCAGAAAGTTGTCAATACTTGTTAGTCGACATGCGACAGTCCGTGTTCGAAACCCATATGGCAAAGGAAGTGGCGGTCTTTAGGCAGGGAGGTCAGTTCTTCTGTGCGACCAATAAAGGCAAGGTATCGTTCCATCTCTATCCGCATATCTATCAAGAGCTTCAATCTGTACCGCTTCATCAAACCGTCGCCTATTTTAACGCGGCGATAAATCGTCTTAACTCGATCGGCTTGTTATTTTTGGATGAGCAGCAGCGCGGCGTCAGTATTTTGATCCCGCCGGGCTATCTTTACGAGTTAGTTGCGCAGAAGCTTGCAACTCAACGCATTGATTTTGAGCTTTGGATCGGTGGGCAACGGGTAGAAAATAGGTTGATGCTAACAGCCTTGAATTCGGATTCGGTCAGGGTGAGTGAGTTCAAGGGGGAGCATTTCCCTTTTGCAGTAAAATCCCAAGTGGGTTATGCCTACTACCTGTCTTATATCGCTGATAAATATTGGTTGTTTCTGTTGGTGTCTACTGTTGTTATCGTTTGTTCTGTTGTCTCAAGTAAACGACGTATTGCAAAAAACAGTTTGGAGTTTGCCCTCGTCGATGCGCTCAATCGAGGATATTTCGAGTGTTATTATCAACCGATCGTTGATGCGCATAGCGCTAAGGCAATCGGTTGTGAGGCTTTACTTCGTTGGAATGATCCCAAGCGAGGGTTCGTATCACCGAGCATATTTATCCCTTTAGCTGAAAAGCTAAATTTGATCAATCGCTTGACCTATTATGTCTTTAATCAGGTTGTTGATTTTATCGCTAACAATGAAAGTGCTTTAATTGGCAAATACATTAGTATCAACATAAGCCGTAAAACGTTAATTGCGCCAAGATTGCTTCGTATTGTTAAGCAATTGCAAAAAGCTCATCCTCATATCCTAAACAAGCTGGTATTTGAAATCACAGAGAATGGCGAATACACCGATGAAGAGCTAGAAATTGCAAAAAATCATATTCAGGTTTTGTGTCGCATGGGGGTAAGAATGGCAATTGATGATTTCGGAACTGGGTATTCTGGTCTCAATTTTGTTAGTCAACTTCCTTTTGAAATCATGAAGATAGATCGAGTTTTCGTTAAGAATCTTGACAAGCAGCAGAGTACACGTCCTGTCCTTGACTCGATGCTCAACCTTGCAAGAAGCCGCGACATGATGGTGGTCGTAGAGGGCATCGAAACGGATACTCAGTTGCAAATCCTGTTGGGTATGGGGTTTGTCTATATTCAGGGTTTTCTGTTGGCTAGGCCGATGCCTGAAAAGGAGCTGTTAGATTTTCTTCGCTAACTTAATGGGTAAATAAATATTCACCTTTATTCTCAAAATGAGAATATGGGTCTCTATATTCATAAGTGCCTGTTAATAAATGAAAAAATAATAGGTATCATTTTTGCTCTGTCCCTTATTAGTGTGATTCCAACTTGATAAGGGACCAGATTCTATGAAACTCCAAAGCCTGATTTTTCTTGCAACGAGCGCTATCCCTTTTGTTTCAGGGGCGATAACGACCAGTGACTTTACTTTTGAGTCTGGTGCAGATGCATCTAATTATTCCGCCAAAGGAAAGCCAAACAACACTTACTCTATTGCGGGATCTCTACCAAGCGATGTTCTTCAGAACGTTTATTCAATGCTGCCTGAAGGAACTGTGGTAAACAGCGACTTTATTGCACCCGAACGCTATTCAAGTATAGATATCGATGACCAGTTGAATGGGGCGCCTTACGCTACCGCGACGGTGACTTTTCTCAATGAAGGCGCGGGGTATCGAAATAGTCTCGGGTACTTTGTCTTTGATACCAATAACCCCCCAACGTCTAAAGAAGATATTAATGCACATGTGATTATCTTCCCGAACACCTCGAAACCACGAGAAGGCGAGATGCAGGAGGGTGACTCGATTGATTTGAGTGTTCAACTGACCGATGGTCAAACACTGGCGTTTTTCATCATTCCCAATGGCTGGGGGTGGAGCGGCTCATACAACAATATTTCGAGCCTCGGTAACTGGGGCACACCATTTTATAGCTATCCATCATTGAATCCAGAGAGTACCGCAGAGCATCGTAGGCACAATGTGGCATTTATTGATACGGCGAATGAATTTCTCGTATTAGGTTTTGAAGACATTCGCCGACCTCAAGGTGACAACGATTTCAATGATCTGATTTTTACCGTAAATATCTCTCCGTTCTCTGCTGTGGATGGGGTCAACACCGATGGTTCCACGGACTCAAAATATGAAGTATTGACGCAAAATAGTGACCCAGATATTTCAGTGACGTCGGTTTATCCAAGTTCGGACAGTTACGCGACCATCGCCTTTGAAGACCGCTGGCCATTGATGGGTGATTACGATTTTAATGATGTTGTTTTACAATACCGGGTGACAGAGACCTTGAATGGAGTCAGGGAGCTGAAAAGTATTACGATAGATTATACGCTTCAGGCCATGGGAGCGGGTTACTCAAACGGATTTGCCGTTCAATTACCCAATGTCGATCCCTCTACTGTGTCTTCCGCCACTGTAACGCGTAACGGCGTAGAGGTCGGGCATACCGTCGTTGAATCCGACAACGGTGAAACGGTACTTATCGTGTCTGAGAGTGTCAGAGATGACTTAGATGAACTGGGCGTTTTTTCCGGCAGTTGCAAGTTTTATCGGACTCAAAGTACGTGTTTGGATCAACAAACAGCAGGCGTGCTGGAGTACCAACTCAATGTTCAACTGTCGACCCCAATTGCTCGAGATCTTGTTGGTTATCCCCCTTATGACTCGTTCATTTTCGCAGCCAAAAACACCTACCACGGAGACTTCTTTACTTCTTCCCCGGGGATGCAGTGGCAGACCCACTTCAAACAATTCCCTGGTACCAGCAGCATGGATAATAGTTTGTTAAATCAACACGATGACCGTTCCGCTGGCGGGGTATGTTTTGTAACTGAAAACAATATGCCTTGGGTGATTAATATCCGGGACAACTGGCAGCACCCGATTGAGTATATGGACATCAGTAAGGCGTACACCAGCTTCCCGACTTGGGTCGGAAGTAATGGGGAAACCGATGGAGAATGGTACAAATCTCCGCAAGTGAATCGTGTTATTTCAGCGCAATAGGAGAGTACTATGCAGGGTTTAAATCGAATGACTTTGACCGTTCTAGCGTCACTCTGTTTCACTGGTTGTGGTGGAGGCGGGGGAGGTGAAGCAGGGTCCTCTGGAGGTGGTGCATCGACGACCACTCCCACTGTCACTGCCACCAGTACGCCCATAGAGAATACTGCTGACATTGTCGCTTCTAGAGACTTTTCGTTTGATGTAGGTCAGGTGATTACTCTGAGTGTCGATTATAGCGGTTCTAGTGACGGTGCGGTTCATCTCTATTCACAAGCTGCCTTTACCAGCGATAGTGGAGAGGTCATTGCCGATCCGACCTCGCGTATCACTACTATCTACCCAAGTAGAACGTCAACGGTGACGTTGGAAGTCAATAGTAACTGGCAGCAGATATACGCTCATTGGGTACCGATGGCGAGCAACGAAACAGAACTCAGCCAAGTTGTGAAACTTGATCAGGCTAGCCATAGCTATCAAGTATCGTTCTAATACGGATCTTGAACGCTCTAGTTTGGTCAATCGAGTAACAGTGAGACTTCCAGTAAGTGGGTTAACTTATCGGAGAATTGGTTAAAGTCCTTATCAATTCGCAGATATTTTTCATCAATCGAAGAAAGACTGGTGACCGCTTGTAGTGAGTGGATGACTTCCGAGCGGTGACTATGGAGGTGTTGTTTGAAACTATCGAGTCGTATTTTATGGATATTCTCGACTTGAGTGACTGCTTTGAGGATAGACGCTTGGGTTATTTTGATTGTTTCTGTGTGGTTCATGGAGTGATAGCTTCTGTAGTGTGATCGCAGAAAGCTAACATCTTCATCATTGCAGGGCTATGAACCAGATCAAAAGAGCGTTGAATAATGCTTATGGCTGAGAGAGCAAAAAGGAGCCATTTAGGCTCCTTTCAGTTTAGTACGCGATACCAATACGTTGATTGATATGTCTGGCAAGCGCTCATTTATCCATCATGGCAACGGTAAAGATGCCGGGCTTGAGTGACTTAGAGGCTGATTTTGACTTATTGTTCAGCGACTTCTGTCTGAGATTGCTGTTGTTGAACTTTGTACACTTTACCTGCATTGAATCGTTCTAGGTAATCGGCTAGGTCGCGCTTTACTTCCGGAACTAGGATGTATAGACCGACAATGTTCACCAATGCCATAGCAAAGATCATCGCATCAGAGAAATCGATAACTGGGCCTAAGTTCATTGCTGCACCAATCACGACGAAGACACAGAATTTCACTTTAAAGATAAGCTCGGCAGTTTTGCTCTCACCAAATAGGTAAGTCCACGCTTTTAGGCCGTAGTATGACCAAGAGATCATGGTAGAGAAAGCAAACAGTACGACAGCAATGGCAAGGATGTAAGGGAACCAGCTGATTGCGCTACCAAATGCCGCAGAGGTCAGCTCAACACCCGCAAGGCCAGTATCGGTATCAAGGTAACCAGTAATGATGATAACTAGTGCTGTCATGGTACAAATGACGACGGTATCGATGAAGGGTTCTAGCAGAGAAACGAAACCTTCTGACATTGGTTCTTTAGTTTTCACTGCTGAGTGAGCAATCGCTGCCGAACCAACCCCGGCTTCGTTCGAGAACGCTGCACGTTTGAAACCTTGAATAAGCACACCGATCACGCCACCAGCAATACCTTCACCAGTGAATGCACCGTTGAAGATAGCTGCAAATGCGTCATCAATACGGTCGAAGTTCATTAAGATGATGATCAGGGCTGCACCGACGTAAATGGTCGCCATGAAAGGCACCACTTTCTCTGTTACTTTAGCAATCGATTTGATACCACCGATAATAACAATACCAACGATGACTGCGAGAATAAGGCCAAACAACCAACCTTTATCGGCAAAGAACGAAGCATCACCACCGGTTACGCCAACGACTTGCTTAAAGGCTTGGTTTGCTTGGAACATATTACCGCCGCCGAGCGCACCACCGATAGCAAACACTGAGAAAAGCACTGCTAGAGTACGACCAAACGCTGCGTTGCCGCGTTGCGCCAAACCTTTGCTTAGGTAGTACATAGGACCACCTGAAACAGAACCATCTGGGTTGGTGTTGCGATATTTCACACCAAGTGCACACTCGACGAACTTGCTCGACATGCCCAGAAGACCGGCAAGAATCATCCAGAATGTTGCGCCAGCACCACCGATAGAGACGGCGACCGCGACACCAGCGATGTTACCAAGACCAACCGTACCCGAGAGAGCGGTAGTCAGAGCTTGGAAGTGAGATACTTCACCATCTTCTTTGGCTTTTGGGTCAGAGAATTTACCCGAAACCAACTGAACGGCGTGTTTGAAGCCGCGGAAGTTGATAAAGCCAAGATAAAAGGTAAAGAAGCTCGCAGCCACTACCAACCAAAGAACAATCCAAGGCACCTGCACGTCTGTAAAAGGGAAAGGAATGGTCGAAAAGATCATGCCTACAAATGGGTTGACGATAGGTGCAACGACTTCGTTGATTTTGTCATCCAAGTTGGATGCCGCAGCGCTACCCGCAAAAATACTTGCCAAACTGGCAAGCGCTATACGCTTTGTCATGCTTTTCCTGCCTATGCATTATGGTTTATATGAATATTATTTATATAGATGTTGTGTTTGTTACATGTGTGTAACAAATGGCTATTATTCATTTTATAAATAGCTCCGCAACATCTTTGGCGGAAAACTTGATCCAGCAAACAATTCTGACATTCGCTAACACTAGACAGTTAAATTGAACTTCTTCACTGCTTTTTATTAAAAAAGTGGAACATTTGGCGATGGTTTCGTTTTTAATATAGTTGTTAATACTGTATTGAAGGCCGAAATATAAAACTGTGTGATTAAAGTTTGAACAGCAGACAAATTCGTGTTGAAGCCAATAATAAGTGAATTGTGATGATTTATGTTTTTTGGTTGCATACCAATTCATCACGGTCAGTAGGCGACTCGTGAGCCCTCATGAATCAAATCGATGATGGGTAATCAAAATGGCTTTCTCTCTCGTATACAAACTTAACACCAGAGAGGAGAACAATGTATGGAACTTCAAATTGAATCATTGGAAGGTGGTATTTACCTAGCGTATTCAGTACACGAAGGCGATAGGATGCTTTTGCGCGATACTAAGCAAAATCCGCTCAAATTTTGTAGCCTTTCCCAAGCCAAAGAACATTTTAAAGACCAGTCGTACCAAAGCGCATCATTGGTTCATCAAAGCGCTTACGATGAAATGTGTGGTGAGAATATAGGCTCCAGTCACTCTCTTAAAACCAATCTGATGTGGTTTTAAAAGCGTTATAAGCGGCGGGAAGGACAGCGAAATGTGCTTCCTGTACGCTTTACGGAACGCTGTCACTTGATTGTCATACTCGATGGGTATGTTTCTGCACGGATATTATCCATAACATTTTTAGAACGATATACGAATGTTAAAGCCAGAAGCAGAAGAAAATGACAAGAAAGTTAAATGAACTAGATGATGTGATCATCAAAAACCTGCAAAACAACGGATTTATCAAAAGCGAAGCTGAGGCGTATTTAAAGCGTAATGTGTACAAGCTGGACAAGCATGAAGTGGACACAATTAAGAACTACGCAGAGCACTTCGGCCTCAACGCAAAAGAGCGAATCATTGAAGATATCCTTGAGCTTCGCAGAGAAGCACTGATGGTAAAGCTTATCTCGCAAACAGCGTTAGGGTAACCGTTAGCGCAAGAAAGGTCGCGCCGCAGCGAGTGTCAGACTCGACCTGAGGCGCAGCGCGGTGACTAGGGCAGATCAAAGATAAGCGCAGTGGCGGGGGCGTGACTTGAATTGGTTATCGAAATCGATGTCACTCCTTCAACTTTTGCCCCATCTCCCGAGTTGATAAGGGTATTGTCTATGGTCAGTTGTCCTTCTACTTGATGAAGGTAAACGTTTCTGCCTTGGGCGACCTCAAAGTCAATCTGTTCGCCAGCAGGTAAAATCAATTGATGAAGAGAGGCATCTTGCTTTATTTGTAAGGTACCATCGTGTCCATCGGGTGTTGCGATAGGCGTTAAACCTTCCGCTTGACCAAAATCTTTCTGTTGGTAGCCAGGTTCATTGCCAAAGGTGTTTGGTTGAATCCAGATCTGTAGAAAGCGCAGGGTGTCTGAGTCAGACGCATTGTATTCGCTATGATAAATCCCACGACCAGCGGACATTAATTGAAACTCACCGACGGGCAAGGTCTGAATGTTGCCCTCACTGTCCTTGTGCTCAATGGTACCTTTCAATACGTAGCTAATGATCTCCATATCTCGATGACCGTGTGTGGCAAAACCGGCACTTGGCTGAACGATATCGTCATTAATCACTCGCAGAGCAGAAAAGCCCATGTGTTTGAGATCATAGTAATCACCGAAGGAAAACGTATGTTTACTGTCCAGCCAGCCAAAACTAGCACTACCACGATCATCTGAGTGTCTAACTGTAATCATAATATTACCCTCCTAGGGTTGGTCTTAAGCGATTTTGTTTGCGATAAATTGATCAATAGCGGCTTTGCCTGAACCTGATAATGCTAGCGAAACACTCGCCGCCATAAGCGCTAGGCCAAATTCATAGCCGTTGTTTGACATGAAAAGTCCGTTCTTAAAGTGAACTGAGAAAATGGCTACAAGCATGGTAAATGCAAGAGCAATGGAAGCCGGACGGGTAAGTAGGCCAAGCAAAATTAACAGACCACCAAAGAACTCAGCACTCCCCGCTAACAACGCCATTAGCACACCAGGCCCTAGACCGATAGACGCCATCCACTGACCTGTTCCTTCCAGTCCATAACCGCCAAACCAGCCAAACAATTTTTGTGCTCCATGGGCCATAAAAATAATGCCAACGGGGAGACGTAGTGCCAACGTGCTATACCCTGCGTGTGATTCTGTCAGTGTTTTCAGTAGAGATTTCATAGTGTCTTCCTCAAATATTTCAAATTAAATTTCCGCGGTTATATGCGTTTACCTCAGTGATTTGAACTAAGTTTAGGCGCTGATGAAGTGAGATTAAATCGTAGAAAATTAACATACTCGTTCGAAATATTTGAATAAGTGTATGTGCGACGGGAGAGTCTCAAACTAGGGAACTTGGCTAAGATTGGATTGGTGACTGCAAAGGTAGCGGCGCTCATTGCTATGGTTTGGCAAACTAACCAGACCTCAAGTCTCTATTGCACTGGTTTCCAACGAATGCGGCTGTGCAATATCGTTCAATACTGTTTCTTTCTTAGGGATTATCTTGCTCAAAAAGAGGAGACAACGAGATGGAAAATCTGATTTTGGCGATGGTGGTATTTGCTTTCGTGGGGGCCGTGACGCCTGGGCCAGTGAATTTGTTAGCGACAACGACAGCGGTAAATGATGGCCTAAGGGCAGCGTTAAAGCATGTTTTGGGCGCATCAATAGCCTATGCGATTGTTGTGTTTGCGACAGGACAGATGATGCAAACCTTGGTAGCTATATTGCCGAAGCTTGAAGTTTGGATGCAGTTGATCGGCAGTAGTTTTTTGTTTTACCTTGCTTATCAAATCTTCGCGGCACCAGTGAAAGGGGTTGCTGTCGAGCCAGTAAAGAGTTCAGGCTGGTTAACTGGAAGTTTGACTCAAATAGTCAATCCCAAAGCTTGGTTGGTCGCGATGTCTGGTGTCAGCCTTTATGTGCTAGGGCAGGAAAATGAGCAGTATTCGTTGTGGCTCTTTACTCTCGTGTCATTGTTCGTCTGTGTGATCGGTGTTGGCGTATGGGCGATGATTGGCGGGGTTTTGGCGAATCGACTTGCAAATCCACGAGTTCATCGCCAATTTAATAGATTGATGGCCATAATGTTATGCGCATCTGTTGTGCTGATCTGGCTCTGAGTGGAGTAGTGGGTGAATGAAGAGAGATAAAAGTGCGAGCTTCAAGCAGAGTACGATGCTGCCATGGATCGAGCTGCGTGTCGCCAACCAGTCGACGGCATGCTACGACGCCCACTCTCATGACGAGTTTTCCTTTGGCATTATCCATCAAGGCCGAGCAGATTACCGAAATCGACGCAATACACATCAGATTGGCCAAGGGGATATCGTGACGATTAACCCTGCAGATGTCCATTCCTGTAATCCATATCATGGCACTTGGTCCTACAGTATGCTGTTTGTTGATGCGTTGGAGATGGGAGAGATCCAGCAGGAAATGACGTCAAAGCAACATTATGATTATGTGGCCTTTAAGAATGATCTAGAGCGTCATCCTGAATTTCAGCAACGATACTTGGCACTTTTTTCGGCGCTTCAGAATGAAGAGGGTCTGTTGTTAGCTCAATCTTGCTTGTATGACTTTGTTGAGCTCAGTTTCCAGCATGGAGTCAAAACGATGACCAAGACAGGCTTATCGAGTCTCGCGATGGTCCGCGATAAGCTAATGGATGAACTGGGCCACGCTCACTCTTTAGAAGCGTTAGCACAAGAAGTAGGGATGAGCCGATATCAGCTTTTACGTGCTTTTAAGGACCACTATGGGTTACCGCCCTATGCCTATCTAATCGATGAGAAGATCAAGCGTGCGAAAGTAATGCTCAGATCAGGAGCTGATATCGTTGATATTGCTCACCGCTTAGGGTTCTCGGATCAGGCGCATTTTCAGCGACATTTTAAAAAGAAACTGGCGGTAACACCTAAGTTTTATCAATCTCACTTTGTGGAGTGAATCCCGCCTGATGTTGGAAAATAATCTCACCATTCGTGCTTATACCCGTCAACGCAATGGGCATGCACATGAACACCATCAACTGGTACTACCTATCTTGGGCACCATTATTATTGAACTGGAAGGTTACCAAGGCAAAGTGTCAGTCGGTGAATGCGTGGTAATCAAGGCCAACACCTTTCACCATTTCCGCGCTAATGAAGCTGCGCGTTTTGTGGTCGCTGATTTGAACATATTACCAGATAGTTTGCTGGACATGGACGCATTGGTTTTTCCGATTTCAGCGCCACTCCGTTCTTATCTGACCTTCGTCGAATCTCAGCTTCAGCATCGAGTCACCCCTGCTATTGAAGCCCCTATGGTTGATATGTTTGTCAAGCTATTGGCGGAGCAACAAGCTGGGCAGCGACTTGATCATAGAGTCAGGGCGGTGTTACATCATATTGAGGAAGATCTGGCGAGAGAGATAACAGTTGAACATTTGGCAAAAGTCGCCTGTTTGAGTGCGACGCAGTTTAAAAAAATTTTTAAACAATCCACTGGGTTAAGTGTTCTTCAATACGTGACCAAACAAAGAATGGAAAAAGCTAAAGCACTCCTGACGCATACGGATATCCCTGTCCAGCTTATTGCAGAGAGAGTCGGGTACAAGGACCTATCAGCTTTCAGTCGTCGTTTTTCATCATCATTTGGACTTTCTCCTCGCGCATTGCGCGGCGGATGAAATTGAGTCTGTAAAATCAAATAGAGTGTCTTTTCTGCAAAGTTAAGCGTTAATTTATTCTTTATTCTGTGTCTATCAAAATGATACGACAAAGAGTATAGATATGAATCAGACACTAAAAGCTCGTCAGGAAGGTTTCGGAGTTTTGGTCATCCTGTTTGCTTCTTTATTGTGGGGAACGACCGGTACCGCAGCCACGTATGCCCCCGATATCAGCCCGCTGGCGATTGGCGCTTTTTCGATGGGCGTTGGCGGCATTATGATGGCTCTGTTTGCCTGCGACACGATCAGAAAAGACCGACAGATACTCGTTTCCAATAAACTTGTTTTATTGCTGGGGGCACTGGCTTTAGCGGTTTATCCTCTTGCGTTCTATAGCTCGATGAGAATGGCGGGTGTCGCGATTGGAACCGTGGTATCTATCGCGAGTGCACCGTTCTTCGTTGCATTGCTGGAGTGCCTGTTTGGCAAAGAAAAGTCAATTGATACTCGCTGGGTGATAAGCTTGACAGTGGGCGCGACTGGCATCGTTTTACTGACTCTATCAGAGACATCAACGTCAATACAAACCGGTGTAGAGCAAACCAAATATATAGGGATAGTGCTTGGATTGCTCGCGGGGTTCACCTATGCCACTTACGCATGGACGGCAAAAGCGCTCATCATCGAGGGCGTGCATTCCAAATCTGCGATGGGGAGCATATTTGGCTTGGGTTCACTATTGCTGCTACCTTCATTATTTTTTACTGGTGGTAATTTGTTTGCGACATCTATCAATGCATCCGTTGCCTTGTATATGGCGTTGGTTCCAATGTTTCTCGGCTATGTCTGCTTTGGTTATGGGTTAACAACGGTATCAGCAAGCAAAGCAAGTTTACTAACGCTGTTTGAGCCTGCTGTGGCCGCTGTACTTGCTGTGGTTGTAGTGGGAGAACATATTGGCCTACTGGGGTGGATAGGAATTGGGCTGATCATGGTTTGCTTGTTACTTCAATCCTATCAGCCCAAACATAGAGAGCCCTTATTAGCGGCGCAAAGCCAGTGACACTTTGGAAGTCGGTTGGCGCCCTAAGGCGTCGCTGATTTCCCACCCTGCTTGGGCAAGGCGATGTAAATCCACGCCCGTTTCAATCCCTAAACCTTGGCAAAGGTACACAACATCTTCTGTCGCGACGTTACCCGACGCGCCTGCAGCATAAGGGCAGCCCCCTAAGCCCGCGACGCTGCTATCGATAACATGGACCCCCATTTGAAGGGCTTGATATATATTGGCGAGCGCTTGCCCCCAAGTATCATGGAAATGAACGGCGACCTGATGGGAGGGCACTCGCTCAAAAACCGCATCGAGCATGTTGGCCACTTTTATTGGTGTACCTGTGCCAATGGTGTCGCCAAGAGACACTTCATAGCAACCAAGTTCTAATAGTGCTTGGGCAACTTTGGCGACCTGAGAAGGCTCGGTTGGACCATCATAAGGGCAATCGACGATGCAGGATAAGTAACCTCTAACGGGGAGGCCTTTGTCTTGTGCTTCAGCCACCAGAGGCCGGAATCGTTCAAGGCTTTCTTCAATAGAACAGTTAATGTTTTTCTGACAAAAGCCTTGTGAAGACGATGTGAATACCGCGACTTCGTCGGCATTGGCGTCGATAGCCTGCTCAAACCCTCTCATATTCGGTGTTAGGGCAGCATACTTCACGTTCGATGCGCGAGTGATTTTTGCCATGACTTCCAATGAGTCCGCCATTTGTGGCACCCACTTAGGTGAAACAAATGATCCCGCTTCGATGTGGGTGAGACCGCAGCAAGAGAGTTGATTGATCAGCGCGACTTTTGCCTCGGTTGAAACGGCTTGCTCATTTTGCAAACCGTCGCGAGGACCAACTTCGACTATCTTGATCGACTCTGGCAGTAGCGAGGTAGTCATCATTCACTGCCTCCTATCGCCCAATTTGGTGGCCGCTTATCAAAGAAAGCCTTTAGACCTTCTTGCCCTTGGTCGGATACCCTAACTTGTGCGATTAATTGACTGGTATATTCAATCAAAGCATTATCAAGCACCTGAGTATCACACTCTCGGATCAGTGCTTTAGTTTGAGTCAGGGCCGCGGGGCTATTGAGCAGCCATTGATTGACGATATCATTGACGGTTTTTTCCAGTTGGCTGATTTCGACAGCTTCATGAATTAAACCAATCTCAACCGCTTTGTTGGCGTCGAAACGTTCAGCAGTCAGCATGTAGCGCCTTGACTGGCGAGCACCGATCGTGCGGTTTACATAGGGCCCAATGGTCGCTGGAATTAATCCTAGCTTTACCTCACTGAGGCAGAATAGGGCGCTATGGTCAGCAATAGCGACATCACAGCAGCAGATTAGCCCGAGCGCTCCGCCAAACGCACAGCCATGAACAACAGCGATAGTTGGGTGAGGGAAGTTGTCCAAGCAATGCATCAACTGAGCAAGTCTTGAAGCATCTTGCTGATTTTCCAGTTCACTTTTAGCTATCATTGACTGCATCCAGCCAAGATCAGCGCCTGCCGAAAAGTGTTTTCCGTTACCACGTAACACTAAACATCTCACCTCTGAGCGCTGAGCCAGTGAGTGAATCGATTCTATCAACTGTTCTATGACCTGAGCGTTGAACGCATTGTGCTTGTCTGGCCGATTAAGCAACAGAGTGGCAACGCCTAAGTCATCGATGTTGCCAGTGAGATAGCTGTTATCGATTAGATTTGTCATGCTATGCTCCTACATTCTAAAGATACCGAATTGGCTATCGGGCATCGGAGCATGCTCGGTTGCGGTAAGCGCTTGAGCCAAGACATGTCGGGTCTGTTTCGGATCAATGATGCCATCATCCCAAAGGCGAGCACTCGCATAGTACGGGTGGCCTTGTTCCTCATACTGATCAACGATAGTTTGCCTAAACTGGCCTTCTTCCACTTCTGACCAAGGTTCACCTTGGCGTTTCAAAACCTCACGCTTGACTTGGGTGAGTACGCCCGCGGCTTGTTCTCCGCCCATTACTGAGATTCGGGCGTTAGGCCACATCCACATCAGCGTTGGCTCATAAGCTCGCCCACACATGCCGTAGTTGCCCGCCCCGTACGATCCGCCGATGATAATGGTGAACTTAGGGACGTCAGCGCACGCCACTGCCATGACGAGTTTGGCGCCATGTTTGGCGATGCCACCTTCTTCAACTTTTTTGCCGACCATGAATCCGGTAATGTTCTGTAGGAACAGCAATGGAATTTTTCGCTTAGCACACAGCTCGATAAAGTGGGCCCCTTTCTGAGCTGATTCCGCAAACAAGATGCCGTTGTTGGCGACAATACCAATGAGTTTGCCTTCAATACGAGCAAAGCCACACACCAGCGTCATGCCGAATAAGGCTTTAAATTCATCGAAATCGGAATCATCTACAATACGTGCAATCACTTCTCTCACGTCGAAAGACAAGCGCAAGTCAGCATTGACGACGCCATAGATGTCCTCAGCGGGTAGACGTGGTGGTAAAACCTTGTGTGTTTGAGGGATCACAGGTTCTTGGTTGCTGCTAGCAAGTGCTTCTCTCGCCATATGGAAAGCTTGTTGTTCATTTTCCGCGTAGTAGTCTGCTACCCCAGATTTACGGCAGTGAACATCCGCGCCGCCGAGTTCTTCGTCCGTGACGATTTCACCTGTGGCGGCCTTAACTAAAGGAGGCCCTGCTAGGAAAATAGTGCCTTGTTTTTTTACGATGACCGAGACGTCGGCCATGGCAGGAATATAAGCTCCCCCCGCGGTACAAGGACCAAGAACTACCGCTATTTGGGGTATGCCCTTGGCGGACATACGTGCTTGATTAAAGAAAATACGCCCGAAATGGTCTTTGTCTGGAAACACCTCTGCTTGGTGAGGTAAGTTCGCACCGCCCGAGTCGACTAGATAAACACAGGGTAAGTGGCAGCGCTCGGCAATTTCCTGAGCTCTGAGGTGCTTTTTCACTGTCAGTGGGTAATAAGTCCCGCCTTTAACAGACGGATCGTTGGCAAGCACCATACAGGTTACCCCTTTGATCTTGCCGATACCTGCAACGACACCGGCGCAAGGGATGGATTGTTCGTAAACATTCCAGGCCGCGAATTGGCCGATTTCTAAGAAATCTGAACCTTGATCGAGCAGCAGATCAATGCGCTCTCGTACGGGAAGTTTGCCTTTCTTGCGCTGTCTTTCAACAGCCCTAGCGCCGCCACCTTGTTTGATGGATTCAACATCTGCGTTCAATTTTTCGACCAGTCCACTCATCGCTTGCTGATTCTTAGTGAACAGGGGAGAGTCGGTTTTGATTTTAGTTTTTATGATTGCCATAACATCCTCGTTAGCGTGATTCTTCAAACAGCTCACGCCCGATAAGCATCCTGCGAATTTCGGAAGTACCCGCACCAATTTCATAGAGTTTGGCGTCTCTTAATAAACGACCTGCAGGGAACTCATTGATATATCCATTGCCACCTAGCAACTGGATGGCATCCAGTGCAAGCTGTGTGGCTAATTCGGCACTGTAAAGAATCACACCTGCGGCGTCTTTTCTTGTTGTTTCACCTCGGTCACAGGCAGCGGCTACGGTATACACATAAGCGCGTGCCGCGTTGGCACGGGTATACATATCCGCCACTTTGGCTTGCACTAGCTGGAATTCACCGATGGATTGACCAAATTGTTTACGGTCATGAACGTAGGGTACGACAAGGTCGAGACAGGCTTGCATAATACCGAGCGGGCCCGCTGCCAGAACAACGCGCTCATAATCTAAGCCACTCATCAAGACTTTGACACCTTGATTAACTTCACCAAGTACGTTTTCAACCGGTACTTTGCAGTTGTTGAAAACCAGTTCACAGGTGTTAGAGCCTCGCATACCGAGTTTGTCGAGCTTTTGAGCGTGGCTGAATCCAGCAAAATCACGTTCGATAATGAAGGCAGTGATACCCCGTGAGGCGGCGCTAGGGTCTGTTTTGGCATAAACCACCAGTACATCTGCATCAGGGCCATTAGTGATCCACATCTTGGTGCCGTTCAACACATAGTGATCGCCGTGTAAATCAGCTTTGAGCTGCATACTGACAACGTCTGAGCCTGCATTGGGTTCACTCATTGCTAGTGCGCCAATGTGGGAGCCGTCGATTAATTTAGGCAGGTATTTCTCTCTTTGAACCGCATTTCCGTTGCGAAAAATCTGATTGACGCATAGGTTTGAATGCGCACCGTAACTCAATGCAACAGAAGCAGAGGCACGGCTAATCTCTTCCATGGCGACCACGTGTGCCAAATAGCCCATACCTGCGCCACCATATTGTTCGTCTATGGTCACGCCAAGCAAGCCCATTTCGCCCATTAGCGTCCATAAGTGGTTTGGAAATTGATTTTCCTCATCCACTTTGGCCGCGATAGGTGCAATGTGCTCGCGGGCAAAAGCATTGACGTGTTCCCGCAACATATTGACAGACTCATCGAGCCCAAAGTTGAGGGGGGTGTACTGAGATATCATATCGCCTCCGATTCAGCGGTTATTGCTGGTTACGATCCCTGGCAGATACATGATGTCTCGCGAAGTGCTAGCTGGCTTTAGAGCGCTGTAACGCTTCTTCACATCGCTGACGAGCGGTATTCAAATCGTCAAGAACAATGGTGATGTCCTCAAGTTGGCGTTTGAGTACTGCTTCTTTTTCGTCAATGATTTTGAGCATCTTGATCAACTGGGTATCTATTTGATTCGTGTCGTAAAGCTCTAACAAGTCGCGTATCTCGGCCAAGGAAAAACCAAGTCGCTTGCCTCGTAAAATCAACTTGAGACGAACCCTGTCTCTGCGCTGATAAATCCGCATACTGCCCTTGCGGTCAGGCTGAATTAGGCCCATATCTTCGTAAAAGCGGATACTTCTTGTAGTGATATCAAACTCTTTAGCGAGCTCGCTGATTTTGTATGTTTCCACCAGATGAAACTCCCCAACTGCTAGGTATTAGACAATCACACTTTCCACTACGACGGTAAAAAAGATTTTACAGGTTGTGAATGTGTTTCTTTACGTTAACGTAAATGTTAGTGCTATGCTTACGTAAACGTCAAGAAAATAACCATGCAAAAAACAAATGGCTTTAAAAAGTGAAAGCGGCATCGTGAATTGAGCCGTTTTGTCGTCGCTGAATGAATAAAGCCGTCACTCAACAATCTTTTGAGGAGCAGGCAATGCAAGAGAAAGAGATTTGGATAGTTGCAGCAAAGAGAACGCCAATGGGGCGTTTTCAAGGGATGCTTTCTGAATATTCTTCCCCCAAGCTCGGGGCGGTCGCGATTAAAGCGGCAATGAAAGAACAATCTTTATCGCCAGATTCAGTTGACGAAGTGTATATGGGATGTGTGTTACCTGCAGGCTGTGGGCAAGCCCCTGCGAGACAAGCGGCTCTGGGAGCAGACTTACCGACATCGGTGGGTTGTACCACTATCAACAAGGTGTGTGGCTCAGGCATGAAAGCGGTGATGTTGGCCCACGATCTGATCCAAGCTGGTAGTGCCAATTGCATTGTTGCGGGTGGTATGGAGAGCATGACTAATGCGCCGTACCTACTGAAAGAGTCACGCTCTGGCATGCGAATGGGACACAAATCGACCTACGACCATATGTTCCTCGATGGTTTACAGGATGCGTACGAAGGTGAGCTCATGGGTGTCTTCGGCCAACAAACCGCTGATAAACTTGAATTTACTCGTGAACAAATGGATGAGTGGGCCACTTTATCGGTCAACCGAGCGATTGAAGCGCAACAGCAGGCGTTATTTGCCGACGAAATTGTGCCCGTTGCCCTAAAAAAAGCGCCACCTCTTGATTATGACGAGCAACCGCGCTCAATAAAGCCCGAAAAAATCCCTCAGCTCAAGCCAGCCTTTGCTAAAGAGGGCTCGATTACCGCTGCCAACTCCAGCGCAATATCCGATGGTGCTGCCGCTCTTGTGGTGATGGATGCGCAAACTGCCAAGCAGCAGGATTTGGAACCACTGGCCATTATCAAAGGTCATGCAACGCATGCCCGTATTCCTGCTGAATTCACATTAGCACCTGTTTATGCGATTGAGCAGCTTCTATCGCAGCTAGATTGGGCGGTGGACGAAGTGGATTTATGGGAAATCAACGAAGCCTTCGCTGTGGTAACGCAGATCGCGGTGAAACAGCTTGGCCTGGATAGCGAGAAGGTCAATGTAAAAGGCGGGGCGTGCGCATTAGGTCATCCGATTGGCGCAAGCGGTGCAAGGATTCTTGTCACGCTGATCCATAGCCTACGTCAGTTACAGGCTCTGGGTACAGATGGAAATCAGAACAAAAAACGCGTGGTGCGAGGTGTTGCATCACTCTGTATTGGTGGCGGTGAAGCAACCGCAATGGGTATTGAGATCCCACTATAAAAGAAAAGGACATCATTATGATTCAGTCAGTTCCCTTATTTATTGGCGGTGAGTTCTGCCAGTCACAGACCAATGAATGGGTTGAGGTGACCAACCCGGCAACCAGTGAAGTGATTGCCAAGCTTCCTTGTGCGACCGAGCAGGAAATGGAACAAGCGGTGCAGAACGCCGCTGAAGTGTTTAAGTCTTGGAAGGAAGTGTCAGTGTCTGAGCGAGCTCGTGTGATGCTACGTTATCAGCACTTACTTAAAGAGCACCACGATGAGCTAGCCGAATTGATTTCGAAAGAGACCGGCAAAATTACCATCGATGCAAAAGGGGATGTGTGGCGCGGCATTGAGGTCGTAGAGCAAGCCGCGAATATCGCCAGCAATATGATGGGTGAAACGGTAGAAAATGTGGCAACAGAAATCGACACTTACTCTATGATTCAGCCGTTAGGGGTGTGCTGTGGTATTACGCCATTTAACTTCCCTGCGATGATTCCACTGTGGATGTTCCCACTAGCGATTGCCGCAGGTAACACCTTCGTGCTCAAACCTTCAGAGCAGGTCCCTTTAACAGCGATGCGTTTGGCGGAGTTGTTTGAACAGGCTGGCGCACCAAAGGGTGTTCTTCAGGTTGTTCATGGTCGCAAGAATCAGGTCGACAAACTACTGGTTCACCCTTTGATTCGTGCCGTGTCATTCGTCGGTTCTGTGCCGGTTGCTCAGTACATTTATCAGACGGGTACTAACTTCAACAAACGTGTGCAGGCATTCGCTGGTGCAAAAAACCATATGGTTGTGATGCCAGACGCCAATAAAGCACAGGTGATCAACAACTTGGTCGGCAGCTCTGTTGGCGCAGCAGGTCAACGTTGTATGGCAATCTCTGTCGCTGTATTTGTTGGTGAGTCGAAACATTGGGTCGACGATCTCAAGACAGAAATGGCGAAGATGACTCCGGGCGCATGGGATGATGGCAATGCAGCGTATGGGCCATTGATCAGTAAAGAAGCTAAGCATCGTGTTGTGAGCCTGATTGAAGAAGGCAAGGCGCAAGGCGCAGTGTGTGAGTTAGACGGAACTCAGTGTCATGTTGCTGGAATGCCAGAGGGTAACTGGCTTGGCCCAACCTTGTTTACCGGTGTCACTACTGATATGTCAATCTATGAGCAGGAAATCTTCGGCCCTGTATTAGTTTGCTTACAAGTCGATACGTTGGAAGAGGCGATTGAACTGATTAACAACAACCCCTATGGCAACGGAACGTCGATTTTCACCGCAAATGGTGCAGCAGCACGTAAATATCAACATGAAATTCAGGTCGGTCAGGTGGGGATCAATGTGCCGATTCCTGTGCCATTGCCATTCTTTTCATTTACAGGTTGGCGTGGCAGTTTCTATGGCGATTTACATGCCTATGGTAAACAAGCGGTGCGTTTCTATACCGAAACTAAAACGATTACGTCACGCTGGTTTGATGATGATATCCCAACAGGGCCAAACCTAACCATTCAACTGCGATAACGGGAGGACAAATGGATTTTGAACTGAATGAAGACCAACGTGCGTTTGCAGAAACTGCTCAACAGTTTGCCATGGATGAGTTAGCGCCGATGGCTGCCGAATGGGATGAAAAACAGCTATTCCCAAAAGACGTACTTAAAGCAGCGGGTGAATTGGGTTTCCTCAGCTTGTATACACCAGAAGAACAGGGGGGCTTGCAACTGAGCCGCCTTGATTCCTCAATCATCTTCGAGCAACTGGCAATGGGTTGTACGTCTACCACGGCATTCATGACCATTCACAATATGGTAACTTGGATGATTGCCAGTTTTGCCACTGAAGAAGCGAAACAAGAGTTTTGCCCAAAGCTAATCACGGGTGATTGGCTTGGTTCATATTGTTTGACCGAGCCGAACGCAGGCTCCGACGCCGCTTCATTGACAACCTCAGCGAAAAAGCAGGGCGATCAGTACGTTATCAATGGTGGCAAAACCTTTATCTCTGGTGCAGGTGATACAGAAGTACTCGTGGTAATGGCACGCACAGGTGACCGCTCAGCAAAAGGTATTTCAGCTTTTGTCGTTCCTGCAGATGCAGACGGCATCAGTTATGGGCGAAAAGAGCCCAAAATGGGGTGGAACAGTCAGCCAACACGCGCCATTACTTTTGATAACGTTGTGGTTCCTGAAAAGTACTTGTTAGGGAAAGAAGGGGAAGGCTTTACTTTCGCCATGAAAGGGCTGGATGGAGGACGTATCAATATCGCGACCTGCTCCATCGGTACTGCGCAGCAGGCGCTTAATGAGGCGATGCAATACGTCAAAGAGCGCAAACAGTTTGGTAAAGAACTGGCTCAGTTTCAGGGGCTACAGTTTCGGTTAGCCGATATGGTCACTGAGCTCGTTGCGGCCAGACAAATGGTGCGCCTCGCCGCGAGCAAATTGGACAATCAGGACCCAGAAGCCACGGCATATTGTGCGATGGCGAAACGATTTGCGACCGATGTCGGTTTTAAGATTTGTGATCAGGCACTGCAGTTATACGGTGGCTACGGCTATATCAAAGAGTATCCGATGGAGCGTCATTTCCGTGATGTGCGTGTTCACCAAATTCTGGAAGGTACCAATGAAATCATGCGATTGATCATCGCACGTCGCATGCTAGCTGAAGGCGCTCAAATACTCTAATCGAAAGGATGCTCAACAATGAATCATTCAGAAGGAAGTACTATTCAACATACGATTCGCAACCATGTAGCTATCGTGACCATGAACAACCCTCCGGCGAATACATGGACAGCACAAAGTTTGGCGCAATTGAAACAACTTGTCCTAGACCTTAACGACGATAAAGACGTTTACGCCCTAGTCATTACTGGACAGGGTGAGAAGTTCTTCTCCGCCGGCGCTGACCTTAAAGTGTTTGCTGATGGCGACAAATCCGTCGCGGTGGATATGTCCCGCTTGTTTGGTGAGGCATTTGAAACCTTATCTGCATTCCGAGGTGTTTCTATTGCTGCTATTAACGGCTACGCGATGGGGGGCGGTCTTGAAGTGGCATTAGCTTGCGACATTCGAATTGCGGAAGAGCAGGCGGTGATGGCGCTGCCGGAAGCTAAAGTCGGCCTATTGCCATGTGCGGGTGGAACCCAAAACTTGACGGCGTTAGTCGGAGAAGGGTGGGCGAAACGCGTCATACTATGCGGTGAACAGCTTGATGCGGCGAAAGCACTCAACATAAAGCTGGTGGAAGAAGTGGTAAGCAAAGGGAACGCTCTTGATGCAGCCATTAGCCTTGCAGAAATGGTAGCAAATCAATCGCCATCTTCGGTCACGGCTTGTAAGTCATTGATACAAAATACGAGAACGAGTCCACTAGCTCACGGTTTGATGAAGGAACGTGAGCTGTTTACTCAGTTGTTCGATACCCAAGATCAAACCGAAGGTGTCAATGCGTTCCTAGAAAAACGTCAACCTCAATGGAAAAATAGCTAGGAGGCAATATGACAGCAACCGTTTATTTCAAGGAGCAACTTTGCCAAGATGGGAGTACCAAGATAGGTGTAGCAACGCTTGACAATGCGCCTTCACTCAATGCCTTGACTTATGACATGTTAGCCTTGCTCAAACAGAAACTGGAAAGCTGGCAAGCAGACGACAGTGTTGTCTGCGTTTTGCTGGAAGGGCAAGGTGAGAAAGCGTTTTGTGCTGGTGGTGATGTACGCACCATGCACGACGTAATGCGAGATAAATCCAGTCAAGACATCGAAGCGTTCTGTACGACTTTTTTCAAACTTGAGTACCAATGTGACTATCTGATCCACACCTTCACTAAACCAATTATTGCTTGGGGTGAAGGTATCATCATGGGTGGAGGAATGGGCTTGTATATGGGCTGTAGTCACAAGGTGGTGACGCCAACTACGCGTTTGGCCATGCCCGAAGTGAGTATTGGCCTTTATCCGGATGTCGGCGCCACTTGGTTTCTTAACCGGCTTGAACCTGGTGTGGGGTTATTCCTAGGTTTAACGGGAGTGATGATTAACGGTAGTGATGCGCTTGATGTCAACTTAGCTGACCATATGGTGCTCTCAAAAGAGAAGGAGTCGCTGATTGAGCGCTTGTTATCTCTACACTGGCACGACAAAGAGGATGCTTATGACGCTGTGACAGACTTGCTGATTGAATTTGGTGATAACGTTAATGGTCATAGGCCAGACCCACAAATGTTGCCTTTCATGCAAGATATCCAACGTGCATGCAGCGCAAGTACTGTTGTCGAGGTAAGTAACAACATTCTGGCGCTGAAAGGGCAAAGTAAGTGGCTCGATATTGCGAAAAGCAATCATGCTTCCGGTAGCCCGATCACATCCCATATTTGCTTCAGGCAACTCAATCAATACAAAGATCTGTCATTGGCGGATTGTTTTCGTCTTGAATTGAATCTCTCGGTACGTTCGGGGCTGCTAGGAGAATTTCGCGAGGGCGTCAGGGCTAGGCTGATTGATAAGGACGGCGAACCTAAATGGCAGTTCAGTCGTGTCGACAATGTTGATGAAGCGGTTATTGATACCTTGTTCACATCACTTTGGGATGAAAAATCACATCCACTGGCAAAACTGGGCCATTACTAAGCTCTCAGAGCAGGGAAAGAAGGAATTTATTCAATGAGTACCATAGCGTTTATAGGTTTAGGTAATATGGGCGGCCCAATGGCCGAAAACTTGCTGGCTGCTGGTTTGAAAGTACAGGTATTTGATTTGATGCCGCAAGCTGTCAGGAAATTGGAGTCTGCTGGCGCGGTTGCTGCGCCCACCGTGGAGGATGCCGTGAAAGGCGCAGATACGGTAGTAACCATGTTACCGGCGGGCGAGCATGTCCGAGCGGTTTATCTTGGCGACCATAGCGGTGGTGTTGGCTTGTTAAACATGGTTGAAGATGGCACTTTTCTTATTGATTCTTCGACGGTTGACCCTGAGTCGGCACGCATTGTTGCCCAGTGCGCGGCAGAAAAAGGTCTCGACTTTGTTGACGCCCCTGTCTCTGGTGGTGTAGCAGGAGCACAAGCGGGTACGCTGACTTTTATTGTCGGAGGCTCGGATACCGCTTTCGTAAAAGCAGAGTCTGTACTTAAACATATGGGTAAAAACATCTTCCATGCCGGTAAAGCGGGTGATGGTCAGATGGGAAAAATATGTAACAACTTAATGCTCGGTATTCTCATGTCAGGGACATGCGAAGCACTGAACTTAGGCATAGATAATGGGCTGGATCCTAAAGTACTTTCCAACATCATGCTGCAAAGTTCTGGCCGTAACTGGGCGCTTGAGCTATACAATCCTTGTCCGGGGGTAATGGAAACCGCACCGGCTAGCAACGAATTTAAGCCAGGGTTTATGAGTAAACTGATGTTGAAAGATCTCGGGCTTGGTTTAGATACGGCTGCAAAGAGTCAATCTTCGGTCCCAATGGGCTCTTTAGCACGAAATCTTTATGCTTTTCACAACGCAAATGGCAATGAAGAGCTAGACTTTTCAAGTTTGTTCGAGTTTTATCAATCTAAAAAGTAACGGAGTTTGCAAATGGATCTAAAACAGAGCGTGATAGCGATTACAGGTGCAGGTCAAGGCCTAGGTCAGATGATGGCGATTACATTAGCGCAGGCTGGTGCTGAGCTTGCCCTGCTTGATGTTAACGAAGAAGCCCTGATGGATACCAAAGAACAATGCAATATGCTCGGGGTCAAAGCATTAACATACAAAGCTAATGTGACAGACGAACACGAAGTGGAGCAAGTCTTTAGTGACATTGTCGCGGATTTTGGTCAGTTGGATGGACTCATTAATAACGCTGGTATTCTGCGAGATGGTTTACTAGTTAAAGTCAGAGATGGAGAGCTGACTAAAATGTCGCTGGAGCAATTTAGTTCCGTGATTGATGTCAATCTTACTGGGACGTTTTTATGTGGCCGAGAGGCCGCAGTTCAGATGATCAATACCAAGCGAAAAGGTGTCATTATTAACATTTCTAGTGTTGCTCGTGCGGGAAACATTGGTCAAACAAACTATGCGGCATCGAAAGCAGCAGTCGCGACGCTAGCGGCAACTTGGGGTAAGGAGCTAGCACGTTATGGTATTCGAGCAGCCGCTATTGCACCGGGTGTGATTGAAACTTCAATGACAGGGGCAATGAAGCGAGAAGCTCGTGAGAGGCTAGAAAAAATGGTGCCTGTAGGCCGCATGGGCGATGCCAAAGAAATTGCCAATACCGCTAAATTTATCTTTGAAAATGACTACGTGAATGCGCGTGTATTGGAAGTCGATGGCGGGATATTTATGTAACGTTAAGCTTTGAGACGGAAAAAAGGCACGTGATTCACGTGCCTTTTTGTTAGAGAAATACGTTATTTGAACTCAAATTTGCCTTTCATGATTGCCCAGTGTCCGGGGAAAGAACAGAAGAAAGTGTAGTCACCCCCTGGCTTCATCTTTTCTGTGCTGAACGTTACTGACGTACTTTCACCACCACCTATGATTTTGGTGAACGCGTAGACTCTTGGGTCGTCCGGTTTGACGTAGTTGTTTGCTACGCCTGCAGACATGCCTTCTGTGCCTACCGCTTGGACATTGGCTGTGTCAGCAATAACAACGTTGTGGCCCATAGAAGTTGCTGCTAGCTTACCTGTATGGTTTAAAGTCAGAGTGACTTCCTTACAACTCGAAGGGACGCTGATGCTATCCGTCGAAAACTTCATCATATCGTTTGCATCAACAGATACAGAACATTCTGCCCCAGCCTGAGCTCCGAAACTGATTGCGCTAAGCACCACTGCAAGCCTTCCAACACTACGTTTAATCATACATATTCCTCACGTTTTGTAGTTGAGAGATATTCTCATATACGTTAGAAATACAAACTTTGATCACTTTCACTAAGTGCTGAATTTTTGTCGATAACCAGTTACATATTCTGATAATTGGGACCGCCACCACCTTCTGGAGGTAGCCAAGTGATATTTTGCGAAGGATCTTTTATATCGCAGGTTTTGCAATGGAGACAATTGGCGGCATTTATCTGCAACTTGGGTGCATTATCAAGGGTCACAATCTCGTAAACACCCGCTGGGCAGTAACGTTGACTCGGTTCATCATAGAGAGGGAGGTGATTCTTAATCGGAATGCTGTCATTGGTAATGATAAGATGACAAGGCTGGTTCTCTTCATGCTGTGTCCCAGAGAGGTAAACAGAAGAAGGTTTATCAAAGCTTAACTTTCCATCAGGTTTAGGGTAATCAATCGCGTTGCATTGCGAGATTTCCTTTATTGAAAGATGATCAGCCTTCGGGTCTGATATCGTCCATGGTACCCCCTTGTTAAACAGAGGTTGCCAGATATTTTGTTCGAACGTTGCGAGTGCACCTCCTAGCACGGCACCGTATTTATGGATTGAAGACGCAAAATTGCGGCTTTGTTTCAGTTCTTCATAAAGCCATGATGATTCGAATAGACTCTGGTAATCTGGTTCCTGCTGGGTCTCACTTGCCTCAAGGGCTGAGAACACGGCTTCTGCGGCAAGCATGCCTGATTTCATTGCAGTGTGACTGCCTTTAATTTTTCCTGAATTTAGCGTGCCTGCGTCACACCCAATCAACAGCCCGCCCGGGAACTGCTGTTTAGGTAATGAGTCAAAGCCGCCTTTAGCGATAGCTCTAGCGCCATAGGAAATCCGTTCACCGTCTTCGAGATATTGTTTAATCGCAGGGTGGTGCTTAAAACGTTGAAACTCATCAAATGGGCTAAGGTAAGGGTTCGAATAGTTCAAATCAATGATCAGCCCGACGACAACTTGATGATTTTCTAGGTGGTAAAGGAAACTGCCGCCACTAGAATCTGATTCGTTTAGCGGCCAGCCGGCGCCGTGGAGGACGCTGCCTGCTTGATGGATTGCGCTGTCTTCGGGCAGCTGCCAGATTTCTTTCAACCCAAGTGCATAGTGTTGTGGCTGGCGACCTTCATTTAGATTGAATTTGTCGATCAATTGTTTACCGAGATGGCCACGTGCGCCCTCAGCAAAGACGGTGTATTTGGCTTTTAGCTCAATGCCTGCCTCGAAGGTGGGCTTTTGTTCACCGGCTTTATCCAGCCCCATATCTGATGTGTTGACGCCGGTCACAGCTCCAGATTGGTCATAATTGATGCTCGCTGCCGCAAAGCCAGGATAGACTTCAATCTCTAGCTCTTCTGCTTTTTGTCCGAGCCAACGGCATAGATTAGACAGACTGATGACATGATTGTCTGAGCTGTTGTGCATCAGTTTGGGCGTTGTAAATGCAGGCATTTTTATGTGATTGCTTGCTGTCGTCATGTATATGAACTCGTCATTAGTGACCGGGTTGTTGACCGGTGCGCCAAGAGATTTCCAAGCTGGGAAAAGTTCATCCAGTGCTCTCGTTTCGAATACGGCCCCTGAGAGTATATGTGCACCGACTTCAGCCCCTTTTTCAACAACACAGATTGATAGAGGTAATTGTTTGATTTTGCTGAGCTGGGCAAGTTTGATTGCGGTGGATAACCCCGCAGGGCCCGCTCCAACGACGACGACATCAAACTCCATACATTCTCTTTCCATGGTGTAAACCTACCTTGCCAATTAAATCTTATACATAACTATAGTGCAGTTGACGTAAACGTAAACTTTACTAAGCTGAGTATAGGCAAAAAATCCGACATGAAACAGGTTTAACGAGATGTTAAGCCGCTCATTAAAATGAGTGAACTGTACATAAGACGATGAGTTATCCAATTGTAATCGTTGTGAAAAATGCTGTTAGCACCAAGGAGGAGCTGTGAAAGTACTAGTAGCCATAAAGCGAGTGATTGATCCTTATGTGAAGGTGAGGGTGAAGAGTGATGGCAGTGGTGTGGAAACCAATAATGTCAAAATGTCGATGAATCCCTTTTGTGAAATTGCAGTGGAGGAGGCGGTGCGCTTGAAAGAGGCAGGCGTCGCTCAAGAAGTGATTGTGGCCTCTATTGGTGATGCTGCGAGTCAGGAAAATTTAAGAGGCGCACTCGCATTAGGGGCAGACAGAGCGATTCACGTTGAAACGGATGTGTCACCTGAGCCTTTGGTTGTCGCCAAGTTGCTCAAATCGTTAATGGAACAAGAAAAACCAGGTATTGTTCTGGTTGGTAAACAGTCTATCGATACAGACAATAATCAGGTTGCACAAATGCTGGCTGCATTGACGGAACGACCACAAGGTACGTTTGCATCGCATGTGAAGGTAGAAGGTGATCAGGTAAGTGTGACACGAGAAGTTGACGGCGGTTTGGAAACGGTCAAGATGACCATGCCTGCGATTATCAGTACCGATTTACGTCTTAATGAACCACGTTATGCTTCACTGCCAAATATCATGAGAGCAAAGAAAAAGCCATTGGACGTTATCCCAGTAGCGGATTTGGGTATCGAGCTGAAACACAGCCATGAAATTATCGAAGTGATTGCACCTGCTGAGCGTTCATCAGGAGAAATGGTTTCCAGCGTGAGCGAACTGGTCGACAAGCTTAAGAATGAAGCCAAGGTATTGTGAGAGGAATGAATATGAATGCAAAAACGTTAGTCATCGTCGAGCACGATAACCAATCCTTAATAGCAGATACTTTGAAAACTTTGTCAGCGGCCGCTTCATTGAGCACTGAAGTGAGCGCGCTTGTGGTTGGAGGAGATTGCCAGTCAGTGGTTGAGCAGGTCGCTAAAGTTGGGCTGGTAAAAGAGGTGCTGGTGGCGGATTCTGAAATCTATCAAAACCAGCTGGCTGAAAACTGCGCGTTGCTGGTACAACAGATTGCGGCCGATTTCACGCATGTTCTGGCTCCTGCGACCACGTTTGGCAAAAACCTGATGCCTAGAGTCGCTGCTTTACTCGACGTTGGTCAGTTATCGGATGTGGTCACGATAGAATCAGAGGACACCGTCATAAGACCTATTTACGCCGGTAATGCTCTGGCTAGAGTAAGATCATCAGATCGAATCAAAGTTATCACTATTCGCAGCTCTGCGTTTGACTTAGCAGGCAAAGATGACAGCTCATCGGCCATAATCAAACCGATTGATATCAATATAGGCAATCCACTTTCTGAACTGGTCGAACGCCAAAAAACACAAAGCAGTCGCCCTGATTTACCAGCGGCAAGAGTGGTTGTGTCAGGTGGGCGTGGATTAGGTAGTAAAGAAAACTTTGTCATGGTCGAGCAACTTGCTGACAAGTTGGGTGGTGCCATTGGTGCGTCTCGTGCTGCTGTGGATGCGGGGTTTGTATCGAATGATCTTCAGGTTGGACAGACAGGTAAAATCGTCGCACCGGAGCTTTATATTGCTGTTGGGATTTCGGGAGCAATTCAACATTTGGCAGGGATGAAAGACTCTAAGGTAATTGTGGCTATCAATAGTGACCCAGAAGCGCCAATATTTCAGATTGCCGACTACGGTTTGGTTGGAGACTTGTTTGAAATTCTACCAGAGCTAACCAGTGCTATCTAAAACCCAAACAGAACGCCTGCTCATTGAGTGGGCGTTTTTATAAGTAAATAACCGATATCTCTCCTAAACTGTAGCTATTAGCTGCATAGTGGGAGAGGCTCTATGGGCATACACTTAGATATCACTACCTTGTCCATCATCTGTGTTTTGTTGTCTTTGTGCTATTGCATAGGGTTGTTATTGATTCAACAACTTCAGCCTACCGTTAGAGGGATCAGCACGATTGCCTCTGCACTTCTGCTTCTCTCCATCAGTTTTCTTCTCTTGAGTTTTGGCAACCAAATTACTCACTGGGTTTCCAAGATACTCGCCAACTCCTTGATGGCTTTTAGTTACATCATTTTATTATTGGGCGTATGCCAGTTTAGGCGGTTCCCTAGGGTCATGGCCAATATCGGCTTCTATAGTTTTCCGATATTGGTCATCGGACTGACATATTTTACGTTTTTTATGCCGTCGACCAATGCACGTGTCATTTTGATGACCATTTATGTTTCTAGTTTGTGTTTTATTGCGATACTTGCCAATCAAAAAGGGCAAAGCACAGATATTACTCCCTCCAAATTTTTGCTCTCGTTCGGGCTGGCGACTCAGGGTGGCTACAATTTATTTCGCTTTACTTGGACGCTGTTTGAACAACAGATTGACGATTTCATGATTTCGGGTATTGCACATCAGTTGGCTTTTGTTAGCACATTGCTGATGATTGTTTTTGTCGGATTTTCAGTGACGTGGATGCTTACTGGGCGACTCGTCGCGACAATTTATGACACATCGATCAAAGATGAGTTGACTCAGCTTTATAATCGTCGAGCGTTGGAAGAATTACTGCCAAAAGAGTTAGCCAGATCAAGTCGGCACAGGCAGCCGTTGTCTGTGTTGCTGCTTGATATTGATCATTTTAAAAAAGTGAACGATACCTACGGTCACCAGGCAGGAGATCGTGTGTTACGCACAACGGGTAAGTTATTAATCCTGCAAACTCGAAAAGATGACTTAAGTTTTCGCTATGGCGGCGAGGAGTTCTTGGTACTCTTGCCTAATACTGATGTGGATAATGCGGTCATTGTGGCAGAGAAACTCCGAGAAGCGATAAAAAGAGCGAGGATGTTACCTACGAACGTTGAGTCTTGTACGGCGAGCTTTGGTGTCACTCAGTTCAATGGGGATGACGATTGGGAAAGCGTTATAGAGCGCGCAGATCAGGCACTCTATAACGCTAAGGAAAATGGCCGTAATCAGGTTACGGCGAGAACTTAGTCTAATTTCTTCTCCAAGTGTTCAACCAGTAGCTTGGTAAAACGAGCGGCTTCGCCGCCTGTACAAGCTCTATGATCAAAGGTGACAGAGAGAGGCATAGCTTTTACAGCCACGGCTTCATTATTTCGCATTACCACTTTTTCAATGATGCGACCTGCACCCACAATCGCGACCTGAGGTGGAGAGACGACCGGCGTCGCGTAGATACCTGCAATCGCACCAAAGTTAGAGAGAGTAATGGTACCGTGCTGCAACTGTTCACGTCCGATTTTACGGTCACGGATGCCAGTCACTGTTTCATTGAGCCAAGAGCGTATGTCTTCCGTTTTTACTTCGTTGGCGTTGCGTAAAACAGGCACATATAACCCATGACTGCTATCGACAGCAATGCCTATGTTCACCGTGCTATGCACACAGCGAGTCATAGTTTCAGCATCAAACCAAGCATTGAGTGCTGGCTCTTGTTCACATGCATATACGACGGCCTGGATGAGACGCCCAGAAATGTCTTCGCCTTTATTCCAGTTTTCCAACAGGGCTTCTTCTGTAATGGTGACAGACGCGACGTTGTGGTGCGATTCAGCCATGGTTCCAGCCATGGTTCGACGCGCACCTTTGAGCACTTCAGTTCCTGGTTGTTGCTTACCTGCCTCTTCATAAATATCGGCGTCGGTGATCAGGCCACCATGACCACTACCTTCTACTTGAAGAAGGTCCACTCCCAACTTCTTCGCGAGCAAACGTGCAGAAGGCATAGCCGTGACGGGTGAACCTTCGCTAGTATTGTGTGAGGCGCCGATCCAAAAATCGTCAACATCGACTTGGTGAGTTTGACTTGATACGTTGCCGACTACCGTAGCAGCATCTTTTTGTTTTGATTCTGATTTTTGTGCAGCACCTTCTTGTTCGATTTCAAGTAAAAGGCTGCCAATGTTGATCACATCACCTTCTTCGCCATGGCGACTTACTATCTTACCACTGTATGGTGCGGGCACTTCGACGACGGCTTTTGCGGTCTCAACGGTCAAAATGATCTGGTCAACTTCGACCATGTCACCGACATTGACGTGCCATTGCACTATTTCCGACTCTGCAAGTCCTTCACCAAGATCTGGCAGTAAAAATGATCTCATTTCCATCCCTCCACGAGTTCTTTTGCTGCAATAACAATGTCTTCTTCCTGAATCATAAAATAGTCTTCATTTCGATAGTAAGGCATAACCGTGTCCATGCCTGTAACACGTTTCGGTGGCGCTTTGAGATTACACATCGCATGTTCAGCTGCTCGAGCGATGATCTCTGCACCAACCCCGCAGGTTTTACTCGCTTCATGGACGACAAGTAAGCGACCTGTTTTGTCTAAGGATTTCAAAATAGTATCCATGTCGATAGGCTTGATGCTGGCTAAATCAATCACTTCAGCTTCAATACCCTGTTCAGAGAGAGCTTGTGCTGCTTGCAGTGACTCAACTACGCAAGCTCCCCACGTCACTAAAGTGACATCGCGTCCTTTGCGTAACGTAAAGCAGCTGTCCAAAGGAAGAGCCTCACCATTATCAACGACATTAGATTTCACTGTGCGATAAATACGTTTTGGTTCAAAAAACATTACTGGATCGTTGCTGCGGATTGCGGCCAACAGCAGTCCGTAGGCACGTTGTGGAGAGGAAGGAATTACTACTCGAAAGCCAGGAATGTGGGCAAATAGAGCCTCGATACTCTCCGAGTGGTGTTCCGGTGCATGGATACCGCCACCAAATGGGGCTCGGAAAACGGCTGGACAGGTTAAACGACCACGTGTCCGGTTGCGCATACGTGCAGCGTGGCACATTAGATGTTCCATAGCTGGGAAAACAAATCCTTGGAATTGAAACTCAGCCACAGGACGTAGCCCCTGAGTGGCCATACCAACACTGACCCCGCCGATAAGTGCTTCTGCAAGAGGTGTGTCGATAACTCGCTTGAAACCGAATTTTTCTTTTAAGCCAACCGTAGCGCGAAAGACACCACCATTGTCACCGACATCCTCCCCCAGTAAAACGACCTTGGAATCCTTGCTCATTTCATGGTGCAAAGCGAGGTTTACTGCTTCAACTAGTGTAATCTCAGACATTTTTGCCTCCCTGCATTCGCATCGCTTTGTTGATCAGTTCGTCTCTTTGCTTGTTTAGCTCTGTGACTGGGGATTCATATAAGTAATCAAAAGCAGACTCAGGTGCTTGAGGCGGTAAGTTAAGATAACGCTCGACCGCTTTTTCGACTTCAGCTTTGGCTTGCAGAAGCAGTTCTTGCTCTTCTTCTTCAGACCAGTGTCCTTGATCAATAAGGTAGTTTTTTAGCCTAAGAATGGGTTCATATTGCCACGCCTGATTGAGCTCATCTTTGCTGCGATAGCGGCTAGCGTCATCGGCGGTGGTATGGTCACTGAGTCGGTAGCTTACCGCTTCAATGAGTGTTGCTCCTTTGCCTTTTCTCGCTCGGTCTAGTGCTGTTGACACTGCATCGTACATGGCGATGACATCATTGCCATCGACAGTGATGCCAGGGATTCCGGCTCCACTGGCTTTCTCGGAGAGAAAATCAGCTGCACATTGCAGTGATCGTGGCACTGAGATGGCCCACTGGTTGTTGTTGACGACAAACACGAGTGGGATGTTCCAGGTGCCCGCGCAATTGACAGACTCAAGGAAATCTCCCTTGGAAGTTGCACCATCGCCACAAGTGACGAGCGCAGCATTGCGGTCGCCTTCAATTTTCAATGCTGCAGCGACGCCGACGGCGTGGGTACATTGCGTAGCTATAGGGACGCAGAAAGGTAAGTCTCGGCATGTTAGATTATTTTCATCTGGACAGAAATCGCTACCACGCTCATCACCTCCCCAATATTGAAGATTTTTTTCCATACCTATACCGCGAACCCACATGGCAGGCATATCACGGTAGTAAGGGATAAAGACATCCTGTACACGAAGGGCGTGGCCTATGGCAATTCCAAACGCCTCTGCTCCTAAGTGTGAAGGGTAGGTTCCTAGCTTTCCTGTTCTTTGTAAGGCGACAGCTTTGTTGTCGTAGGTGCGTGCGACAACCATGTCGCAGTAGAACTTTTTCAGTGTTGCAGCATCGGCCCACTCAGGAAGTGGTTTAACGACTTGACCATGATGATCGAGAAATCGATTCATGGGTAAGGCCTGAACGTTCATCTCAAGCTCCTTGTTGCTCTGCATTCTATGGCAGCAATTAATTAACATCCTCCGGGCAAAACCTTATTTATGACATTCTGAGTTTTCTCTTAATATGAAATACTATTCTATAGAAGTTGCCATAAATGACTTATCACACTGTTAAAGATAAATAAACCAGTGATGAATGTCGGTTTTACCAGTTGATCTAAGTGTAACCAATTTGTTAAATTTCGCCTGATCTGAGCCATTTTTCAGGAGTAAACTATTTCTTACAAAGGTTAAAAAACAGATGAAAGTACTGGTTTTTTCAATTGCAAATGACCAAACATGACAATATTCACTATCGATTTAAGGAATCTTACTAGAATATTATCTGGAATTTTTTGCAAAAATTATCGAAATAACTTCTTTTTGATGCCAAAAGCAGAGTCAAAGTTGGCCGAGAGTGCGCAGTTTTGTTGTCCAAATTTATCTCTGTTCGAAGTGGATACCTGACAACTGATTGAATCAATTATTAATTACTGTCTGTTCTAATCAGACTATGTGAAATGACAGGTTATACCAGATTTTTTTCTAACGCTAAACCGGTGGGATATTTGGATTATTCTTATTTGTTTTCATCTGGTTAGTGAGACGACCTTTTTAGATAACCGCCATGATTGCAATTTTTATCGTGATCTAAATCGAAAGTTTATTTATTTATGATTACAATTATATCACTAAGTGCATATAAATCGTACGTCGGTTGGCAAAATTCTTCGGATAAACAGAAGCGGAGAAGGACTCTCTGCGAAGAGGTTTGGTTATGAAGATTGCCACTAAAATAGTTTTGGCTTCAACCCTATTGTGCAGTATCGCGATTATCTCGACAGGAACTTTTGTTGGGTGGAAGGCATCTGATTTGTCGGAGCAAGCGCTCTATCAGCGCGCTACAAGTCAATTGACTTCCATTCGAGAAAACAAGAGAAGCGAGATAGAGAATTACTTTCAGCTTATTAGGGGACAGTTATTGACCACCGCTCATTCTATTGGTGTGAGAGATGCGATGATCGCGTTCAAAGATACGTTTAAGCGTTATCCCGTCGATTTGGTCAGCGCTAGTGATCTGTCGACACTTTCGAATTATTACACCTCCAGTTTTGGAATGAATTATCGAACGGTTAACGGTGGTGACTCAGCGAATGCGTTACAAAAGCTCAATATGCTGTCTCCCAGAGCCAAGGCGCTACAGGCGCGTTATATTGGGGTTAACCCAAATCCACTTGGCGAGAAACACAAGATGATGGTTGATTCGCTAGGGACTGAATACGACCAAGTGCACAGCAAATATCATCCAAGCATCAAAGGATTTCTGGAAGAGTTTGGCTATTATGATATTTTTCTCGTCGACACAAATGGAAACGTCGTTTATTCGGTTTTCAAAGAACTGGATTATGCGACAAACTTGAACTCTGGTCCTTATGCAGGTAGTGGTATCGCTAACGCGTTTAAAAATGCGCTAGGTAAAAGTGCAACTCAGTACCATCTTGAAGATTTCGCTCCCTATTTCCCTTCCTATGAGGCTGCTGCTTCATTTATCTCCACACCGATAAAGATTGACAACCAAACCATTGGTGTTCTCATCTTTCAGATGCCTGTAGATGAGATAAATAGGATTATGACTTTTGGTGAAAACTGGCGTCATGCGGGATTGGGCAACTCTGGCGAAACCTATCTCGTTGGTCCAGATAACTTGCTACGCAGTGAATCCCGTTTTCTGCTTGAAGAACCCGAACTTTATTTTGAAGAGCTTAAAGCATTAGGTGTATCGCAAGGTGTTATGGAACAGATACAAGGCAAATCTTCAGCGATTGGTCGACAGAGCGTTAATACGGCAAGTGTAAAAGCGGCGCTTCGCGGGCAAAGTGGGTCTGAGGTGATTGAGGATTACCGTGGTATAGAAGTGTTGTCAGCCTATTCACCTTTAGATGCTGCGGGCTTGCAATGGGCAATTGTGACAGAGATAGATAAAGCAGAAGCTTTCGCTGACCTTGACGCACTGGTTCAGACGAAGATTGTTACTGTGTTAACCAGTATTATTGTCGGCGTAATTGCTGCTGTCTGTGTTTCGTACTTTCTTGGCAACAGTATTGCAAAACCAATCCGTGTGGCAAGTGAGAAAATTCAACGAATAAGTAGAGAAAATGATCTGACCGAAAGGTTAACGGTCGAGGGCAAAGATGAAATGACAGATTTGTCTGTTTCGCTCAATTCTCTGTTTTCTCATTTGCAGGATATTATACGAAAATTCGCTGAAGCAACCGAGAATCTGAACCACAATACGCACAGTATGACCGGCAATATGAACAGTGCTCGTGATGCTGTCCAAGACCAGAACCGAAGAACTGAGTCTGTCGCTACCGCTGTTAATCAAATGAGTGCCTCTATCTCTGAAGTGGCTCAGTTTGCCAGCCGAGCTGCTGAGTTTGTGAAGAATGCCAATGATAAAGGCAGTGAGGGCGTCGGAGTAGGCCGTGATCTCGGCAACGAGATTTCTCGTCTCAATGAAGAGATGAAAACCGCTGTTGAGGCGATTGGGCGTTTGCACAACGAAAGTAACTCGATTGCTGAGGTTCTCGATGTGATTCAGGGAATTGCCGAGCAAACAAACCTATTGGCGCTCAATGCCGCTATTGAGGCGGCGCGTGCGGGTGAACAGGGACGTGGGTTTGCGGTTGTGGCAGATGAAGTTCGTTCTCTTGCTGGTCGAACACAGTCATCAACGGAAGAAATTCGTGAAAAAATTGAAGCGTTACAGCGTGAAACCAATGAAGTTTCAAACAGTATTGAAAATGCCAATGGAACGGTGTTGCAAGGGGTGGATACGTGTGAGCAAAATGCAGGTATGCTTGAGCAGATAGTCACTATGCTTAATGACCTGAATGAGATGAACATACAAATCGCTGCTGCAACTGAGGAGCAAAAAGCGGTAACCGATGAAATCAGTGGCAGTATTACCTCAATTGCGGACGCATCTTCTGCTGTGTCTACTCAGGTCAGTGATGTGGACCATGTGTTGCAAGGTTTATCTTCTCAAGCTGAGCAGCTCAATGAAGCAGTGTCACAATTTAAGTACTAATCATAGGCAATTGGCCGACTCACAGGACGTCGGCCTTTTATTTCTTAACTCGACGATGGCTACCGCTGTAGCCCCAGTAGATTAACTGTTTCCTACCACTTTGATAGTCGTTGAATTGTCTGACTCAATGAAATAATGCTGTGTGTTGACCATGAACGATTCCTAGCATGATGTTGCCTAAGTTTAATAATGAGCGCCATCATAGAGATTTTAATCAACAGCACCTTTTGTATGGAAGAGCAATATCATAGACTTACTCTGTTTGAACGGGAGTAAAAAATGAAACTAGGTGAATTTATAGAACAGTTGAACCACAATCCAACTGAGGTAGAGTTTGAGCAAACCATGGCTGTAATAGACGCGAATTATGAGTTTATCCCAACGGCATTCATCAATGGAGAAACAAACAATGCAGCTAACCAGAATAATGGTTCGTGCAAGATATTCGCGTTCGCTCAGTTGAATCTACTGTCTGAACAGGACACATTGGCGTGCTTTGGTCGTTTTTATCGTGAAGACGTGCTTCAGAACCCAGATGGAGAAGATCACGCCAATATCCGCAACTTTATTAAGTTTGGCTGGCAAGGTATTGAATTTGAATCAGAGGCACTTGTTGCTAAGTGATTAACTGAGGGGCGTTAGCGCTCCTTTTTTATGTGGGTAAACGACAATGGACAACAAACAGCTTTCTGATTATCTAGACACCTTTATGAGTGTAGATTCTAGTTATCCTTTTGGCCCTGAAGCGCGCGTCTACAAAGTGCGAGACAAAATGTTTGCTATTCTGTCGATGAGGGAAGGGCGTGAATACGTCACAGTGAAAGTAAAGCCCGCAGATGGCGAAGTTCTAACATCCCAATTCGCAGACATCACCCCTGGATATCACACTAATAAAAAGCATTGGGTGACCGTGTATTATCCTGGTGACGTTGAAGATGGTTTAATTCAGGATCTTTGCGAACGTTCTTATGCGCTGATTGTCAGTAAATTGCCAAAGGCACAAAGAGTAATATTGGGCTTCGACTAGAGTTGAGTGACACCAAACGTTGAAGTTAGATCAATTAATCAACCATTTGATTTAAATATCAGCAAACAATCCGCAATTAGGTATTTTTATTTGACTCTCATCGCTCAATCCGTAAAGTATGCATCGAACGCAGCGGTGGGTAACTAAAGCGTTAAAAGAAAAGGCGCGTTGGCAGAGTGGCTATGCAGCGGATTGCAAATCCGTGGACCTCGGTTCGACTCCGGGACGCGCCTCCATTCTTTTTCTTCTATTCTTGTAACATTTCTAATCAATATCTCATTCTCTTGTTTGATCAATGCCTTAATTTTTTAAGGTAAAGTACATACTGCATATAGGTTTAATCACGAGTTCATAATTGGCGATTGCTTTACTTTATTATTCGCCGCTTTTACTCGAAGCCTACCTCGCAAAAGCTTCGTTATCTACTGGACACAAAATAGGCAGTGTTTACTAACCTGTTGTCATTTCGATGTTAGTCGCTTTGGTAAATTTGCCGCGTGGTGTTCCATTATCAGCATGGTTTAGCAAGTACTGAATACTTGATGTTATATTTTAGTGCGTTTGAAAAACAAATATGACGGGCATCTTTTGTGCAAAATGATCGCCAATTGTACCGCAGAGTTTGGATTTTAACCGGTTGAATAAAAAAGATAAAATTTCTATTGACCTTAAATCTCAATCCGTTAAAGTACGCCTCGTTCTCACGGCGAAGTCCGATGAGAGATGGTGTTACCATCGCATGATTGCGTTGCCCTGGTGGTGGAATTGGTAGACACAAGGGATTTAAAATCCCTCGGCGTTCGCGCTGTGCCGGTTCAAGTCCGGCCCGGGGCACCATCTAAAAAATGAGGCGCGTTGGCAGAGTGGCTATGCAGCGGATTGCAAATCCGTGGACCTCGGTTCGACTCCGGGACGCGCCTCCATTCTCTACGAGAATACAGTAACCAGCTCCGGCTGGTTTTTTTGTATCTGCGTATCGAAAAAATCATTTCAGATAGTGATTTTTTATTGATTACCTCTATTCTTCTCAGTTTGAACAACCTCTTCCGTTTGGTATGCCGCTGCCAGAAAACTCAATTCTTAAACGTTTGACAGAATGAAGGTACTGATTGTTGTCTGCGTTATTGTGATCAAAGTTATTGAGAGCTACGTTCCAGCTCGTAAAGGGAGTTGGCTCAAAGTAGGCATAAGCGAATTTATTCGACAAAGCCCCGTCTGTGATGATACTGACCTGGTTGCTTAACGCATCATCGAGACGGTAGTAGAAAGCTCTTGTTAATGGATTAGCACTAAACTTGAATTCCTCTTGTCCAAATCTATCGTAATAGTTGCCACCATTTGAAATCGTCAGATTGAACTGCTTCCCATAAGGAAGATTCTCACCCTCAAAGAAGACGCGGATCTTGTCGAGCCTGACTCGGTCAAACGCACAAAACTGTGATTGTTCAAGTGGGATGTTGAAGTTAAACTCTCCCGTCTTAGCTAGAGCTTCAATTTGTTTCGTATCGTCAATGACAAAGTTATCGATGTTGAAGTCCTGTGGCGCAGGTTGGAAACGATTTAGTGCATTGACATACTCGTTTTCAATCGCCGCTAAATCAAATTGATAATCTAGATAGGACTTGCTCAGGCTGGGTTTGATATCGCTTTTTTTCAGTGCCCAATATTCGTAGGCTGCAACGTAATTTGAAAGCGCTACATACATAGGACGTTTAAAGTGCAATGAAACGCGAGATAATTCCTGTTCTACTTTTTTCAGTGCGTCACTATCTTGGTTTGCATTTGCAATCAGATGATTCAGGCGCTCTTTCTGGTTAATGGTCACTTTGCGTGTTAACAGGAGATCGACCAGTTTCGCTTGCTCTTGTACTAGGTTTAGCTGGGAAGCATTGATTGCTTTTCCTAGTAGGACTTGCTTTTCTAACTCAAGTAGATATACGCGTGCCCCTCTAATGCCAAGAGAATCCGCGTATCGTAGATTGCTCCTAACCTCAGCGATCATAAGATCCCAAGCTAAGTTACTTTCACTCAAAGATGGCACCGCGAAATCGAAAGAATCCATTTTCTCCGAGATACGCTGTATCCTAATTGTCGACTTTACTTCGTTGGTCAAGGAAGCAATCCCGGCGACGGTTTTGGTTATATTGTCGATAATCCCGGTTACATTTTTAACGTTAGTTACTAGATTTTTCGCTTTATCAAGGGCTTCGGGAGTTTTAGCCAGCTGCTCCGTCATATCATTAATCCCTGATAAGTTTCCAGTGAATACACCGCTCACTGCACTACCAATTTCTGCGATTGCTTTGAATATCGCTAACGCCGCGTTAAGCTGCTGTTGAGTTTTCCATACCTCAACACCATACAGGTAGTTACTACGAGCACTTAGTGCTGTAAGCTCCTGAGTTTTATACTGACTTTCCACCTCAGAGACACTATCAATCAGCTTGGAGATATTCTGCTCTGACTGCTCGACGACAGCATTCTGAGATTGCAGGACGTCTTCGATATTGCCCAGAGCAAGCTGAGCGTTTTCAATTTTATCTTCGACCTGAGTGTTTCGGCTTGTCACAATATCTCGCTTTTGTTCAAAAGCAATCATGGCATTGAGATACGCTCTGTATTTTTCCTGATACAGCGAGCGGTCAAGATAAGGTACGAAGTTATCCGACCGACTACTCAAATCAGTAAACTGTTTGAACGCAACAGTTTGAAAGTAGAGATCCGTCAGTAATGGGTCATCGGACACTGTCGCGCCTGCATGGCGCATGCTGCGTTCAACCCAGTTCAGTAAGGCTAAACTGGTCTGCGGCTGTTCGTCATATAGGCTGAGAGCCATGTCGAATGAACGGTTTACAATGTCAGAAAATTGCGATTTTGCTAGCTGAAAGTTGGCGGCAAGATCATCGGTTAGCTGTTGTTTGATATAATGCTCGCCAGAGAGAATGATGGAAGTGCCCGTATTCTCGCTGGTTCCAATTGTGTCGGCAGTAACGCCTCCTTCTGGGGTGAAAGCGAGTACATTAAACGGCGTTTCCACTTCCTCTGCGATTACTGTAATGGAAGCCGCCGCGCCTTGTTGGCCAAGGACGAAAGTAGGGGTGCCATTACCAACAATCTTACGTGCAAAGATAACAATGCTCTGGTTGTTCATCACCAGGTTGAAGTTGTCGGTCACGTCGATTGTGTCAGCAAAAATAAAGAGTTGGGTTGGTTTAGTTTGATAGAGGTTTTGCTGTGTTATCCATTGCTTAAGATTGATATACAGATCAGATGTTGAACGAGTGACTGAGTCTGTTTTTGAGTACGGGCTATCAAGCCACGCTGGGTATTGTGTGTTTGCAGGTAGGTTATTAATGTCGAGCCAATCTGAGGCCATAACCCCATTTGATATTGCTGTGGTCACAGCAAGTGCAAGGATTTTTTTCATTTTTATTTCCTTATGAGGTGCTACCCAATAAAGATTTTTGGGTAGGGTTTCCCGCACCCAGCGCATAAGCGAGGGTGGGGAAGCGGTTTAGGGACTGAATCCCGTTATGGGTTTATGCCGGAATAGGGCTATTCGGCTTTTTGAATGTACGCGTTGTTAGCGAATGTTTTCGCTTTTTCGCTGATAGTGTTCCAGTTTTGTTCTGCAACTGCAGTGTTTGCCATTGCTCCAGCTGCGGCTAGAACCGCATTAGATTGCAGAACTTCAGCATTTGACTCCGCGGCTTCAAGCGCGACGATTAACGAATCGAAGTCGGTATTCATCTTCTGCCAGTGAAGCTTTAGCTTGTTCACATAAGGGATCGCATTTTCGATTTTGCTTGAAATGATCTTGATGCTTTCTGTTGAACGAGTGTAAGAGTTATAGACCTTTTGAGTGGTAGACAGTTGGGCCTCAAGTACCTTCGCTTCATCCTGAAGTTGGTTACGGAGTTTTCTTGCCTTCTCTGCTTTGTCACCATAAACACCCATGATAGGAATGGCGACAGCAGGGAACCAAACGTAAGTCACGGCTGTTGCGGCAACAGTCACATAGTGAGAGTAATCTTTATTGAGTTGGTCGATACGATTGTTTAGGTCATTCACTCTTTGTTGTAGTTCGCTGCCATCATCTTCCAAATAACCACTGTGAGTGCTTTTTAATACATCTAATTGCAACTTCTGCTCTTCAATCTTGGTAGAGAACGTCAGCAAGTCTTCACTGGCTTTTTGCACCTTCTGTTGATTATTCACTGAGAAGTTTTTTAAAGCGTTTAAATACGCAATAGAAAGCTGGCGTGCTTGCTCAACTGCCTGAACATCTGCGGGTAGAGGAGAAAAAGACTTGTTGAGGATGACAGTGAGTTGATCGCTCAGAGGGTTTAACATGTACTTCTGAATATCGTTATAATTGGATAGAGACAAGGCTAAATCGACAATGTCGGGGTAGAGGTCCTGTTTCCAGTAAAACGCTTCTGCGTGAACTTTGCTGTATTGTTCAATCAGGGCTTTGAAGTTTGAAAACGGTACATCATCAGCGATATCAAATGCTGATTTCATGCTCGCCTCTGTAATTGGCAATGACAAAGCACCTTCAACATAGGTTTGAATCTGGAACCACTCTTTTTGATTTAAAACGAACTCATCGGTATCTAAATCGATAAAGGCACCATTCTCACCCAGAATGGTGTCATAACTGATCTGGCCGATTTGCTGCTCAGCAGAATTTGGAGACAGTGCCTGATAGGACGTAGAAGCGTGAGCACCGGCCGTGATCAAGCTCAAGCAAAGTGTTGATAACAGAAGTGGCTGTTTTATTTTTTTCATTCTAATACCTTATTTTTATTTGTACTCAACCCTGACATTAAAAGCCTTTATAAGTAACTGAAGGGTAGAGTTTTATATTTCTAGTAATCTGTGTTGTTTGAAAATATCAACCTTTAGTCGTTTGTTTAATAATCTCCTTTTATTTTTTGGATAAATCTATAGCAATGGAATTAATTAGAATGCGCTATAGATCACATTAAATGCAATTTAATGAGCAATGTTTGTTCTCATTGATTTTAGTAATATATAAATTAGTAAACGTTAAATAAATGGCAGGCTTTGAAAATAAAGGTCTCGTTAGTTGTATTTGTTTATAAGAAAACCTTTAAATGATAGAAATATTATTTTTAATTTTTTTATTAATCCATGAATTAAACAAGTGTTTTAAATATCTGTATACCTACATTTTAATTATGGTTATTAGAGTGGCTTCATTTAAATAAATCGCTTTTGCTTTTTAATAATCAAAGGTTAAATTCCTACCAGATAGGTAATCTTTGAGTAGAAAACTAACATCAGCATATTACATTATTATGAATTAATGCCCTCGCATTGGAGCGTTAACCTTTTGAGATATCTACGAAAGCGAGCCACAACGGCTATCAGTGGGTGACGTGAAAAAAATGGTGCTGACTTGTCAACTCGAGTTTGAAGTTGGGCGAGTGAACCCAGTGAACAAAAGTGAGCGACTGGAGTTTGTTTTTCATTTAATTATGCAGAGCAGGGGCTTGGCCTCTGCTTTATTTCGCGCTGACGCATTGGCATACGATCAATGGTTTGTTTAATGTTTTCCCAATCCGTTGCTTTGCCCCAACGCAATTTTTCTGAACCGTCTTTTCCAATCAATATTGCGGTATGTGTACCTGGTTCAACATCATAAACTCTAAACATACTGAGTAAGTTAAACTCGTTCTTGACCCAAGTGGGAATGGTAAACCCATCTTGAGTGACGACTAAAGTGATAACGTCTCGGTCGGAAAGTTCGCATTCATTGATTAGGGTCTCAAGTAAAAACTGCTTCACATGTTCGTCATTGGTTGGTGCGAAGTAAATGACGCTTCTATGAGCCCATTTTGGTGAGTAGGCCGGATAACTCCACGCAAGCCCAATACTCTGAATAAGCAGTAAAATGAGAATCAAACAGCGCATAATTGGCCTCCGTGAAACAACAATTGAGCTTCTAAACCTCAATCACTTTCTACGTTAAGTGTAGGTGGTAAGCTCACCATTTACCTGAGTAATATGTAAGTAACTGATATGGAAAATCTAGAAACTCGCCGTTGGAAACTGCGCTTACCAACCGAGGGAGATGCAACCTTTATACTGTCACTCTACAACACGGAAGGCTTCCTTCGCTTTGTGGGTGACAAATACGGCGATGCTGTCGACTATATTCGTAACACTATGCTCGCGATTCGTCGAGTTCAGGGCATTGCCCGAAAAGCCGATTAGAGGGACTACTAACCGGCATAAGGATTGATTCATTCACCAGCGATAGCTTGGTGTTTCGTCTTGATGCTAGCAACAAGCATATATAGGCAAGTTGCCAGCAGTATCGCGAACAGGTAGCCCATTAATCCGTGATCACCAGACATGTACCAGCCCGCAATGATTGGGCCGAAAACGGATCCCAAGCTATAGCTGAACAGCATGACTTGTGTTGCTGAAACAATGTACTGCGAGTCCAATTTGTCGCAGCCTAGATTGATTGCGATCGGGTACAGAGCAAAAGCAGCAACGCCTAGCAAAAATAGGCTAACGGCTAAAACACGGATGTTCTCGTCCAGCATAATTAAGCTAATAGACGCAGCGCCGAGTAGGCAGAAGAATGCCATCAACAAGGTTCGACCAAAATATTTCGACATCCATGGCACCATGGGTTGAACGGCCATACCACCAAGAATGACAAGTGCCATCAACCCGCCCAAATCGTCAGTGTCAATACCTTGCTGCGCCAGTTCCAATGGCATTAAGCCGTAAATAGCGCCAAGAATCAGGCCAGAAACAATGCAACCAATAATCGCCGCATGGCTTAATCTGGTGATCTGCTTAAATGATAGATTGCTCGTATGCGCAGATTGTGGCTGATCGGTTTCTCCAAACAGCAAAACCACGATAGCGAGTAGCAATAGAGTCAAGATGGCAATAAAAGGCACGCCACCGTTAACGCCCAATACCCCAATGCCCAATTGGCCAATTGCGCTGCCACCGTACAATGCTGCCATATACAGGCCAAGACGTTTTGCTCTTGCCGCTTCGTCGCCATGCAGCAACCATGATTCAACGATAACGAATACGCCAGCAACAGAGATACCGGCCAAAAAGCGTGCACACATCCATGCCACTGAGTTGGTAAATATCGGTAACGCGAAAATGGTCGTGATAAAAATACTTAAACAAAGAACAAAAGCGCTCTTGTGGCCTAATCGAGTGACTAACGGTTCAATCGCAATCGCACCAACTAAAAGACCGGCATAGAAAACACTGGCTAACCAACTGGCCAACGAGCTGTGTAGCCCGTATTCCGGTAGCATCAATGGGATCAAGCTCATTAAATAGCCTGATGCTACCGCATAAAGAGCCAGCGCGATAACAGGTACTGAGATGCGAGCTTTTGGTGCAGGAGCAAGAATGTTTTCCAACGTCGTAGCCTCTTGAGTTAGTGTATTAAATGGAACGTATTTCGGCGCGACTATGGAGCGATTTTGATATTGGGTAAAACGAATAATTTTAGTCGTGTCGATAAAAATCATTTTTCGATACGAGTTTTAGCTGTAGATAGAAAAAAGGCCGCTAGTCGTAGCGACTGGCGGCCTTTAAGAGCGGAACATTTTGTTTCTTTTACTTAGTTAAAGCCTCATTAAGCCACTGATCAAATTGCCCTTTAGGTAAGGCGCCATTGATAACATCGACTCTTTTGCCATCTTTGAATACCATGACAGTAGGAATGCTTCTAATTTGATACTTAGCTGCGAGATTTTGCTGGCTTTCTGTATCTATTTTTACAAATCGAACGTTATTGGCTCGCTCTTTGGCGACGTCAGAAAATACCGGCGCGAAACCGACACATGGGTTACACCATGGTGCCCAAAAGTCGACGACAACCGGTTGGTTGCTGTTCAAAATAGCATCAAAGTTGAGTTCGGTTCCTTCAATCGGCGCACCGTCGAGTAAATCCGATTGGCATTTACCGCATTTCGGGCTTTCAGATACTCGTTCATTGGGAACACGATTTACGCCAGAGCAAGAAGGGCAGCGTGTGTTGAATGTAGACATGACTTTTCTCTTGTTTGTGTTTTTCTACGCAAGTGTGACGTCTATTTTAGCAATTAGATGACACCACAGATAATCGCTAGTTATACTCTGAAAATAGTATTTACCCAAGAGTTCTATCCGTCTTACTGAACAGGTTGAATGAGACGCTAGCTCAAATAAGAATAAAAGGCTTCGAATGACAACATTCTACGCAGAAATAACAGGTTGGGGTAAATGCGTGCCGCCAACCACGCTCTCCAACGATGATTTAAGTACATTCCTTGACACTTCAGACGAGTGGATTCGTACGCGTACCGGTATTGAAAATCGTCGCATCAGCCACGTTAATACGTCTGATATGTCGACGGTAGCCGCCAAACATGCGCTAGCATGTGCTGGTCTTGAGGCGAATGATATTGATTTACTTATCGTCGCGACCTGTTCTCCAGATTCCCTTATTCCTAACATTGCATCAAAGGTATCTCAGAACCTTGGTATGATTGGAACAACGGCGTTTGATCTCAATGCGGCGTGTACGGGTTTTCTCTATAGCTTAGAGACGGCGACACGCATGATTCAGGCGGGTAACTATAATAATGCTCTGGTAATAGGTGCGGAGCGTCTGTCTTTCTATATCGATTGGACCATGCGTGATACTGCTGTTTTGTTTGGTGATGGAGCGGGTGCTGTGGTGCTAAGCAAAACCGATAAACCCGTTGGCTTGCAGCAAGCTCAATTAGGTTGTGATTCAAAGGGGCGAGACATTCTCTCTGTACCAAAATTTGGTACTTCAATGGACCGCTTTGCCGCAGATAGCGGCTATTGGGAATTCAACTTCGTAGGAAAAGAAATCTTTAAGCGCGCTGTTAAAGGCATGGGCTCAGCGGCTCAAAATGTCCTTGCGCGTAGCAAGCTATCTACCCAAGATGTCGACGTCGTGATCCCGCATCAAGCAAACATTCGCATCATTCAAACACTGTGTGATTTGTCTGGTATTAGTCAGGAAAAAGCGTTTGTGAACATCCACAAATATGGCAATACGTCTGCGGCTACTGTACCTCTGGCGTTATGTGAAGCCATGGAGGAAGGATTCGTTAAACCTGGCGATAACTTACTACTGGCAGCATTTGGTGCTGGACTGACGTGGGGAGCTGGCCATATCAAATGGGGAGACCGTGTAACGCCTTTGGGGCGCAGTGATGCGGCCTTACCTGAATGTGACAAATCAGCGCTTGAGTTGCTTGATGAAGCGATCAAGTTTTGTAAAGAGCATGCGCCAAGTTAGTTAAATGCAATACCATTCTGGATAGCAGACGGTTCAGAATGGTATTATCCTGCCTTAGACGATAAGAATAATGCAGGGCTTAAATGAAGTTTCTTCACACCTCTGACTGGCACCTCGGACGCCAATTTCACAATGTTTCTCTTCTGGATGATCAAAAAGCCGTTTTGGCACAACTGATTGAATATCTGCAATCTAATACCCTTGATGCTCTGGTGATTGCCGGAGATATCTATGACCGCTCGGTTCCGCCTACGGCGGCGATAGAGTTAATGAATGAATTTGTCCGTCAAGTGTGTAACGAGCTGAAGCTACCCATTATTCTGACACCCGGTAATCATGATGGTGCTCAGCGATTAGGCTTTGGCTCCTCGCAAATGAAAGGGGCAGGTTTACACATTATCTCGAATTTTGCAGAGATGAAGGAACCCGTTGTTTTGAGTACGGACATCGGTGAAGTGGCTTTTTATGGCATGCCTTACAGCGATCCTGAATCAGTGCGTCACCATTATGGCCAGCCTGTATCAACGTACGATGACGCTCATCGACTGTTAAGTGAAGAGATTAAGTCTCAGTTTAAACCAGATCAGAAGAATGTCTTGATCAGCCACTGCTTTGTTGATGGTGCGATTGAGTCAGAGTCCGAACGTCCTTTAGCAATTGGCGGCTCAGACAGAGTCAGCCATGAACATTTTGTCGACTTTGACTATGTCGCTCTCGGCCATCTGCACCAGGCGCAAAAAAAAGGTGAAGACTATATTCGTTACTCGGGGTCACTCATGAAATACAGCTTTTCAGAGCAGCACCAGAAAAAAGGAGTGACCTTGGTTGAGCTCAATGAAAAAGGCTTTGCTTCGGCCACTCATATTGACCTCACTGCTCCTCATCAAATGCGAATCATCGAAGGAGAGTTAGACCAAGTGATCGCCAGTGGCAAAACCGATCCGAATAATGACGATTATTTGTTGGTCCGTTTGTTAGACAAACACGCCATTCTCAATCCGATGGAAAAGCTTCGTGCGGTTTACCCAAATGTACTGCATATCGAAAAGCCAGGTATGTTAGTGGGTATAGAACAAGAAATGGCTCAGGCGAAGCTGGCGCGAAGTGAAGTTGATATGTTCAAAGACTTTTTTCTTGAAGCGCAAAATAGTGAGCTCACCGAAGATCAAAATCAGGCGATCACCAGCATTATCAAACAATTGACAAAGCAGTAAGGGCAAGCGATGAAACCATTATCACTGACAATGCAGGCATTTGGCCCTTTTGCTAACACTGAAACCATCGACTTTACGTTGCTCGGTTCCAATCCACTGTTTTTGATTAACGGCCCAACAGGTTCAGGTAAGACGTCAATTTTAGACGCTATGTGTTTTGCTTTGTACGGCCAAACAACAGGTAATGATAGAGAAGGAACGCAGATGCGCTGCGATATGGCGGCGCTTGCGTTACCGACCGAAGTGGTCTTTGAATTCGCACTTAAGGATAAGCGCTATAGAGTCACGAGATCACCCGATCAATTGGCACCTAAAGCTCGAGGCGAAGGTACGACAACACGCAAACATACCGCCTCTTTGTATGAGATTACCAATGATCAGAAACTTATCACGAGCAAGACAGCGCAGGTAAAGGTTGAGGTTGCAGAACTGATTGGTCTGAATGAAACCCAGTTTCGTCAGGTGATGGTGTTACCACAGGGTAAGTTTCGTGAACTCTTGCTAGCAAGCTCCAAAGATCGAGAAGCGATCTTCGGCCAACTGTTCCAGACTGACATCTACAAAAAAATTGAGTTTGCACTTAAGGACAAAGCGAGTGCGATCAGCAAGTCAAAAGATGAGTTTGATAACCAGATTCGCGGTGCTCTACAAGTGGCTGAGGCCAGTACAGAACAAGAGTTAAACCAGCAACTTGAAGTTGTTGCTAAGCGGCTTGAAGAGGTGAGTTTAAGTGAGAAGGTTGCCCTTGAAAAGTTAAATAAAAGCAAAGAAGCACAGCAGAAAGCTCACCAATTGCAAAGTGAATTTGATAAGCTGCAAAGCGCAGAGAAAGCGTTGTCAGAGCATAGTGATAAAAGCGATAGCAATGCTCAAATTCAACAAAAATTGGCGATCGCTCAGCAGGCTTCCAAGCTAGATGTGCCGTATACCAACTGGAGCTCATTCACAAAGCAGGTCCATGAACTGAATGAAAAAGCTAGCTCGCTTGAAAAAGCGCTGCAACATTCGAATGTTGCGATAGAAGAGCACCAACAGCAGTTCGATACGTTAACGCTGGAAGCTCAATCAATTCCGAATTTGACAGATAAGCTTTACCAATTGGAAGGCATCAAAACTAAGTTACACGAACAGTTGGAGTTGGAAAAAAACCTCAAAGATTCTGCTATCAAGAAACAAGAATCCAATGCGACTTTAATCAAATATCAGGCGCATAAAGAAAAGCTATTGCAAGAAGCATCCAAAGCTCAGCTAGAACTTGAAAAGGCTAAGCTGAAAGTTGGAGACAAAGCGACGATAGAGTCTGAACTAGCACGATTGCAGCGTCTGAGTGCCGATCTCAATAAACTGCAGTCGTTATCTAACGAGTTAATGGCTTTAGAGCAAGGTCAGCACCCCCTACAAGCTCATGTAAAACAGCTGAAGGTTGATTGGCAAGCCCATAGCAAGCAAGCGGATGACTATGAAATGCGATGGCATAGCGCTCAGGCAGCGGTGCTGGCTCGGAGGCTTCAACAAGGTCTGCCTTGTCCTGTGTGTGGCAGTGCTGAACACCCAAATCCTGCTTCGTTTGTTGGCGAAGAAGTGACTAAAGAGCAAGTGGAGTTTTATCGTAACCAAGAGCGTCAGTCCCTGAACTCTCTCAACGAGCAAACTCTCATTGTTGAACAACAGAACGTGCTGATCTCTCGTCTAAAAATTCAAATTGAAGCGTTTCAGGAAGAGTTGGGAGAGCATAGAGGCCAATCTTTGGACCTAGTGCAGAGCCAGCTCACTGAATGTCAGGCCAAGTTAGCGGGATTAGCTTCAATTGACCTTAAGCAGATGGAGTCAGAGGTGGCAACGCTCAACCAACGCTGTGAAAAAGGTGACAATGAAATTCATCGCCTGAGAGAAGAGATGTCTGCCCATGACGCTACAACTCAGGCGCTCCAACAGCGTTTCGAGGCACTAATACAGTCTATTGGCGAGCAATATCAATCAGTGGAATCTGTCGACGATGAGTATAAGCAAACCAAAGCCTCAATTGATACGTTGCAAACGCGCCTAGAGCAAGCCAATGAGCAGCAAAAACGACTGGTCAAACACCATGCCGAGCTTGAAGGACAAAGACAGAGCAACACACAGCTTTTAGCGCAAGCAAAGCGCGACTTAGATAAAGCGGAAACGCAATGGCATGTCTTGATTGAAAAAGCACAGTTTTCTGATGAACAAGATTACCTCAGCAGCAAAGCGACCGATGAACAATTAGAGTTTTGGAAAGCTTCGGTCGAGACTTACGCGCAAACGGAAGTCAAACTAAACCAGACGTTAGCGGACTTGAAACATGTGTTAAAAGATCAGCAAACGCCAGATTTAGACCAGTTGGCTAAGTGTGTTGAACTTAGCAGCCAAGAGTACGTCGAAGCCAGAAATACACTAGATACTACTCGTTCGAAGTTTGAACGATTTGAGAAAGTCCGCCGTGATATTGTCTTACTGCACGAAAAGAATGCGGAATTGGAAGCTGAGTATAGGGTGTATGGAACCCTGTATGACGTTGCTAGCGGTAAGACTGGAAGTCGGGTTAGCTTGCATCGATTTGTTCTTGGCGTATTGCTGGACGATGTTCTTATCCAAGCGTCCCAGAGACTCAGTTTGATGAGCAAGGGGCGTTACATTCTTGCCCGTAAAACCGAAGGCTTCAAGGGCGTTGCTGGGCGTGGTCTGGATTTGATGGTAGAAGATAGTTACACAGGCAAGAATAGAGATGTCGCCACTCTATCTGGGGGCGAGTCTTTTATGGCTGCTCTGTCTTTGGCACTTGGCTTATCGGATGTCGTTCAGTCATACAGTGGTGGCATTCGGTTGGATACCTTGTTTATTGATGAAGGGTTTGGCAGTTTGGACCCAGAGTCGTTAGATTTAGCGGTTCAAACGCTGATCGAGTTGCAGCAAACGGGACGCATGATTGGTTTAATATCCCATGTTAGTGAGCTTAAAGAGCAAATGCCGTTGAGAATAGACGTTGAAGCCTCGCGTTTGGGGAGCAGTATTCAATTGATTGGTATGCATACATAGTGCAGGCTAAAATTTACATAATTCACTATGTTGCGTATGCTCAATCTATAACAGTGGTTTATGTTAACAGCATAGAATCGATCACTTTGGGTAGGTCACACTTTGGTGCCTAGCGGTCACAATCATTTAAATGGGCTTAAGGCGCTTGTAACAGTGCTTTAGGCGAAAAAGAAGTAGCGCGTAGCGGTTTTAATGCATGAATGTAGTAAAGAAGATTTATCAATACGCAGACCCGAACCTTACACTCGTGGGTTGGATGGGCTTGCTTGGTTTTCCTGCTTACTACTACGTATGGACCTACCTGTTCCCTCAGCCATACGAAAGTTTGGCCCTCAGATTGTTTTGCGCATTTCTTTTCGCTATTCTCGTGGTTCGTCGTGCACTACCCAAGTACGTACAAAGATACCTGCCTCAATATTATCTCATCTCGATATCGATCTGCTTACCGTACTTTTTTAGCTACATGATGTTTATGAACGAGTGGTCGACGGTATGGGCGATGTCTTTTATGGCCTCAGTTTTTCTCCATGTTTTGCTGGTTCACCAAACGCGAGTTATGTTGCTGCAAGCTTCGATTGCGTTATTGTGTGCTTTTGTCACCGTTTACGGGTATGACTTTAGCTTGGCGTTGGAGAAAATAGTGTGGCCATACCTGCCGATTTTTCTGTTCACATATATTTTTGGTAACTTATTCTATTTCCGCAATCAGGCAGAGCATGAGAGTAAAGTATCTATAGCAAAATCCTTTGGCGCAGGAATCGCTCATGAAATGCGTAACCCTTTAAGTGCGCTGAAAGCATCTTTTGATGTTCTCAGTTCATTATTGCCTGATGAAAAGTCAAAAACTGATGAGTTTTACTCAATGTCGCATCAGGAATTGACCATAGCGAGAGAAGTGCTCAGTGATGCAGATGAAGTGATTCAATATGGTAACGAAACTATCGATCTTCTATTGACTTCTATTGATGAAAACCGCGTTTCTACGTCGACATTCAGGAGACACTCTTTAAAACGTGTAACGGAAGACTCTCTATCAAGCTTCGCTTACAAGAGCCCAATTGATAAGCAGGCTGTTCAGTTCAAATGTGAACAGGATGCTGATTTCTTTGGTAGTGATACACTCATCAAATATGCCTTGTACAATCTTCTCAAAAATGCCTTTTATTATCAGAACGGTAACCATTTTCAAATCACTGTTGAGCTAAAGAGTTTCGACAAAAACAACACCATTGTGTTCCGAGATAACGGAGTGGGTATAGCCCCAGAAGTCCTTAAACACATTTTTAAAGATTTTTACACCTTCGGCAAGTCAGGTAGCTATGGTCTTGGTTTACCATTTTGTCGGAAAGTGATGAATGCTTTAGGTGGCAGAATCAGTTGTAGGTCTGAACTAAATGAATGGACGGAATTCACACTGACTTTCCCTCGATACCAATCAGCGAGAGTGGATTACATCAAGTTGGACCTCATGAAATCTAAATCAGCCCTCTATGTCGGTGAAACAAGTGTGATTTCACAACTACTAAACGAACAGTCTTTTTATAAGGGATTTACTCTTAACGCCGTTGACCTCAAATTGGCTAACAGCAGGGAAGAGTACGAATTTGAATACGATTTGATATTTATTGATTTGGATGCAGTGATAACCTCACCAGACCAACTTTCGGCGTTAGAGAACAAGCTTCATTTCACTGAAGCGAGAATCGTGTTTCTCTACGACGAGAATAACTGCTATCACAACGATGTCGAAAGGCACTTGACTATTTACCCTGTTGAGAAGCATCGCATGTCTTTAGAACCTGCACGCGTCTTGGATGAATTGTTTTTTGAGTCTCCTGAACCTGATCGTAACTTACTGCCGAGAAAAGAAGTTCGTGTCGGTAAAACGATCGTTATTGCTGACGACAATCACTCACTTCGTACTTACACGTCTATTTTGTTAGAGCAGCAGGGATTTGAGGTGATTCAAGCCCAGAATGGGCAAGAAGTGTTAGACAAACTTAAAAACAATTTTGTCGATTTAGTACTGATGGATATAGAAATGCCTCAACTGAATGGCCTTGAGGCGGCAAATGCTATCCGTTCGTCAGATAGCGATTATGCTGATGTTCCAATTTTAGGTCATACTGGTGATTCGACTTCAACCGCTATTGATAAAATCCACCAATCAGGAATGAATGATTATATTATTAAACCAGCAGGTACCGAGGTATTGTTGGACAAGATTTCAAACTGGATTTAAAAATGGCCCACTCTCTATGGGCCATTTGTATTTGTTTAAATAAAGTACATATCTGGAAGGTCATAAGCTTTCTGACAAGCATACACAATTTTATCTACTTCATCTTTGGTCGTGGAGCTATTAAGAGAAAAACGTATTATGTTCTTATTGGGTGTCGTTGCCGGTCTACAAAAGACTGCACCAAATATTCCCTGAGATTCCAAAAAATCTCTCATTTTTTCAGTATTGCGCTCATCCCCTGTTTCAATAGCTACTATTTGAGATTGGCTTCTAATTGTTAACCCGATATTGATTAGGTTAGTTTTCAAATATTCGCTCAACTTTTGCAAATAAGCCCTTTCTTCTTCTTTTTCCTTAATGATATCCAGTGTTTTATCGAGTCGATCTAGTTCATGTGGCAACATGGTCGAGCTAAAAATCGCAGGGTAAGCCACGAATGGAATACAATCATTAGTTCGATTGTTACACCAAATTGCCCCTGCTCGGTAGGCAAATGTTTTTGCTAAACTGGCCGTCATGAAGTCCACCTGATGACTCAGCTTTAAGCTTTGTAACAAACCTGCCCCATGTTTACCGTGAGTCCCTAAAGAATGAGATTCATCGACTACAACTGCACATCCATGCTCTTTTGCGATTAATACAATGTCGACCAATGGTGCTATAGTTCCTATAGTACTGTAAATCGAATCAACAAGAACAATGCCAGGACCATGTCTATTGATCAGTTTATTCAGATGATTAACGTTATTGTGCATAAAGGGATGAATATTAGCTCCAGCTATGCGAGCACCTTCCCATAATGACATATGAGCGAAAAAATCGATGTAGACATTAGTTTCACTGTCACAAATGGTTTGCAGCAAAGCGGTATTAGCTGCCCATCCAGACTGAGAAAGTAAACAAGATTGAAATCCGACATACTTAGCGAGTTTTTGCTCCACTTCGGGTTTAGAACATTCATCTTGTAAAAAAATCCCCGACATAAACGGGCTACTTTTTCGTGCCATAATAGAACTAATATGGTGCTCAATGATATCGGGGTTATTCGATAGATCTAGATAATCATTACTTTGTAAAACAAGGTCGCCATTTTGAGGCCTCTTTCCAAGAACTAAATGTTTACCGTTTTTGTTGTTATTAATTAAATCATTAAGATAAAATTCTATCTTTTGATTAATAAAATCTGGCAAAGGAGGGTAGTGGTTCAGTGTATTCATGACAAGTATATCCTTTTTGTTAAAACCATGTGCCAGCTGACAAAAGGATATATGAACCAAAATGGATATAAGTTCGAGCGCTGATATTGATTACTTTGTGGTTCGTTACAAATAAAAATATCAACTATATTTATATATGAATTCTTTCCCTAAGCTGACCCGAGCCTAACATAAGAAAAATTTCGATATACTGCCGTTAACTATTCAGTGCAGAGTGCTATTTGCTCATGGTGACGTTCTTGCTAGATGTATGGAACTCTGGCCAGTACATCTTGATATAGCCAATCAGTACCCATGCTACCAGTGCGGTGGCGACACTCAGCTCAAAAAATCCAAATTTGTGAAGCCAGTGCCAGTGCGGATGATACTGCTCGAAAAAGCTCGTCAGACGGTGCATCGCGATCGCACTAATGACAGAAGGGAAGGTGACTGCCGCAATGGAAGGTTGGAATTTTAGTCGCATTAGACGGAAGTAACACAAGTAGATTGTTAACGTCATAGTGATAGCGATACCAGCCAAAGCGCCAGTGAGAATTGGGTCTGGCTTTTGGAAGTTAACCAAATAGGTCGCCAATGACAGGTTGATTGGTGCTGCCATTATGGCGAGTGTTGGCCTTGCTCTGCGTGGGAGCCGGCCTTCAAACATCAGCCTATAGAGAACCAGTGGTAACATAAAGAAGTATATTGTAATACAGATGCTGACTAAGGTTTCTGAAAATACGTTATGACCGAACTTGGTGCCTGCCAACGAGCTACTAATTAACCCTACTGGATATAGGAACCAACTAGGAACAATATTGGCTAACTTGAAGCGTGTTATTTGAAAGAAGAAAAACAACACCATCATGGTGATGTGGAGCAGCAGCGCCGCAAACCACAAAGGGTAAGCGATCAAGGGCGAGATCACGGCGAGGTAATCACATAAGATCAACAATGCCATACTCATAGGGGCCATCAAGCTGCCGCTCAGTGGGTGTCTAATATCGTTGATGAAAGTGGAGTAACTGCTGAAGTATTTTATTAGCACTGGAAGCAGCAGAATAGCACCGCCTGCGGCAAGATAAGGGCGGATAAAAACGCCAATGTCAGGAATATACAATGCCCATGCATGACCGAGTCCTATCATGCCCAGCGCTAATGCGGCTTGTGAGGGGGGCACACTGTGAAAGTGTGTAAAGCGTTTCCAGTTCAACGGCGTAATCCTGACTAGCTTGAAATAAATGATTGGCACTAATGATTGAGCAAATCCGTGCTACAGATCATTCAGGGCAGAAGATCATATCAAGCTGAGCGGTTACTGTGCAATTGTCATTTTGAGTCGCAGGGAAGGTCTTCTTGTCTCAACTTCTCATTTTTTAATGTTCGATGTAACAGTTGGCTATAAATCGGCTGCCCACCGAGTAACTGAGCAAAAATAACGGCCCCCAAGCAGGTAATGATCAGTGGCAGTATTAGGTAGTAGTTGTTGGTCATTTCGATCACTAACAATATGCCAGTGATCGGCGCACGCACGGTAGCCGCGAACAAAGCCCCCATACCTGCGATCGCAAACATGCCGGGTGAAATCATCAATTCAGGCATTAAACCATGGGCGATTAAGCCAAATGCATAACCAAATAGCGTACCCAAAGCTAACATCGGCGCAAAGATACCGCCGGGTGCCCCAGAGCCAAAACAAATCAGTGTGGTGAGGATCCTTGCAGCGAATAAAAGCAGTAGCACTGTCGCACCGTAGCCACCGTTAGTGATGGTCGGTATTAAGCTAATACCGCCTCCGGTTATTTCTGGCAGATAAAGCAGCATCAAACCAAAACAACCACCTATACAGCTTCCAGTGATCAGGTAACGTCGACGATCATTCTTATGCAGTTTGACAAACAAGTCTTGAGAGAGAGTAACGAGGCGATTAAACACCACACCAAAAACACCAAACATGGCACCTAAAAGCAAGAAGAGCCACAAAGCTGCAAGTTCGGGCGGGTGATATTGCGGCATGGTGATCACCGCATCTTGACCATTAATGTAACGAAAGACAATGTTGGCGGCGATGGCCGAAATGATCACCGCTCGAATAGAAATGAGTGAATAGCGAAATTGGGGGCGCATCTCTTCAACGACAAACATGATGCCAGCCAGCGGGGCATTGAACGCTGCGGCTAAACCTCCTGCTGCGCCAGAGGCAAGCAATGTGTGTTTGGTATCGTCATTTTTGACCTGAAAAAGATCCGTCACCATACGGCCAATGGCTCCTCCCATTTGAACCGTTGGACCTTCGCGGCCAAGTACCATGCCTGAGCCCAGTGCGCCCATACCACCAAAGAATTTCACAGGTATAACACGCCACCAACGAACGGGGCGTATACCATCCATTGCACCTTCAATTTCTGGAATGCCTGATCCGGCAGCTTCGGGGGCAAAACGATGAACGAGATAGTAGCCAACAAATGCCAATGCGGCACTGATCAAAAATGCCGCGAGCCACAGCGGCAACGCGCTACCGATTGCTTGTTTGAGCCAGTCAGTCCGGGTTTCAGAGACAAAATGAACGGCAATCTCGAACAAGGTACCCACAATGCCGGCAAGAATACCGACAAGTAAAGAAAGGACGAGAACAGAAACAGGTGTTTTATCTTTAGAGAGAAACTGATTAATTGCATCCTTTGGCATACTCGCTAAAAGGGATTGCTTAATTTTCTCTCTCTTGGTCATAAAAAAGGTAACCTCATCCGATTGGTTGCATTGTAAATATTGATGTCTTACATGAGAATTATACGCTTGTGTAAGTTTAACTATAGCGTCAAGAATGAAATGTTGATTTTCAAATATGAAGGATGTGAGAGTTCAAAAATAGTCAGGAATTGGTCAGAGATCACGTTTATCTCCTTGCACTTTTAGCATTTTGAACCATAGTTAAGACGTAAGGCAATCTGAACCAACCCGCATGGAGGATTAAAAGCCTTACCTACAATTTGGATGGATTCAACACATCATTTTGAGATCCTCGTTTTATGATCAGGGCGCAAAAATATACGGTCCTGACTCGCAGACTCACGATTGAGTAACGAGGGATAGGGCGCACTAAAGGGTGCGCCTTTTGTCGTTTGGAGAAGGCTAATCAAGTGAGGCAATTTGCTTGAGTACTTTTTCTAACTGATCCCATGGAAGCAGTTGGCTATCGATCACTTCCAGACGGCTTTCGAAACCCTCCAATGACATTTCATTAACAGAGACAATGCCGTGGCTTACATTGAAGGCATAGCAGCCTCTGTCGGTGTTCATTACGCCTTTGACACGTTCGGCAGTTAAGTCTGATAACACAGAGAATAGGTCATCAAAACTGAAAGTGACTTCTGCACCAAATAACCAGCCACAACTAAAGTAGCCTTGGCCTTTGTTTTCTTTGCGGACCATTACCTGATCCGGTGCTAGAGCAAATTGTGGTTCTTCCTCAGCGTGTTCATGATGGTGCTGTGCAATATCCGTTGACACTGTTGGTTCCCTTCTCTGGTTGTCGAGAAGTTCTATAGGGAAACGCCCTTGCTTGACAAGTTGGCTATAAATCTTGGGTGGATTTTGATCTGATACCCAGTCGTTAAACGCATCGATATCACTGACATGACACGCGTCTACTTTATTACCAATCACAATATCTGCGATGTTGAGTTGGTCGTTAAAGTTTTGATTCTCGACATACTTAGGGTTAGATAGGTTGCGAGGATCGACTAATCCTATGGTGGCTCTTAAGTCGATGTAATCTCGGAATTGAGCCGAGGTTAACGTTGCGAGAATCTTGTGGGCGTGGCCTAAGCCAGTAGGTTCAACTATTAGACGATTGGGCTGCGTACGAAGCAATGCGGTAAGGGCAACAGAAGTCGGGACTCCAGCAGCACAACACATACAACCACCTGGTACTTCTTTGATCATTGCGCCTTGTTCTGTCAACATTGCGCCATCAATACCAATCTCACCAAACTCATTGACTAGAACAGCCCAATGTTCGTCAGCCGGTTTTGCTTTCAGCAGGTTAAGTATTGTCGTGGTTTTTCCGGTCCCCAGAAAACCAGTAATGATATTGGTTGGGATTTTCATTGTGCGAAACTCGTTGATAACATAGCTTTGACTATATCAAAGGTGAGTGTAGAAGCGAGAATAAAAACGGCGGTAGATACCGCCGTTGTAGTGATTAACGTTTGTTTTTTAAGTATCGCTTACGACGCTCTTCTTTTTTCTTGGCTTTCTCTTCGGCCTTACGTGTCGCTTCAATCTCTACTTCGACCAACTCTTTAGTGATCATCTCTGGCAACTCAAGTGTTACTTGACCTAAGGTCCCACTGCGCAATTCATGAAGTAAAATTTCCGAACACTTATGCAAATCGACTCGTCCGCCAGAGCGTAACGCGCCACGTCGACGGCCAATCTCTTCCATGAGCTCGATGTCGCTTTCCGGCATTTCTTCGATCTGATAGCGCTCTTTCAAACGCTCCGGGTAAGCTTTTGCAAGGTACTCAACCGTGTAGAAAGCGACTTCTTCGTATTCCATAGCCGTATCTTTAACAGCACCGGTTGCCGCGAGACGGAACCCACTGTGCGGATTTTCCACTTTAGGCCATAAAATGCCTGGAGTATCTGATAAAACAATACCGTTTTGCAGGTTGATGCGTTGCTGACGACGTGTCACGGCAGGTTGGTTGCCCGTGACTGCAATGGTGCGACCTGCAAGAGCATTGATGATGGTTGATTTGCCTACATTCGGTATGCCCATGATCATGGTACGAATGTTTTTGCCAATTTCCTCACGGTGAGGAGCCAGTTTACGAACTAGCTCCATTATGCGGTTTACTTCTTGTTGTTGAGAAGTGGTAATCGCAATCGCTTTAACATTGTGCTCTTTCTCAAAATGGTCAATCCAAAGTTGCGTTCTCTCAGGGTCGGCGAGATCGCGTTTATTGAGAACTTTAACCACGGGCTTATCCCCCTTTAACTCGGCGATCATGGGGTTTTCGCTGCTAAAAGGGATACGAGCGTCAAGTACCTCAATAATGACATCAATTTGAGGGATGGCTTCAGCTATCTCTTTTTGGGCCTTATGCATGTGGCCCGGAAACCATTGAATTGTATTGTTAACCATTTGAAAATATTGCCTTCTAATTTAATGGTTTAATCTGCTGTTCAACTTTAAACATAACAAAGCGTTCGTTTATCACAAGTTTGTGATGCCGATTAAGGTAGGGCAGATTGACTTGGTCGCAATATTAACACCGACTTGAGTAATCTCATAACGAAGGGCGGGAGAAAAGCGACTAATCACATCAATTGTTTAGCTTGTAGTCAATCAGTAACTTTGTTTAAGACTTGAACGTTATTCTTTGCATGAGTTCGATTGGGTTACTTGGTGATGGCGTAGCCAGTATTCACGTCGAATCATGAGTGTGGACTTTGGATTGAAAACTGAGCACAAAAAATAGCCACCACGCTGTAAAAGGCGCGATGACTATTTGATAAAAATTGATCTACTTATTTAGATGATGAGATAGGTCGCAGGAGTTCTAGTTTGCGGGTCTCCAAACGCCCCATTTGTCCTTACTGTATGTCGTTTCAGGATCATCACCGCCTTGCGTCCACCATTGTGCTTTCCACGCCTTACCAGCATAGTAAACCACTTCACCGCCGATGTAAGTCGCTGATGAGCTCCAAGCGTTGCCTGTATCTGGGCCCGGTTCTGGAGTCGGTGGTGGTGTGACGCCACCGTCATCTACCACCACCTCAAAGGTAAAGGTTTCAATACGATCACTGCTGGTCGCGCTCGCCGAGAAAATTAACGTTTCATTTTGGCTGATAGTTCGGGTATCGATAATGATCGAAGAAGAGCCGTTATTTTGAATCGATACAGGTGTGCCCTGAGTTTGAGTCAGCGTTGCATTTTCTTCTGTAACGATGACGACTTTATCACCCGCGTTTACGACATTATCACTTTGCGATAGCTCGTAAAGTTGTCCTGCTAGCGGGTCTACATTGCCATTGCTGTCGCGGGAAACGCTCATTAACCCTGAAGCACGACTGTCTTTGGAGTTAAAGAAATTGCGTGACGGATCATTCTGGAAATACATGTAGTGTTGCATTTCTTCATGCCAATCACCGATAAAGACTGCGCCGTCTTTGAACTCGGCGTGCCAACCATTAATCTCTGATGCTAGGAGACGAGCCCAATCCCCAACGTTGCTTGAATCGACTTTTATATCAAAGCTACGTGCAACCGCGCCATCTTTGTTGATGATGTCATACTTTACGACATCGCCAATTCGAGGCGCTTCCAGTTCACTCGGGATAAAGGATGAGCCACGATGCAAATCGGGTTGTGGTGCTGGTTCAGGAGGCGGAGTGTTACCATTCTTAATCGTAATATCAGAACAGTTGTAGAAACCTTCACCTGCGGCATCATCTCGTTGCCAACGCACAAAGAAGATAGCGTCGCCCGATCTGTCCGATGGGATAGTGACATTGATTCGGTATTTCCCGTTCTCTACTGGCACATTGCCCGTTTCTTGAATCAAATCTAAATCGCCCCAAGTGAGCCCTTTAGACAGGTCAGCATTTGGTTTGGTTAAGTAAAATTCCCAGAATGAAGGGTTGTGCGGTGCGGTAGCATTAAACACATATTCGAATGTACCCGTGTTCATTTCTGTGCGGGTCCAGGCGGTATGAGGGGCTCCCATGCCACGTTTCTGAGGATCGTTTGCGTAGCATAAAGTACCATCTGGAATCGCGGCTTTTACTGCGCTCGGGTTGTTAAAGTCAGTAATGTTTTTGGCGTACTCGTTGCGCTGTACGAATGGGTAAGACCCCGAAATGCTTTTGGCATTTGCACAAGCGGCATTGGGGGGACTACCAGACCAGATACCGCCTTGTTCGTAGCAGATGTTTTGTCGAGCACTAGGATATTCAGACCAACCATGTGCATAGACATGAGTAGGCATGGTAGATAGCAAGGCGCTACCCACCGCCAGTTTTAAGATGTGCTTATTCGCTGTCATTTTCTTACTCTATTCCGTTTTATAATTAACATTGCCAATCAATGATTTTTATTTGTTGGCTGGGTGGTTTCTATTATTTTTATTTCTATTAGAAACGGTTGAAATATAAGACAAGATTATTTTTATTACAGTTTAAATATTCATATTGTGAATTAAGATCGCAATTGTCGAATTTCTTGCATATCTGTGTTAATTTTTGCTATGTAAAAATAAAGTATTGATATTTAAGGTTAATTTTATTCTTTGTTAGAGTTTAAACAAGGGCTTTAAAGAGTTTTTTAATATGTGAGTCGGATCCAATAAATAATATCAAGGTATATTTGATCGATTTATAAATGAAAAAATAACGTTTTTATGACACTTTAATTCATTTTTCATGCTTATTGAATTTGTACTTATCATTCTTAATGATTATTATACAATCGATTTAAATTTCCTTGCCGAATGTTTGTGATTGGCTTTGTTTTTATAATGAATGGATTTGGGTGTGTCATTTTAGCTGACAAATAGTCTCAGTTATTTGTAGGTCATAAGGGTTGCTGTGGGTTGAGGAACAACAACGTTGGATTAACTGAACCAAGAAGGTGCTTTATTGGTTAGTCTAGTTTCACTTACTTGATTGAGGATAGTATGAAGTTTTATTTACCAGAAGAGTATCAGGATTTGTGTCGTGCACAATTTCAATCTTATAAAAGAAGAGTGAGTTTATTGCTCCCCAATGCGGTTGTAGAGCATATCGGCTCTTCGGCAATCCCAGGAGCGATTTCAAAAGGTGATCTTGACATTTATGTTGGGGTCGAGCTATCACAATTTGAACAGTCAGTTCAAACATTGACCACGTTAGGGTTTTCAGAAAAACAAAATACCTTGCGCACCTCCGAGCTGTGCATGCTTGAGTCGAAGACAGATGACGTAGCGTTTCAAGTTGTTGTGAATGGTTCACAACATGAATGCTTCCTTCGATTTCGTGATTATCTCGTCTCAAATCCTGAGTTAGTGAAATATTACAACAAACTGAAACAGTCTTGCGAGGGATACTCACATGAGGAATACCAAACGCTGAAATCTGACTTCATTGTGCAAGCCTTGAATGATTCTTTGAAGGGCTAATCCGTTACCTAAGCTTCGACGATTTATAGCACTAAATAGGAACGAGTAATCAATGTGCCGTCAAGATCTCGGAAGCTGTCGTTCACTGTGGTAGTTCGCGATTCGGTCGATTGGCGACTAAATCTCTAACGGCTTGCTCTAACTGAGGCAGGAGGTGTTTATTTGAAATGTGAATGTAGTGATACAGGGGTTCGTGAATAATCGCCTTACTGACGGGTTTAATGTTTGGATACTTGGCTTTGAGAATCTCGTAAACCACCTTAGGTGCTAACCACAAGTCTGCGCGTCCTTTCTTTACCATTAATGCCGCTTGTTCCGCTTTTTCAACCAAATAAAGCGCTTTATAGCTTTCGATTTCTTCTGTAAATTTCATACCCAATTGTGAGACGAGTACTTTTTCCGAAACTTGGCTCAGCTCGTTGTAAAATTGCCCTTCAAAGCCATATATGAAGATACTGATATAGTAGAGAGGAACGTCAACCTTGATCATATTCTCGTCTTGAGCAAGCCTCGATATCCTCAAGTCCAAGCCTTGATATCGACCTTGGCTGACTGCGCGAATAGCCCTCGCATTCGGTAAGTAAACAAAATCTATCTCGACACCAGACTTTTGGTATATGAATTCGAGATCCTCAATCAAAGTAAAGCCGGCAAGCTTGTTTAGTTCTGGATTTTGATATACTTCACCTATTGCAATGACCGTCGTGTCAGCAACGGCCGACCGCATAAAACAAATCAGCAACGCCAGCCAGTAGAGACTGCAATATCGAATTGACATATTTTGTGTGACCCTTGATAGAACATATCATTGGTATAGTCTAACTAAGGGCGTTGGTAAACTCGTAATGCAACTGTGTGTAGGGGAAATATCTAGGCTCGATGCTTGAGCAAAACTTAATTGGCGGAAATGATTTGGTAGCCGTTTCTACCGTCTTGTTTGACCTGATACAGTGCTTGATCCGCATATTGGAATAAGCTTGTTAAATGCTCGTAGGTGTTAGTTTTCTTCGACGTTGCACCAGCACTTATAGTGACATACGGTCGGGTTGGCGAATAGGCATGCTCTAAAGACAGATTACTGATTGCTCTCACCAATTGATTGAGGTAACCATCAAGCTCAAGTTCGATGTCGCTTGCGAGCAACACACAAAACTCTTCACCTCCATAACGGCACACCAAGTGCTCGTAGGGTGATTCAACGTCTCTCAGTGCTTCTGCAACGAGACGCAAGGCGCGATCACCAGCAATGTGTCCATAGTTGTCGTTGTATTGTTTAAAGTGATCGATATCGACTAAAGTAACTCCTATATAATTGTAACCTAGCACTTCAATGAAGTAACGGGCCGTTTCGTAGAGGTGTCTTCGATTCGCAATCCCGGTAAGTGGATCGACAATAGACTGCATTTTTAGGATTTCACGTTTCTCATCAAGTTCAGTAATGAGGTGATTGATGTCACGAGCAAAGCTTCTCATCTCTTTTGAAACAAATGTGGCTTCGTTTGGTAGCATGTCTCCTGATTTCTGAAACTGGCGAAGTGTTTGCTGTGCCTTTTCTAGGGGTTTAATTATTCTCGATACGACTATCAAATTGAGTGCGAACATCACGAGCGCAAAACAAGCTAATACGCTAGCTTCGGGCACGGTTAGAAAAGCGGGTAGCTTTTCATTGTGGGTAATTTCGATAGCAATGTTATCACCGTCTAGAAAGTCTTCGCGATAAATCACGGAAACATTCTCTGCCTGAGCCGTACTTTGTACAGCCTCATGTTCATTGAGTGGATGAACAACGATCTTGACACCAGTCGCATCTTCAATCTCTGCGATAAACTCATTGCGGATCTTGCGAATAAACACTATGTAACCAAAATCGCACGATTTTCCGTCGCTGAGACAAATTCGAGCAGTGGCTACCATGTATGGCTCGCTTTTATGTACAGCGTATTCCAACTGCGAGGAAACTTTGGCATTTGAAGACTGTATGGCTTGAGTAAGAAGCTTGTCGACCATCTCAGGGTCATTGAGCTCGATAAACTGAGCGGAATGAACTTGTCCATCTCTGTATAAAGCGCTCCATTTTACGTCCAGTTCATGACCGAAAATGATCATACCGTTGACCCGCTTGGACTCAAATGCATGCGGACCTATGCTGTCTGTTATGAAAGCGTCACTAGGCTGCTGTACATAATGTGCCAACGTTGTCCAAGCGGCATAATCTTCAAGAGATGCTCTCAGTTCGAGTTCTTCCATTTTCAATACGGTTTGCACACGCTCGATCTCGAACTCTTGTCTCTTTTTTGAAGCATCAACGGCCAGTTCATGGCTCCAAAGCGCCTTAAACGTAAAATAGAAAACGAGAAATAAGAGAACAACAGAGATAGAAACCAGAATGGTTAACTGTTTCAGACTGAAGTGTTTTAATCTAACCACTAAAAAAGCGCTACCTGAACAAGGAGTGGGCAATACTACACCGTCATTGTAGAGATCATTTCTGACTTGAGCCAGTCATTAACGGGCTAGATTGCTTCGATATGAGCGAAGGCATTGTGTTTAAAACAAAAAAAATCTTCAAATAATCTAAAAATGTTACATGTGACTACTTTAATATTTTGTCATGATTTCATTTATTGTTTATATTTCCGTGCCACATAACTACAACAAAAGTTTACATTCATGATTGCTAGTCAAACTTCGTCGGAACGCGAAACCTTGCTTGACGCCAACGAACAGTTGGTGTCGACTACTGATCTGAAAGGCGTCATTACCTACAGTAACGAGGCTTTTTGTCGTATTGCCGAATTCACTCAGGAAGAACTGCTGGGTCAAAATCACAATATTGTGCGCCATAGCACTATGCCTAAAGCTGCATTCGCAGATATGTGGGCGAACCTAAAACAAGGTAAAGCATGGCGGGGTATTGTAAAAAATCGCACTAAAACAGGAGGCTTCTATTGGGTAGATGCCTACGTAACGCCTATCTACGCAAATGGTGAGATAACGGGTTATCAGTCGGTGCGTGTTAAACCCAAAAGAGAGTGGGTCAAGGTGGCGGACAAAGCCTATCAATCTTTGCTGCACGCTGAGAAAACAGGCGCGACTGTCTCACTGAAAATTCCCGACACTCTGCGTTATGTGATGTTAATTGGTTCTCTATCTGCCCCCATCATTGCGAATCTATTGTCACTCGAAGGCATTGCGAGTTGGGTCGCTAGTGCACTGCCAATCTCGGTGACCGCATTGCTTTTCAGGCAAGAATTGGTCGATACGCCTAAACAGTTGAAAAAGCTTCAGTCAAAATATGATAGCGTAAGTCGTCTGATCTATTCTGGCAATACTCAATTCTCAATTGCAGATTTCCATATTAAGCTTCTTTCTGCACGAATTAGAACCGTGCTAGGTAGGATGACGGATTCAGCTAAACCGCTGCAAGATCTGTCTGATGGCTTAAGCGCAACAACCCTGCAGGTAACGCAAGCTCTTGAGCAGCAAACGAAAGATATTCGCCAAGTTCGTGAAGCAACCGAAAACGTGGAAGCATCCGCAAACGAAGTTTCAACCAGCACACACGAAGCACATGATTTGATTGATGTGACACTCAAAACGTGTCTGCTTGCGAAAGATACTATCGACCAGACTCATGTCAATTTAGAGAAACTCAGTGTTCAGGCTGAAAAAGCGACCAATACTACTTATCAACTGAGTGAACAGGCTCAAAACGTCAGTCATATGATGGAAGAAATCGGTGGGATCGCAGAACAAACCAATCTACTGGCGTTAAACGCTGCGATTGAGGCCGCCCGCGCTGGTGAGCAGGGACGTGGTTTTGCGGTGGTAGCGGACGAAGTTCGTGCATTGTCAGGCAGAACTTCCAATGCCACGTTGCAAATTAAAGACAGTATTGAAACCATGTTGACGACGATTGAAGGTTGGCAACGCGACATCATTGCCAACCGTGAACAAACAGATGCATGTGGTGCAGTAGCAGAAGTTAGCGCGAAACGTTTATCTGAAGTCGAAACCATGATGCAATCGATGAACGACTTGATGAGCACGGTTGAAGATGCGGCAACGAAACAACGCCAGCTTTCCAGTGATGTAAATTTGCACATTCAGTCAATAGCCTCTGCGGCTGAGCAAAATCTAGCAGCGACGCATTCCGTTAATCTGCACTCACAAGAGTTACGCAATCAAGTCAACGAGTTTTATCAGTTAGCTCAGCGATTTGAAGAAAAATAAACCAAGGCCCTGCAACAGCAGGGGCCTTTATTATTGCTGAACGCTTTTGTAAAGATATCTCTGACAGGTGGGCTCGCTTATGCGCTTAAGGATCTGTGACATAATAGCGATGACGACAAAAGCAAACAGCAACCTTCCCCAAAATATCGATACGAAGTCTGCACCAATCAACAATACGAGAATGGTGTCTTCAATCATGCTGTGGGCCAAGTTAAGCAACATGACGGCGGTAAACACATCTCGTGCTGGTATGTGGCCTCGTTTCGCTTCGTTGATCAGCAGGCCGCCACCGAAAGAAATACCTAATGTAATGCCGACTATGGTTAGGTTAGTCGCTTCTCTGCTGATGCCTAGCACAGAAAGAACAGGCTTGAGTGCCATCGCCATTAACTTCTCCACCCCTAATAGCTTTAGCATCTTTAATGTAAATAGTAAGATTGCAATGATGACAAGTATCGCTATCAAGTTTTCGACTTGTGACCACGCCCATTGCAAATAAGTTTGCTCTGGGGGGATTTCGGGATTCCAAACGATCTGGGCAGGTGTATTTAGCAAATCGCCGAACTGATAAATCTGGTCGAGGACCCACGCAAACACCAGTCCACCCCCAACTCTGACTAACGTTGTCATCGCAATACTCACACCAGCGCGCTTGGCAATAGCAGCTTCAATCGGGATCGAGTGTGCGATGAGCATTAATGACCCCAAAATCGATACCTGAGCCACGGTGAGTTCGCTGTTGGTGCTCATAAAGATCAATAGACCCGCATACATATTAGTAAGCAGAGTTGTCGCCCATACCAAGCCCATTTCATCGGGTAAACCGACAAAATTCATCAAAGGACTCAGCCATTGGCTAAGCAATGCAACGCCTCCTAGCTCTTCAACAACTTTAATTACGATGATGATTGGAATCATCACTTTATACAGAGTCCAGGTGACATCGACTATTTCTTTAAAAAGGTCATAAAAGAAACGTTGTAACTTTTCCATGTTGAATTCCACACTGAATGATTCGATGGCACAAATATTAATAAAGACATGAGAAATATGGATGTGTAATTTGCATGTTAACTATGCCTCATATTTCTTTATTGAGTTGATCTTGTGTTAAAGTTTCTTAAAAGTTCCCTCTGGAGAAATTATGGAAATTGACCGTTTAGACAAGAAGATTTTGTCGATACTGCAAAAGAATAATCGTATTCCGAATGTAGAGTTGGCGGAAGAAGTGGGGTTGTCGCCGCCAGCTTGTTTGAAGAGGGTAAAACGGCTTCGAGAAGACAACGTGATAACGGGTGATGTCTCTATCATCAATCCCGAGCTGGCAGGTAATAAGATGAACTTGATTGTTTCAGTCGAAATGGAGCGGGATAGACCTGATATATACAGCGTGTTTCGCCAATCAATAACAAAAGCGCCTGAAGTCACTCAATGCTATCAGATCACGGGAGGCTACGATTTCATGCTGGTGGTAAGCGTTCCAGATATCAAAGCGTATGAAAAGTTTATTGAACGCGTATTGCATCAAGATAAGAACATTCGCAAATTTCAGACTTCGGTTTCTACTCGTACAGTCAAGTTCAGCACTGAAGTGAATGTAGAAGAGATTCAATAAAAAACGCCCCGCTAGTGTCGCGGGGCGTTTTCGTATCAAGGTTCAGTGATTAAGCTAAAAGCTCTTTCGCTGTGTTCACAACGTTTTCAGTGGTGAAGCCGAACATCTTGAATAGCTCACCTGCTGGTGCAGATTCACCGAAGGTGGTCATACCGAT
>NZ_JXXU01000019.1 GCF_000967495.1 Vibrio neptunius | reverse complement strand
GTTCTTAGAGAAAAGTACGGGTATTGTTCTCTACTTATACGCTGAAAATAGAAAGGGTAAAGATGGCTACGATATGGTGCCGATCAGAATTCAACCGACGGGTAAAATAATTCTTAATACAGCTCGAGACAATAATGAGTTCTTTCAAAAAATCTTCAACTTTATGGAAAATGGCAAAAGTACCGTCATTACCGGTGAGAAGTTTTACCGCCCTCAACCTAAAACATATTTTATGATTGATAAAAGACCAGAGCCTTTTGAAGCACGATTGGAAAAGCTTTTGCAACAAGAACACGTTCTTCCTAAATTGTATCGGTATTTACAAGAGTAGTGCGGCCCAAAGGCCATGCAATATAGCGGTGATAGCAAAATGGAGCGTCGTTTTATTGGGCTATTCACCACCAAAGCCCAGCCTTTTTTTAAGTGGTGGCAGGAGTTTCGCTCTGAGGTCACTGTGGTGCCTATGGACGACCCTTTTGACTCCATTGTCTCAGTGGATGATAAGCTGTTAACCGTGGAGGTATAGAAAATCACGGTTAGGTATTGCTAAACAGCCGGACCAAGACACTTAAGTGAAGTGAGAAGGCCAGACTTTGCTGAGAGTGATAAGCCCATTTTTATTCAAAAAGAGACACAATTTCATACCTATGGATATCTTAATTACAATTATTATATTTTCTATCATTCTCTATATTATAGAAAGCATAACCATTTCGTATAGGAAGGATAAGCTCATCAAAAAATATGGTGATGAAGAAGTGGCAGAAAAAATCATCGAGCGTTTGATTTGGCAAGGGCAGACGGAAGAACAATTGCTCGATTCAGTAGGGAAACCGACCTTTTTTATTCATGACTATCAGGGCGAAAGAGTGAAAGAAATATGGAGATATGAGCATTCAATACCAAAACACGGTCGTTTTAGAAGTTTCGGAGAACTGCCTCCTGACTTCGAAGTATTTATAGAAAATAGTAAAGTAGTAAGCTGGGAGTTGATGAAAAAACGAGGGTTTCAGTAGATTGAGAGCGAGGCATATTGCCAGTATTGATAAGGGCAAGCTCACTCTTGGTGTTCAGGCTATTACCTTCTGCCCATCGAGGCGTCATTAGCACGTTCATATCCTAGCAATGGTACAAATAATGTACAGTGATTGGATTATAGCTACTCTGTGATATTAAATATAATTGTTAGTAAGAGATCACAAAAACAAAAATATAAATTATAACAAAGAGCTTCACTTTCTCTATTTGAAGTTTCATTTTGACTAAAGGTTTAGACAAACTAACAGAAAATATAAAGCTACTGGAATTATTTTACTCACTATGAGCATGTCATATGGTCGGTATATGAATAACAACACTTCTGCTAGTATTCCAGAATCAAAATTAGCCAGAAAGTATAAGCATGAGAATCATTGCCCTTTTATTTTTGTTACTGATCACAGGATGTAGCGATCAAGTCAATATTAAGTTTGAAAGAAGTGTCGACCAAATCGAAGAAGCCGAGTATCAAATAAAAACAGCCATCAAAGATATTGCTATCGTTAATAGGTTTGAGTGGGAGAAAGTACCAGGTAAGTTGGGAGATAACCGATACGTAAACATCAGCATCAATGCTAAGAAAGGTATCGAAGATTACTCGGTCGACAAAGTGATTAAACGTCTTAGTGACGTATTCTCTGCGAAAGATCCCGAGGTGACAGTTTCTGTTGAAATTACAGAGACAGAGCAGCCCACCTTAGACTTGTTTGGCGTCCAAAGTGGTGATGTGACCACGTCTAAAGTCAGTTGGAAATCTGCCAATGCTGGAATTTATTATACAGAAGGCGGAACTTCCTTATTCGATGGCGGTGCTTCTGATTTTTATTGTGGCATTAAAGTTCGCCTAGAAACCGCTATTCCGGCGCTGACTTACAAGCCAGAGGTTGCGGCTGAGCATAAGAGTGCCTCTGCCATTGCCCTAGCAGAGCTGATGGGGATTGAGTTGCTAGGACACAAGACAAGTATCGATGGTCTGCCCCTAGATGACAGTGTTTATAAAGTCCAATTGCAAACGGGGCGTCACTCCGATGATTACAAATATGCATTGCTCATTTTTGAATACTTAGGGAAAAAGAAGGTCAACTCAAATTATGAATGGCTTGTTTCCCCACCTCAAGGCCATAGTGAGGCAAGTTGTCTGGAATCTATCCGGACAAAAGCGGGATCAAATTTATACGGAGTGGCTGGAAGTATCTCGGCAGAGAATAATGTTACCAGTGTTCTCAAGGCGTAGATGCAATAAAAATCCCTAAATGAACAGAGTGAGGTAGGGCAATCGATGGATTTTGAAACAGTACTTTACTGGCTAAATGAGGGGAAGGAATTTTTTCAGCGTATTTTAAATGGAGAAATTCCTTTCCCCGCTATGCCGGCAATTGGTGGGAGTCTTATGCTATTATTAGCTTCTCTGAATCGAAAGCATTATCAGCCCATATTGGACTGGGTTGCTCGTTCAGAGAACCATGCTTATTCACAGCCGTACGATGATCCATTGTTACCGATCATGTCAGTAAATGACGATATACTCACTATTAAAGATGTATCTTGGCATCAACTGAGACTGTTTTTGTTGCTACCTATCTTAGTCGCCATTTGGGCCTTTGGCTTATGGCGTATCGTTGACTTTGGGCCAAGTAAGTTCATGATTGACGTTGCCAACAGCACTCTAGATGAGTTAGAGCAAGGTATCACGCCCGATAAGAGTCGGTATCTCGGCACAATCTCACGTGCTTCCATCAACCCGCGGGTCTATACCTATGAGTACTATATCTATAGCCGAAAGCGCAGAGGAGTGGACATTGATACCCTACTCAAAGAGGACCAGCGAAGGATAGATTTCTATAGAGTGTTGTTATCTGACAAGGGAACAAGCTCGGCTATTCGATATGTACAAGCAATACAGGCATACGGCACAGAATCAGAAAAAGAACGGCTCAATGAAACTCTAATATTTATTGCCGCTTATCTTCTCGTTGCTCTCATTATATCTATCGTTATTCTGGCTATTCCTCGCCGAGCTTATCTGCACTTTGATCGAAGACGTGGGATTGTTTACACATGGCGCTTAGGCAAGATTTCAGCATGTTCATTCCAGAGTCTAGGCTACCGATACATCAATTGTCATGGAGGGTTTGTGTGCTTACTAGGTGAGAAAACCTTATCTTCCAGCACCTACAAGCCTCGTCCATTTCGTCTTGAAGCTACCTCAAAAAGCCACGCAAATAGTAAACATGGAAACCAAAACTTCTTGTTGTCCCAGATCGTTGACTTCATGAAATATGGGAAAAAAGCGATAATTACTGGCGAGGATTTTGAGCGTGAAGCCCCTAAAACGTATTTTTTTGTTTCTAAGAAGCCCAAGCAGTTCGAACAAAGATTGGAGAGAATACTGAGCAAAGAACATCAGCTTCCCTCTATTTACAAGGCTAAGAAATTATAGCGAATGCTTACAAATCGCTATGCCCAAAAAGCCAACAAGATACGAATCCTTGTTCCCAAGTGATAACGAGACATCGATGCTAGGATGTATTTACCACCAAAGCTCAGCCTTTTGTTCATGGTAGCTCAGGGCTTCGCTAGCCGTTGTCGATAGATTCACTCCCCTAATGAACCATCTGATAAACCTAGGAGATACAGTGAATACAATAGCCAGTATTCAAGATACCGTTCTCACCCCATTTACTCGAAGTATTTATCAAAAAGCCTTTTTGCTGATTGGCCTGTGTATACTTGTTAGTGCATTTTTCTATGATGCTCAGACTATTACGCTAGTAACAAGCGGAATAGCCACGGTTTACGTTATCGTTAGTTTTGTTTTCAAGCCTAGGTTACACCAGCACATATACAAGCAAGATGACTGCCTTCATGTAGTAAAGTCGGCACTAATGTCCAATCTTGATAAACGAGTATTATGCTGTTTTATTTTGATTTCCGTAGTGGGCAATGCCTATGCTTGGGCTGATGTCACTATGTTAATGCTTGGTAATGTGGCTTATCAAATTTGTCTGTCCGTATTAGTTTATAGATGGATGCATCAACAAGAAGAACTGTCTTTACCTTTGACGAATAAGTATTTACTGCTTGAGAACAAGCAGTCCAATTGCCTATTAATGCAAAGATTTGATATCTATATAGACAAGCGGCCCGCTGAAGTACTTGCACTATCTGCAGTGGATGAGACTTATCAAAGCGCGGATAAAGAGAGGGAACTCGAGTTTGTGGGTACGATCTCTTTTGAAGAAGAACCGTTCGAAGCTGATGATGCGGCCACTATCATTACAGAGATCAATCAGCATTTATCCGCGACTATGGGAGATACTATGACTAGAAAGTCGTGGCGAGATACAGCACCGCTATTTGTACTGAGTCTGGTTTGTTTGTACGCTTACGTCTTTTGGTTACCTAGCCTATTTGAGTTTATGTTCCCTGTTGAACGTCATCAAAATAAGTTTGGTCATATGGTAAATGGGACTGAATCTATGTCTGACTTTGGCGTACATTTTATGATGTTCATTATGTTTATCATATTTGCTTTGCCTTGTTTCTCAGCCATATATAACTTTTGTCATAACGTAAGATTTTCCACATTTGAAGCGGTTTGCGCCACTAATGAAGGACTTTGGTTGCTAACTCCCAGCATAAATGGTCATGAATCCAGAAAAATATCACGCGCCGCCATTGCTTATATTAGCTACGCTGATATTCAAGCTAAAACAGAGGATGCGGTGCCACCTACAATGTATATAGATCAAGATATAAAGCTGATTGGTGTTGATGATAATCTTATCTCGTTAAACGATTGTGCTTGGAACTGTCGGTTTGTACTTAATCATTTGGTTAAACTCGGGTTGCCGGTGCGTTTAGTTAAACATCGTAACTAGCCATCAATTGAATAGCGAATACCACATAGCTAACAGGGTAATTGAGTATTTAAGCTTGTGGACACCTGTTAACATCACGTCCATCCATTAGAGTAAACATCAAGTTTTGAGCGAGAAATTCACTTAGCGCGACTGAGGGGCAACGCCACGAATGTGATAGCCTAGCAAGGCTGTTTCATTTGGTATTATCACTCGCTAAGGTGCTGCTTCGGCCTAGCCTCTTGAACGTTTAAGCTTAACGTTTCATCGATTCAAAACCGCGGTGTTTTGAAAACCAATGAGGTAACCTTAGCGTATGATGTTGAAGCTAGAGAACGATGAATAAAAAAACACCCTCTAGTAAAACTTGAGGGTGTTTTGTGTTGCACTGATGGGCTACTTCGAGAGTACCTGATGAGCAGGTATTCTGCCCATCAGCTTGTTGGAGTTAAATAAATAGAAGAGTGTCTCTCGCTAATTAGCGAAGTAGAGACATTGCCATGCTTGGCATTTGGTTCGTTTGAGAAAGAACCGTTGTGCCCGCTTGCATTAGCATTTGGTTCTTCGTCATGTTTGAAGATTCAACTGCGAAGTCAGCATCTGTGATACGGCCTTTCGCTGCCGCTGTGTTTTCAGAGATGTTTGCTAGGTTGTTGATGGTGTGGTCTAGGCGGTTGATATTCGCACCTAGTGATGAACGCACAGTATTGATTTTGTCAAATAAACCATCAACAACAGCGATTTGAGCGTTTGAGTCTGAATTAGAGGCAAGATCACCTGTTGAAGTGAAGTCGATGGCGGTTAGTTGAGTTCCTACATCAACAGTGAGCTTCTCATCACCTGATGCGCCGATTTGAAAAGTTACTGCAGCAGCAAGTGTACCGCCATTCAGTAGCTTTTGACCTGCACCGTATGTAGTTTCACCTAGAATACGCGTTGCTTCTGCTTCAAGTTGTTGGTACTCCGCATCCAGTGCAGCAAGTTCAGTGGCACCGTTTGTGCCGTTCGCGCCTTGAGTAGCAAGGTCTTTCATGCGGTATGCAATGTTGCTTAGCTCTTCCAGTGCGCCGTCTGCTGTTTGCAGCATTGAAATTGCATCTTGAGAGTTACGCATTGCCACAGACATACCACGAGTTTGCGCTTCAAGTTTGTTGGCAATTGTTAGACCTGCGGCATCATCTGCTGCAGAGTTGATACGTTTACCTGTACTTAGGCGCTCCATAGCGGTAGTCAGTAGATCGTTTGTGCTGCTTAGCGTGTTCTGTGTAACAAGTGATGCGTAGTTAGTGTGCATTGATAAAGCCATTATGGTCTCCTTCGGTAATTACAATACTCAGATTTTGGCTTCAGGATTTCCCTGGTCACTAACAAGAGGCGGACGAACAATATCGAAGATTAATTAAAAATTGTAAATAAAGAAAATTTATAGAGATCGGCGACAGATTTAGTGAAGTTGATTCCACTAATCGCCACTGTAAGCGCCGATTAGTGGGTTGATTAGATGTCGTATTCGTTGGTAAATGTCTTAAAAGAGAGCGAGGTCGGGATATCACTGAAGTAGCCAAAATAGTAACTGGCACCCAGTAACTTATATTGATTGAGCTCTTTTTGGCAAGCAACCCGACTGGCGACCCACTTTAATTTGTGCTTTTTCATAAAACGCACGATGGGCAAAAAGGCCATGCGATCTTGCTTTTCTTTCAATGACACCGAGAGTTTCAGCATGGAGGGTTGATAGTGAGCAAGCTGTTCAAGCAAAGTGCAGGGCGGAGTCACTTCAAACCACAGCGCATAAGCACATTGTTCCACACGCTCGATCAGTGCTTCTACCGACGTATGAAACCCCAAAGATTGACTGAGCTGCAATGAAGGAATGACATGTTGAAATGCTTTCTTATGACAAAGCAGCACTTGTTCTAAAAACTGTTCACCCGGTGCCCAAACGAGTGCATCAACCTGAAGAGGCACCACTACATTGCTGATCAAATCAGGATGAAAGGTTTCGAGTTGAAAGCCTGTTTGGCGCAGGGCTAGGTATAGGCTAAATAAGTCTAAGCAATAGGTGACTTTTTGAGACAGGTCGAATTGATACACGCTTTGTTCGCCATCACCGCCAAACCTGAGAGTCAGGTGCTGAAACTCGACTTCGCCAGAGTCAGTAGAGCGGATAGCCTGACAAGCATGTCGGATGTCATTGTGGACCAGTGCTTGATGGATGATTTGGTCGTCTTCGGTCTCGAGATGTTCTTCCATGAGCTTGGCGATGTATCGGTACATCGCCTGATTTGAGTTGAGGTTAGCCAAGGTTTCCTACCACGTTGATTTGTTTTGTTTCTGGTATTTCGTTGTATGACAATACCGCCAATCCTTGAGAAAACGTGCGAGCATAGCGGGCAATCAAGGGTCTAAGTTGTGGCATCACAAGAAGTATGGGAGCCAGCCCTTGCTGTTTTAGCTGCTGTTTGATCAAGGGTAAATTTTGTTGGAACTGAGACAGAATGTTAGGCTCGACAGGAAAACTGTCGAGGTTCACATTGCCACTCGCTTGTGCCTGCTGTAGAGAGGTCATCAGCATTTGTTCCAGTTCGTCAGAAAGGGCATACACCTTGAGTTCCACTTGTTGGCCAGCGATCAAGTTCACCAATGTTCGGCGTAATGCGCAGCGCACATCGGCTGCCAAAAGTATAGGGTCTTTGGTGTTTTCTGAAGACTCGAGCATGGTGTTCGAGATAGTACGAATGTCTTGCAAAGGCACCTGATCGAGTAAAAGTTGACGATACACCTTGAGTTGTTGCCCTGGATTGAGCGCTGCGCCAAGTGCTTCGGCCAATTTCGGTGCTTGCTGTGTCAGTCGCTGCATCATGGCGTCGACATCATCATGATTAAACAGCTCGGAAAGATGGGTTTTGATCACTTTACTGATATGAGTAGCGATCACCGTTGCATCGTCTACCACCTGATAACCCATGTTTAACGCTTTAGCTTTATCCGTATGTTCAATCCACACCGCTGGCAATTGGTAAGCCGGATCACTGCCGAGAATGCCATCGACCTCGCCATATGTTTCGCCAACGGCAATCGCCATCAAACGCTCTGGTTCAATAAAGCCTTGCTCTATGGTTTCTCCATTGAGTGAAATGGTGTATTGATTAGGTTTTAGGCTCAAGTTGTCGCGAATGCGCACTTCTGGCAGTAAGAAGCCGACTTGCTCAGACAGGTTGCGTCTTACACCTCGGATTCGTTGGGTGAGCGGTGCTCCTTGTTCTTTGTTGACCAGATGAACTAATCGGTAGCCAAGTGCTAATGACAGTGTGTGCACATGTGGAATATCTTCCCAGCTCAGTGGTGCGTCTTCCTGCTGCATGGCTTGAGTGAGCACTTCGACGTCTTCAATCTGAGCATCATGAACTGGGCTCTTGTGTTGTCGCCAAGCTGCAAATGCGAGTACGGCTGCGAAGGTAAAGAAGGCCAAGTGGGGCATTCCCGGTACCATGCCAATAATCAACATCACAGCTGAAACGGTAAACAGGGTCGCCGGTGACGCCAACAACTGCTTTTGCATGGTTTCTGACATGTCGTTATCGCTATCGTTGATGCGAGTAACGATAATCGCGGCTGCGGTTGCTAAAAGCAGCGATGGTATTTGGGCGACTAAGCCATCACCAATAGTCAGTAGGGCATAGGTTTTGAATGCTTCTGAAGCGGCAAGTCCGTGTTCGAACACACCAATGCTGATACCCCCTGTGATGTTGATGAACAGGATCAACAAGCCGGCAATTGCATCACCACGAACAAATTTTGATGCACCATCCATAGAACCGTGGAAATCAGCTTCGTTGGCGACTTCACGTCTGCGCTGTCGAGCGGCGTCCTGATCGATCAACCCCGCATTAAGGTCTGCATCGATTGCCATCTGTTTACCGGGCAAAGCGTCAAGCGTAAAACGTGCCGATACTTCTGAAATCCGTTCGCCACCTTTAGTGATCACGACGAAGTTTATGATCATCAGGATAACGAAAATTACCATACCGACCACATAGTTACCTCCGATCACCACTTCACCGAAGGCTTGAATTACCTTACCCGCAGAATCGCCACCATTGTGACCTTCAAGTAGGACGACTCGAGTCGAGGCGACGTTGAGGGTTAAGCGTAATAGAGTCGCGACCAACAGAATGGTTGGAAAAATAGAAAAGTCGAGTGGACGTTTTGCGGTAGTACTGACCAAGAGCACCAAAATGGCGAGCACGATATTAAAAGTGAACAAGGCATCCAGCAGTAGGGGAGGTAGTGGCAGGATGACCATTGCCAGCACCATGAGTAAGACCAGCGGAATACCGACAAAGCCTTTTGTGGATTGTTGTATCTGTTTTAACCGATTGAGCATAGGTGGGTGTCCTTGGGTGTATACGGATGATCAGTGTTGTAAATGCTTTGGAATGGCGAAGTGAGGTAAAGGCATCGGCTTATCACCATTCCCGGTACGGAATGCTTTTAGTTGCATTACGTAGGTCAGAATATGCGCCACAGCGATGTAGAGCTGACTTGGTACGGCTTGCTCGATTGCTGTGGTGTAGTAAATAGAACGGGTCAGTGGTGGCGAATTGACGATTTCGACCTTGTTTTCACGGGCGATACGTTGAATGTGCATTGCCGTTTCATCGACCCCTTTAGCGACCACAAATGGAGCGTCAGATAAAGCAGGGTCATATTTCATCGCTACGGCATAATGGGTCGGGTTGGTGATGACCACATCCGCCGTCGGTACCATCTTATCAATTTTACGTCGAGCAAATTGTTGCTGAATCTGACGAATACGTTGTTTGACCTCAGGTCGTCCTTCGTTATTTTTGTACTCTTCTTTGAGCTCCTGTTTGGTCATTTTGAGCTCTTTCATGTGTTCCCAGCGTTGGTAAGGGATATCAATCACGCCGAACAACAGCAAAGCGAACCCCATCATTAACAGTCCTTCGAACAGGATCTGCATGACATTAACCACACCTTGTTCAAGCGAGAGTCGCTGCATTCCCAACAAAGGTTGCAAGTGGCTATCGAGATACGCGTAAAGCACGCCAAAAATAACCAGCACTTTGAGGGTAGACTTGAGCAGTTCAACCAATGAACGGGTGGAAAATATGCGCTTGATGCCGCTAAGCGGGTTAAGTTTACTCAGTTTAGGAAAAGCATTTGCTAAACGGAACATCCAGCCACCCAGCACCATCGTGCTCGCCAGTGTCACGGCAATAATCACGATGAACATTGGCAGAAGCAGGGTAATGATCATGCCAAGGCTATGACCGAGCTGCTCGATCATTTGCTGCGGATGAGCAAGGTCTTGCTTAGTTAATGCCATGTTAAAACGAAAAATACCGGCGACGCTTTCCCAAATAACAGAAAGTTGACTGTAGAAATACAAAGCTACTGCGAGAAAAATAGCAGCAGTGGTGAATTCTTTCGCTCTGGGTATTTGGCCTTCCTGACGCGCCTTTTTGATTTTCTGCGGGGAGGCTTTTTCGGTTTTGTCCTGTGACGATTGTTCGCTCATCCGCCCCCCAACATGAATTGATTCATAAAACGTAGGGTGTCATTGACCAGCACTGTATATCGACCTGGTACGCCTGACACAGAGATAAGGACACTGAATAGCCCAAGTAACATGGTCATCGGAAATCCTAATGCATAGACATTTAATGAAGGCGCAGCGCGGTTCATTACGCCAAAACTGATGTTCGCTAACAACATAGAAACAATGGCGGGAAGCGCCAGTGCTAGTGCTGAAGCGAACATCCAGCTAAACAAATTGACGATGCCTTGCAAAGACGCTGTCGTCAGGCCAGAACCGACTGGCCAAACAACAAAGCTCTGGATAAGCACATCAATCACCACTAAATGGCCTTCGAGAGATAAAAACAATAAGGTGCTGAAAATCAGGAAAATACGACCAAGAATAGCGACAGACATGCCATTAACAGGGTCGTTCATCATCGCCATGCCTAAGCCCATCTGCATTGAGACAATTTGGCCCAGCGTTGTAAAAATACTAAACAACATGTGCAAAATCAGGCCAAAGAACAGCCCCCAAATGGCTTGCTCAAAGGCGAGAAACAGTGAGGTCATTGAGAAAAATTCGACGGTTGGCATCGGTGGCATCAGTGGTGCTGAGACCATCACAATTGAAAGGGCTAGCAAGCTACGTACCCAAACCGGTATCAATGAGTCACCAAAGAAAGGCATGGAAATAAACACGGCGCCAATACGGAAAAAAGGCCACCATAACTGGCCAAGCAGGCGAGATATTTCTGCGAAGTTGACTTCCATCAGCCAATCATTCCAGGAATGTTGTGGAACAGGTAGTCAAACAACTCCATGATTTTGCGCAGCATCCAGTGTCCAGCAAAGATCACCATCAAAAGGGTGACCAGTAGCCTTGGCAGAAAACTCAATGTTTGTTCATTGATTTGCGTGGCGGCCTGGAAAATGGCAATGCCGAGGCCAACAATCAGACCTGGCACAACCAATACCGCAACCATAGTGATGATCAGCCATACAGCATTGGAAAACAGCGTGACGGTCATTTCTGGTGTCATGTGAACTCCTGTTATCCAAAACTGGCGGATAAGGTGCCGACAGTCATGGCCCAGCCATCGACTAGAACAAACACCACCAATTTGAATGGAAGTGAGATGATTAATGGCGAGAGCATCATCATACCCATTGCCATAAGGACACTCGCGACGACAAGGTCAATGATCAGAAAAGGAATAAACAGCATGAAACCGATTTGAAAAGCGGTTTTTAGCTCACTGATAACAAAAGCGGGCAGAACCACGGCAAATGAGATGTCCTCTAGCGCAGTATCGAGTGGTTCATTGGCAATGCGTAACATTTGCTCAAGAGACGTTTGTTGAGTTTGTGCCAACATGAAATTACGCACGGGTTTTTCTGCGATAGAAAATGCTTCCATTAAGGTAATTTCGCCCTGGTCGTAGGGTTGGAAAGCATTTTGGTAAATATCCGTCCAAACGGGGCGCATGATCAACAGCGATAACGCGAGTGCAATACCGACTAACACTCGGTTTGGTGGACTTTGTTGTAACCCCAAAGCCTGACGAAGAATCGCGAGAACCACTATAATGCGAGTAAAGCTGGTGGCCATCAGTATAAATGCAGGGAGAAAACTCAGTGCTGTCATTAATAACAGAATCTGTAGTTTGACACTGTACTCTTGCTGGGTTGCTCCGTCGCTGACCGATAAGATGGTTAAGCCTGACTCATTCGCTACAGAAGGGAACGCGAAGAGCAGGCCAACCAAACCGATTAGGATCCCCCATCCCTGAAAGGAAGGTGACTTAGTCATGTTTCAGTGAATCCTTACTGAACCGCAGAGGCCAGAGCCGAATCGACAATATCAATCAGTCTCAAACCATATTTTTCGTTAACTACGACCACTTCAGCGTGGCCCATCAAGGATCCGTTGACTTTTACGTCTAGAGGTTCGCCGTTGAGTTTGTCGAGCTCTATGACACTGCCTTCACCGGCTTTCATCAAGTCGCCCAACGCGATGTCTTTACTGGCAACTTCCAGAGTAACAGTCACAGGAATATTCTTGAAAAAGCTCAGATCACGTTCTGGGGTTGGTACCTCAGTATTGATAATGTCGCTGTGAGTCTCTTCCAGTTGAAAGTCATCAAAGTTCAGCTCTTCACCATTAAATGCGTGGTTCTCTGTTGTCTCGCTCATTAAAAAGATTCCTTATCTTGATTAAGAATTAAAACTAGCTGGCCATCATTCTCCGCGACTCGACCAGAAAAAAGGTGTTCTTGGCCAATACTGACGGGAGCTGAAGACAATAATTCGATCGGTAACACATCGTTAGGCTGCAGTGAAATTAACTCACTGAGCGGTATGGTTTTTTTACTAAGTAAGACATTGAGTTTGACTGGTGTTGAAGTCAGAGATTGACAAAAAGACTCGTACAATGACCCTTTGGGCTGCAAGTCCAGTTGTTCTGTCAATGTGACGACAAGCATTTCGTCTAGCTTAATGTGTATAGTGCCTTGGTGGTCGTTCAGGCTGACGTCAATGGTGGCGTAAAGACCTGTCCCTTGTGCTGGCTCGAACTCGCATTTAGACCACATCTCCTCTGGAGCCAGCCAGTTAATAATCATCCGGCCGATTTTTTCCTGAAGACGCAAATCACTGTTGTTCAGTGACGTGTGGCTTCTTTGCATCTTGGCGTCGTAAAAGCTGTCAGCTAACTTAATTAGAGTCTGACTATCGGCATGGATAAATACTTGCCCTCCACCATCATGACGGAAAGTACTGATAGAAGACTTATCCATTTCATTTGGTGTAAAAGTATGCAGTGAGACTAGATTTATATTAGCTTCTGCATGATGCGTTTTTAACCAGTTTTGCAGCTCATAAGTCAGGCCATTACACGAGCTGGATATTAGATCTTCCAGTTTATCCCGAATAATGTGAATAGGTTTCCCTAACGATTCTATGCTTAGAGTCTGATAATCTGGAATAGATATCTTGCTGCTACTTTCCATTTATATTTTACCATGTCTTGACAAAGCGATTTTTGAATTTTCTAACTCAATTGGCGCAAGTTTACATAGAAAAATTCGTTATAAATAAGCCTGATCTATAAAATTTGTGACTTTACTCCATATGTTGATTTTAAGTCGTTATATATATCTTCTCATAAAAAATAAAACAGGTTAGTTTGCGATGCATGCGAATGACAGTTTTAAACATTTATTAGCCTGTTATTCTGTCTTATCTTCATGGTTTTAAATGAATTTTATTGATTTTTTACATGTTAATTACAATTGCTTTCGTATTAGGAAGCAATGTGCAACATATAGACAACTTATAATTTGTTTAAATCCCATTAGATATCTTATTAATTCGAAATGGATGATTAGTCTGTTTATTTAATGGCGCTCATATAACATCATGAACACGAAGGCTCAGAAAATATATTTAATAGCTTTACTCTTCCATTGCTCCTCTTCACTGGCAACAACTGAAGTTGAAGTACCCATGGATGAAGTCAATTGGCTTTATAATGGGAACAGCTTGGTATGTAATCTTAAATATGAGAATCCTTCCTATGGGAAGTTTTATTTCCGCTCTGAGGAAGTAGGTAAAATATATTTACACTCCCAGTTTGAAGCGAATAATAAAAATTGGAATGACGGAAAGTTATATAGTTCTCCTGCTCCATGGAGTAGGGAAAGTGATCCCAAGTTTATAAGTCCTAATGCCACTATTAATAAACAGCGTTCTGTTTTTCAGCATAATATACCTGAATTGTTGAACAATATTGAATCAGGGCATTGGATAAAACTCGCGTTTAGCGGAAGTCACCCTTCCGACAGTCGGACTTATCTTTTACCCACGATCCGTATTCAAAAAGCGCTCGCTCAGTTTCACCGTTGCCAAACTTCATTACCTAGCATGCCTTATGCTCAAGCGCGCAATATCACACTGTCATTTGATCTAGGCCAGCGTCAGCTAACGACTCAACAAATCGATACGCTTAGTGCGCTATACACGTACATACGCGCTGATAAAAATATCAAAAAAATTCTTATTGACGGCTATACCGACAACATCGGGTCTAAGGTCGCGAATCTCACTATTGCTAAGCAACGAGCAGATTTGGTTGCGAAAGCACTTAAAAAATCAGGCGTAGAGGCCGCAAGAATAGAAATAAGGTCTCATGGTTCTCGATACCCCATCGCCAATAACTCAACACTAGAAGGGCAGGCTAAGAACCGACGCGTGACTTTAAGGCTGGTGCGCAATGATGAAGCAGTGATACCAAAACAAAATAATAAAATTAACGATAGGGAAAAGGCTTAAAGATGGCAGAGACCAATATCTTGTTAGTAGAGCCAAGAGATGAGTTCGCCCAGCCAGTCATTAGAGTGCTAGAAGAGGCGGGTTACCATGTTACTCATTCTCGTACTGGGCGGAGTGCACTGCTTGAAGGCTCGGCGTCGATTACGCTGGTGAGTTCAAATTTGCCTGACATGTGTGTCAGAGAGTTTGTCAGTTGTCATCAAAAGACATCAAGCAATGGTGTCGCTATTGCAATCGTAGAACAAGAGCAGGGGATCTTAGCCGCTGAAACTATGAAAGCTGGTGCGACGGATTACCTACTTCGTCCATTTGAAAACAGTCAGTTGCTCAACCTTTTACGGCGTGTTGAAGTGATTGGTAAGCCCATGGCTAATATTGTGGCTGAATCATGGCGCAGCAAACAGGTACTACAGTTGGCGCACCGTGCAGCTTGTACCAATGCCAGTGTGTTAGTGACCGGAGAATCTGGCACAGGTAAAGAAGTGTTGGCGCGTTATGTCCATGAGCACTCCCCACGCTCGAACGGCCCTTTCATTGCGGTAAACTGTGCCGCTATTCCCGAATCTATGCTTGAAGCTGTCTTATTTGGCCACATGAAAGGTGCGTTCACTGGCGCGACTCATTCTCAAAGCGGTAAGTTTGAAGAAGCCAATAACGGAACAATATTGCTCGATGAGATCGGAGAGATGTCGCCAGCGGTCCAGGCAAAGCTTTTGCGTGTACTTCAGGAAAGAGAAGTCGAGCGAGTTGGCAGTCATAAGCCCATTCAGCTTGATATTCGAGTCATTGCTGCAACCAACAAAGATCTGCGTGAAGAGGTGAAAAACGGCACATTCCGTGAGGATCTCTATTACCGTTTGGATGTTTTACCCCTGCATTGGCCGCCACTGCGGGAACGCAGTGAAGACATACTGCCGATCAGTCAGTTTTTCATCAACAAATTTCAGGATGGCAGTCAGTGTCATCTTTCTCAGGACGCGATCATGGCGCTCAGCCATTATCACTGGCCTGGTAATATCCGCGAGCTGGAAAACGTGATTCAGCGTGCACTTGTCATGCGACATGGTGACTACATTACTGCCCATGATCTGATGCTACCCGTTGAGTTAATCAGCCCTGTCCAAACCACGACGCCTTCCCAAAGCATGGGGCACGTTGAGGTCAAGAAACAGGCTGAATACCAGTACATTCTCGAACAACTTCGTCAGTATGGCGGCAATCGCACCAAGACAGCTAACGCACTTGGCGTTACGACCCGCGCGTTACGCTACAAGTTAGCGGCAATGCGTGAACAAGGTATTGATCTACAGTCGGCCCTAGGTTCGGCTGCTTAAGGAGGATAAGTTATGGCAAGTCAACCAATAAACAGTGCGATGACCGCAGAACAATTGATGCTATCCAAGATGGATGCAATGCGTGCTCAGATCCAACCTGAGTTTGTGGTTTCAGCGAATCCACTTGATGTGCAGCAGGTGAATTCGCCGCTCTCATTTTCCACAGCAATGACCAATGTGCTCGATACGGTCAATCAGCATCAATCAGTGGCCAGCCAGAAAATGACCGCGGTCGAAACAGGCCAAAGCGATGATCTAGTCGGAGCCATGATCGCTAGTCAGAAAGCCAGCCTGTCATTCAACGCTTTGATGCAGGTACGTAACAAGGTCGTGACCTCGTTTGAAGATATTATGAAGATGCCGGTGTAACCCATGTCAGACTTAACAACCCAAGTTGCAGGTGGCGGAACATTTAGCGCTGCCAGTACGCAAACCTCCTCCACGCGAGGAATGGAAGATTTCACTCATAAATTGAAACAGCTGTGGTCAAACAGTCAGAGAAATCTGGTTCTGTCCGCGGTTTTGGCCGCTATCGTGGCGGCAATCATAGTGGTCGCACTTTGGAGCTCAACACAGAGTTATCGCCCGCTTTACAGTCAGCAAGAGAGGTTTGATACTGGTGAAATTGTCTCTGTCCTCGAATCTGAAGGTATCAATTACCGACTTCAAGAGCAAAATGGCCAAGTACTAGTGCCAGAAGGACATGTGGCCAAAATCCGAATGTTGCTCGCAGCAAAAGGCGTTAAAGCCAAGCTGCCAACCGGCTTAGATTCCCTTAAAGAAGACAGTTCCCTTGGCACCAGTCAGTTTATGGAAACCGCTCGCTATCGTCATGGCTTGGAAGGTGAACTGGTACGTACCATTATGTCACTCAATGCAGTGTCTAACGCTCGTGTTCACCTAGCAATACCGCGTCAAACCTTGTTTGTTAGACAAAACAGCGAAGCGCCTTCAGCGTCAGTCATGCTTGAGCTTAAACCTGGTGAAGATCTGAAGCCGGAACAAGTTGAAGCGATTATCAATTTGGTTGTTGGCAGTGTGACAGGAATGAAGCCTGAGTTGGTCTCTGTGATTGATCAATACGGTCGTTTGTTGAGTGCCGATGTCGCCTCAGCGGAAGCGGGTAAGGTCAATGCAAAATATCTTGAATATCAGAAGAACGTTGAAAAACAAATCATTCAACGTGCTTCAGACATGCTGACGCCGATTGTTGGACCGAGCAACTTCCGTGTGCAGGTAGCGGCAGATCTTGATTTTAGTCAGGTCGAAGAGACTCAAGAAATTCTTGATAATACCCCGATCATTCGCAACGAGCATACTATCTCCAACAACTCGACTGATCAGATAGCACTCGGTGTTCCGGGAACATTGAGCAACCAGCCTCCAGTCACTGGTGAAGCGCCAACTCAGGATAGCAAAAATACCAATACACGCTCTGAAACAAACCGCCAGTACGCGGTGGGCAGTAGTGTGCGACGAACACATTATCAGCAGGGCCAGATTGAAAAACTCAGTGTGTCTGTGTTGCTTAACCAGGCGGCCGCACCTAATGGTACCGCTTGGACCGCAGAGGAAAAAGCACAAATCTCGACCATGGTTACCGACGCGGTAGGCATTGCGGCTGACCGTGGCGACACTCTTAGCTTGATGAGTTTCAGCTTTACACCGCTCACGATTGAGGCACCACCGACCATTCCATGGTGGCAGGATCCCACCGTTCAGCAACCTATGCGTTACGTGATAGGCGGTATGCTAGGGATGGCGATGATTTTCTTCGTGCTGCGTCCACTTATCATGCATTTGACGGGTTCGGACATGCGTTCGCAAGAGCTGGAGTTCGCTGATCCTCAGGATGACCCTATCTACGAAAATCTGCAAACAAGAGAAGAACGTGAGCGAGAAGAAGCTTTGAATCGAAAACTATCGGAAAAAGGCATTGCCGCTTCCACTGGCTTGGATGTGGGGAACGACATGCTACCACCACCTGGGTCGCCACTGGAGATTCAACTGAAACACCTACAGTTAATCGCCAACGAAGAACCTGAACGAGTCGCCGAAGTACTAAAACAATGGGTAAATGTGAATGAACACAGCAGAGTTAAATCAAAAAGCAACGCTTAGTTACGTAGAGCAAACCGCTCTGGTACTTCTCGGCATGGGGGAAGATGCCGCGGCCAAAGTGCTGCGCAACTTCACCCGAGATGAAACCCAGCGTGTTACTAAAGCAATGGCGAAGCTCAGTGGAATAAAAAGTGATCGTGCTCATGGCATTATCCAGCACTTCTTCGAAGACTTTCGGCAGCACAGCGGCATTCGCGGTGCGTCGAAAGAGTATCTATCGAATACCCTGCGCAAAGCGCTGGGGAATGACTTAGCCAAAGGTCTTCTCAACAACTTATACGGTGATGAGATTCGCAATAACATGAAGCGTTTACAGTGGGTGGATGCTGACATTTTAGCTCGATTCATCGCCAATGAGCACCCAGAGATGCAAGCCATTTTTCTGGCCTACTTGCCTGCAGAAAGCTCATCGACGGTACTTAAGCATCTACCTGAAGATTATCATGACGAAATTTTGTACCGGATTGCCCGGCTGCAGGATATTGACCATCAGGTCGCCAGTGATCTCAACGACCTCATTGACCGCTGTATTGAGCAGGTATCGGCCAGTCAGAGTGCGCCATTATCTGGAGTCAAGCAAGTGGCAGACATCATCAACCGTTTTGAAGGTGACCGTGGCTCGTTAATGGAAATGCTCAAGTTGCACGATGAAGAGGTGGTGAGTGAGATTGAGCTCAACATGTTCGACTTTTTGGTGCTTGGTCGACAGACAGAAGAAACACTGGATACTTTGGTTCAGCAAGTCCCACTTGAACTTTGGAGCCTAGCTCTTAAAGGGGCGGAGATACTTCTACAACAAACGATAAAGAGTGCGATGCCACAGCGTATGGTCAAAGCGCTGGAAGATGATATGGAAATCCGTGGTGCTGTCCCTCTGAGTCGTGTTGAACGAGCCAGACACGAGGTCATGCAGATCGTGCGTGAATTGGATGAAGAAGGTGAAATCGAACTCGTGCTTTATGACGAACCGACAGTGGAGTAATGCATGTCAATAATGAAATCCAATTTATTGCAAGTTCCTGCATCTGGGTATCGTATTCACCGCTTTCCACCACTGGCTCAGCCAGTGGTCAATGAGGATGAATTTGCCATAGAAGATTCTTGGCAAGATTCTCAGATAGATATCCAACAAAAGCTTGAGGAAGGGTTCCAGACAGGCCTCGAACAGGGGCACGAAGAAGGTCTGCGTCAAGGGCTGAATCAGGGTAAGCAGCAAGGGTTATTGGAAGGACAAAAAGAAGGCTTCCAGCAAGGCTTTGTCTCCGGCGAACAGTCCGGTAAGCAAGCTTTCCTTGAAGCGGCTAAGCCAGTTAATGAGCTTTATCAAACTTTGTCGCGCTGGCAATCTGAACGTGAGCAGCAACAGCGACACATCATTTGCGAGCTGGTACAAAAGGTTGCCCAACAGGTGATTCGAGCAGAACTCACTCTGATGCCACAGCAAATCTTAGCGCTTGTAGATGAAACACTTGAAGCGATGCCAGGAAAAACCGAGAAAGTGACGGTGCACCTTAATCCTCAGGATCTTGACCGAATTACCCAAATTAACGCGGAATTGCCTAAAGAATGGAAACTGGTCGGTAACCCAGAATTGCCGACGGGGGGCTGCCATCTAGTGACTGAAGAGGCTGAGGCCGATGCCAGTTGTGATTCTCGTTTACAAGCCTGCATGGACAACGTCAAAGAACACTTGCTCGACGAAGTGACACCTGTGGTAGAAGAGCATAATGAGTAATACCCTCGCATTTGAGCTTTTGTCTGAGCGAACCAGTGAAGCGATTGCTTCATTGGATTCTATTCCTGTGGCTAGAGTAACGGGCAGGCTGGTAAAGGTAACGGGGATCATGCTTCAAGCAGTAGGGTGCCGTTTTAAGCTTGAACAGCGTTGTTTAGTTGAAACCGCTGAAGGTGACATGATTGAAGCTCAGGTCGTCGGCTTCGACCATACTATCGCTTATCTGATGCCAATTCGTCGACTTGGTGGTTTGTTTGCTGGTGCGAAAGTGATTCCACTGGATGGCGATAGCACAGTGCAACTTGGCGAAAACTGGATGGGCCGAGTCGTCAACGGATTGGGTGAAACCCTTGACGACGGCCCTCAATTGCACGGAGGGGAGCGAGTTTCGCTTGAACCTAGACCGATAAATCCCCTTAAGCGTAGGCCGGTGGATTCGCCGCTCAATGTTGGGGTACGAGCGATGAATGGCCTGCTTACTGTTGGCAAAGGCCAGCGTATTGGTCTGATGGCCGGCAGTGGTGTGGGGAAAAGTGTTTTGATGGGAATGATAACTCAAAACACGGAAGCAGACGTCATTGTGGTCGGTTTGATTGGTGAGCGTGGTCGTGAAGTGCGCGAGTTTATTGAGAGAAACCTAACACCTGAAGCTCGTGACAAGGCGATCATCATTGCTGCACCAGCAGATGAATCGCCCCTGATGCGCCTTAGAGCCATGCTGTTGTGCCATCGAGTCGCAGAGTATTTTCGCGACAAGGGCAAAGATGTCTTGTTGATGGTGGATTCTTTGACTCGTTATGCGATGGCACAGAGAGAAATCGCCCTGTCCTTGGGGGAGCCCCCTGCTACCAGAGGCTACCCGCCTTCGGTGTTTAATGCTTTACCACAGTTGCTTGAGCGCGCTGGTAACAGCGAAAACCAAAACGGTAGTCTGACCGCTATTTATACCATCCTTGCTGCAGGCGATGACCAGCAAGATCCCGTGGTGGATTCGGCGCGGGCCATTCTTGATGGGCATATTGTCTTGTCGCGTAAACTTGCAGAACAAGGGCATTATCCAGCGATTGATATAAATGCTTCAGTGAGTCGCTGTATGACGGCTTGCTCCCAGCCTGCCCATCTGACCTTGGCAAACGAGTTTCGCAAAACTTACTCGAACTACCTTCAGGTTAAAGACCTACTGCCACTCGGAGGTTACCAGCCGGGACAAGATCCTGAATTGGACCGCTCAGTAGCTCTGTATCCACAATTGACGGCATACCTCCAGCAAGCCGCTGATTGCTCTGTGGATTTTTCTCAAAGCCTGACAGAGCTAGCTCAGCTCTTTCAATCAAATTAGGAATTAACGTATGGAAGCGAAATTGCGTGCTGTGGAGAAATTTCAGAAAATTCAGAAAAAGCATCGAGATCTGATGTCGGTGCAGTTAGAATCGCTTCGTCAACAACATGCTTCAGCTCAACAGCGTTTGCAGCAACTGATGGATTTGAAGAGCCAGACGCAGCCTAGATCGAGCTATGTCACGTCCTCGCATCGAGAGGCGTTACTCAATCGTAGCCGTGTGGAACAGATGCTCCATAAACTGATTGTACATCAACAGCATGAACAGCAAGTGATGCAAGCAGAGTGCGCCTCGTTGCAAAAACAACTTGAAACTAAGCATCTCAGAGTCAAAGGTCTAGAAAAAACCCTCGAATGTTGGAAGGAAGCGCACAATTCTGATGTTCGACACAAGGAAGAGCTCGCGTTAGAAGAGATTATCAATAGCCGATTCGCACAAAAAGCTCAATAATTCGTCACCCGCAAGGCTTTGCGTCCCCTTAAACTGCATCAAGCCTAATTTAGCTAAGAATAAGAGAAAGGTTGGTATGCTTAAGTTAAGAGATGCAAATGTCCTTATAATCAAAGAATTTCCCAACAAAAACATTAGCATATCTAGCCTGATGCTTTCTTTGGGAATCAAGCAACATAAGATAATCCATCTCAATTCGCCTCATGAAGCGCTCAATCGTACCTTCCATGGCCGGTTTGATATTCTGATCTGCGATCAGAGCTTTCGCAAAAACACCGTCAAGTCACAGGACTTGATTCTCGAGCTGAGAAAGTCGCAGACCATTGATGAGCGTTCGACAATCATTATGGATTGCGCGGATAGTAGTACTCGTGATAGCTCTTATTATTTGGGTGATGTTCACCTTAAACCGGAAGACAATCAACGCGATGTCAGCGTTCTGATCCGTAAGGTGTTTGAAAAGAAGAACAAAGTCTGGCCATTGCTTCAGCGTAACGATATCGAGTGTGCTGACGAAATGGAGAAGCGCTACCAATTCTTTGAGCAGCATTACTTCGAATATCAGTATGATTTCAAACTTAATCGTGCCCACTACCATCTCGTTAAACGTGAGCTTAAGCAAGCGACGGAGCTCTATGGTGCTTTGATAAAAGAAGCGGGTAAGCGCGATTACTCGCTGGAAATCAGCCTGTTCCTCAATGCACTGGTATTAAATGCCCAATCTGAGGATGCTCTTGAGCTGTATAACAAGTTCCATTCTGCTAAGTTCCAACTCGGTCAGCCGTTTGATGAGATAGGCTCGTTGCTGATGTTGCAAAATGGCAGTGTACAGCAGGCCTATCGTCTGCTGACTCGCTCAGGTTCACGTTGGGGACTCAGTTTAACTCAACATACATCCTTGGCGCTGATGAGTATTGCAGCGGGCCGATATGATGATGCTCTGGTGCACTTTTCCTCTGGACTTAATGCGGCCAAACTGATCAATCGAGATGTGGCTCAGCACACGCTAAACTATCTCTTTGCTTTATTAATGTTATGGATGAGAAGCGAAGAGGGCAGTGGCTTGTATGAGAAGAAATTTCATCAGGTTGTTAAAGAAATGTCTCGTCATAAGCTTACAGATAGTGAAAGTCAGCATCTGGCGATAATTCAGCTTCATTCTGAATTCCTCACTGGTGTACGCCAAAGTGCCGAGTCTGTGCTGGATAGCTTTACCCGTAAGCTTGACAAGGTGAGCTGTGTGGCAAAAATCCACGCCCTATATCTTTCAACGGGCTTGTCCAGCAAAGACAATCTTACCCTCATTTTTGACCACCTTCTCCATCATGACAGTGTGTTTATGTTTGAGCCACTTCCTCCTATCTGTGCTGTGTTGGTTAAACGTATCGACTTTAAACAATTTGCCAGTGACATGAAGCGTTTTAGTCGCGAGAAAGTCGCTGAGTAGTTGAGACTCTATTTTTAGTACCACAATAGGCAAAGCGACCAGTTTTACGCGCGAATTAAATTCAATTTTTATCTCTGGGATAAGGTTTCCGAATTGGAAACCTGCCTCTTTTCGCGTCGTCGTGCCCTGATAGAATTCCTCTCACTTTAATGATTGTAAGAGTGTGTCATTGAACAAGTATGGAATCTAATCACTTAACCGTTATGGTCACAGGCATTGAAGGAACGCGCTTTTTTAATCTTTCGTTCCGGGCCATTAAAGGGATTAAGTACTCACTCCTTTTTATTGTAGTGGTGTTCTGTACCCTGCTCGGACTTTTGTCGATTTTAGCAGGTGATGCCTCTGACTCTGAGCGAGAAAAAAGTGAGTTACTGAGCAAAGCCTCTTCTCTCGAACAAGAGCTCATCCGCTCACATGAATTTCAGAGTGATTTGGAAAGCCACCTGACAAGAAAGAAGCAAGACCTTGCTTATGTGACGGACAAACTGCGCGATATTGAGTCTGCGCTAGCGCTTTCTAACGAATCGTTAGATCTAAGGGAACGAGTAGACAGTGCTGGGCTCAGTGCCGCTGTTCGTCATCAAATGATGCAACTGATACCCAATGGACGGCCAGTCAAGGCTGGTTACCTTTCTTCCCATTATGGCCGTCGAGTGCATCCTGTTACCAAAGTAAAAACCATGCATCATGGTATTGATTATGCGGTGAATGCTGGGACACCTATTTACGCTCCAGCCGATGGCATTATTGAAGTGGCGAGAAAGAGCAATAAGGGATCTGGCAATTTCATCAAGCTGGCGCATTCCTTCGGATTTACTTCTTCTTACTCTCACCTGAGTGCATTCAAGGTGAAGCGTGGAGATTACGTTAAAAAAGGTGATTTGATAGGCCTATCGGGGAACTCCGGATTGTCGACTGGATATCACCTGCATTATGAGGTTCGTTTGGTGGGGCGCTCTCTGGATCCACTGCCTTTCACCAAATGGGAAATGAATAACTTTGACTCGATTTTCGAATCGAATAAGGACGTAAAATGGGATTACTTGGTAAACAGAATCGAGAATCAAATAGCCACTGCTCTCAAACTGTCATCGCGGAAGGAGGCTACATTGAGGGACAGCTCAAGCTTACTTGTAACATCCAGATAGATGGTCAAATAAAGGGCAGTATTGAAACCGATAGAAGTGTCACTATAAGCGCTACGGGCTCAGTCGATGGGTCGATTCGTGCAGAACGCCTGATTATCAATGGTCGCTTTCTGGGCAAGGTTTACACCAAAAGTTTGGAGATTCTCGAACACGGCTACCTTGAAGGAGAGGTGTCTGCGACAGAGTTTACGATTCAGAAAGGTGGCGTCTTTCTAGGCAATTCAAAAAATGTTTCCACAGAAGAAGTGGTCAACTTAGACGCGGCGAAAAAGACCTCAAAGACAAAAGCAAAAACCGAACAAGGTAAAGTCGAGCAGTGTGCTTGAGTGTTGAGTTCGAGGATGTCTCCCGAATTGAGGGAGATATTAAACACCGCCCGCATCCCACCTAGGGCGTTATCTCGCCAACCTACTAGCATCATGACATCTCATTCACTGGTTAAATGTGCTAGGGCAGGCTGACTTTTTGCTCTCTCGTCGAGTGACCAATAAGGACGGAAGTCGCCATTTTAACACCTGATTACGTTAGTGGCTCCCGACAAACTGCCGGACAATACTCTCTATTTGTCGGGAGTATGTATGTTACTGTCAAAGGGCATGGGGCGAAGCGAAGCACTCAAAGCCATGCTGTACAGTGAGCGTCGCCAGGTCACTCTTTCATTAGGCAGCGCGGTCATGTGCAGTCTAATAGAAGTTGTACCTTGGTTATGTTTGCTTCTCTCTCTCGAAGCCATGGCTTCTGGAGAGTCACCAATTGAGTATCTGTTGGTATTCGTTAGCGCATTGTTTGCGCGCTATGGATTGTACGCTTTTGCGGTTTGGTTGGCGCATTTAGCCGCGTATCAGATTATCCAGAAAACGCGCCAACACATTGTTCGTGCTTTGGCATCCATGAAAATCGAACAGCTCCGAAGCTTGAAGCGAGGAGACATAGAAAAACGACTCTCGGATGACTGTCAGAGTCTTGAGCCACTCATTGCCCATCATGGTACGGATGTAATTAACGGTCTTATGATGCCCGTACTGCTCACCATACTGATGGGGTACATAGACTGGCGTCTGGCGTTGATCGCACTGTTGCCTTTGCCTGTGGCACTGGTTGTTCAGATTATGTTGATGAGTGGTTTCCGTCATCGGCAAGAAAAGTACATGCAGATCGTTGCCGATATGCACCAAGCGCAGATGGAATTTTTGCGTAGCATTGGTGTCATGAAACTGTTCTCCGTCGATGTAGATTCATACTTGACGCTTAGCCGCACAATTCGTTCCCATAATAAAATCGTAACTGGCTATACTCGTGTCATGGTTGGCGCTTGGGTGACGTTTGTTACACTGGCTCAGACATCACTCATGTTGGTTGTGCCTGCTGCCATCGCATTGGTTCAAATGGGACAGTTGTCGCATGCAGAGCTGGTAATGGTGGTTTGTATCAGTGCGGGTATTTTAAAACCTTGGCTCGATCTGACTCAGGTTTTTTCTCAGATACAGCAATCATTTGTGGCCGTCGATCGCCTCCTTCCTTTCTTTCACTCTCGTCAGTCTGTGGTACCAAGTTATGTGGCCCCGCTAGCCACTCTTTCCTGCACTCAGTTGACGCTTTCTCGAGCAGACAATCCGCTATTGAGTGAGATAAATGTCGAATTTTATCCCGGGGAACGGGTGACGATCGAAGGAGAATCTGGCGCGGGGAAAAGCTCTTGGCTAATGACCTTGACTGGAGCTCTGACTGCGGACAAAGGTGATTGGCGTGTCAATGGTATGCCGATGAAGGGTTGGGATGATGTAACACGCAGCCGTTATGTGACGAGTGTCGATCAACAGGTGGCCTTCTTCTCCGGTTCATTGCGTGACAATCTGTCATTGACTAGCGAGGCATTGCATGATGATGAGCTTTGGTCACTGTTGTCGCTAATGAAACTGAAAACCTTAGTGATGAAATTGCCCCACGGTCTGGATTCCTCTATTGGCGAAGCTCAGCGTTTATTCAGTGGTGGAGAAATGCAACGTCTGGCAATCGTAAGGGCGGCGTTGGCTAAAACGCCAGTGTTGATTCTTGATGAAGCGACAGCGCATCTTGATCAAATTTCTGAGCAAATGGTGCTAGAAGGACTTCGTGACTATCACCCTGAACAGATTCAGTTGATTATCAGTCATCGAGCGGATCGAGTTAAGCAAGTGAATCGTCGCTTCCGAGTGGAGGAGGGTAAAGTGCAGGAGAGTGGTGATGACTAGTATTCAGATCTTGATACGCCATAGTGGTATCAGTGCTCGGCAGTTCTGGAAAGGACTTGCTGGAAAGCTGGTGGTGGAAGCCTTGCCTCTATTGGTGTTTGGTGCGCTTTTTGTTTGGCTTTTGAGCCCAGAATCAGTGTCTTGGCTGACGGTAGGATCGCTCTCATTGATGGTGGTGGTGAGCCAATGGTGGTTTGGCCAGAGTGCCAAGCAGACATTTCTCGGTGCATATAGCATTACTCATGGACTGAGAAGCCAGCTGTTGACGGATATTCGAAGACAACCTCTTGCTGCACTAAAAGGCAAGCGTCTCGGCGAAAAAATGAAACTTCTGACTGCAGATTTGAAGCAGTTTGAAGATATATTCAGTCATCTATTAGCGGATTTCATTTCAGCGTGGGTTGTGCCATTTGCCATGCTATTGGTGATTGGCTTGGTTGACCCTGTTTTAGGGGCTGTTACTTTGGGGATATTCGTGTTGGCTCTGGGGGTGTTAATGCTCGCGGAGAGCACATTCAGTCAGCGAGCACAGCATCATCACAGTATGAATAGTGAGGTCTCCAGCCGACTGTTAGAATATGTTGACTGTCTGCCTATGCTACGTGGCTTTGCCCAAAGTGAACGTCTGGCGGCCCCTTTGTGTGACAAAATAGAGCAACAACGAGCCGCTGGCCTTGGTCTGGAATGGGCTGGTGGAATGGGTGTTCTTATCGCTACATTGATCACTGAGCTTGCACTGGTGCTAAACCTTGGCCTCGCAAGTCTGTTTTTGCAATCTGATCAGCTGACATGGCCAGAATGTTTAGTGGTGATTGTGGCAAGCGTGGTTTGTATCCGTCCTTTAACCCGAATGACGGTTTATGCCGCGTTATTGCGATATATGCTCAATGCCGCCGACCGTTTGCAGGCGCTCGCTCAATTGCCTCAACAAGCAGCGAAAGGGGAAGCTCCTGCTGGGCACGATATCGTCATTGATGACCTATATCTTACTATTGATGAGCAAAAGATACTGAGTGGTGTCAACCTTACCATCCCCAAAGGGCATCGTATCGCTTTTGTGGGACCAAGTGGAGCGGGAAAATCCAGTCTTCTGGATGCCATTGCTGCTTTCCATATTCCCTCTTCGGGTTCTATAAATATTGGCGGACGCAGCATTGATGAGATCGGAACTCAACACTGGTATAAACTGATTTCCTATGTCACACAAGATGTTCAACTGCTCGGTGGCAGTTTACGAGACAACTTGTTACTTGCGAAACCAGAAGCAAGCAGTGAAGAGTTGCAACAAGCGATTGAGGCCGTCGGTTTGTCTGCCTTAGTGGCGGGTTTACCAAAAGGTCTGGATAGTCATATTGGTGAAAACGGTAACCAATTATCCGGAGGTGAGCGCCAGAGAGTATCCATTGCTCGTGCCTTGCTGCATGATGCTCCGATTCTCCTATTGGATGAGATTACTTCGGCGCTGGATGAAGCCACGCAAAATGAAGTATTGGCGTCGATTGCCAGATTGTCTGAAGGGAAGACCGTGATTACTATCGCCCATCGCTTAGACACCGTTCAACATGCCGATACTATTTACTACTTAGAGGATGGCAAAATTGTTGATTCCGGAGCCCATGATACCTTAATGGCAGAAGGAGGGGGCTATCAGCAATTGTGGCTTGCTGGCCAAGTCGCCTAGAAATCCCGGACAGCAAAGTAAAAGCCTCGCTATGAAGCGAGGCTTTGTTTAGGGTTTTAGCCCAGATGCCAAGGAGTGCCTGATGGCCCGACTATGGCTTTTTTATCCACTTTGCCAACCGCTGTTTTGGGCAATGTCGACACCCATAGCAATTCATCGGGCATCTTGAATGTTGCTAGGTTCTGTTCGAGTAGGAATCGTCTTAAGTCTTGCAGTGTCAGTGATGTATCGCGTCCAATCGCTGCAACTCCTATCCGTTCACCTAAGTGCGGATCAGGGACTGCCACCACCGCAACCTGAGCAATATCGGGGTGAGCCAGTAATTGTTCTTCTATTTCATCCGCAGCAATGCACTCTCCCGCTCGATTGACGACATCTTTGATACGGCCTGTGACAGAGAGGTATTGCTGGTCATTCATGCGTACTTTATCCCCGCTACAATAGAAACCATCTTCTGTAAATGAACGAGCGTTGTGTTCAGCCGCACGATAGTAGCCACGGAGCGTATAGGGGCCTCGGGTTAACAACTCGCCTTCTTCTCCCAATTCAACGTCCTTGCCATCGGAGTCGACAATACGTACTTCGTCCCACTCGCTCACAGGCTTGCCTTGCATTGAAGCAACGACCTCGGGAGTGTCGTTAAGCCGGGTGCAAGCAATCAGGCCCTCTGCCATACCAAACACTTGCTGTAAGACCCCCGGAAATACGTGTTGCATTGCTATCGCGTCGCTATACGCCAATTTAGAACCACCGACTTGGATACGCTTAAGGCTGGTCAAATTCGCCTCTTCCCACTGAACTGCTTCGGTCCATAGTTGTGCCAGAGCAGGCACCAGTGCGGTTGCTGTCACACTGTACTGTTCAATAAGTTCAAAGCAATGGTCAGGGCTGGCTAACTGAGTAAAAATAACTTCACCACCCACCGATAAGGTGCCTAAAAATCCTGGGCAACCTAACGTAAAGTTGTGAGCGGCTGGAAGCACGGCTAGGTAAACCTCTGTTTCTGCCACTTCACTCGCACGGCAACAGCAGCGAATATTATACAGGTAGTCGTTATGCGTTCTGGGAATCAACTTTGGCAGCCCTGTCGTACCCCCAGAGACCAAAAATAATGCGGTTTCTGCTGGGTCAACGTCGGCAGGGGCAAAGCCATTCGCCTCGGAATAAGGTAAAGCACACGTTGGCGTGCATTGATCGATCAGGTAGAGTTTTAGATCGCCCTGTTTCTTGAGGTTGTTGACTATTTTCTCACCAATCTTCCCTTCTCCAACATAGCCCTGCGCATTGCAAGTACGCATAAAGTGCTCTATCTCTGCTAGGCCGTGTGCAGGCAACGCCATCACAGGAATGAGCCCCGCACGCAGGAATCCGAACAGTGTAGCAGCGAACTCACAGCGATTGCTCAGTTGCATAACTACACGGTCGCCCGCTGCCCAGCCCTGAGAAATTAGCCCTTGAGCGATTTGATCCGCTTTATTGATTAACTCTCGGTATGTCATTGATTTACTGTCATCTCTGATGGCTATTTGGTTGAGTGTATTGGCAGAGTGAGACCACAGTAATTGCCACAAGGGGACTTGTTCCCATAGGCCTGCTTGTTGGTACGTTTGTTGTTTTTCAGTGGAATGCGGGATAACCGATTCCATCGCCTTGCGAGAGGTCATATTTTCACTTCTTCCTTGTGCTGAGTTGTTGAAGAAGGTTGGTCTTCTGCTGGCGCTTCAAAGACGAGATGGTCAAGGACACAAGCCATTTTTTCGCATGTTTCTTCCCATTCTCTTGCCGGTGTGGACAGGCTGATGACACCAGCTCCGGCCTGCAGCATGGAGACAGAGTGACGTTTATAGGCGGCACGCAATACCAATGCGGCATCAAAGAAACCGTCTTGATCGGCAATCAAGACACTGCCACTGTATAAACCGCGTGAAGTGGGTTCAAAGCGTGCGATGGCGTCAATGGCCTCTCGTTTTGGGATTCCCGACGCTGTGATCGCTGGAAACAAGACTTTAAATGCATGCCATGCAGATTTTCCTTGTGTCAGCTGTCCAGTCACTCGTGAAGCAAGGTGCTGAACGGTACCTCGTTCAGAGACATCCATAAATTCAGCCACGTTAACGGTACTTCGGTCGCAAACTTGTTCAAGTTCTTCTACGGCCAGTTTGACTGATGTCGCGTGTTCTGCAATTTCTTTTGGATCTGTTGTGAGTTCTCGTTTCAGTCTTTGGGCTTCTTCGGGATCGGTAGGGAGGAAGCGAGTACCTGCCAAAGGTTGCGTGCTTAGATGGCCTAGATGGTCGACCTCCAGTACGGTTTCAGGCGAAAATCCAAAGGCTTCCAGCTCGCCTAGTTTGAGCATGAAAGAACGGGCTGGCGTGTTATTGCGACGTCCAGATACAAAACTGCGACGGATATCGATCGCAGCAGGCAAAGTAGCTGAGCGCGATAAAATGACTTTTTTGTAATCGTCCGCAACGATTTCTCGCACCGCTGAAGCAACGATAGTTTGATAGTCATGTTGAATTTTATGATGGTCTAGGATGTCGGCTTGTGTCAGCGGTGCCATCGGTTCCGGCTGAACTAACGATGATGCTCGGGCTATCGCCTGATGAATCTCTGGCAATACCGAGTCGTCGGTTGTGCGAACAGCGAGTTGATGGTTTGAAATTCGAATATCATGCTGAGCCACAAAGAGTTCTAGCAGAGTGCGATTTGTTTCTTTCTGCGCCAAATGATGGGCGAAGTGGCTGAACTCAAAATCGACTCGGCCAAATACACGCCATCCCTCCCAAGGTAAAGTTTGGGTAGCTTGGTAGATGGTGTCACAGATCAGATCGTGTTCAGGCTGATGCACGTGACCAGAAAAGTCAGTGATTTTGCCTTGTGTATCGACGGTCAGTTCGGCCAGCTTATTGATACCGATTGACCACTCTTGGTTGTGTTCATACACCACATAATCATCGCAAAATTCAGCCATGCTGAGCTCGGTCGCTATGGCTAGAGGGTCACATTGGTGTGGGATGATGTGGTTGTGGTACTGAGTAATAGATGGTTTAGCCATATTGAGGTTCTCCAAATTCGATATGAGATGCATGTGGGGCATCATGAGCGTGATTAATCACGCTCTGAATAAACTGTGTTGGTTGCGCGGTAATGTAAAAATGATCTCCTGAAAGGCCTGATACCGAAGTCATTTCTGGGCAAGAATGCCAATCTTGCCAAGCGATCACTTCGCTAGACCATGCCTCAGGGTCTTGCTCTCCGAACATTAAAGTGCAGGGAGTATGTGCCAATTTTGGGGCGGCCCCCTGAGTCGTTAGGTAGTTTTCTGTGGCTGAAAAATCAGCCCTGAGCATAGGTAAAAAGAGTGCCAGCAGTTCAGGATGCTGCTTAAGAACCGGACTGCCACTGCCAATTTCTATTAATTGTTCGACAAAGTCTTGGTCGTTAAGGTGGCTGAGCTTACGTCGGCTTTCTAGATGTGGCGCATGGCAGCCCGATAAAACTAGCTGTGAAACTGGTGTTGACGAGCCGTAGTAGTCTTCGAAATGTTTGCACACCTCAAAGGCCACCTGTGCCCCCATACTGTGTCCACAAAGGCGCAAACGTGGCACTTGGTTTGGTGGTGAAGAAGCCATGCGTACCATGAGTGCATCAAACACATCACAGGCGATCGCACCGATGCTAGAAAGCGCACGTTCCCTCATTCGTTGATCACGGCCGGGGTAGGTGGCAAGAAGAACTTGCGTATTGTTAGGTAGGTCGTTTTCCCTCAGGGAAGCCCAACTAGTGAAGGCGCTGTGACTGCCGCCAGCAAACGGGCAGATAACCCACAGTTCATCAACCACCTTTCCTCGCTGACATAACACCTTGAAAGTAGCTGTGGTCATGCTGCACCTCCCAATGGAAAGTGAACCATATCGGCGGGTTTGAGAGCGCATTCTTTTGCTGGCCCACATAGGGTTAAGATCTCTTCCCATAGACGAGCGACATTTCGCTGATGAGCAACACCCAGAGGGGCGATATCCTGCTCGCCGTCAATTAGACGAGCGAACATACTCAGTGTGTTGGCGACGCCTTTTGGCCCTAGGGTTTCAAATGTCTCGAGTCGTGAAGCGTTCTCTTGGTAGAGCACCTGAGTGACGGGAGCTTGAAGGTAGTCGCCCTCAGGAGTGCCTGCACGCTGATACAGACTGAGATGATCGCTTTGGTGGTTGTCGGCATGCAACACGGGTGTCCAGGTGATCGGGCCGTAGCTGTCTGTCAATGAAAGGTAACCATTATCCCAACCAAGCATCATTCGGTGCATTGCCAGACTATGCATATCAGGGTCACTGGGGTCGAGATAGTTTTGCAACTGCAATAAAAAATGACCGGATTGTGAACGCAGATTGATTACATCAAACTGAGGCTGCTTGTTCAGCAATTCAGGCGTTAACGGCTCGGCTTGTGATCCAAAACTTTGCAGCAGCCAATCCAGTGTTGAGTACAAAAGTTGTCTGCTGGTGGTGATGTTACCGTAGCTTGGTTTTTGGCCTGTACGTTGTACGATATGATTAGTGCTGGTTAGCCAAGCTTGTCCTGCGTCCGAGGCGGCATAGAAAGCGTTAACACAGTAATGGGCTTGATGCTGCGCAGCCTGACGTTGATGGCGTGTCATTTCATTGATCGACACTGGGTGTTCTTGGATGACATGTATTCCTCGTTCTAGCAACTCTTCGACGATAAGGTTGCCAGTGCCTCCTATAACAGAGGCTCGCACAACGACGCAGGCGATATCGATATCTTGCGGCAAATCAGATACGTTCGTATACAAAGGCACGCCAAATGCTTTTGCAAGGTTCTTTGAACGTGGGCTGCCTGTTGAAAGCAGGCCAGCCAGTTGCAAATGTTCGGGTGGATCAATAAACGCATTGAGGTAAAGCTCCCCAAATTTGGCACCAACAATGATGATTTTTTTTGTTTTATTCATTTTCTAGGATTTCCATTGTGGAAGATTGCGAACCCTGAGTGCGCTTCAGAGTTCGATCAAGCAAAGATACGAGCGTGTTAGCCAATTCGCTGACGTTGGGCTCTTGCAATAAGGTATAGTGATCGCCATCCAATTCATGTACGGTCAGATCACACACATCACCCCAACCATGATGTGGGCTTTGAGCAATGATGGGATCTTGGTAACTCATAAAGTCGAGATGGTTATTCCGACCAGCTGCAATAAGTGCTGTGTTCACAGAGGTGAGCTCAGGCACGGTATATGACAACATGGCGGCCAGATTTCGGCGATACACATCAAGTAAGTGCTGTACGCTATCCTTGGTCACATCTTCGATTGCTGCGATATGCCCAAACGCTGATGAAAGGTGACCACAGAGTGAATCGTCAGTGCTCAGATCGGGCTCTTCTACCTGCATAAGCTGCGGGAAGCGGCCAATCACATCAGCATAAAAATGGCGGCGCACTTCTTGAGCAGACATGGTTTCTTTTTGAGGTATTGGTCTGTAACTGTCGATTAAGATGCAAGCGTCAACCTTCTGCTTGCTCTCGACCAACTGGTGGGCCATCTCATAAGCAACGATGCCACCAAATGACCAGCCCGCTAGACGATAGGGACCGTGTGGTTGAATTCTTTTTATTTGATTCAGGTAGTGCTGTGCTAGCTGTGTTACGTCGAACTCATTTTGCTTGAACCCCGTGTCTGGGTAAGCCAATCCATACAAGGAAACATGATCTAATTGCTGGGCTAGAGGTTGATAGCTGAGTAAGTGCCCACCAATCGGATGCACGATAAACAGAGGCGGTTTGGCTTCTTTGGTCGGGTTAAGAAGTACAGGCTCGGAACTCTCGTATGTTGTCCGACGATCGATCAGTGATGCCAACCGCTCGATAGTATCATGAGACTGAAGGTGACCTGCGGTAAGCTGGCTACCGAGCTGTGAGTTGATTCGACTGATTACCCTAACGGCAGCGAGTGAATTCCCCCCAAAGTCGAAGAAGCTTTGATTGGCTGGAATGGCAGCTTGCTGCAGGCAGTCACGCCATATCTGAGCAATCTGCTCTTCTGTCTCTGTCATTGGAGGTCGTGAATTTGCGTTGATCTTAACCACCGGAGTTGGCAGAGCCTTTCGATCTACTTTTCCATTAGATGTCAGAGGAATAGTGTCAAGCGAGACTATCTGAACTGGGCACATATAAGTAGGCAGATTGTTTCTTGCGTGATCGAGTAAATGTGTTGCGTCTTGAGGTTCTGGCTGTGTGCAGACCGTATAGGCAACCAATCTTGTTCCTACACCTTCGATCGCGATAGGCTGAACGATGATGTTTTGTAGCCGTTCTTTCAAACCCGCGTTCGGACACAGACGAAGCGTGCTCTCTACCTCTCCGAGCTCAATTCGATAGCCGTTGATTTTGACCTGATGATCGTTTCGGCCCAAGAATTCGATGTTGCCATCGTCTTGATAGCGACCCAGATCACCCGTTTTATACAATCTCTGGCCGGATTCTGGATGAGTGATGAACGCGGCTTGTGTTTTCGACTCATCCTGCCAATAACCAAGTGATAAACCCGAACCACCGATATAAAGTTCACCAGAAACCCAGTTTGGGCATGGTTGAAGTTGGCTGTCTAGAACGAAAAAGGCTTGGTTCGTAAGCGCCTTACCATAAGGGATACTTTTGCGTTCAGCATGACTCCCTTCAATGGGGTAAGCAATGGACCAAATGGCGGCTTCTGTTGCACCGCCCAGACTGAGTAATTTGGTGTTGGGAGCAATGACTTTCAGCTGTTCAGGGAGAGATACAGGAATCCAGTCGCCGCTCATCATTATATGACGCAACGACGGAAGCACTGAGGAGCGTGATGTCAATCCATCAGCCAAAAGTTGAGCAAACGCTGGAACACTATTCCAGATGGTGATCTGTGCTTTAATGGCGAGTTCGATCAGGGCATCAGGGTCTTTGGCTGGCGATGATTCAGGTATCACCAGACAAGCCCCGCAGTGTAAGGTTGAAAACACATCAAATACAGACAGGTCAAAATTGAGCGAAGAGATGGCCAGTACTCTGTCTTCGCAATCGAGAGAAAGGCGGCTTTCTACATCCAAAAGCGTATTGACGACAGCTTGATGATCCATCATCACGCCTTTGGGCTGCCCGGTAGAACCCGAGGTGAAGATCACATAGGCTAGATCCGATGGCCCCACCATCTTAGGTTGGAACTCGTTGTGCTGCGTGTGGCTGACTGATGGAGTAAGGACACGATAAGTGTCTAAAGCGACTTTTAATCCCTTTTCAGCAACAACGGTTGTGACTTGACCCTGTTCAAGTAATGCATGAATCCTTGCTTCAGGGTAGGCGGCATCAATAGGTAAGTATGCTTTACCTGCCATTAAGATACCTATTGCTGCCATGACCTGTTGCCAACTTTTGTTCATGACGATGGCAACTAAAGGAGCGTCATCGTCGTTGGCTGCAATCGAGGAAGCCAACCCAAGGGCCGCGTTCCAGATCTCCCGATAAGTCAGCAACGTTTCCCCTTGTTGAATCGCGATTCTTTCTGGGTATGCCTCATAGCCTTGTTTGATCATTTCCAGTAAGGATTGAGGTTTTGAAGCGCTTAGCTGTTCGGTGAGGCTAGCTTTAGAGCTGTTTGACTGATGTCCCCATTGCGACTCAGATAGACTGACACAAAGGGGTTTATGCCAGTCACTGGTCGTCAGTGATTCTACAGCCTTGGTATAGGCATGGAACATAGCGTCGAAAACCCCCGGTTTGAGGTGGTCTTGCTGCACTGTCCATTTGATGTCTATGCCGCCGCATGCGGAGGAAATGAGCATCGCGTCTAGGTAAACGTGCGGTGTTTGTGCCCCAAAATCACGCAGTGTACCCAACGTAAGAGAGCTTTGCTGGCCAACAGACACGGTATCGTTAAACACAACGGGCATACCTGCGCTGAAGTTACGATTGAGCCTGTTCTTTTCGGTCAAAACGTCCTGTCCGTCAAATTCTGCATGGGCGAGGTCGTCTGACATTTGCTGTTGAACTTGCTGTATAAGAGCAAGCAAAGTGGGTTCTTTACTGATGTCTACTTCCAACATGGATGTCGTCGACAGGTTCCCCACTACATTGGCTATATCAGGTTCGCTTGCTGGTCTATTACTGTGAAGTACATTGAGCGAAAAGTGGTGTGTATCACTCCAACGTCGTAAAACGAGACAGAAAGTCGCCAGCATTGCCATAGAAGGTAAAACATTGTGACCAAGTGACTGACGTTGAAGCTGGTTCCAGTCCTTTTCAGACACGCGGTGTGTCAGCACACATTGGTTCATACTCTCTGCTCTCGAATCCGCTAAGGGAAGTGCAGGAGCATCCGGTAGAGTTGGCAAGCGCTCTATCCAGTATTGTCGAGAGGCGTGTTGCGAACCATTTGCATGTCGTTCTGCTTTCTGATCCAGATATTGAGCAATCGTCATTGAAGGTTTATTCAGAGTCGCTGAAGAGTCGTTGTATAACTGTTGCCACTGCTGGAATAGCAGGTTAAGGCTTGTCCCATCGGCTACGACTAAATCAATCACCAGGTGAAGTAGGTGAGTGTCTTCATTTGTTTTGATAATAGTGAGGTTGAATAGAGGCCAGCGATCAGTCGGTATACCTTGTGCTGCAATGTGCTCTCGTGCTTCGGTCAAATATTGTGCTTTGTCCGATTCTGCATATTGTGTTAGGTCAACATAATCAGGCTCATAATGGGGTACTTCTTGAAGAATGCAATAATGCCCTTCACGAATCTCTCCACGCAACTGATCATGATGATGTACCATTGTATTCCAGCTGTCGACAAGCCTTGCGCGATTCAGATCCTTAATTTCTAGCTCAGCGTAAAAGTGTGCAATGCCCTGACCTAAAGAGAATAGGCTGCTCTCTCCCAGCCAATAGGCGTTTTGCAACGGAGTCAATGGGTAGTCTCGATTAGCTTTCTGTGCATTGACCGTTGCTTCAGCATCCGGCTTGAATAAATGCTTACAGAATTGAGCGAAGACTGGCTGCTCAAAGATATGTTGCAGAGTCACTGCTTTAAATCCTGCTTGCTGCAGTTGAACGATCAGCTTAGTCGCCATCAAACTGTCTCCACCACACTGGAAAAAGTCTGTCTCCGAAGTGATGTCTTGGCTAAGGAGTTCTTGCCAGATTTGCTGAACTTCATGTTCTTCTGAGCTGATTTCTAGCTCTTCATTACCCGCTTGTTGATCCAAGGTGCCGTTCAGCACTTGAACGAATTGTTCAAGTTTCGAATGTTCAAATATCTGCTGTAAGCTAGCGTGAGCGATCTCCTGTTTGTTGATTTCCACAATCATCTTAGTGGCCATTAAACTGTCGCCTCCGCACAGGAAGAAGTCTGTCTGCGGGGTCACTGACTGTCCGAGTAATAATGTCCAGATTTCAGCGATACGCGACATGAGTGCATCTTGGGTTGGTACGCTCTGAGACTCTACAACCACTTCTTGTGCTTTATTTCTGTCTTTGGATGAGTAAGCACAAGGTAATGCCTCTGGCGAGTCGTTCTGTGTGGCTCGGGCCAAGAATAAATGTTGGCGTAACACGGATTGCTCAGAATCTGGGAAACGACGCTCAGTCACCAAGCCCTGCTCGCCAAGTACTTGTTGCCAGTCATAGGCGCTGAGCATAGCGCTACCAGTATGTTGGCGGAAATCGCTAAAGGCGTTGATCCCTTCGATAAAGCCAACCGTGGCCAGTTGCATCGGGCTGTATTGATCAGTGGCTTCGATCAGCAGCATATGCCCATTGGTGGCGAGTGCGTCTTTAAGCTGTTTAAGCGTGGCAGGAAGGTCGGCTGCGTCATGAAGGACGTTGACTGCAATAATGACGTCATAGCCGCCTGTTACTCGTATTTCGGGTTCGAGAGCGAGGTTGATGTCTAACCATCCGAAATCAACTTGGTTGTACTGCGCTAAAGACTGCTTGGCTTCGTTCAAAAACGCTTGCGACACATCAGTAAAACGATAGTGATCAATGTATCGAGCGGCTTGGCCAAGAACTGCAGTGGATGTTGCCGCCGTTCCTGCACCCACTTCTAGGATTTTTAGTGGTGTTCCCTTTTTCTCTCCCAGCGCTGAGATCAGATTGGCTGCGCTTTGGTTGAGTATCTTTAGAGAAGGATTCGTTCTGTATAGCGCATCAGTGATCTGGTTGTCTTTGAATAAGATCTCCAGTGCGGATTTTTGGTCATTCAATAATTCTGGGTGTGCTTGTAGTGATTCGTCTAGATATTGAGATAGACGCTGGCACCATTCGCTCTGTGGTAATTCACAGTCCGGCGCAGTGGGTTCATGTCCTTGCCATTGATAGAGGCCATTGTCGAAGTGAAGTAAGCCTTCTCTTACAAGTTGATCCAGCCATAGTTGGACTAATTTGTGATGCTTTGGTGCGGTGCGCAGTACTTGTATGATCTGAGAGTAACTGAACAGTTGGTCACGTTGGTGAAAGATCTGATGTCGACGTAAGGTCGTTAACAGCCCGGTAAGTGCTTTATGCTCTATGTATGACCAAGCATTAGTCACTTCACTTTCTATTGCAGAGCTAATCTCAGGGAGTGTTGTTTTGTATGGTGTTGGTGCTGATTTCGACACTAGGGTTGTGCGTTCGAATTCTCTTGGTGCCTCTGCCATTTGACATAGCCACTGACCGTATTGTGTGAACATGTCATCTAGTACATCCGGTGCGATCACGCCATTCATGCAGTACCAGTGATATTTCAGCTCGCCATCAACCTCCATGATTTGGTGGTCTAGCCAGACTTGTGGCGTTTGACTGAGTACATAAACGGGATCGCCGAGCAAGTGTGTCATTGCTTTTTCAATGTCCATACCGTCCATCGACATGCCTAGCATGCTGGTAAACACGACGGGTGTCATGGGGAGTGATGCTTCCTGTTCCGTCATCTGCTGCTCGGCTTTGCGGTATTTTGCTAGCTCTCGCATCACTTCAACACCATTGACTTGACTATGACTTAGACGGGTCCAAAGCTTTTCCTGAGTACGAGACAATTGTTCTTTCAGGTTCAGATCTTGAGACCAATCAAAATCCATCAAAAGAACGGATGTGAAATCACCAATTAGATCTTGCACGTTCTGATCAAATGGTTGTCTGTTGAAGAAGGTCATATTCAGCGTAAAAGCACGGGATTCTGACCACTTAGCAAGTATGCGAGAGAATAACGTCAGCAAGCCTGCCGATGGCGTAATGCCAGCTTGTTGCCAGTGTGATTTCAGGTTCGACCACTGGGATTTTGGTAAACTGCCTTTCCGAGTAACAAATTCGGGCTTGTACGAATTAGCCACATTACCCAGTGGTAGTTGAGGTGCTTTGGGGATTGATGGCAACAGATCCAGCCAATAGTTCCAAGAAGTTTGCCAATCTGGTTGGTTCTTTAACGCCTGTTCATGGACCACATAGTCGCGGAATGAAAGTGATAGCGGTGGCAGATGTTCGCCGTGGTAAGCACGACCTAGATCATCCATCATGATCTTAAAACTCTGAACATCAAACTGAAGCAAATCAAGATTCATATGAAGTCGGTATTGGTGCTCAGAGAGGCTGCTGATACGTACATCAAATAAAGGCCACTGAGTGGCTGGACGGACTTGCTGACTCATTGTCTGACGCGTTTCTGCCAGTGCTTGTGTTTTGGCGTTGTTATCTAAACGGGATAGGTCCTGAGTCGAAAACGTGTAATTTGGAACCTCTTCTAAGATAACTTGCTCACCAGTGGGTAAGACGGACATTCTCAACATGTCATGACGCTGTATCAGTGCATTCCATGCCGCTTCTAGCCGCTGAATATCAAACTGAGAGTGTGATAGATCCCATTCAAACACGACGTTACATGCTATGCCTCCGTAAGGCACCCAAGATTCACGCCCTACCCAATAGGCGTGCTGAATCGGTGTCAGTGGGAATGGCAGATGTCGCTGATCCGGGTGGATAACAAAAGGCAGGGACTGCTGAGGCTCTGCATGATGGCTTTTACTATCGATTAATGCTTCAAGCCCATGAATGGTCATTGCTTGATACGCTTCTTCAGCGGTGAGTTTAACGTTAAATTGCTTTTGTATAGCAGCGTTGAGTTCAAGGAATTGCAACGAGTCCAGACCTAGCTGCATGAGGTCTTGTTGAGGCTCTAGTAGGTCATTTTCAGCCAAGCCTAGCTGGTATCGAATACGATCCTCAAGCCATGTGCTTGTCGCTAGCGTATCTACGACCAAAGAGGCACAATCGGCAGCGGCTCTCTCTGATGATTCCAAGGTAAAATGTTGGCTAAATTGAGGCGAGTTTGAACTTATATTCATGGCAAAGGCATGCTTGGTACCCATTAATAAGCTTTGACTTAGATGCCATAGGCCTTCGGCTGGTGTCAGTGTATGCATACCTTCCTCACCCAGCTTGGCAACTAGTGCTGCGTCACGGGTCATGCCGACGTGATCCCATGCCCCCCAAGCCAGACTCATGACGCGGCAGTGTCCATTGGCATGATGAGACTGAGCAAAACCGTCAATGAATGCATTAGCGACAGCATATAGCCCTTGTGTCGGTGCGCCGAGAGTTGCGACCGAAGAAAAGCCGATCAGGTAACCAGCCTGTCGAGCTTCTAACCACTGATAAAGCGTTTCGAAGGTCTCTGCTTTTACACGGATTACCTGTTCTGCCGTCAGCGAATCCCATTGGTCGATCAGACCATGATGAGGATTACCAGCAGCATGAATAGCACCTGCGACAGGCCGATTATCTGCGAGTTGGTTGAGCAGCTTAGTCAGTTCTCCTTTCAAGGTTAAATCGACCAAATGTGTTTCAATTTGACAGCCGAACATAGCCATCTGAGCACAAAACGCTGACCAGTCTGAGTGTTGGTGGTGGCCAATTGCTATGACGCGTTTGACACCGCAAGAGGCTAGCCAACGAATCACTAAGCGGCCAATTCCTCCCATTGCACCCGTCACAAGATGACTGCCTTCGGCATTGAACCAAGATGCTGGAATGGAGTTATCATTGGTTGGAGCGTGCTCAAGTTGATAAGCCCAATATTGATTGTCTCGATAGGCTAGCTCGCTAGCCGATACAAACGGTGCATGCGCCAGTACTTGTGTAACTTCTTCCGCGTCGCTTTCTGATGTATCTAGGACACAAAAGCGCTTGTTAGGATACTCTGTACGTGCGACGCGTATCAGAGACAACAGGGCCGTTGCGGTAGGCTCTGTGGTGTCATTAGGCGTCGTTTTCATCGCATCACAAGTCAGTATCCATAAGTTATCAGGACTATTGCTTAAGCCTTGTGCGAGCAGTGTGGCCGTTTCTGATAAGGGAGTTGAAGGTAAAACCAGTATGCCTTGATCGGCTGCCGTTCTGTGGACAGTACCTCGCTCATTAAATGCCGATGCCACCTGTTCAACGGTGATAGGATTCAGCGGTTGGTCTGCTTCAATAGGACGTACTTGCCAGTGATAGCGATTGTGCGGTGAAGGGAGTAGCTCCGCTGGGTCATCTTTTTTTGTCGCCTGAGGTTCAATTCGAGCAAGCCATTCCCAGTGTCCTTGAGGGGCCTGTGCTCGCAAATGATAAATATCTTGTCCCCACATTTTACTGAGTCGATTGATGGCAACTCTTGATACATTGTTGAGTCCAATTTTAGCCGACACCGATAGATCGACATCTTTGCAACCGCAGGGTAGAAACGTTGAACATTGGTGCTTAATGGCTGTGCGTAGATCACTATGCTCCGCCCATTGCGACCAGTCTTGATAGGTGAGGCTTGAGAGCGTGTTTTGCCATGCTAGGTCGGCATCATGGCTTGGGCTGACTGATGTTGCACTATCGCCATCCAGTAATGGCGCTAGGTGCTTGCTTAGGTTTTCGGCGTGTTCGAGTTGGCGCATTAACTCTGGCAGGGACTGCCCTATAGCTAGTAACTGTGTGCAGGTACGCTGGACACTGGCCAAGTGATGGCCCTCTGTTTCAGAGCGCCAATGCTGAGCGATGATGTCGGCGTTTGGCAGCCCTGATTCAGACGACACCCACTGTTTGCCTTGCTTGTGGTAATACCCCTGTGATAGCAAGAGATCTAACAGCGCCTTGATATGATCTCGATGGCGAGGGAGTATTCTTCCCCCTCGAATAATGTCGATCAGGCTGAATGACTTACGAGATGTACAAGTTCTCAGGAAGTCGTTTATGACTGCGCAACGCAGTGTTAACGGTTCCAGAGGGTATGTTGCTACGGGTTCTGGAGTGATTAGCGACTGCGGTTTTTTATCTTGGCGAGAATCAACCCAATATTGTTGTTCGTCAAAGGCATATAGTGGTAATTCACATCGTCTTCCGGCAATGTCGAGCATCTCTTTCCACGGTGCATCAATGCCGAGTATAAACAGTTCACTTAACACATTCTCATCTGCAGCGTGAAGCCAGCATGACTTTAAACTCCAGCTTTCACGGCGACCAATGGACGTAAGGTGAGGTTTAGGACCGATTTCCACAAAGGTATGACAATCTAACGCAAGTGCTTGCTCGATCGCCGGTTGAAACTGGACGGTCTCTCGAACATGGCGTGTCCAATAGTCAGCATTAAGCTCGCTCAATGAACGGATGACTTGGCCTGTTACGCTTGAAATCAGCGTGATCTCACCTTGAGTCGGAGTCAGGTGTTGAGTGAAGTTGGCGTAAGATGACAACATCGAATCGAGATGCCTTGAATGTGCAGCGCAAGGAACATCCAATTGATGGTAAGTAATGTCGGCAGCCTCGAGTTCTTTGCTGGCCTGTTCGACCTTCTCGATATCTCCAGAGAACACCCAATGCGCAGCACCGTTATGAGCCGCTTGATCCAGCTCTGCTAGTGATGAAATGGTGTTCAGTTGCTCCAATGGCGCGAAAGCCGCTAGCATGGCGCCATGTTGGTTTTGAGTACATTGCTGCATTCGCTGACCACGCTCGATCACCAGTTCGATCGCTTGCTGGTGACTCAGATAGCCAGCAATGACACACGCTGAGATCTCACCGACTGAGTGGCCTAAAACAACGTCTGGAGTCATTCCCTTCGACTTCCAATGTGCCGCTAAAGCGATCTCAAAGGCGACAATGGCAACTTGAGCGCCATCGGTGCGTGAAAGCCATTTTTTTTCTGAGCCAAACATGATCTCAGTTAGCGGTACTTCAAGCTTGCCTTTTGTATAGGACTGGCTGAGATCGATACTGTGTCGGAAAGCCTCACTGGTTTGGTACCAAGTTTCACCCATTCCTTCAAACTGGCTACCTTGTCCGGTAAATGTCCATGCCAGCTTGGTGCGCGATTGGACATGGCCTATACGAATCTGATGGGAAGCCTCCCCCGATTCTGCAAATGCACGCAGTGCGGGTTTAGCTTGATTAGCATTTAAAACGGCCAATCGATACGGTAAGTCTAATGAACGAGTGCTCAAGGCCGAGTAAGCAATGTCGGCACAATTAGGGTGTTGCTCCAAATGCTCAGAGTAACGACGAGCGATGTCACCAAGAGATTTAGGAGAATTGGCCGACAGGAACAAAGGAATATCTTTGTCTTCTGCTCTGGTTGGCTGAGAAGTTTGGTTTGGCTGTGACGAAGATTGCACCAACATATGGCAGTTAGTGCCTCCAATGCCAAAAGAGGAGACTGCGGCGGTGCGCACTGGACTTTGCCAGTCCAGTGTTTGTGTTGCTAAGTCAAAGCTGGAACCAATTAAGCCAAGTTCAGGGTTGGCTTGAGCAATATTCAGTGACATCGGGATCTTTTTTCGTGATACCGACAATACCGTTTTAATGAGTGAAGCAATACCTGCTGCGGTATCTAGATGTCCCAGCCCGCTTTTTACTGAGCCCAAGTGACATACTGGTGCTCCAGAGCTACGTGAGTAAGCATTCTTGATGGCAGTGACTTCGATAGGATCGCCGAGTTTTGTGCCTGTTCCGTGAGTCTCGATCATCTCCACTTCATCAGGTTGAACATCTGCGAGGTGGAGTGCCTCTGCCAGAACCTGAGATTGGCCATTCACTGAAGGAGCGGTGAAGCCAACTTTATCCTGCCCATCATTATTGATGGCGCTACCACGCAGAACCGCGAGGACAGTATCTCCAGCTTCGATAGCGTCATCTAGGCGCTTCAACACAACACTGCCAACGCCGTGACCACCAAAAGTACCGTTGGCCTGCTGATCAAAAGGACGGCATAAGCCATCAGGTGAGAAAATCATACCCGGCTGATATTCATAACCTGAAATTTGCGGGAACGACACCGCTACGCCACCAGCGATAGCCATATCACACTCACCAGACCTGAGACTTTCACAAGCAAGGTGCGCAGCAACCAACGAGCTGGAACAGGCGGTTTGAACAGTAAAAGCGGGACCTGTGAAATTGAATTTATGGGCAACTCGGGTTGCGAGATAATCTTTGTCGTTGCCCAGTAAAGCTTGCAATCCTTTTACTTGACCTACCTGGGTGACATCGAATGCTTCAAAAGAAGGGTAGGTACTGGTTCTTATCGAGCCAAAGACCCCTGTTCTGGATGGCGCTTGCGTTGGGGCATAACCTGCGTGTTCTAGCGCATGCCATACATTTTGCAAGAAGAGGCGTTGCTGTGGGTCAATAGAGGTTGCCTCTGCAGGCGAATAGCCGAAAAGCGCGGCATCGAAGTACTCGGGTTTATCAATAACGGCACCGCTTGGAACAAAGTGCTCCCGATTGCAAACCTCAGCATTGACCCCTGCTGCTTGCAACTCTTGAATACTGAAGAAAGATTGACCTGAAATGCCATTGGTCAGATTGTGCCAAAAAGCGTCTATGTTTGGAGCTTTAGGCAACCGACACGCCATTCCGATGACCGCGATTGGGTCACAATTGTCATATAAGTGGTTGTTGTCCATGGTTATTCTCTCATTGCGAGGTGAGAGCTCAATAGCACTCACCTCGAGCTAGTCTTTAGTTAACGCGTTGTCGGCGTGTGAGTTTGCGTTGAGTCTGTCTCTGCTGACGTTGGGTGCGTGCAGAGTGAGGTTCAGAACCCTTTGTTGATACCTCATACGCGCCAGCAAGTAAGGCTGGTGAAGGATAAGTAAACAGGTCTGTAACCGAGATCGTATCGCCTTGCTGGGTGAGTAACCCATGCAGTTGGACTAACTGCAATGAACTTGCCCCGGCATCGAAAAAGTTGTCGTTTTCACCAATCGGTGTCGAGACAATTTGACCAAAGGCTGCCTGAATCCGTTGCACATTTTCTGGTTTGCCTCGGTTACTCTTAGATTGAGAGACCAACGGTTGACCTGTAGCATGGGGGATCGGAGAGGTGACCGGCTCCGAATGTTCAGGCAGCAGAGTGGCCAAAGATTGGGACCAGCTCTGAGGTTGATTAGCCAGTGTTTTTAACAATGCGACATAGTGTCCAAACATCTGATCCAGCAGTGGTTGAGGTAATAGTGCTTCAACCGCGTCCCAGTTTAGACACAACATTCCTTCGGACTCATAGACTTGATGGTCAAGCCAGACTTGAGGTGTCTGAGAGATACCCCAGACAGGTTTTAGCCAGCCTTTATCCGACAAAAAGTCGCCATCGGAAGTCCCCAGTGCACTAGTGAATACGACGGGCATGCTTGCACTGGATAAGTGCTGTTGACGAGCGAGCTCTCGCATTACCCAAACGGCGGAGACATTACTGTGTTTTAAATCTTGAGCCAGTTGTTGTTGCAGACGTTTGATACTACTGAGCCAATTAGCCTCCTGATGCCAAGCCAATAGGAGCAATGTGGTGAAATCACCCATCACCTGATTAATCTGTGGGTGTACATCAGGGCGATCAAACAGAGTCAGGTTTAGGGTTAGCGATGACTGGCGTCCCCATGCTGCTAACGTTGCAGCGTATGCACCCATTAAAATAACGGATGGCGTTACCTGATGCCGGCTTGCTTGTGTTTTGAGAGCTTGCCATTCATGTGGCGATAAAGTCCCAGCTGCTCGTATAAACTTCGGGCGACTCAAAGTTGCAGGGTCGGCTTGCAATGGAAGTGTTGCTGCCGGCGGAAGATTAGTCAGTTGCTGCTGCCAATAGGTCTTGGCATGCTCTTCTGCTTGAGGCGAGCGGTGATTGCTCTGCCACTGAAGTACATCTCGGAATGTCAGTTCGATCGCCGGAAGCTGAATGCTTGGGTTCAGATACAAAGCTTCGAGCTCTGAGAAGAAAATCTGCATGCTCAGCCCATCCAACATCATGTTGTCTAATCCGATACAGAGTCGAGCATCGGAGTGTTCTGGCGATACAAGGGCTTCCATTGTGAACAGTGGCCACAATGCAGGGTCATTCACTCGGTGGGATAGTTCAGTGCGAATTAGGTCGGCTTCATGACAGTCAATATCAGCGAAGGTATGGCATTGGATTGAGAAAGCAGGAACGTCACTTAAGACTTGCTGCTGATGATTGCGTACGACCGTTCTCAGTGCATCATGGCGGTTAATCAGTTGGTTAAACGCCTGATTAAACCTTGGTGCATCAAACTCAGACACACGAAATTCGACGAAGAACTGCGCGCTTGTATTCCCTAAAGCAAAACCAGATTGTCGGCCAATCCAATAGGCTTCTTGTACTTCGTTCATTGGGAATGGTCTGTAGCGTTCTTCTGGGTTTGGTATCAGTTGGGCCGGCTGTTTCTGAGCTTCAGCGTGAGTCAATTTGGCGGCAAAGCTTTCTAACCTTGTGTGAGTGAAAAGATCAGTGAGATCGGCAATGTATCCGAGCTTTTGCAACGCGCCAATACAGCGGGTAGCCATCAGGCTGTCGCCACCGAGCAAGAAAAAATCACTGTGGCGGTCAAAAGTCTGTTTGGGGAAAAGCGATTGCCAGACTTGAGCCAAAACGCGTTCGTTCTCCGTTTGCAGCGGTGATTCAAGTGGTTGCGCTTCGTCCATTGATGTATTGTTTTGCGCCAATCGCTTGCGATCCACCTTGCCATTTGGACTCAGTGGCAGTGATGTCAGGAAATGGACGCGTTTGGGCAGCATATATTGAGGTAAAAGCTCTGCCAGTTTTGCTTTTAGAATTTCACTATCAGGAACTATGACCTGAGATAAATTACGTAGGGCATAACCCATCAAAGGCCATTGATCTAGCTTATGCTCGAGACGCAGGGCAGCATCTTGGAACCAAGTGAGCAGTTCGCTCTGAGTGGGGAGTGTTGAGAGGGCAGGGTCCATGACCAAAGCGCTGATAAGTGCACCTTCTCCTAGCGCGGAAGTTTCAAGTACCAGCATCAAGCCTTGTGGCGTCAGCAGTTTTTGAGCGTTGGTGAGCCCTGCTTGTGGCTCTTTGAGTCGGTGAAGAACATTATTGAGCAGGACGATGTCTGATTGACCGAACAACTCCTGGTTGTCCTTGTTATCCCAATGATGCACGCTGGCATGAGAGAAGCGCGCTAATCTTGATTGGGCTGATTGAACGAGGGACAAAGACGTGTCCATTGCGTGATAGTGAAGGGTGTCAGGACCACACAGTTCCAATAGTGCGTGCGCGACTCGACCGCTTCTGGCTTCATACTCTGCGAGAACGACAGGGCGACCAAGTTGAGATGACAGATTAGATATGCCTTGAGCAAGAGCACCAATTTGCGCCTGAAACGCAGGGCTGTGAGTCATTAACGCTTCAGGAGAGAGTATGCTATCTAACAGGGCTGGCGCTGGCTTGCTTCCTGTCATGATGGCTTTCAGCAATTCGCTGTTGTGCGTAAACTCGGAAGGTGTTTCAAACCAGTTTGGACACTGACCGGTTGGGTTGTGCAATTGGTAATGGGTTTCTGACTGCGTTGCTAAACCTTGCTGACAGAGTAACGCCCACCATTGCTTGAATAGTGGCTGGTAGCCTTCTGCTACTCCATAAGCATGACACCAAGACTCGAATGAACGTGATGCTTCACTTGCAGGGATGCTGGTGCAAAGGTGATAGAGCAGAAAATGAGCGACTTCGTTTGCCCCAAGCTGGTTCGCCGGACGACTCGAGGCAGGAAATAGATCGCTGTAGCTTGTGGGCAGGTTGTTGTCTGGGGTTGAACTTGCGCAAAGTTGATTGCCTTCAGCGACAACAAACACTTCTAATTGACGATCTTTTCCCCCACAAGGGCTGAGGGCTAAACTCACACCGTGACGAACACCATCTATGCGATTAAGTGCGGCGTCAATATCACCTAACTCTATCCTATAGCCGCCGACTTTGACCTGAGTGTCCTGACGTCCTAAAAACTCAAGTGTGCCGTCAGGCCAGTAGCATCCCATGTCGCCGGTCCGATACCATCGCTGACGTTCGCCACTGACTGAGTCATGAGTTTCAATAAATTGTGCTTCAGTACGTTCAGGATCGTTCCAGTAACCTTGTGCAACCCCCACGCCACCAATCCAGAGTTCACCCACTACCCAATCAGGGCAATCACGACCTGCACTATCAACGACTCGATAGGCTTGATTACTTAAAGGGTAGCCATAGGGAATGGAACGCCACATTGGATCAACCTTATCGACCAAAAACTCATTTGACCAAATGGCTGCTTCCGTTGCGCCTCCCATGGCACTGAACGTCCCCTGCGGGCGAAACTTACGGTAGCGCTCAGGGAGAGACAAATCGATCCAATCCCCTGAGAGCATCACAGTTCTGAGATGAGATGGAGTCGTGAGGCCCATACCTTCACAGTAGGTCAAAAACATGTCAAACAGAGCGGGTACCGTATTCCAAAGCGTGACATGGTACTTATCAACTAGAGCTGCCCAAGCCATAGGATCTCGTCGTTGTGTTTCAAGTGGAACGACTAATGCCCCCCCCGCTGAAAGCACGCCAAATATGTCATAAACAGACAGATCAAAGTGCAGAGCAGATAATGCCAAGACGCGATCTTTTGTGCTGATTTGGTGCCGTTGGTTGATATCAATGCATGTGTTCAGAGCCGATTGATGAGAGATCACGACACCTTTAGGTATCCCCGTAGAGCCTGATGTATAGATGATGTACGCGGTGTCATCAGGTGTGCATTGATGAGGGGGAGATAGCAACGGAGACTCGATAGCGGTTTGCCACTCGATATGATCGGCATCTGTCCAATCGTAGCGTGAGAGTGTGTTCTGACAACGCAATACAAATCGGATGTTCGCGCTATCTAATATAGTTTTTCGGCGGCTCAAAGGCTGGTCGGGAGCAATAGGCACATAAATGCCTCCTGCGTAGAGTATGGCAAGTGCAGCAATGATTTGGCCAGGACCTTTCTCCATACTGATCGCGACACGTTCGTCTTTTTCTAAGCCCGCTTTGATTAATAGGTTGGCGAGGCATTGAGCACGAAATGTCAGTGCTTCAAAGCTAATCGTCTCCCCGTCGTGCACGACTGCAATCGCATTTGGGTGGCGCGAAGCAACATCAAAAATGCGTTGGTGAAGCAGCCCGTCAGGCAGTTGAGTCGGTAGAGGAGTACGAGCTTGCCTTTGTCGTTTCTGTTGCTGCGGTAAGAGATCAGGGAAAGGTTCTGACCAGTTTGTGTTTTTGGCAACCAGATGTTCGACAACCTGAACAAAAGCTGCAAATAGACTATCCATAAAGCCTGACGGAAACAGTGCGTCCACGCTATCCCATTGCAACATGATGCCGTCTTTGTGCTTAAAGGCGACAAAATCGAGCCAGACCTGAGGTGTTTGTGAGATGCCCCAACCAGGTTCGCCCAAAGGCGATGAGTCATCGTCACCGAACAGGGAGTGGTTCAGGTTACTGGTAAAGACGATAGGTGCGCCGTGCGGATGGGTTCCCTTTTTTTTCAGCTCTCGAAGAACCTCTACACCAGAATGATGCCTATGTTCATAGACTTCAGCGAAGCGTTGTTGATGTGTTTGAGCCAACTCGACAATGCTTTTCTCTTCGAGGCGCATATCCAACAAAAGAATGTTGGTGAAGTCGGCAAGTAAGTGCTGTACATCTTCGTTAAATGGGTAGCAATCAAACAAGGTTAGATTGAGTAGGAGATCGGTTTGACCGCTCCATCTAGAGAGAACGGCTGCATAAGCGGTTGCCAATACCATGGTTGGTGTGACTTGATGTGCCGAAGCATGTTTCTGAAATATCGCCCATTGCTCATGATTTAGAGTATGGCGACGACGATGAAACTGGGGCTTACCAATTTGATGCGGTTCATTTGTCAAAGGAAACTTTGGCGCTGTAGGTAGCGAGTCTATTTGCTCGGACCAGAATTGTTTGGCGGCTTGGCGCACAGTAGCCAATTCCGCTTTCTCCTGTGCCAGATAGCTGCAAAAATCATAGTGCTTTGAGCGAGGCGATAACGGCATGCCCTGTAATAGTTGTGACAGTTCATTAAAAAACAGGCTAAAGCTCGCGGCATCCATAACCAAGAGGTCGATGCTGACATGCACTCTGAATTGGTCTTGAGGCAGTAAAGAACAGTGAAATTCTATCGTTTGGCCATTTTGTACGTCTAACGGACGGTGGCTAAGTTTCGCTCTCAAGTCGAGCAAGGCACTGTCTGCCTGCTCAGCAGGCATGTCTGTCAAATCATGACAAATGACCTTTATCGGACTCGTTGGTGCTTGCCAGCGTTGCATACCATCGCTTTGAAATGCGACGCTCAGCATCGGATGGCGTTTGACTAAAGTGTTTAGAGCGCGTTCTAAGAGAACGGTATCGAGCTGATGTCCATTAAACTCTTGATAAAGGTGACAGCCGTTGCCTCCCAGCGGCTGATTCGGGTCGCGACCGACATAATACGCATGCTGTACTGGTGTCATCGGAAACGGCTGACCATCGAGCATACTAGGCAAACGGGCAGGCGAGACTTCTGATTGCGCCTGCTGGTGTTTTTGACCGCTTGCGTGTAAACGAAGTAGATCGCGCACATCACCTAGTGTTGGACTGGCATAGAGCTGCTTGAGGCTAACTTTACAGCCTGCCCGCCTAAACTGACTGACCATACGCATTAAAAACATTGAATCCACGCCTAGTGAGAACATGTTTTCTTCGTCATTGAGAGCAGCATGAGAGAGTGCATAAGTATCGCAGAGCGCCTGTTCAAACTGGGTAATTAGATCAGTGTTATTCGACATGTTGGCATCTTACTTTTATCAAATTTAGGTTGAGCCTCCCTAAGCCACATGCGTTCATGTGGCTGATGGGAGAGGGTAAATTTGCCCACCATTGGTGGGCGTTATGGGATTAGGTAACTTGAGGTTGGGGTGATGACCTTGGTGTAGAGAGGCGAAGAAAACCAAGCCCAAAAGCAATGACAGTTGCAATAACCGCAATGCCATAGTGGGCGCCATAACCTAAGTTGGCGATGACAATGCCACTTGCCAGTGCCATCAGAATGGCAACCGCCATGTCTGTGGACTGGAAGAGGGTGAAGTCCACACCAGCTTGCTTGCCGTATGCCCATTCCATCATCAGGGTATAAAGGGCCACAAACTTCGCGGCGGCTACTGCTGAGCTTAGCACGTAGAGGATCGGTAAATGGAATGCGCTTATGATGAGCTCTTGCGTATCGAGGAAGAAACAGGCAAAGACCAAGGCTTCTAAACTTAAACAGGTTAGCAGCATGGTACGAGCAGAAAAGTGTTTCATTAATATGGCACTGACTAGTACCCCGATCAGTCCAGTGATGGCACCACCTCCTGCGGCAAGTACACCTAGATCGGTCAATTGAAGACCTTGATCAAACAGATAAGGCATCATCATTGATTGCACGCCTCGTGTCCCTATTTGGCATACTATTACCATGAGTAACCCCAAACGAACGCTGGAACTGTTCCAGGCCCTGAGCAATGAAGGGTGACACGATTCGATTTGAAGTTGTGGTGAAGGCACCTCTTTACGAAACAATGCAATTGTTGGTAGTGACATCGCAACAATGAGTGTCATCAGAACATACAGCGCCGTTTGCCATTGGTAGACCCCCATCATATAGATGAAAAGTCCACCACCAAATAGAGCACCGATGTAAGCGCCTCCGACTTGCATTGAGTTGCCTAAATGACGACTTCTTTGCGGCAATCGATCGACCGCTAAGCCATCCGTACTGATATCTGCAACAGTAGAGAATAAAGCCAGAGCAAACACGCTGATAAACAACAGGGCAGGGAGCTGTATCGCTGAAGTTAAAGCCATTCCAGTGAGGATGACAACAACGCCTAATTGGGCAAAACCAATCAGTTTCCCATGGCTCAACAGTCCGCGGCGCTTTCGCATTGCTTCCACATAGGGTGCCCATAAGAATTTCAACGCCCATGGTAGCATCGCTAAATAAAACAAGCCGATTTGAGAGGTTGAGATACCCTCAGAGCGCAACACGGCAGGTAGCCCTTGCAGTGTAAACATCCCAACGAGGCTTTGTATGGTGTATACGCCAGCAAGAACCGCCAGTAGTGGTTTGAGGCCCAGCGTTGTTTGAGCGGTGTTCATGGTATTACCACTCCAGCTTCATGTTCAAGCCAACCTCTCGCGCAGTACCGTAGTTGCTGTAGCGCGTGTTGCTTCGAGTGTACGCATAGGTGACGTACTCTTTGTCGGTCAAGTTATGACTGAACAAGCGGAAAGAGAGGTTGTCATTGATGGTATACTGAATAGCTACGTCAACGAGAGCATAGCCGTCTTGTGCCACCGTGTTGTTTTCATCAAAGTAGATTTTTGAGGTGTATCGTGCGTTGGTAATGATTGAAATATCGCCCTCTACCCAGGTTTGAGGCAAGTAATATTCAAGCCCAGCTACAGCGGTTGTATCCGGTGCATACGGCAGAGTGTTGCCTTGAATACCATTGTTGCCCGATTCGAATGTCGACTGACCGAAGGTGGCACCTAGTGTCAGCGTCAGATCATCTGTTGGGTAGTAAGCAAGGTCGAGTTCAATGCCTTTACTTTGAGCATCGCCCATATTGGTTAGGACCTGACTATTGGGGTTGCCCGTGTACAATTGAATATCTTTGGTTTCGATCCAGTATAGAGCGCCACTAAAGTGTAGCGTTTGATCGAGCAAGATGGTTCGCCATCCCAATTCACCATTTAGAGATTTCTCTGCATCATAGCCATTGGTATCGCCTGAGCTGCGTGGAACTGGACTAAAGCTACCAGGCCTGTAACCGCTGGTTATTGAGGCAAATATTCGCGAGTCCTCATCCACTTGCCAGCCAAGCGCCGCTTTTGGTGAAACCACACTTTCCGACTTTTCCGATTGGTAACTGTCAATCATCCAAGCGGAGTTACCGCCAAAGTCGGACTCGGAGGAGAATCTAGATGCGCGTAATCCGCCAGTGAGGTCGACACTTTGTGTTAGCGCATAAGTTGCTTGGCCAAATAGAGCATAGGTATCGGTCTTGATGTCATTGTGAGCACCCGCGTTAACATCAAAGCGTCTATTCTCGTAGTAGCCGCCGATTAGTGCAGAAAGGTCATCGTTGAATCGAGTGTTGGCACGAATCTCCTGGCTGAAGGTGTTTTGATTTTCAACCCATTTTCCACCGACAAACTGACGGTCAACGTTGCGGTTCTGGTACGCCGTGATACTGGTTAACTGGGTAGCCCCAAGATCGTAACCCACATTTAAAGCATAGCTATTGACGACACGTTTAAGTTCAGGGATGTCTTGGCTGGTCGCCTTGTTGTTATATTCCTCTTGAGTTAAATACCACTCTTCATGGCTGTCTAAGTGCGCAGAAGATACTGAAAAGGTGAGGGAGAGTGGTGATTGCTCAGGCAGATAGTGGAATCGGGCAGTACCGCTAAAATCTTCGGTTTCATTGGCGTCATCCGTATTGCTTGGAATATGACGAATGTTTCCTTCGTCTTTTAATGAGCGGATTGCAACATCAGCATAGGTTGTTTCGCTAATCGCGACGGCGGCTGAGCCATCAAGCTGTTGACTTCGATTGCTGTAGGTAACACCTGCTGAAGCTAGGGTCTCATCGGTAGCCTTTTTGGTCGTAATGTTGATGACACCACCTTGAGCATTACCTCCGTATAGCGTGCCTTGAGGACCTCTGAGTAATTCGACTTGTTCTACGTTCAATAACTGCTGGGTAAGGAATGCACTGTCTTGCAGTACACCATCAACGTAGATACTAATTGTGGGTGAATAATAGTCTGGTGAGCTAACGCCTCGTACGGTTGTATTGGCATACGTGCGGTTACCTCGTGTCTGAATCATCAGCCCCGGAAATGCTTTCTCTAAATCTTTCACTTCGTGGATCCCCGCTTTCTCAAGCTCCTCACCAGTTTTGATTAAGATGGCATTGTCGACACGTTCTAAGGGAATGTCCTGCTTAGTCGCTTCGATGATCATCACTTCCTGACCCTGGTTACTGGCAGCAACGGCTGGACTTAGTATTGCCGTCAACACTGCGAGTGAGAGCGGAGAAAGTGAGAAACGGTGCCTGAACATTTTACGGAATCCTTCTATTTATGATTTTATCGTCTATGGTGCAAATCTCATCGTCGAGGCGCTAACTCAATCAGGGGAAAAAAACGCGCGAATAGGCGTTTTCGACAATGAATGAGTAAAATTCAAACGCGAGCTTTTAGAGGAAATTTGCATATATCTTGGCTTTTGTATTTAACGCGCTGTATTTAAAGCACTTTTTAAGAGATCTTTTGTTCTTTTTCTAGATTTCAAACGGCCGTGATTATTGTGTTAAGCGTTACTTACAGTGTGTGGTGATACTGTGTCGAGGGGGACTCTGACGGATAAGCCGAGGGAGCACAGCCGAACTCTTTTTTGAATGCCGCGGCAAAATGGCCATGATTGGCATAGCCTACCTCTTGCGCAACATGTGAAATGGAGAGTGCATGCATACTTAACAACTCGGCTGCTTTGGCCATACGTTGTTGGACAATGTATTGGTGCACTGTGGTATTTAGCTCTTTGCGGAACCACTGCTTGAGTGATGTTTCGTTGGTGCCAATTCGTCGGGCCAGTTGTGTGATAGTCGTGGGCACCATGTATTCTTTATCAAGAATATCGATGGCTCTTTCGAGACCATTGCAATTGTCTATACGTGTACATCGGACATCATCATTTGCAAACAGGTATCGGGTGGCTTCCGTTATAAACGAGTAGGATAAGTGATGGTGCAGCGTGTCATTGAACGTAGATGCTAGAGATAGGCGATCCGCGAATCGTTTGAATGTCTCCGTTGCGGGCTTCATTGTCAGAAAGGGTTCCCTACGTCGAAGCTTGTCTTGGATGTCGTCGCCGATTTGCATGACATCCAGATATTCCATCAACACTTTTCTCGGCATCTGTATCGCAAATAGATGGGTTTGTTGAGGTTGGTATCGGCACATACCTGTTCTCGCATCAGAATAGCACAAGGCCAATGCTTGGCTGGGGAGGATACGAGGGGTGGCTAAACTGTCGATATAATAGTAAACCGCATTGCCAAAGTTAAGCATGATGGTAACAGAATCGAACTCAGTTTTGTCTTGTGTATCGAGTTGGATAGGAGAGCTGAAGTGGCCATGGAACTCGCTCAGCACCACATCATCATTAAGTTGATTACACCTTAGGGAAAATTCACATCTAGGATGTTTAAATACAATGTTTCCATTGGTTTGGATAGACTCCTCCATGAGATCTAAGTGGAAAGGAATACGGTAGTAAGCCATAGTTTTATTAATAATTATTTTTTGATAATGAGAAACATTATCACTTATTGGCTATTATGTCTATTATTGCATTAGTACAAACACTCTAGTAAAAAGACCCCGACGTACGCCGGGGCTGGTCTCAACTTGCTACCAGAGGGAAAGACAGAAGGGTAATATCAGGCTCTTTGGCGGCACTTACGATATTGAAGAGGGTTTTGTCCAAAATGTTGCTTAAACAGTTTGGTGAAGTGAGAAGGGCTTGAGTAGCCTACTTTGTATACAATATCTATAATAGGCTGGTCAGTGAACTCGAGTTCTGTTGCAGCGATATCCATTCGTGTTTGTTGTAGCCGCTTGGAGAATGTCGTATTGAAGAGCAACTTGAATCCTCGTTTAAAGCTCGTTTCATTGGTACCCACTTCTTTGCATAGCTCTGCAATACTCCAGTTTTTGCCAGGTTCTTGCTCGATTAAAGAATGTGCTTTACGGATCTTGTTCAGAGTTCGATTGGATAAACATGCGCTATCATCAGTCTTTCGGTTGGGCTGAATCATCTCCAGCTGCCCTAGTAACTTTGACAAACACTGATAGGCTTGTGAAACAGTGTACAGGGGTGTTGTTGTCTCTTGTGTATGGGTTGTTTCATTGATATCGAGCTGACTGAGAAAGCGCTGAATATCAAAGCTTGTATCAAATACCCAAGGTCGATTGTCAGCGAGAGGTTCAAGGCTACGATTTTTTAGCACTTCTTGAATTTGGTGATGAATCTTGCCCAAGTAGTGACATTCAAACCGAATGTCGGCGATCTCAACAAAGGTTTCTTCTGTACTTATAAAAACGTCATTGAACTGGTCGGTGGATAAAATAAGAACACTCTTACCGGGTTCCAGTTCAAGCGGTTGATCTTGACCATTGTGCCAAAGCAATCGTTCACCGCGCAAAACGGTTAATATGCGTAGGCAACAGGTAGGTTCTGCAGGCTGAGTCTCGTAGGCTGTGCAGCCTCCATATCCAGATAAGGTATGAATTTGACATCCCAAGCACCCGCCGAATGATTGGCAGGTCGGTTTTATCGGTGAGCGTAAAGATTGGCTAGTTGCACACGATGTGGCTTGAGAGCAATCAGATTGAAATTTTGAGTCAACGCAGTTCATAGTTGGTACCCTTCAATACGGCTTAGTCAGCTAAATGCACACATGTTTCATTGGAGTATTGAGAAGCGGGCCACAGGGCAAAGTATTCATTGTCCGCACGTTGTCTCATGTTTTTATTTTATTTTTTGAAACTCGTATTATTGGTTTTATAAACGAGTGCTTCATTCTGTTGAGCTTCTCGATTTCTGTCTACTCGGATCGGAAGTCATTTTTCTTCGCTTTGCACCGCAATTGAGTAGTGCTTGTAGTACAGGAAAACCAAAATTATTTTGGCAAATAAATATGCAGATGAAATTTCGATTGTTGTCGCAGGCCGCCAACAATGACCAGCCATCGCTCCTATAGGCATGACAATAAACAACAGGGACGAGTAAGTACTGCTAAGTGGGTAATGTTTGCGCAAAACGTTGGGAAACGATCGTTAGGGCGTGCAATCTTCTTGAAAACGAAAAAAGCTCAACCTTTCGATTGAGCTTTTTTCTGAATTTGGCTCCCCCTGCGGGACTCGAACCTGCGACATACGGATTAACAGTCCGCCGTTCTACCAACTGAACTAAGGGGGAATTGCGTTTAAGCGCTGCGAATCTTATCTACGGGATGAGACTCTGTCAACCTCAAAATCGCCTCATTGAGTTAAATATTTTTGTTAGAAAGTGCTTTACTTTTTTTTAGCCCTTGAAGCGTAAAGGTTAGGTTTACTTATCCACCAAAATTGTGGATAAGTGTGTTAATTAAACTTGATAAATGAAATAACGTCGAAGCAATCGATTTTTAGATGAAAAAGTAACCAATAAAAGTTCAGTGGTAACTTGTTGTACATTAAAGCTTCAGTAGCAGGCTAGAACATAACTGATGATGGTAGAGGTTTTTTTGAATCGTGTGGATAAACTGGTTGATTAACCATAGATGTGAGTAAGCTGTGAATGAGTTTTTACGCAAAGATTAGAGCGCACACAGTTTAGGGCCAAAGATGGTAGCAGGATTGAATATTAGGATCTAGCGTTATGAGGACAAAATATTTAAAACAGGCGGTTATTTTTTCTTTAGCTATTGTTTCTGTATATTCATACAGTCAAAATAGACCCGATTTATTCTTCATGTACGGATGAGGTGCCAATGAGCAAAGTTTTTGATTTAGTGTCGGATTACCAGCCATCAGGCGACCAACCAACCGCGATTAGCCAGTTGTTGGACGGATTAGATTCGGGGCTCGCGCATCAAACCTTGTTGGGTGTAACAGGTTCAGGCAAGACATTTACCCTAGCTAATGTTATCGCACAGGCACAGCGTCCGGCCATCCTGCTTGCACCGAATAAAACACTGGCAGCACAGCTTTATGGAGAGATGAAGGGATTCTTCCCTAACAATGCGGTTGAATACTTTGTTTCTTACTATGACTATTACCAACCTGAAGCCTACGTACCGACAACGGATACGTTTATAGAGAAAGATGCCTCTGTGAACGCCCACATTGAACAAATGCGTCTATCAGCGACCAAAGCCTTACTTGAGCGCAAAGACGCTATCATAGTGGCTTCTGTTTCCGCGATTTATGGTCTGGGTGACCCTCAGTCTTACTTACAAATGATGCTGCATGTGCGTCGTGGTGACGTGATGGATCAACGTGATATTCTGCGTCGACTGGCTGAGTTGCAGTACAGCCGCAATGATGTCGCTTTTGAGCGAGGTCAGTTCCGTGTCCGTGGTGAAGTGATTGATGTTTTCCCAGCAGAATCTGATCAAGATGCTGTCCGGATTGAAATGTTTGATGATGAAATCGACTGTATCAGTGTTTTCGACCCTCTCACTGGGGTAGTGAAACAGCGCGATTTGCCGCGTTTTACTATCTACCCCAAAACGCATTACGTCACACCCAGAGATAAGATCCTCGATGCGATAGAGAACATTAAAGTTGAATTGGAAAGTCGCAAGAAATACTTATTGGACAACAACAAGTTACTTGAAGAGCAGCGCATCTCACAGCGGACTCACTTTGATATTGAGATGATGACCGAGCTTGGTTTTTGCTCTGGTATCGAAAACTATTCACGTTATCTGAGTGGTCGTAGTGAAGGTGAGCCGCCTCCAACTTTGTTTGACTATTTGCCCGATGATGGTTTGTTAGTGATTGACGAGTCTCATGTGACGGTACCGCAGATTGGCGCCATGTATAAAGGAGACCGATCTCGTAAAGAGACCTTGGTGGAATTTGGTTTTCGATTGCCTTCAGCGCTGGATAATCGTCCACTTAAATTTGAAGAATTTGAATCTCTCGCACCCCAAACGATATTTGTCTCTGCTACACCCGGTAACTACGAACTGGAAAAATCGGATAGTGAAATTGCCGATCAAGTTGTGCGCCCGACAGGCTTGTTAGACCCCGAATTAGAAGTTCGCCCTGTAGCGACACAGGTAGATGACTTATTGTCTGAAATCCACCTTCGCTCTGCCAAAGACGAACGTGTCCTTGTAACAACGTTGACAAAGCGAATGGCAGAGGATCTCACTGAGTATTTAACGGAACACGATGTTCGCGTTCGTTATCTCCATTCTGATATCGATACGGTCGAACGTGTGGAAATTATCCGTGATTTACGACTAGGTAAGTTTGACGCTTTGGTTGGTATCAACTTGTTGCGAGAAGGTTTGGATATGCCAGAAGTTTCACTGGTGGCTATTCTTGATGCCGACAAAGAAGGCTTCTTACGTTCGGAACGCTCGTTAATTCAGACCATAGGCCGTGCGGCACGGAATATTAGTGGTAAAGCGATCCTCTATGCCGATACTGTAACGAAATCTATGCATAAGGCGATGGGAGAAACCAACCGTCGTAGAGAGAAACAACAAGCCTATAATGCTAAGATGGGCATTGAGCCGCAGGCACTAAAGCGTAATATCAAAGATATTATGGAACTTGGTGATATTGCTAAGAGCAAAAAACAACGAACTAATAAACAGGTCCCGTTGTCTGAAGTTGCTGAGCCCTCCCAGTCCTATAATGCGATGACACCCCAACAGCTTGAAAAAGAGATCAGCAAGTTGGAAGCGCAGATGTATCAGCATGCTCAGGATCTGGAGTTCGAAGCGGCAGCTGAAAAACGAGATCAGATAGAGAAATTGCGCCAGCAGTTCATAGTGAATAGCTGAATGAACTTCTGACAGGCAAAAAAATAGCCAGTAGGTAACATCCTATTGGCTGTAAGTTGTGAAAACTAAGTTCACTAACAACGTCAGTTGGCTAGGTGACCCAAAGGGTCATTGTTTGAGCAGCATTTAACGTGCCAATTTTTTTACGCCAATTTTAGGGCGTTTCTCGTTTTTTAAACAATAAATTTGCAAAATGCAAAGCGCAATGCAATCATTTATACAAATTGCGAAGAAAAATTCGGCTAGGTTATGCAACAAAATACGCAAACACAAAAGTCAAGATATCTTTTGATGGTGGAAGACACAGCGTCAGTCGCGGCGTTGTACCGTTCTTATCTCACTCCATTGGGCATCGATATTAATATCGTTGGCACTGGGCGTGATGCTATCGAGAGTCTCAACTTTCGCACTCCAGATTTAATTTTGTTGGATCTACGACTTCCAGACATGACTGGTATGGATGTCTTACACGCAGTAAAACAGAAAACCCCTGATGTTCCAGTGATTTTCATGACGGCTCACGGCTCGATTGACACGGCAGTAGAAGCGATGCGTCATGGTGCACAGGATTTCCTTATCAAACCATGTGAAGCTGACCGGCTTCGTGTCACGGTCAACAACGCTATTCGCAAAGCGACGAAGTTGAAAAATGAAGCAGATAATCCTGGTAATCAGAACTATCAAGGCTTTATCGGCAGTAGCCACACTATGCAGGCTGTCTATCGCACCATTGACTCCGCTGCAGCGAGTAAAGCCAGTATTTTTATTACTGGAGAAAGCGGTACGGGCAAAGAAGTGTGTGCTGAAGCTATTCACGCTGCTAGTAAGCGTGGTGACAAACCTTTTATTGCGATCAACTGTGCAGCCATTCCCAAAGATCTGATTGAAAGCGAGTTGTTTGGTCACGTGAAAGGCGCGTTCACGGGGGCTGCTACTGATCGTCAAGGCGCAGCAGAACTTGCCGATGGTGGTACTCTCTTTCTCGATGAGCTGTGTGAAATGGATTTAGATCTGCAGACTAAGTTGCTACGCTTTATCCAAACGGGCACATTTCAAAAAGTGGGCTCCTCGAAAATGAAGAGTGTCGATGTACGTTTTGTTTGTGCGACCAATCGCGATCCATGGAAAGAGGTGCAGGAAGGGCGCTTTCGTGAAGATCTGTACTATCGTTTATACGTGATCCCATTGCACTTACCTCCTTTGAGAGAGCGTGGTGATGATGTCATAGAAATTGCTTACTCTCTGCTAGGCTTTATGTCTAAAGAGGAAGGAAAGGACTTTGTCCGATTGGCACCAGAAGTTGTTAGTCGTTTTGCCCAATACGAGTGGCCAGGCAATGTGCGTCAGTTACAAAACGTGCTGAGAAATGTAGTGGTGCTCAACAATGGTGAAAATATCTCGATGGATATGTTGCCACCACCACTTAACCAGCCAGTTGAGAGGCAGATAAGGATTGAACTGCAGGACAAAGACAGCTTTTCTGTGCATGACATTTTCCCTCTGTGGTTAACAGAGAAGAAAGCCATCGAGCAAGCGATTAAGGCCTGTGAAGGAAATATTCCTAAAGCGGCGGGTTACTTAGATGTCAGCCCATCAACGCTTTATCGTAAGCTACAAAACTGGAACACTAAGGAAACACAGTAATCGATCATGGAAGTCTTAAATCAAACCAAAATAGACAGATTGGCCAGTGAAATTGGTGCCGATAATGTCCCCATTTTACTCGATATCTTTCTCGGGGAGCTGGTGCAATACATTGAGAAGCTAAGCACTGACGAAGATTTGGATAAAGATGCCTATCTAAAAGAGATTAGTCATGCGCTAAAGAGCAGTGCAGCGAGCTTTGGCGCTGAATCTCTCTGTGCATACGCTGTTGAAGTGGATGCCAAGGCTAAATCGGGTCAGCAACTCGATGTCTCAGCGACGCAGCTGCAAATGGTCGCGCTGTTGAGTGAAACCCAACAGCGTTACAGAGCATTACTGACAAAATAGCGATTCTACGGCAGATTGCAATTTGCTTCTGTCGTGTCGCCAGTCTCGATTCGGTGAAGCCAGAGGCGTCGTCACGCAATTCCAGTCGTTTAATTCGGGATGCGTTTCTTCACCCAGTACCACATCAATTTTACGCCCGCGGCAAGCACGCTGACACCATTCTAGCTTTTCTTTAAGGGTCAACTTACTGGCTGGCCCCTGTTCTGGAGAGAGGTTTTCAACGAAAACCAGTTGAGCTTTTTTGTTATTCTCAATGGCTCGACCAATTTCAGATAATAACAACGGCGGCATAATACTGGTTAGAAAACTGCCCGGACCAAGAATGATTGCGTCAGCCTGCTCTATCGCCAGCACGCCTTCAGTGGTCGCGGGAACTTCGGGCTCTAAGTCGAGTCGTATCAGTTTCTCTGGCATTTCATCGACACTCGTTTCTCCGGTCACCCACTGGCCGTCTGGAGCTAGTGCTTTCAAATCAGCGGGGTGCTCTGTCATTGGAATGATATTCACGTCTACTTTCAGCATGTTACGAATAAGGTTAATTGCATCCAAAGGCCGAACCGAAAGGTTGTCGAGTGCAGTTAGCATTAAGTTGCCTAAGTTGTGACCATCTAATTCGCCTGAACCTTTAAAGCGGTATTCAAACATCATCGAACTGATTGAAGGATCGGTAATTAATTGGTTGATACAGTTTCGGGTGTCACCCCAAGCTATGCCTCCCTGACAGTGACGGATCCTTCCGGTCGAGCCTCCATTATCTGTAGTAGCAACAATGCCTGTCGCATTTCCACCAAAGTCTTTCAAAGCCGCCAACATACGCCCTAGGCCGTGGCCACCACCAATGGCGACCACTTTTTTTGTACAGTACAGAGTCATCAATTTTGTTCTTATTTGATCATATTCATCTACAATCTAGAATAATTGAACTGCTGAAAGTACTCAATACGAGGTATTTTGGGCGCTGGGTGTGATTTTTTTCTGTTTAGGGTAGAAACACACACAATTATTAAGTATTTTATCGTCAGCTGCTGTCTTTAAGCGCAGATCTTAATAGGCAGTTGCCATAACTCCGAGCTCATCGGGCTAAGTTCATAATGAATATGCGTGCTGAGCCAGTGACTGATTGTCACCAGGGCATAATTGGAAATGATTATCGCCTCCCGTGTTTGGAAAGGTGTTCCGTGGCGCAACAATTCGAAGATAGATTTCGACGCAAGTTTTACTATTTGCGTCTTTCTGTTACAGATGTCTGTAACTTTAAATGCACATATTGTCTGCCTGATGGTTATCAACCCTCGGGACAGAAAAACTCGTCTTTTTTAACGCTTCCAGAGATCAAACGTGTGGTTAGAGCGTTTGCTGACTGTGGCACGTCGAAAGTCCGTATCACTGGCGGTGAGCCAAGCTTGCGTAAAGATTTTACCGATATTATTCGTACCGTTTCGGAGACCGAAGGTATTGATAAGATCGCCACCACCACCAATGGTTACCGGATGGAAAAGCAGGTCGCGGATTGGCAACGAGCTGGATTGACCCACATTAATGTCAGTGTTGATAGTCTTGACCCACGAATGTTTCATCAAATTACTGGCGAAAATAAGTTTGCACAAGTGATGGCCGGTATCGATCGCGCCTTTGAAGTTGGCTACGAGCAGATCAAAGTAAACGTGGTGTTGATGAAGGACCTCAATTCTCACGAATTACCAGCGTTCCTAGGTTGGATTAAAGACCGCCCAATTCAGCTGCGTTTTATTGAACTGATGCAAACGGGTGAGATGGATCAGCTCTTCCACAATCATCATGTTTCAGGTGTAGCGATTCGTAATCAGCTGATTGCCAATGGTTGGTTACTTAAAGCGCGTGCAAACAACGATGGACCTGCTCAGGTGTTTATCCATCCTGACTATCAAGGTGAAATCGGTCTGATTATGCCTTACGAAAAAGACTTTTGTGAGAGCTGTAACCGCTTACGTGTCTCGGCTAAAGGCAAATTGCACTTGTGCCTGTTTGGTGAACATGGTGTTGAGCTGCGTGACTTATTGCAGCAAGACTCGCAAGAAAATGCGTTGATTGAGCGTATTCAGGCTCAATTACAGACGAAATCAGTGAGCCACTTCCTTCATGATGGCAATGCGGGCATGACACCGCATCTCGCATCGATAGGCGGCTAAACGCTGATACTCAATTCTCAAATCATATTATGTTGGGCTAAGCCTCAGCTTGGCGCAATCTGAACAAATCGAAATAGGTAGGTGAACAAATGGGTCACGCAGAAAGCAAATTTCAACCAGCAAACATTGCAGTGTTAACCGTCTCTGATACACGTACAGAAGAAAATGATACTTCTGGCGCGTATCTGGTTGAGAACGCAAAAGAAGCGGGTCACAACGTGGTGGACAAGCAGATCGTGATTGACGATATGTACAAAATCCGTGCGATCGTTTCTCAGTGGATTGCGGATGAAAGCGTGCAAGCTGTGATGATTACCGGTGGTACGGGCTTTACCTCTCGCGATAGTACACCTGAAGCACTTAAGCCTCTGTTTGACAAAGAAGTAGAAGGTTTTGGTGAGCTGTTCCGTCAGGTGTCGTACGAAGAAATCGGTACATCGACCATTCAATCACGCGCGATTGCGGGCTTTGCGAACCATACTGTCATCTTTGCAATGCCGGGTTCGACAGGTGCTTGTCGTACAGGTTGGACAAAGATCATTAAGCAGCAACTCGATGCAACCCACCGCCCATGTAACTTTATGCCTCACCTAACGGTTTAACCTTCAGGAGTAGTTAATGAGCGAATTCACTCATATCAACGCTTCTGGTGAAGCAAACATGGTTGATGTATCGGCCAAAGTAGAAACGGTACGAGAAGCTCGCGCTGAAGCTTTTGTTCATATGAAGCCTGAGACTTTGCAATTGATTGTGTCTGGTTCTCATCATAAAGGTGACGTGTTTGCGACCGCGCGTATTGCCGGTATTCAAGCCGCGAAGAAAACTTGGGATTTAATTCCACTTTGCCACCCCTTATTGCTGTCTAAAGTTGAAGTGCAGCTAGAAGCGATCGAAGCTGAAAATATGGTTCGTATTGAGTCTGTGTGTAAGTTGGCAGGTAAGACCGGTGTTGAAATGGAGGCCCTAACCGCTGCATCAGTGGCCGCATTAACTATCTACGACATGTGTAAAGCTATACAAAAAGACATGGTGATAGGCCAAGTTCGTCTGCTGGAGAAAACGGGTGGTAAGTCAGGTCATTTTAAGGTGGATGCATGATTAAAGTTCTGTTTTTTGCTCAAACCCGTGAATTGGTTGATACTGATGAACTTGAACTAGAAGCTCGTTTTGAGACCGTAGAAGCACTACGAGCGGACCTTGCAGCCCGCGAAGGTAAATGGGACTTAGCGTTGGAACCGGGCAAATTACTGGCAGCAGTGAATCAGTCTATTGTGTCTCTTGAGCACCCTTTGAGTGATGGTGATGAAGTGGCTTTTTTTCCTCCTGTGACAGGAGGTTAATCATGGAACGTGTGTCTGTTCAGTTCGAAGATTTTTCTGTTGGCACTGAGTACGAAGCTCTCGCACAGGGCACAGCCTCTGGCGCCGTCGTTACATTTGTTGGCAAAGTAAGAGACATGAACCTTGGCGATAAGGTCACTGGGCTATCTCTGGAGCATTATCCGGGGATGACAGAAAAAGCACTCGACGAAATTTGCCACAAAGCCGAGCAGCGCTGGCCTTTGCTTGATGTTCGTGTCATTCATCGTGTCGGTGATTTAGATATTGGCGATCAGATAGTTTTCGTTGGTGTTTCAAGTGCTCACCGAGGTGCGGCGTTTGAAGCCTGCGAATTCATCATGGATTATCTCAAGACCCAAGCACCGTTTTGGAAAAAAGAACGCACAACAGAAGAGACTCGTTGGGTTGAATCCCGAGAGTCGGATACGAAAGCTGCTGAGCGTTGGAAATCATAAAAAACAGGCCCTCTTGATGATGGGCCTGTTTTGTATTTGCTCAAGCTATATGTTTGGTGTCGCGCTGGCATGTTGGGCGAGGGGGAATCTTTCACTGCTTTAAATCTTCTAACTATAGTTTAGTTAGGTCACCAAGTATTGATACAAACATAAGGCTTGCTCATATGAATGCACAAATGACCAAAAGAGCGCTGATCATTGCGGCCGTAGTCGGCACGTTACTCAATTTCATCAACCAGTATGATGCGATTCTTGGGGAAGGCTCTGTCAACTGGGTCAAAGCGTCTTTGACCTATTGTGTCCCGTTTTGTGTCTCATTGTTCAGTAGTTGGCTGGCCACACGTGATGCGCAGTCCAACTGTCCCGGCGACTAGTTCTGTGATAGGTAACGTCTATTGGAAAAATTGTTGTTTTCAATTTAGTAAAATCAAGAAATTAGACAACAATTACAATATGGCAAGCGTGACTTGCTCTTTAAGGAGATACAAATGGAATCATTGAAAGTAAGAGATTACATGACACTGCAAGCCGTGACGTTTAAACCTGAAATGTCATTAAGTGCTGCGCTGGAAAAAGTGATGAAGTCGAGTTATCTCGGTGGACCGGTTATTAATGAAAAAGAACAAGTGATTGGTTTTCTTTCAGGGCATGACTTGCTAGATAAACTGGTTAAGGTCAGTTACTACTGTCAGGATACTCACATTGTTTCGGACTGCATGCATCCTGATGTTATTTCGGTTGGACCTGATACCTCAATTATTGAGCTGGCAGATATGATGCAAGTGGGTAAACCGAAAGTGTATCCGGTGATTGATAACGGCAAACTCGTCGGCATTATTACACGTCGTGATGTACTCAGAGCGGTGGCGAAGAATCTCGACGATTGCTTTAAACATCCAGTATAGTGGCGTGTTATAAATTTTAGAAAGAGGCGCAACGATGCGCCTCTTGTTGTTATTGATATCAGCAAAACCCTTAGGAGGAGCATGCAGGATCAGAGCGCTAAATTTGTTGAAGGCTCAACCATGCGCCACATACTAGTGATGTCAGGGGCAGGCTCTGTGGGTTTAATGGCCCTGTTTGTTGTCGACTTACTGGATATGTTGTTTATCAGCATGTTAGGGCAAGTTGAATTAGCTGCTGCGGTCGGTTTTGCTGGTACATTGGTGTTTTTCTCCACCTCTATTTCTATTGGTACCTCGATCGCTATGGGGGCATTAGTCTCTAAAGCGATAGGGGCTAAACAGCGTGATCATGCAAGGCGATTGAGTAGCAGTATTATTGCCACGGCTTTTGTTATCAGTAGTGTGGTCAGCGTGGTTATGTTTCTCTACATTCCTGAATTGCTGCACGCGATTGGTGCAAAAGGGTACGTAGCAGAGCGTGCAGAAGCTTATTTGAGGATTCTTATTCCGAGTGGGCCAGTAATAGCGATTGCTATGTCCGCGGGCGCGGGCTTAAGAGCTGCGGGAGATGCGAAGCGTTCAATGTGGGCGACCTTGGCTGGCGGTATTGCAAACGCCATTCTCGATCCGATTTTCATTTTTGGTTTTGGCTGGAATGTGGAAGGTGCGGCTATTGCCACTGTTTTTGCTCGTTTTACCGTACTGTTTTTCTCCATCACCCCTTTAATTCGTATTCATCGGTTGGTGGCACCACTTTCGCTATCTGCGTGGAGCAACAACCTTAAAGCTATTCTGACGATTGCAATTCCGGCCGTGATTACTAATATCGCGACTCCGATTGGTAACGCGATTGTCACTACATCGATTGCACAATACGGCGAAGATTTTGTTGCAGGTTATGCGGTAATCGGACGCTTGATCCCAGTGTGCTTTGCTGTGATTTTTGCTTTGTCGGGTGCGGTCGGGCCTATCATAGGTCAAAACTTCGGAGCGGAGCGGATTGATCGGGTACGAGATACGTTAAACAACTCGCTGATTGTTACGACCACTTACACGATTTTGGTTTGTCTTATTCTCTACTTCGCACAACCTTTAGTGATTTCTGGGTTCAGTTTAAAAGGAGATGCGGCGGTTATTGTCTCTGCCTTTTGTACCTATGTGGCCGCAAGCTTTATTTTTAATGGCGCTCAATTTGTGGCCAATACCTCATTTAACAATCTCGGTAAACCGCTCTATTCTACAGCGCTAAACTTAGGTAAAGCGACGTTAGGGACGTTACCGTTTGTCTATTTAGGATCGAATTGGTTCGGGGCATTGGGCGTGCTGTATGGTCAAGCGCTTGGTTCGATTGTGTTCGGCATCCTAGCCACTTTGGCATTGCGCATGCATTTAGCCGACTTAATCAAAGGTGGGACTGCAGAGCTAGTGGAGGAGGACCCCTCGATCACCAGTATTAATTCGCAACCGTTTTGCACTCATGACGCTGTCTTGATTGATGAAGTGGCGAGACAGAAAAAAATTTCTCCTCAAGACATAAAAAATAGTTGACCTTGGAGCTGACTCCAAGGTTTATGATTAAGGTGTACATTCAATGGAGATAAGTTTATGTGCACTAAACATCAAGCATGTCGTTCAGACAAAGTAGCGGTTAACCCATCAAATACTCACTCTTGTGCCAGTCCAAAATTTTCGACCATTAAGATGGCAGGCGTTGAAACGTCAGATTCGGACTGCTGTAGCTCAGACCGTTGTGGCAGTGGCACTGATCCAGCCGATGAGGAAAGTGACTCCGGCCTGTCACAAAACCCTCGAATGACACAAAGCTGGAAAATCGGTGGTATGGACTGCCCATCCTGCGCGCGAAAAATTGAAACTGCCGTTAACAAAGTTGATGGTGTTGTTGAAGCAAAAGTTCTGTTTGCGACAGAAAAATTGGTTGTAAAAGTAGACCACTCTGGTGTGGCGCAACTGGTTGAACAAACGATTCTTGATACTGGCTTTAGCTTTGCCAGTCCCAACTCTTCTTCTAATCAAAAAACGACTTCTAGTTGGAAACATATCTTCAAGCAAAACACCCAGATTATTGCTATTGCATCGGCGATGGCGGTTGCAGCAGTGCTCAAACCGGCTCTTCCTCTAGTCAGCGAATGGATGTTTATCCTGACGTGTTTAGCTGGCCTGTATCCCATCGGTAAGAAAGCGATTGTATTAGCCAAATCAGGTACGCCCTTTGCTATTGAAACTCTGATGAGTGTGGCAGCACTTGGTGCTCTTTATCTGGGGGAGACCGTTGAAGCGGCCATGGTATTACTGCTGTTCTTGATTGGTGAGCAGTTAGAGGCTTTTGCAGCTTCTCGTGCCCGTAGCGGCGTGCAAGCCTTGATGGAATTGGTGCCGGAAACCGCGACCAAAATTATTGACGGCCAACGTGTTGAAGTCTCTGCCAGTGAGCTGCAACCTGGCGATATCATCGAGGTCTCGCCCGGAGCAAGATTGCCTGCAGATGGTAAATTGATCGGTGATGTCGCCAGTTTCGATGAAAGTGCACTCACTGGTGAGGCGATTCCAGTCGAGCGCTATCAAAATGAATCTGTGATGGCTGGGGCTGTTGTGGTCGATAAGGTTGTACGTTTTACGATTACCTCCAAACAAGGAGAGAACGCCATTGATCGTATTCTTCATTTAATTGAAGAAGCTGAGTCACGCAAAGCACCTCTGGAACGTTTCTTAGATAAATTTAGCCGCTGGTACACACCACTCATGATGCTAGTGTCACTGTTTGTGATCATTGTACCGCCCATGTTCTTTGCTCAGCCTTGGGAGACTTGGGTCTACCGTGGTCTGGCGTTGCTATTGATTGCATGCCCTTGTGCTCTGGTGATCTCCACACCAGCAGCGATTACATCGGGGCTGGCTGCAGCAGCAAAACGTGGGGCTCTAATTAAAGGCGGAGCGGCGTTAGAACAGCTTGGAAAGATTGAAACCATCGCCTTCGATAAGACGGGTACTTTGACTAAAGGCAAACCAGAAGTGACCGACATCATCACCTTGGGTGATGTTCGAGAGTCGGAAGTGCTCGAAAGTATCGCGGCTATTGAGGTGGGCTCAAGCCATCCACTGGCAGTCTCGCTGGTGAACAAAGCAAAATCAACGGGTATTAACTTACCAGAGGCTTCGGACAAACAGGCGTTGATTGGTAGTGGTGTTCGAGGTGTAGTGAATGGGGTTGTGTATCAAGCGATTGCACCAAGTAAGCTTGGGTTTGAGTTGAGCGGTGACATCGAGTCTCGTATTCAGCAGATGGAAGAGCAAGGTAAGACAGTGGTAGTTGCTGTCCAAAACGAAGACACAGTACTGGGCTTGATTGCTTGGCAAGATACTTTAAGAGAAGATTCCGCCAAAGCTGTGAAAGCGCTGAAAGGTTTAGGTATCAATTCGATTATGCTAACAGGTGATAACCCTCGCAGCGCGCAAGCGATCAGTTCAATGATCGACATTGATTTCAAAGCCAGCCTTCTGCCTCAGGACAAAGTCACCTATGTTGAGGTGCTTTCCGCTAATGCAAACGTTGCTATGGTCGGTGACGGTATCAATGATGCACCTGCGATGAAGGCATCAAGTATCGGTATCGCTATGGGGGGCGGAACAGATGTGGCTCTTGAAACCGCGGATGCTGCAATTACTCACAATCGTTTGATGGAGTTAGCAGGTATGATAGAGCTGTCGCGGGCGACACTGAACAATATTCGTCAGAATATATTCTTGGCTCTGGGTTTGAAAGGTGTCTTCTTAGTCACGAGTTTATTGGGGATTACTGGTCTCTGGGTGGCGGTATTAGCGGATAGTGGGGCAACAGCGATTGTGACCTTGAATGCACTTCGACTATTGAAATTTAAGTCCCATCAGGAATAGCGATTCATTACATTCCTAACTAAACTCTCAGCCTCTGTATCCATGGTATAGAGGCTGTTTTTTATGCAACATGAGTAGCCTATTTGTATAAAAATGTGATGCCAAACGATTTTATGTGTAATGTTAATACTGTTTGCGCTCATCAATGTGAGTTTTATCACTCTTTGGTGGGCGTGAGTCAGATAAAGTATTCCAGTACCCAATGAAATTTATAGAACGAACAGGTTCGTGTGTTGAATCAAGTTTCGTCAAACTAAGGAGCCCCCTATGTCTCAAGCCGTATTTCACTTAGGCGTTACTGAAGCTGATCTTGCTGGTGCCACGTTGGCGATCATCCCAGGTGACCCTGCACGCGTTCAAAAGATCGCAGAAGAAATGGAGAATCCGGTATTTTTGGCGAGCCACCGTGAATACACACTTTACCGTGCTGAGTTAGATGGTAAGCCGGTTGTTGTTTGTTCTACTGGTATTGGTGGTCCTTCTACTTCGATCGCTGTCGAAGAGTTGGCGCAACTAGGTGTACGTACTTTCCTACGAGTAGGAACAACGGGTGCAATTCAGCCACACGTTAACGTTGGTGACATGATTGTTTCAACAGGTTCTGTACGCCTAGATGGCGCTAGTCTTCACTTTGCTCCGATGGAATTCCCAGCAGTGGCTGATTTTGAAGTGGCGACAGCGATGAAAGCCGCTGTTGAAGAGTCTGGTGCAAATGTACACATGGGTGTTACTGCATCTAGTGATACCTTCTACCCAGGTCAGGAACGCTACGATACATTCTCAGGTCGCGTCGTCAAGCGTTTCCAAGGCTCGATGAAAGAATGGCAAGATATGGGCGTGCTGAACTTTGAAATGGAGTCTGCGACGCTACTTACCATGTGTGCAAGCTCAGGCTTGAAAGCGGGCTGTGTTGCGGGTGTTATCATCAACCGTACTCAGAAAGAGATCCCAGACCATTCAACGCTGAAAGAGACAGAAGCGCGTTCAATCAAAGTTGTGGTTGAAGCTGCACGCAAGATGCTTTAATAGCAAAATTTTCCCTTTCTAAAGCCCTGCTCTTTGAGCAGGGCTTTTTTTCTCGCAATACACCTGTAACGGGATGTTCGGCTAACTAAAAGCCACTTTAGGGAGAGGTAAATACAAACTTTCTGTCATGTTCGACAACATTTGGTCATACACCTGAGAAATAATCAGGGAGATATCTGTCGTCAGTTGGTAGAGCTCTTCCACTGAAAGCGCCATATCATCAGAAGCACCTATTTCGGACAAAGTATGCATGGACTTTGAGCTTAGCGGTGAGGCAATCGACATTGGACAAATTAAAGAGAGTTGATTAAGTTTTCGTCTCGACTTCTCACAATAGTATTTAACTCTTAGCATTCCCTCCGGGTAGTGTGCTTCTTGAATGCATACGCGTAACTGAGTAAGCACTTCCATACTATCTAACACTTGTTGCCAGTTTAGATGGTATTCGTCACTCAATTCTTCTCTTCCGGATTCAATCAGCCATGCAATAGCCACCTCATCCATCATGAACATACAATGACGGATGGCATGCCCATGAATGACTTGATTGCGCGCAACAGAACGTTGGGACCATTCTTTATGCAGTCCTTTCAGTTTGAGCTGCAGTATTCGATACATAGGTTTGTTTTCAAACTGTGCCACAGCGATAAGCTCTCCCGATTTTTCCATCATTTGGTCATAGATTCGTTCTAACTCAGGAAAGCTCTGAGATTGATCTTGAAGGGACAGTGCTTGATGAGTGAGCGATCTGTGCTGTCGACTCAGCAGCAAAACTTGCCTAAGTAATACGAGAATGTCGAATTTTCTCTGTAGTGTCGTTTGACGGTGTTTTGAAAAGTGAAACATCGCCAGCAAAATGCCAATGGATATAACGAGAGAAATGAGTACAAACATGACTGACTCCTTGTTGCTTGATACCTCTCAATGCTAGGAGCAGCTTTGATGCCAGAATTTTATCTATTATATTTCAATTACTTATTGTTTTTAGGTGTGCAGTTATGCTCTCAGAAGGTGCACGAACTCACCAAAAGTGTGAAATAGGGCACAAAAAAGCCCCGCTATAAAAGCGGGGCTTGAGTAACTGAAAGTCAGCTGGCTTACATGACGCGCATGCCTGGCTGGGCACCTTCGTGCGGCTCAAGGATCCAAAGATCACTGCCACCTGGGCCCGCTGCTAGTACCATGCCCTCAGACATACCAAACTTCATCTTACGTGGTTTAAGGTTTGCCACCATAACCGTGTGCTTACCAATCAGATCTTCAGGTTTGTAAGCTGACTTAATACCCGCAAATACCTGACGGACTTCACCACCGATATCCAGCTGCAATTTGAGAAGCTTGTTTGCTTTTGGCACTTCTTCACACTCAACGATCTTAGCGATACGAAGATCAACTTTGGCAAAGTCATCGAATTCGATTTCATCTGCAATTGGCTCTTTATCGAGTTCAGTCTGACTTGCTTGGTTCTTTGCTGCTTCTGCCGCTTCTTTTGCTGCAACTTCTGCTGCTGCATCTTCTTTTGAAGCTTCAACCATGGCTTCAACCTTCTTAGGATCGATACGGTTGAACAGTGCTTTGAACTTAGTGATTTCGTGACCCGTTAGTGGTGCAGCGATACCTTCCCAAGTCAGTTCTTCGTTTAGGAAGCCTTCCGTTCGCGCAGCAAGCTCTGGCATGACTGGTTTTAGGTAAGTCATCAGAACGCGGAATAGATTAATACCCACAGAACAGATGTCTTGTAGCTCTTGGTCTTTACCTTCTTCTTTGGCTACAACCCACGGTGCTTTTTCATCAACGTATTGGTTGGCTTTGTCTGCCAGTGCCGTGATTTCACGGATAGCACGGCCAAACTCACGAGTTTCGAAAAGCTCTGCAATGCGATCAGCAGCAGCAACGAATTCGTTGTATAGCTCTGGCTCAGCGAAGTTTTCAGACAGCTTGCCTTCGAAACGCTTACTGATGAAGCCGGCGTTACGAGACGCTAGGTTAACAATCTTGTTGACCACGTCTGCGTTCACACGCTGAGTGAAGTCTTCAAGGTTAAGATCGAGATCATCGATACGACTGTTTAGCTTAGCGGCGTAGTAGTAGCGTAGACACTCTGGGTCTAGGTGGTTCAAGTAAGTCGAGGCTTTGATGAATGTGCCTTTCGACTTAGACATCTTCGCACCGTTTACGGTTACGTAGCCGTGCACAAATACGTTGTTTGGCTTTCGGAAACCACTGCCTTCAAGCATTGCTGGCCAGAATAGCGAGTGGAAGTAAACAATGTCTTTACCAATGAAGTGGTAAAGCTCAGTTGTGCTATCTTTCTTCCAATACTCGTCGAAGTCTAGGTCATCGCGCTTGTCACATAGATTTTTGAATGAACCCATGTAGCCGATAGGGGCATCTAGCCACACGTAGAAGAACTTGTCTTTCTCACCTGGGATTTCAAAGCCGAAATACGGCGCATCACGAGAGATGTCCCACTGTTGAAGACCAGACTCAAACCACTCTTGCATCTTGTTTGCTGTTTCAGCTTGAAGTGAGCCAGAGCGGGTCCACTCTTGGAGCATGCTTTCGAACTGAGGTAGGTCGAAGAAGAAGTGCTCAGAGTCTTTCATCACTGGTGTCGCACCAGATACTGCTGACTTAGGATCAATCAGTTCAGTTGGGCTGTACGTTTCACCACAGTTGTCACAGTTGTCACCGTATTGGTCTTCTGACTTACATTTAGGGCAAGTGCCTTTTACGAAACGGTCCGGTAGGAACATCTCTTTTTCAGGGTCAAACAGCTGAGAGATAGTGCGGCTAGAGATAAAGCCATTCTTTTTCAGCTCTAGGTAAATGTGTGAAGCCAGCTCACGGTTCTCTTCAGAGTGTGTGCTGTGGTAGTTATCAAAGCTAATATCGAAGCCAGCGAAGTCTTTCTGGTGCTCTTCACTTACTGCAGCGATCATCTCTTCTGGCGTAATACCCATCTGTTGTGCTTTTAGCATGATTGGCGTGCCGTGAGCATCGTCAGCACAGATGAAGTTTACAGTGTTGCCACGTAGGCGTTGGTAGCGAACCCAGATGTCAGCTTGAATGTGCTCAAGCATATGACCTAGGTGAATCGAACCGTTAGCGTACGGAAGGGCACAAGTGACCAGTAGTTTTCTTGGATCGTTTGCCATACTTAATAATCGCTTCTTAAGGTGTATAAAAATAGAGAGTAATACTACCTTATCCCACCAATGACTCCAAGGAGTCATCAGCGTGATTACCTTAGTTTTTTCGGGGTTCAGTCCTGCGCCGCTCAGTGCTACGATTAGATGCATAAGGAGGACCTATGCGTCAGTTCACTTCAAAGCAAGATTTCTGTACTTGGTTAAACCAATTTGAGCACCCGAGTTTAGCTCCGCAATGGGCATCTGTGGCAAATATTGTCACGGTTGGAGCTAACGCTATCCAAATCGCGATTCCCTTCGCCGCCAAAGCGTTGGTTAGCGATTTGTCAGAGTGGGTTCATGATCAGCAGCAAAGTGGTGGGGTCACCGCTTTTGAGTGTGAGGTTTCTGTTGAACCTAAACCATTGGAAACTCATGTTGTTCATGAAGTCAAAGGTGTCAAAAATGTCATTGCAGTCACATCTGCGAAAGGTGGTGTCGGCAAATCGACAACTTCAGTTAACCTAGCGCTTGCCATGGCGCAATCTGGAGCAAAAGTCGGGCTACTTGATGCGGATATTTATGGCCCGTCCGTACCCATGATGTTAGGTCAGCAACAGGCAACACCAGTCGTTCGCGATGACAAGTGGATGCAGCCTATTGCTGCGCATGGCATTTATACACATTCGATTGGTTATCTGGTGTCGAAGGATGAAGCAGCAATCTGGCGCGGGCCGATGGCTTCCAAAGCGCTGGCTCAACTGTTGAATGAGACGGAATGGCCAGAGCTAGATTATTTGGTGATCGATATGCCGCCGGGGACAGGAGATATCCAACTGACACTTGCGCAGCAAATTCCAGTGACTGGAGCTGTGATAGTCACTACGCCACAAGATCTCGCATTAGCCGACGCGCGCAAAGGTGCGGCTATGTTTGAGAAGGTACAAGTACCTGTAGTAGGGTTAGTTGAGAACATGAGTTATCACATTTGCAGTCACTGTGGTGGTAAAGAACACATCTTTGGTGCTGGAGGGGCTGAGAAAATGTCGAGTGAGTATGGTCTGGACTTATTGGCCCAAATTCCTTTGCACATCTCTATGCGTGAAGACATTGATAATGGCTGTCCAACGGTGGCTGCGCGCCCAGACTCCGAACATGCCGCTCAATACATTCAACTAGCTGAATCTGTCTGTGCTCGAATGTACTGGCATGGTAAAGAAAAGCCCGCTTCTATCCAATTTACCATGGTCGAGTAACGATAAAACGAGTGCTTTTTAAGCACTCGTTTCTTCATCTTATGGCCTGTAAACGTTTGCGTTGAGCTTATTTATTCCATTTGTAGGTTTGGGTTAAATACTCACTAGTAACTGCAAGCCGAACTCCCTATAATCAGGCGGTTTATCTATTACACACTAATACACAATGTGCGCTTTATGCACACTGCTAGTATTAGAATATGACACCAATTCAATTCATCGGGTGCAAGAATAATGTCTGATAATAATCAATGCGTCATCGTCGGTATTGCTGGCGCGTCTGCTTCTGGAAAAAGTTTAATCGCCAGTACTATCTATAACGAACTTCGTGAGAAAGTGGGCGATCATCAAATTGGTGTGATTACGGAAGATTGCTACTACAACGATCAGGGTCACCTGAGCATGGAAGAGCGTGTTAAGACCAACTACGACCACCCGAGCGCGCTGGATCACGATCTTTTGTGTGAGCATCTTGAAATGCTGACTCGTGGTGAAGCTGTCGAAGTACCAGAATATAGCTACACGCACCACACACGCACAGACAATACCTCATCGATGACACCAAAAAAGGTGATCATTCTGGAAGGTATTCTTCTCCTGACTGATCCACGCTTACGTGATTTGATGCACGCGACCGTGTTTATGGACACCCCTCTCGACATTTGTCTGCTACGCCGTGTGAAGCGTGATGTGGAAGAGCGTGGTCGTACTATGGAATCTGTGCTGAAGCAATATCAAGAAACGGTACGTCCAATGTTTATGCAGTTTATCGAACCGTCAAAACAGTACGCGGATATCATTGTCCCTCGTGGTGGAAAAAACCGTATTGCGATCGACGTACTGAAAGCGCACATTGCAAAACTTTTGAAAGCTTAACCCTTTGTCTCATTCAGACGCTTTATTTTTTACGCAAGAAGTGGCACTTTAAGTGCCACTTTCTTTTTATGTTTCATAAACGTTTTTCGACAAGACTTATAATTGGGGTATTTGTCCACCAATACCCGAATAGCAAGGACAATGCTGATGAAGAAACTGTTGCTATATATAGCGATTCCTCTAGTAATCATTATCGGTGCACTATTGGCACTGGTGCTGTTGGTTAACCCAAACCAATTTAAACCCCTCATTGTTGAGCAGGCGCAAAAACAAACAGGCCTTGAGCTAATCATTGAAGGCGATATCAGCTGGCAATTCTACCCGTCTATCGGCTTTGAGCTAGGCAAAACAGAACTGCGTAATCCGCAGGGTTTTAGCCAGCCAAATATGTTTAAAGTTGACACAGTAGGCGTAGATGTTTCTGTTATGCCTTTACTCAGTCAACAACTTGAAATTGGCAATGTTACTCTCACGGGTGCTGAGTTTTACCTCGAAACACTCAAAGATGGTCGAAAGAACATTGATGTATTGACTCAGGCTCAAACTACGCAGGTGGAGGCCGCCGCAACGGTAACGGATACACCAAGCCCCGAAGCATCTGCGGAAAACGCTCCGTCAGAGTCAAGCCCAAGTCCTGTCTCTGCTTGGACGATTAATCTTGCAGGAGTCACCGTCTCCAATGCTGCGGTTGAAATCCAAGATAAACAGGCAGGCTCTTACACTAAGCTTTACGACGTATCGCTTAACTTGTCTGAGTTTGCTATCGACACTTGGACCAAAGCAGAATTTGCTGCCAAAGGCGAAAACAACCAGCAAAAATTCACGGCGCAAGGCAGTGCTGAATTTAAGCTAGCAAAAGGCTTTGCTGAGTATGCGTTGCGCAATATTGCTCTCAATGCGAGCTTTAGTGATCCAGCAACCAAGATGGATTCAATCAAGCTTGGGTTAGAAACGTTTGAGTTTGATAAAGCAAACGCTTTGACTTACAGCGTTGCAGGTACAGCTGCTGGTCTCGACATCGATATGAAAGGTGCAGGTGCGCTGACGATAGACACCGCGATTTCTAAAGTGGTGATGAATAAGCTGACTTTGGATGCGACATTCAAAGGTGATGCACTGCCTCAATCGCCAATGAAAGTGGATATGGCCTCTGATTTGACGTTTGATCTGACGAAAAGCCACTTGAGCTTTGTGTTAGAGAAATTAACCGCCAATGCTCTGGCTTTTGATGGTAAAGCGGATGTAACGCTAGGTGATATTCCAAAAGTACGTTTTGCTCTGCACAGTCCTAACATCGATTTGGATGAGTTTCTTGGTCTGAATAAGCCAGCAGAGAATGCTTCACAACCTGATACATCGGTTCCAGCAAATACAGACTCGACAAGCTCTAATAGCGACCCTGTATCCACAAATAGTGTTGCCGCATCGTCAAGTAAGCCACAAGCTGAAGTAGAACCTGATTTGTCAGCGTTGAAGACGTTGGACGTCAAAGGTGATATCACTATTGATAAGTTCAAAGCCAGCAACGCCAGAATGCAAAACGTTACAGCGAGCTTCTATGTCAATCGAGGGGTTGCAGAGTTGACATCGTTCTCGTCAAACTTGTACCAAGGTTCAATTACTGCAACCGCTAAATTGGATGCACGTAAGAGCCCAGCGTCTTACACAGCGAAGAAGCAAATCAAAGGTGTTAAAGTTCTGCCACTACTCAAAGACGTGGCAAACAATGACATGCTGGAAGGTACGGGCAACATTGATGTTGACGTTAAAGGCACCAGTCTGACCCCAACGGGTATTCAGAAAAACTTGGTCGGGACTGTAGGTATTAACTTCACCGATGGCGCCGTTAACGGTATCAACGTTGCACAATTGATTCGTGAAAACTACGCCAAAATAAAAGGCCAGAAAGTTGAGTCTAGCAATGAGACACAAAAGACGGACTTTAGTGCGATGAAGGCGACGCTGAAACTGAACAAGGGTAATGTCTCGACCAACGATTTAACGATGCAATCACCACTGTTGCGTATTCGTGGCAACGGTAGTGCCAATTACCTGACTCAAACCGTTGATTTCACGGTCAGTACTTCAATTGTCGGTTCTTTAGAGGGGCAGGGTGGCAAAGACATTGATGAGTTGCGTGATGTGACGATTCCAATCAACATTTCTGGCTCTTGGCAGCAGCCTAAATTCAAGCTGGTTTTCGATGATGTTCTGAAGCAAAAAGCGCAGAAAGAAATTGATCGCGGTCTGAAGAAACTTGATGAGAAGCTGGGTGACAAAATCAAAGATGAAAAGACCAAAGAAGTGATCAATGGTTTACTGAAAGGTTTGTTCAACTAATCGATTTGGATAGCAGTTGAAAGCGCACCCAAGGGTGCGCTTTTTATTTGGCGTCCGTTTATAACGTTACCATAAATGCTTGCAGATTCACCGGACGAATGTGCCTAGGTTCAAGGGAGGGAAAATGAAAACGTTGTTCTATCACCTAGTCTTCATTTTTTAACACCGCAGATGATTACCAATCAACACCCTTAAGTGCCTTCACTCCGGACTCAAAGGCATGCTTAACGTTCTTCACTTCAGAGACAGTATCTGCCATTTCGATCAAAGTGCGATGTGCGCCACGACCAGTGATCACAACGGATTGCATTTTGGGTCGCTTGTTCAATGCTTCTACGACTTCATCAAGCTCAACGTAACCGTAGCTGACCATATAAGTTAGTTCATCGAACAGAACCACATCGATAGATTCATCGGTCAGCATTCGTTTACACTCTTGCCAGACTTTTTGTGCGGCTTCAGTATCGGTGGTCTTATTCTGAGTTTCCCAAGTAAAACCCGTCGCCATCACTTGGAATTCAACCCCGAGCTTCTCTAGCAAATTACGCTCACCGTTGTCCCATGTCCCCTTAATAAACTGGGCGACGGAACACTTGAGGCCATGACCTACAGCACGGGCAATAGTACCAAATCCGGAAGTGGATTTACCTTTGCCGTTACCCGTGATGACCAGTAGCAAACCTTTTTCTTCCTGAGCAGCCGCTACTTTTGCGTCGATTTGCTCTTTTACTTTTTGCTGACGCGCTTTATGTCGTTCTTGCTTTGAATTTTGATCAGGCATGAATCATTCCCTAAGTGAGTTTAGCCTTATCATAACCAAAAAAAATGCTGCTAAATACCAGCAATCATTGTGTCATTTCAAATGTCTACCACCATCGAGATGGATATTCCTGCCAGTCATGTATTTGCTAGACATGATAAAACGAACGGCTTCTACTATCTCTTCAAAGCCTGCTTCTCTGGGGATGAGCGCTTTGGCGAGGGCCTTTCGTTTGTAGGCTTCATCATCATGCTGATTAAACTTGATCAGGGCTGGGGAAATGGTGTTCACCTTAATATTTGGCGCTAACATAGCTGAGAATGAAAGTGTTAGGTTATTGAGCGCAGCTTTACTTGCAGCATAGGCTGCGTGCTTTTTACTGCCTTTTTCAGCGACATAATCACTGATGTGGATAATGTCACTACTGTCTGGCCCCTGATTGAGTAAGCCTTGCAGTGCCAAGTTCATTTGATACGGGGCACTGACATGAATCGCCATCATTTTTTGTAATATTTGAGCGTGATTACTAGAATCCGCTGGCTTATCAGGGTACCAGTCTGAAGCATTGTGAATAATGCACCTTAGCTGGGCGTATTCATTGTTGAGGTATTGAATAAAGGCATCAATGCTTTGTTGATGATAGAAGTCAACCTGATGTAAATCGGCCCCTTGCGCTTGCAAAGATTCGAGCTCAGGGTAGTCGGTACGATAAGTACCAACGACCCTGTACTCATTAGCAAGAAAATCTTGTGCTAAGGCTAACCCCAATCTTTTACCAACGCCCGTGATCACTACCGTTCCTTTCATCCTAAAAACTCCGCACGGGTCTGTGGATTGGTTTTGAAAATACCGCCCAGTGCTGTAGTCGATGTTTCCGAGCTGGTGTCCATTACACCTCGGGACTTGACGCAGTAGTGCGTTGCTTTTATCGACACCGCAACATTTTCTGTTTCCGTCAGGGTCTGAATCGCGACTAAGACCTGCTGGGTGAGACGCTCTTGTACCTGTGGACGCTGTGCAAAGAAGCGTACGATACGATTGATTTTGGACAAACCTAAGATCTTGTTGTCTGGGATGTAGGCGACCTGAGCTAGGCCGTCGATAGTGATAAAGTGGTGCTCGCAGGTCGAGGTGAGGTTCACATCTGATACTTTGACCATCTCATCCACGGCCATTTTGTTTTCAATCACACTGATCTTAGGAAAGTTTTGGTAATCCAGACCAGAGAAAATCTCATGCACGTACATTTTTGCAATGCGGTGGGGGGTTTCAGACAAGCTGTCGTCAGTAAGATCTAGCCCTAATGTACTGACTACTTCAGTAAGTAGGCCTCGAATACGATGGTACTTTTCATCTGGCGTCATGTCGGATGGAACGAGTGGTGTTTCCAACCCGCGTGCGATTAACGCTTGTTGTACTTTGTGCGCTTCTGGTGAAATCATGCTTACTCTCCTGCTTGTGCTTTGTAGTTCAAGGTAAGAGAAACAGAGTCTGCAAATCTCAAAGCATGAGGTTTGTCGATTTTTACTTGAGCATATGAGACCCAAGGGTGATCGACACAGATCCCAAGAACATCGCTGGTCAATTTTTCCAGCAGTAAGAAACGGCCGTTTTCGACGTGGTGAATAATGCCTTTACAGATGGTCTTGTAATTCAAAGCGTTGTCAATATTGTCTTCTAAGCACAGTTTGTTAGCCGGGTAGTGAATTTCTGCGTTGATAATGATGTCTTGCTGCTTGGTTTTCTCTTCTTCGTTGAACCCGATATAGGTACGAAGTCTGAGGTTAGTGATTGTTATTATGGCATTGTGATTCATCTTAACTTCCCAATTTAGGATTACGGTAATCTCTACGTAATAGTAGCTTGCTGAGATCAGTTTGCATTTGGAAAGGTGTAGATGTGAATCTAAGCACGCTTCAGTGATGATTTATGCCATATGTGATCAGTCTTTGTTACCTGTTGAGTGTCTTTGTCGTACTCTCTCCAAAGTTGTGCATAGGTCTCTGTTGTGAGCGGGTGGATATCATCAGGGATAATGTCTGCAAGCGGGCGAAGTACAAAGGCGTTTTCAGTAATTTCTCCTCGTGGGAGTTCTACGCCATCAATGATACCGACCAGATCATCGAAAGTAAGTATGTCGAGATCCAGTGTTCTGGAGGCGAATTTTTCTCCAATTCGTATACGACCACTATCATCTTCAATCTGTCTGAGTATTTTTGCTAGTTCGCTTACGGATTGAGAGCACTCAAATCCTACGACTAAATTGAGGAAGTTTTCGCCCTTAAAACCCACAGGAACACAGTCGTAAAAGTTGGAAACGGTTAGAGGCGCGAAAAAGTGCTCAAGTGCGCTCAACGCTTGACTAACGTGAAATTCCCTGTCGATGTTGCTGCCAATACTGACGGTGACGTAATGCATGGTTGATGTCCTATCCGGTTTATGAGTCACAAAGTGGGTCGGTAAACTCGTTCATTCTCTTGCAAGTAGCAAACGTTCATTCACTGTGACAAAGTCGATGATATTTTATGGCCATCAGCTTAGTGAGAAAGCTTGATATTGTGAGATTTAGCGTTACGACTAGTATTGCCCGGTCGGGACCCACTCATGTATTTAAGACCAAGTCGTACACGATTTCTACATTTTGCTATCCCTCTTCTATGAGCGTCACAATCAATGCGGGTTCTTCAGTCGTTGCGACTTTAATTGCCCTTTGGTCCACGGAAGGTTGGGCTAAAAAGATCATCCATCGATGTGCGCAAAAACAGACGATGGGCTCTGACTTTGTAACAATGGTGTGGGTTACTTTAGATGAAAATGCCTCATCTAAGCCGAAGTTTGATAGCAGGTTTTAATGCTAAAATAATGTGCATGTTGGGCATAACAATTTTAGGAGTAACACTATGAATAATAGAAATAAACCATCAATACTTGTAGTGTGTATGGGGAACATTTGTCGTTCTCCAACCGGAGAAGCGATTCTGCGAGCGAAAGCAGAGCAAATGGGCGTAGATGTCGAAGTCGATTCGGCTGGTACGATTGGCTACCACCAAGGTAACCCTCCAGATCCCCGCTCGCAAGCTGCGGGAGAACAAAGAGGTTACTCATTTCAAGGGATTCGTTCTCGCCAAGTGGTCGATTACGATTTTGAGTATTTCGATCTGATTTTAGCAGCGGATAAAGACAACTTAGCCGATTTAAAAGCACAATGCCCTTTGCAACATCAAGGTAAGATCCGACTGTTTCTTAGTTTCGGCGAAGCCGCTGAAGAGGAAATCCCAGACCCTTATTACGGAGGAGACAAGGGATTTGAATTGGTGCTGGACTTGATCGAAGAAGCGTCAGAAAAGCTTCTTCGGTCCCTTTAGTTTAGGCGGCCATCACGCGGCCGCTGAAATAATCGTTTGAGACAATGTATTCTGTATTGCGGATCAGTTCATCGTGGATTTCAGCCCACTGTGTGTCTTCTTGTTCGTAGCAAGGGACCACACCACCGACGCGAATGTTAAACGGCGTTAGTTCTTTAGCCCAGCTCTGAGTAAAGCCGGCAACCATAGAGGTTGCGTTCTCAAACCCTGATAAATCATGGTAATTCGCGTGAGCAATCACATTTACAATCACGCCATTTTTTTTGTCTTGACGCATTTTTTCTGCCGTAGCTTGGCCAAAGCTAAACAATGTTGCGGCCATTAGAGATAAATGCTGCGTAAAAACATCTCCGGCCCGCTCATCAAAGAGCTTGGGCATCGCCTGACTGGTCAACGCATTGATCAACACATTGGGTGATTGATGAACCGATTGATCAATAAATCTGAACAGTGAGTGGATAGAATCCATGGAATGATCTGGCAAAGCATATTGATAAATATCAGGGGAAATGGCTTTACAACGCACGAAGGTTTCGTTCAATTGCACTGCACTTTTGTCGCATAAAATGACGGTGGCGCCTAGTGAAGCAAAGTGCGTAGCGAGTGTACTACCAAGCTGTGAGCCTGCCGAAGTGATTAAAATCACGGCACTTTTTATATCCATATAGAGAGCCTCCGTCCATAGCTGAAAAGGTTGTCCACATAGCATGGTAGATTAGTTGTTGCTTAAGTGTGAATAAGCTCAAATAACTTGTGCATATCTTGTGCTTAAAGCAAATAATTTGCGCTTATTCACATTTATAAGTGACAGGTTGAGTATTGAGTGGCGTAAGCCACAGAATTATGTGATCTCGCTAGATCTTTAAACTTGCGTTTGGATCTGGAAGGTGCGCTGAGCTTTGATCAACTGGTTGTAGAGATCGATTGGTATCAGCTCCTTAGCCTCTTTTTCGTCTAGTTGTCGGCGCTGATGCCCAGATAAATTATTGTAAATCTCTTCGGGAAGGTCGTGTGTATCTTCAGGCATGTAGGCCAAAACTTCTGGGTGAAGGTAGTGAGTGAGTTTGGCGCTTGGCAATCCCGCGCGATGAAACATATCGGCTTGTATCGCTGAAATTGGGTAGGAGCTTTGGTCAGAACGAATTTGCTGGGGAGGCTGTATTTCGAAGCGACGCCGCAACGCTTTTTCTGTCGTATCTTGTTCGTTTACTTTCTCGATAGGTGTGTTATCACGAACGTCGTCAGAAAACATCGACAGAATCAAGGCGAAGTCGGCGCGACGTCCTTCATGAACAGCATGGTTAATCCCCTTGCCGAACTGAAGTTCGTTAATAATGCCTGCTTTGTCTAGAGTGTGAATCTGAGTTTGCATGTTACCTCGCTTGATGACTATGTAGCGGCAATATCGAGGTGAACTTTAGGGGAAATAACTGACTAGAAAAGAAAAAAGCCAGCGAAGTGCTGGCTTTTTAAGCGACTAAACTTATCATCCTATAGGCAAGGATTATTTAGCTAGGTTTTCTGCTACGAAGTCCCAGTTAACTAGTGCCCAGAAACCATTCATGTAGTCTGGACGAACGTTACGGTAATCGATGTAGTAAGCGTGTTCCCACAGGTCAACAGTAAGAAGTGGCGTTGTACCTTCTTCTGTTAGAGGTGTCGCTGCGTTAGACGTGTTTACGATCTCTAGAGAGCCGTCTGCTTTCTTAACTAACCAAGTCCAAGAAGAACCGAAGTTGTTGATAGCAGAGTCTGTGAATTTTGCTTTGAACTCTTCGAAAGAACCGAATGCAGCATTGATTGCGTCTGCAACAGCACCTGTTGGCTCGCCACCTGCGTTTGGCGCTAGACAGTGCCAGTAGAACGTGTGGTTCCAGATCTGTGCAGCGTTGTTGAATACACCGCCAGTAGAAGTCTTGATGATGTCTTCTAGTGATTTACCTTCGAACTCTGTGCCTGGGATAAGACCGTTCAACTTAACAACGTAAGTGTTGTGGTGTTTACCGTGGTGGAAATCTAGAGTCTCTGCTGAGATATGTGGTTCTAGCGCGTCTTTTGCGTAAGGAAGAGCTGGTAGTTCAAATGCCATTGCTCGATTCTCCATTGATATGAAAGAGTTAAACTCTCTCGATTGCTTCCAGTGTTATTTATTATTCATGGCTCGCCAAAAGCCAACCATGTAATTTTGCTGACTTGGGTATAGTCTAACAAGTTTTTACTTTAATAAAAGCGCCTCGACAAATTTCTTTCTTCTATAAAACCGCAGATATTATAGGCTTTTTATTCTCAGCCAATGGTTTAAAATGGGCGAATCACTGGCAGTCACTCCATGAAGAGGAAGTAATGGAAACCATCGACAAAATCAAACAACAAATCGAAGAGAACGCTATCCTTCTTTACATGAAAGGTTCTCCAAAGCTACCTAGCTGCGGCTTCTCATCTCAGGCATCACAAGCACTAATGGCGTGTGGTGAAAAGTTCGCTTACGTAGATATTCTACAAAACCCAGATATCCGTGCTGAGCTACCTGCCTACGCACAATGGCCGACATTCCCACAGCTTTGGGTTGAAGGTGAGCTGATTGGTGGTTGTGACATCATTATTGAGATGTTCCAGAAAGGTGAACTTCAGCCTCTTATCAAAGAAGCAGCCGAGCGTGCTGGTACGGATGAAGAATAACTGAAAACCACTGTCTAAATTTACAGTTTTTCTTGATTTTTAAGGGCCACATTCGATAATGTGGCCCTTATTGTATCTGCCTGATTAAGTTTTATGTCACGTCTGTTTATTGCTGAAAAACCGAGCTTGGGTCGAGCTATCGCTGCGGCCCTGCCTAATCCGCAGAAGAAAGATCAAGGCTTTATTCGTTGTGGAAATGGCGACGTGGTGACCTGGTGTATTGGCCACTTGCTAGAGCAGGTAGAACCAGACGCCTACGATGACAGATACAAAAAATGGAATCTGGCTGATTTGCCAATCGTTCCTGAGCACTGGCAATTACGTCCTCGCAAGTCGGCTTCTAAACAACTGACAGTAGTTAAGAAACTACTCAAAGATGCGTCTGAAATCGTTCATGCTGGCGATCCTGATCGTGAAGGTCAGTTGTTGGTGGATGAAGTGTTGGATTACTGCAAAGTCAGTAAGACGAAAAAAGAAGCCACGCAACGCTTATTGATTAGCGACCTCAACTTACCAGCAGTTAAGCGCGCGCTAAATCAGATGCGCAGTAACCGCGAGTTTATTCCTCTTTCGGTCTCCGCTCTTGCTCGCTCCCGAGCTGACTGGCTGTATGGGATGAATATGTCCCGCGCTTATACGCTACTGGGGCAAAAAGCGGGCTATCAGGGGGTGTTGTCAGTCGGCAGAGTTCAGACGCCCGTGCTTGGGTTGGTGGTTCGTCGTGATGAAGAGATCGAGAACTTCGTTCCTCGTGACTATTTTACCTTGCATGCCTTGATCCCCTATCAGGATGGCAATAGTGCGTTTGATATCCGTGCTCGCTGGAAACCGAGTGAAGCATGTAAGCCTTGGCAAGATGAAGAGGGGCGGGTTCTCAATCGTAAACTGGTCGAGAATGTTTCCAATCGCATTACGAATCAGCCTGCCAAGGTGGTTGAGTCGGAGCAAAAACAAACTAAGCAATCGGCTCCTTTGCCTTATTCTCTTTCTGCGTTACAGATTGACGCTGCCAAGCGTTTTGGTATGAGTGCTCAACAGGTCTTAGATACCTGTCAATCTTTGTATGAAAAGCACAAGCTTATTACTTACCCTAGGTCGGACTGCCGATACCTGCCGCTGGAACATTATGGACAAGCCAACAGTGTCTGTGATGCGATATCGAATAACTGCAACGAGCTAGGTCAGGCGGTTCATGGTGCCAATTTAAGCCTCAAATCAAAAGCATGGAATGATAAAAAAGTGGACGCGCACCACGCGATCATTCCCACACCTAAAAAGGCTTCCGTTAATGCGCTATCAGGTAATGAGATGAAAATCTATCAGCAAATTGCTCGCCAGTATCTAATGCAGTTTTATCCAGCCGCGGTTTATGCAGAGGCGAAGCTGGTGTTTGACATCGCTGGAGGGACTTTTATTGCCAAAGGTCGCCAGCTTGTATCGGCTGGTTGGAAAGCGTTAATGGGAAAAGTGGACGATGACGATACAGGCGTTGACGCGGTTCCCCCGCTTGATGAAGGCACAGTGCTGACTTGTCGCGAAGGCGAGATTAAAGACCGTAAAACTGAGCCGCCCAAGCACTTTACTGAAGCGACGTTACTGCAAGCGATGACAGGCATTGCTCGTTTTGTTGAAGACAAAGAGCTGAAAAAAATCCTCAAAGAAACCGATGGCCTAGGTACCGAAGCGACTCGCGCAGGGATTTTGGATACGCTGTTTAAGCGTCAACTGCTGCAACGACAGGGCAAAACAATCCTCAGTTCACCAGCGGGAAGAGGGCTAGTGCATGCATTGCCTTCCGAGTCCACTTATCCCGATATGACGGCACATTGGGAACATCAGCTTCAAGGAATGGCTGAACGTAATCAAGCCTACAGCCCATTTATGCAGGCATTGCAAACGCGTATTGACGGTTTAATGCAGCAAGTCAAAGGCGGCGAAGTGCCTGAGTCGCTACGTCATCTTCCTAAGGTGGAACGACCTGCCTTTAAGCGTAAGCGGAGAAGCAGTGCGAAAGCTGGTGGCCAGAAACGTGCGACCACGCGTCGTAAGAGCAGTTAATGATTATTGCCTATAGTTCGCTGATACTTTCTTGGTGTGACGCCAAACTTTTCTCTAAAGCGCTGACGGAAGCGCTCCTCCGACTGATAACCGCACATTTGCGCTAACTGGTAGCCATCATATGGATGTTTTTGCATCAATTGCAATGCATGGCTAAGGCGCACCTGCGCCAGTAATTGCCGATACTGACTACCTTCCAGTTTAAGCTTTCGGATCAGCGTTGCCCGGCTCATACCAAAATGATCAGCAACTCCTTCAAGAGAATGATCGTCTGCTGGAGCGATGGAAAGGTACTGGGTGATAGTTTGTGTCAGTGATGTTTGGGCTGATTTTATGTAAGTTTAACGAGCTCAATCTGAATTGTTGGGCCTTAAAGTATCACATTCAATCTAATGTTAGTTAAAAGTGATACTTTTTGTTGATTTAGATATTACCAAGGAAGTGCGCTGCCATCATAGTTGATAAATTTACCAGAGCGGCTGATATCGGCGCTCTCGATCACTTCAACCAGTCCCGCGGCAGAGGTTTGCGTATCAATTAACGCGTTTGGTCCGCCCATTTCTGTTTGTACCCAACCTGGGTGAAGCGCTAAAACGGTGAAACCTTGACTGGAAAGGTCGTTACTCAGGCTTTTCACTACCGAGTTAAGCGCGGCTTTGGATGAGCGATAAATATAACCACCACCCGACGTATTTTCCGTCATGCTACCCACTTTAGAAGAGAGGCAGGCGATCTTTTTGAGCTGACCTCTTTGTAGATTGGGGAAAAGTGCTTCAACGAGTTTGAGTGGCGCGATGGTGTTAATTTCAAGTACTTTGCGCCACTCGTCGATATCGGTATGACCAAAGCTGTATCCTTTTGGCCCGTAATAGCCGGCATTATTGATCAGTACATCAAGTGCTGGTAGAGCGTTGGCGAACTCACTCAGACCTTGATAATCCGTCACTTCGAACAGATGACACGTCAGGTTGTCACCTTCCAGCTCAAGGAGCTCCTGCGAGCTTTTCTCTGAGCGATAGGTTGCGTGAACCTGCCAGCCTTGAGCAAGATAGTTTTTGACTAAGCTCAGCCCGATACCACGGTTAGCTCCGGTGATTAGAACAGTTTTCATGGAGAACTCCTGTAAAAGTATTTAGGCTATTTTGCTAAGCGGTCAACGTAAAATCAACCAGCCACCAAGCAGAGAACAGTATCAGTGAAAACAAAGATATAGCGCCTACTGAACCGACGATGACTCCTAGCAGTACAAACAGTTTCAGACGATGCAAAATCTCAAATCAATTAAATGAAAATTATTATCATTTAAGGTGATTTCAAACCATGATGCAACTTGTTACCATACTAAAAACTCAAATATCGACGGATATCAATGATTCCACTGATTTATCACTCCATCTACTCAGAGCTGCCGTTACCTCAAGGTCACCGATACCCGATCCATAAGTACCGACTGTTATTCAATGAAATCGAAAAAGTGCGTTTTCGTGACGAGCAGTGGCGAACATTTTTTCACTATTGTAAGCCCCAAGCGTTGACCCCTGATGAAGTGATTAAAACGCATTGTAAGCAATACGTGTCTGAACTGTTTTCTGGCCACTTGCCTGCAGCTCGGATGCGACGTATTGGTTTTCCGTGGAGTGAGTGCCTTATTGAACGTACGTTGACCTCGGCAGGTGGAACTTGCCTGACGGCTGAAAAAGCGATTGAATATGGTGTGGCTATCCACCTAAGTGGCGGATATCACCATGCGCATTATGATTTTGGCAGTGGTTTTTGTTTACTCAATGATTTGGTTTTGGCGGCGAAACGAGCATTAACCTATGAAAGTATCGACAAAGTGCTGATTGTTGATAGTGACGTTCACCATGGTGATGGAACAGCGACATTATGTGCCGATCACGATGACATAGTAACGCTCTCTTTTCATTGTGATAAAAACTTTCCTGCTCGCAAACCAGACTCAGATATGGATGTGGCTTTACCCCGTGAAACCTGTGATGAAGAGTTTCTTAGCTCGTTTGTCTCAGTTGTCGAAATGGCGATTATTCTGCATCAACCGGATTTGATCCTTTATGATGCGGGCGTGGACATCCATCAAGACGACGAGCTGGGTTACTTCAATGTTTCTACTCAAGCTATTTACCAAAGAGACGTTGCCATGTTTGAGCTGGCAAAGACAAACTCACTTCCGATAGGTTGTGTTGTTGGAGGCGGTTATCGAACGGATCACAGTGAATTGGTACCGATCCACATGCAGCTACTTAATGCGGCCTTTCAGGTCTATGGCAATCAATAAAGGTTAACAATGGAACAGAGAATTCGGGCGGCAGGTATACTCATCGACAATGACGCGATACTGCTTTTGAAAGTCAGAGACTTTACAGGAGAGTATTGGATCCCACCGGGTGGTGGCATGGAAGAGGGCGACAGAAGCTCAAAAGATTGTGTCGTGAGAGAATTTAAAGAAGAGGCTGGGCTAGATATTGAAGCCGGAGAACTGATTTGTGTACGTGAGTTTCTTGAAACACACAGAAACCGTTATCACTCCGAATTCTTCTATCATGTCTCACGCTATCATGGCGAGCCTCATATCGAGAACCTTGCAGGGCTTAACGATGAAGAATACATCCAGTCTGTGCAATGGGTGCCATTATCTGAACTGAACGACAAACGTATGTATCCGAAAGAGCTTAAAGATAAAGTACTGGAACTGATTAAGACCAAGAGCTTTTCTACTCATCTTGGTAGTTACGCGCAAGGCGATCAGGAAGAACTCAATCAGCTATAGATTGGGTGGTATTGTGTGAATGATAGTAGGTGGCCTGAAAGCCTTAGCCCTTCGGATAGGGCTTTGAAGGCTGGCTTGCATGAAAACCACGATGCTTATCATCTGCTTTGTCGATGGAATAAAAGATGTCAATAAGGTCAACCAACTAGGAGCATTAAAAGAGCATATTGAGTTTAAAGTTTGGTCACGCGTGTATTCACAAGTTAGTGTAAGCCATTATTGACTACAATTGCTGATGTACCCCATGGGTGACATTGCTCCAATACTTAAAACGCCAAGAAAATAACGGGATGTATGGATATGTCTCTTTCAAGCTTTATCTCACGCTTGCCACAATTGTTATTCTTGATCTTGTTTACTGCGTTGCTAGTCACAAACGTACGCTACGTCAATTCTGCCTCTTTATTCATGCAAGGCCTTGTTGCTTGCAGTGGCGTTTTATGGCTTGCTTGCTGCTTGCTTTACTCATGTAAAACTAAGTTGTTGTTCATTACTTTCCTGCTCAACCTGCTTAGTCTATCCGCTTATAAAGAGCTACTTGCTGTCAAACTCGAACTCAGCTCCTTTGTGATCATCAGTAATACTTGGTTGTTGCTGTATCTATCTAGCCAATCAGAATATGGGTTGCTTCGAATAGCTAGTAGAGTGCTTGTTACGATATTTGTAATTAGCTCAGTTGTGATTCTACTGACAGGTCTTTACTACGGCAGTTTGGATAAGGAATTCGTTTTTGCTCTGCTTCAAACGAACACTCAAGAAGCATCGGAATTTCTTGGTTATATAGCAGAGCCCAAAGCATTCATTATACTTGCAATAAGTGTTGTGCTGACAGGGTTCTGGTTACGCTATTCAGTCAATAAAAAACGAGCCAACTCGCCATTGTTTGCACTGGTACTCATTCCTTTGAGTTTCTTTTCACTCTTGCAACCAAATACGTTCAAAGGCTTTAGCAATGTCCTGAGTCATATCGAGCAGTATTACTTTGAGCTTGAACAACTTCGCGCCGTTATTGACAAACGAAAATCTTCAGCATCCAAATATAGCGTTACTACAAGTAGTGAGAATAGTCTGCATCTATTGGTTATTGGTGAATCGCTTTCTAGATTTCATATGTTTAATTATGGCTATCGTAGAGAAACGACACCATGGATAGCACAATCACAGCCTATTCAATTGCAGTATGCGTATTCTAATCACACCCATACCATGGAGGTACTAACCCTAGCTCTTACTCAGAGTAATCAATATAACCAACTCGATTACTTTGCCAGTGCATCGCTTATTGATGTGCTTAATCAAGTAGGGTTTCAAACGGCTTGGATCAGCAATCAAATGTCAGCTGGTGAATGGGACAACCACGTATCCGCACTTGCTTTTGAAAGTGACTATGTTCGGTTTATTAATACCAATGTTGGTAGATCCGACTTTAGCCGAAAGCAGGACGATGCCTTGATAGATGAACTGCGAGGTTATCTAGCGACGCAAGACCTCAATAAAAACCATTTCATCGTTCTGCATATGATGGGAAGTCATATTGCATATTGTGACCGAATAAAAGGGCAAGCACGTTCTCTTCCACCAGCTCCTAATTATTTATACAAGGGCAAACAAAACGACTGCTATGATGAAACGGTAGCATTTGCCGACCGGATCCTGTCTCAGGTTTATGAATTGGTTTCCAATACACCTCACTTCTCCTCAATGACCTTTTTCTCCGACCATGGAGAAGAAGTATTTGAAAAGTTAGGTCACGATTCTCGACGGTTTAAAGAGACAATGGCTGAAATCCCTTTTCTGGTTTGGAGCAAAGAGCCAAGGCCTAACCTTGTAAGCAATCAAGATAAAGTCTTTACTAATGACCTATTGTTTGACTATCTACTTGGTATCACCAAAATCAATAGCGATCTAAAAGCAGAACACCTCGATATAGGGTCAGACCGCTACTCCTTGCCGCTCCACCAAGCGAAAACTCTGCATGCCAGCCTGCCAATCTCGAGCTTATCACGGCATAAAACCAAGGTTAATCTTAACAAAAATAAAAACTTGATGGCGCATCGAGTCAATACTATTGGGGCGATGGACGACGCCAAACATCAAGGCTTTCAACGTATAGAATTAGATTTAATTATTAGTGATGGAATCATGCAAGTTGGGCATGATCATGAAACCTTAACTGGTCAGAGTCTAGAAGCGTATTTAGCGTATGAAAATCGATATTTTGAAGCGCTCTGGTTTGACATCAAGAATATTAATGAGCAGAACCTCTCTTTCGTACTTGAGACTCTGGAAAACCTTGATAGCCGATATCAGCTTAAAAGAAGAACTCTGATCGAAACCTCTTCGATTTCTCCTAGGATCTCAGAGCTTAGTGAAAAGGGGTGGAAAACCAGTTATTACCTACCAACCTCATTACCTCAGAGACTAACTAGCCAAGAGCAGACCCTAGCTTATGTGAGCCAACTTCAAGACCAACTAAAGTCTCAGCAGATGCGATCCTTGAGCTATGATATATCTCTGTTTGAGTTTGTAGACAAGTATTTGCTTGATAGCATCATTAAACCGTTGGGGCTTAAGATGAATACTTGGACACCCCTTAAGGCCAAGGACAGCGCTTTATTGAAAAAGCTCGAAAAGCTTGGAGCAAACCAAGGGTTTGAGAATGTGATCGTCATTCATACTACCCGGTTTCGACTTTAACCGATATTTAATAGGCTCCTATCCGAGGGCGAATACACTTACAGATTCGATTGCAGGAAATTAAGGACATACACCTCAAGAACTCGAGGACATACACCTCAAGAACTGCCGCATTCTTCTATCTCACTTCCCGCTATCATGGCGATCAGGAAGAACTCAATCAGCTATAGATTGGGTGGTATTGTGTGGGTGATAGTAGGTGGCCTGAAACCCCTCGAACATACAGCCCGACCAAGCGGCGCGCAAAGTTTTAGATTTACCGCCGTCTTGGTCTATTGAAACAGGGTGATGAAAACCCTCATCACCTCAGGTTAAAGCACGCACAAATTAGCTGCCCAAGTGCTGTCCAACGGCAATAAAGAAAGGGACATTAAACAAAACGTTGAAAGGGAAAGTGATCCCAAGTGACGCGGTAATCGACATGCCCGAGTTCGCTTCCGGTAAACTCTCTTTCATCGCTGCTGGTACGGCGATATAAGAAGCACTGGCTCCCAATACTGCCATTAGGGTAATGCCTCCGGCACTTAATTGTAGTGCTAGGCCAAGGGCTGTACCTGCGATACCTCCGAGCATTGGCATCAAAACCGCAAAGCTGATTAAAAATAGGCTATTTTTTTTCAACGCAGTTAACTGTTTGCCAGCCGTTAGGCCCATTTTCAACAGGAACAAAGCTAATACACCAGAGAACAGTTCTATAAACAATGGAGAGAGTTTGTGTACACTTTCCCCTCCAATATAGCCGATGATTAAGCTACCCATCATAAGAAGAATACTTGGGTTAGCGATTAGTTCCTTGCGGATAAAGGTCGTGTTGATATGCCTCAGGCTTCCTTTTGCTAATAAAAGACCGACCAGAATGGCGGGCATTTCGAGTAAAACGACAAAAAGTGGGAAGTAAGCCTCATAACTGATGTTTCCTGCCTCTAGTAAGGCGACTGCGACGGCATAGGTTGCGACACTTACAGAACCGTAATGGGCTGCAATCGCACCAGCATTGATGTTATCCAACTGACCGAAAAACCTAAGTATTGGATAAGCCACTAATGGAATAGTAAGGCCAAATGCCACTACCGCCACTGACATAGTGAGAAGGTCGGGGTCAAGATGCTTTTGCAGCGCTATGCCTCCCTTGAGACCAATGGCGATCATTAAAACTAGACTGAGCGCTTTATACAGATTTTCGGGGAATGGGATCTTAGCTCCCACCAATTGAATGACGATACCGAGAATGAAAAATGCAACGACCGCATCTATGACCATAATTTAATTGCCCTTGCTCAAGTACGGCACAGCTACTGTGTGAGTACTGAACCCCATTTTACGTATACAAGATATGACTGCGTTCAACGAGGTGAACCCCATCAGTGCTACGGCGATAGTGACGAAGCCAGATGGCTTATAACCTATTGATACACCGTAAAAATAAAACATAGTCAACATAACAATAGTGATCGCTGACAGGGCCATATTTCGATAATTCATAACAGTCTCCTTAAATTTTCAGCGCATGTTACTTTTAAAATATAATAGATTAAAATAGATAATATTAATGAAAATAATCTACTTTTATCTATATTATCAGTTGTTGTCGGAGGGATTATGGCGTCGAGGCTACACGCATATATCGGAACGTTTCGTCAGTTGGAAATTTTGCTCGCAGTTTATGAAGGGGGCAGCATAAAATCGGCAACAGAGACGCTGTTTTTAACTCAGCCGACGGTTTCTATGCAGCTAAAAAAGCTAACAGAAGCGATCGGTTTGCCACTTTATCAACAGGTAGGCAAAAAAATGAAGTTTACCGATGCTGGTCTGGCAACGGTAGAAACGGCAAAAAAAATACTACACAGTTGCGAAGAATTGGACATGCTTCTTTCCAGTTTGAGGGGACTGGAATCAGGAACTCTGAGGTTGGCTGTTACCACGACGGCCAAGTATTTCACACCGCACCTACTGGGGCCATTTCGTGAGCGCTATCCGGGGATAGATATTCAGCTCACGATAGCCAACAGGCAGCAAGTTATTGATCGTTATGAAAATGGAGTCGATGACTTTTACGTGTTTAGCCATTTACCAGACAGCCAGGAGCTTGAAAAGATAGAATTCATGTCAAACGATCTCGTTGCGATCGCAGAAGCCAGTCATCCTTTTGCCCAAAAAAAGAGCGTTTCGCTGCAAGAATTCTGTGAGGAGGATTTTCTCATTCGTGAGGTTGGCTCAGGGACAAGATATGCAACAGAAGCATTCTTTAAAGACCACCCGTATCAGCCCAACATTAAAATGACTATAGCCAGTAACGAAGCCATCATTCACTCGGTCTTATCGCGACTGGGTGTTTCGATTCTGTCGGCACATACTTTGGCTTTTGGTAACGTCTACAATGTAAAAGTGGTTAACGTGGAATCCTTACCCATTAAAACTAAATGGTCGTTTTACTGGGCGAAAAATACACCTTTATCACCACTCGCTAAAGTTTTCCTCAACTATGTAGAGACTGAAGGCAGAGAGATAATGCAGAAAGTCAGTCAGCTTTAAACTGTTACAAAGCTGATAAACTAATTCAATTAAGGTTCCGGCTTTGTGATTCACCAACAGTTGCTGAACCCCAATACATACACAGGCTCCCTGTTTAGGGAGCCTATTACTACTTACTCTTCTTCTATAACATTCACCAATTGCTTTAAGTGTTTTAGAAGTCGCACCTGCTCTTCAGATGAAGCTG
>NZ_JXXU01000018.1 GCF_000967495.1 Vibrio neptunius | reverse complement strand
AAAGTGCGATCCCGCCCTGCTAAGCCTATCTCGCTTAGGGGCTAATATTTTCCCTCAATATACTTCAGCAATAAAAGCCCCTTCGTAGTTTGAGAGTTGGTATGCTAACTGATGGCTTTGTTGATATTTCCCTCTTAATTACTTGTTTTAGCGAATAATTTATTGGCCTGAGGCCCTGTTGGTTTGTACTATGGTGGCAGGAGAAGCAATCAATAACAGCGAGTAGATACCTTACCCGCAGTATTTTACTACCAGCAAGCCCTATACCTTTCATTGGCCCTGCGGGACGAAATGACGCGCAATAAAAAACTTAGGGATATTAAATACAGAGTGTAACTATGACTGAACCGAACATCGAACATATCAATCAAAGCCTTACTCAGGCCAACTTAGCAATGCTAACATCTACTGAATTTTATGATGATATTTGGGATGTGCTTGATGCTATTCTTGAGGATGACAACTGTAGTGAAGAAACCAATTTTGAACGGGTTCGAGTATTACTTAAAGCAGGTCTCTTAACCGAGTTACATGTTCTGGAATACTATAATAGCTATGTTGAAGATATGGACTTATCTTATGAAGGTTGCCCACTAGTTAAATTACTGGCACCATTAGAGCGAGATGGCACCTTATATTTATCCGGATCTGACAGTTTTTATGAAGACCTATGTTATGATCTTTATTTGGATTATATAAAAAATATTGTCCTACTCGGAGGCAGAGTGGATCATGATGGTATGTTGTACTGGGTTTTTGAATCAAGGTGTGAGCTTGAGATGTTTAACTACCTTCTGGAAAGTTTTCAATCTAAACCTAGCGCTATTAATACTGTCGCGGCACACATATTATCTGAGGAGTATTTCAAACATGATGGCCATGAAAAGCGAGGGAGAGGAATATTTAAACAGTTGATTGAAAAGGGTATTGATATCAATTTGCCGTTTGATGAAGAATCTGGGATGTTAGATTATCATTCTTTTTTAGGTGCAGTCTTAATTTTTGATCCTGAGCTTTTTGAACAGTATTTACTGCAACAGCCTAATAAAGAAATCGTCAAAGGGTTGCCATGGCGTAAGGTAATTAAAAATGGCTATTTCAGAGAAAAACATATGCACATAATAGAAAAGCTGATAAGTCTAAAGTATTATGTGCCTCTAGATGAAATAGTTTCTGAATTAGAAAAAAAAGAGCTGGACGACTATGCCAAAGCCCTCGCTCACTAAGCTGACGCTTGCCCCTAAGCCTATTCTGCTTAGGGGCTTATATTTTCCCTCAATATACTCCAGTAATAAAATACCCTTCGTACTTTGAGAGTTGGTATGCTAACTGGTAGCTTTGTTGATATTTCCCTCTTAATTACTTGTTTTAGTGAATAATTTATTGGCGAGAAACCCTGTTGGTTTTGTATTGTGGTGGCAGGATTATGAATCAACAAAATGACACTGGTGTCTTTTCATGATGATATTGTGCTCAGCAGCGAACAGGACTATGAATTACTATGGTGATTGACGGTTATTTTAAACTCGATACCGCGAGTTATTTGCAGTGCCCGGTAAAGGAACACTTGGGGCATAAGGTGATCGGTGTTGAACCCGATTTGGCGTTTGACCTAACCTTAACCCCACCTCGGGTGTTTATCCGTAACGAGCTGGTGGACCTGCTGGGTGAGCTTACGCCTAAACTTATTCAGGGCGCCTACCTTAACCCAAACAATACTCATGCTTATCAAAACTTTAGCGTGATCACTGCGGACCACTTTAGCCTGCCTAAAGTGGAGGCCGACGATGACTTGCCCACGGTATTTTACTACCAGCAAGCTCTTTACCTTTCACTGACCCTGCTGGACGAGATTGCGCATAATAAAAAACTTAAAGATATTGAATACAGAGTGTAACTATGACTAAACCAACCATCGAACAGGTTAACCAGATTTTAACCCAAGCCGACTTTGTAGTGGTGGCAAGAATTACGTCTTACTACCAGATATGGGAGGTGATAGATGCCATTCTTGAAGATAGCAACTTAAGTGAAGAAACCAATTTTGAACGCATCCGAGTATTACTTAGAGCTGGTATTTTAACCGATCTAAACATTCTGGAATTTTATAATAGTCATGTCGAAGATATGGACTTATCTTATGAACATTGCCCACTGGTAAAAATACTTTCGCCATTAGAGCGTGATGGCACCTTATATTTTTCTGGGTGTGACAGTTTTTACGAAGACCTATGTTATGATCTTTATTTAGATTATATAAAAAGCATTGTCCGACTCGGAGGCAAAGTAGACTGTGATGGTATATTACGTTGGGTATTTAATGAGCACCGACGCGAGTTTTATTTGTTTAACTACCTTCTGGATAACTTCACTGTTAAACCAGAGACAATCAACTCTGTTGCAGGGGCAATCATACTCAATAATTATTGGCAAAAGGGTTCTTCAGAAGAACAAAGGGAAGCCAAAGCAGCATTTGAAAAACTAATTGAAAAAGGAATTGATATTAATCTGACTATTGAGGAAGATGATTGGCACTCACAGTTTAACTCTTTCTTGGGAATTGCTTTTTGCTATGACCCTGAACTTTTTGAACAGTATTTATTACAAAAACCCAGCCAACAAATTATTGCAAATTTACCATGGGATTTTTCTATTAAAGAAGAACTTTTCGATGATAAACAAGTACGTTTAGTTCATAAACTGATTGGTTTGGGCTACCAGCTTCCTCTTGATGAGATCATCGAGTTATTGGAAGAAGAAGAGCTGGATGATTACGCCAAAGCCCTCGTTCTCTAAGCTGACGCTTGCCCCTAAGCCTATTCTGCTTAGGGGCTTATATTTTCCCTCAATATACTCCAGCAATTAAAGCCCCTTCGTAGTTTGAGAGTTGGTATGCTAACTGGTAGCTTTGTTGATATTTCCCTCTTAATTACTTGTTTTATCAAATAATTTATTGGCCTGAGGCCCTGTTGGTTTTGTACTATGGTGGCAGGAGAAGCAATCAATAACGGCGAGTAGATACCTTATCCGCGGTATTTTACTACCAGCAAGCCCTCTACCTTTCACTGGCCCTGCTGGACGAGATGACGCATAACAAAAAACTTAAAGATATTGAATACAGAGTGTAACTATGACTGAACCAAACATAGAACGCATCAACCAACATTTAACCCAAGCTAACTTAGCAACGTTATCATCGACTGAACTTTATGATGATATCTGGGATGTGCTGGATGCCATTCTTGAAGATAGCAGCTGTAGCGAAGAAACCAACTTTGAACGGGTACGAGTGCTACTAAAAGTTAGAGTTGCAACCGAATGTGATGTTCTAGAACACTATAATCATGAGGTTGAACAGATGGATTTATCTTATGAAGGTTGTCCATTGGTCAAAATACTGGCGCCATTAGATCGCGATGGCACCTTATATTTATCCGGCTCTGAGCGCATTTATCAACTTAGCCAAGATTTTTATCTGGATTATATAAAAAACATTATATTTCTCGGAGGTAGAGTAGATCATGATGAATTCTTATGTAGAGTATTTTATGCAGAACACCTGAGCTTTGACACTTTTAATTACTTAATCGATCGATTTGATTTCAAACCCTCATCTATTAATACTGCCGCTGGATATTTAGTCATGCGGAAATACTTTAAAAAATATAATAAAGAGAAGCAAGGCAGAGCCGCATTTACCAAACTCATTGACAAGGGGATTGATATTAACCATCCCTTTGAGGAAGATGATGGATTTTGTGAATATCACTCATTCTTAGGGTTGGTCTTTTGCTATGACCCTGAACTTTTTGAACAGTATTTATTACAGAAACCCAGCCAACACATTATCGCAGCTTTACCATGGGAGTTTGCGATTGAAGAAGATCACTTCCATGATAAGCAATTGCAATTGGTTCAAAAGCTGATTGAATTGGGCTACCAGCTTCCTCTGGATGAGATCATCGAATTATTAGAAGAACAAGAGCTGGACGATTACGCCAAAGCTCTTACTCACCTTTGTCCCTAAGCTAGCCCTGATGACAGTCTGCCACCACACATCTCAGTGATAAACGCCCTCTGGTTCTGATAGGACGAGTTTGTGCGAGTGCGTTTGCTAAAATGGAAAAGCGGGCGGGTAGGCTTGGAGCGGGTGGCACGGTTTTAATAACCCAGTGATTGGTTGTGGTGCAGGCGAGATGATGGTTTGTATCAGTAGAACCGCCGTCACCTTCAAATAAGGCTATTCAGCCGGGCACTTTTACGATGTAATGAGCGCCAATCGATGATTTAGGAATACAACAGATGAAAATTTGGGTTGATGCAGATGCGTGTCCAGTGGTGATCAGAGACATTCTTTTTAGGGCTTCTGAGCGAACTGGTGTGGAAGTCACCTTGGTGGCGAACCAGTTTATCCGCACCCCTGCTTCTCCAAAAGTGACCATGCTTCAGGTTCAGGCTGGTTTTGATGTGGCAGACAATGAGATTGTCCAACGTTGTGAGGCGGGCGATTTAGTCATCACCAGTGATATCCCACTGGCCGATGAGATCATTACCAAAGGCGGCCATGTGTTGAGCTCTCGGGGTGAGCAGTTTACGAAAGAGAACATAAAATCTCGTCTTAATATTCGTGATTTTATGGAAACCATGCGCAGTAGCGGTGTACAAACAGGGGGGCCAGCGCCCTTGAACCAAGCCGATCGACAGCAATTTGCTAACCACTTGGACAAATGGCTAGTACAGTGGCAAAGGGCACAAAAGTAGGAGTAGGGCATGTCCTTGGTTAACCAACTATCACTGTTTATTGATGTTGTGCAGCAAGGGTCTTTCACCAAAGCGGCCACCTTGCACAACATGGATAATTCGTCATTATCGAAACAGATCAAAAAACTGGAATCTGAGCTCGGTGTCCAGCTTCTCAATCGCTCTACTCGTTCCTTTTCCTTAACACCAGCAGGTGAAGAGATTTTGGAACAAGCCCACAGTCTGGTGGACACACTCGGGCATGTTCATTCGATTGCCGATTCTTATCAGGCAAGACCAAAAGGGCGAATACGCATCACAGCGCCCTTACATATTGGTCAACATTACCTTCAGCCTGTGATTACGCAATTTATGCGCAGCTACCCTGAGGTTGAAATTAACCTGCAAATGGATGATAAGCGCTCCGACATCATTTCTGATCATTTTGATGTTGCGTTTCGCCTTGGTCGGCTGGAAGATTCGAGTTTGATTGCGAGGAAAATCGCCGATATCAGACCGGTAATTTTGGCGTCTGAACGCTTTATTACGCAGTATGGGGATCCTCAAACCCCCGAGGAGTTAATGAGCTTACCTTCGGTGGTCTACAGCAATGGACCACTCACCGTGGATACGGCTCGTATTAGTGAAACACCAGAGAGTAGTCGCTTCATTAATCACAAAATGACGGGGAAATATAAGGTCAATGATGTGCTGACCTTATTGGCGGCAGTCCAAGATGGATTGGGCTATGCCATGATTTCATCCTCCAATCTTTATTGTCCCGTTGCCGACATCAACCTCAAGCCACTGCTCACTCATTACGGCTTATGTAATCGTGGGCTCGCACTCTACGCCTTGTACCCACATCGCAAGCAAACCGCTTTAGTGAGAGAGTTTATCTCGGCAGTGAAGGTCCATATCGGAACGCCACCCATTTGGGAAAAGCACGTCCCCAATTTTTCTCAGCTATACCCAACCCGCTAAATGATGAGTATTGCGTTGTCGCGGTCATGTTTTCACATCATTGGTGGGCCTAGAGGGACAGTGGCGCTCAGTTGGCTGTATCCTGCCAATCAGTTTAGATAGGCATAAAAAAATCGGAAACCGATACTCGGTTTCCGATTGCGTTTGTGTACAGGCAGTCGTGTTCTGCTCTCAATTCACTTTGCGTTATGATGCTAACGAGTGATTAGGCGTAGCTTAACTTATGGTGTTGCAACTCGGTACGCATGCCCATCAACAAGCTGACACACATGGTGAGTAGAATCACGGTAAATGGTAAGCCAGTTGAGATGGTTCCGGCCTGTAATGCCTGAATCGCCTCTGTACCACCAACCCAAAGCAGCATGGCGGCGATAGCCCCTTCAACTGAAGCCCAGAAGATGCGTTGTGGGATAGGAGCATCGACTTTACCGCCTGCTGTAATGCTGTCGACAACCAAAGAGGCGGAATCAGAAGAGGTGATAAAGAACACCATGATCAGCACAATAGAAATCACAGACAGTAGTGTTCCCATTGGCATAGCATCAAAGGCATAAAACAGAGAGAGCGTAATGTCGGTCAAACCATTCTGACCGAGCTCACCAACTTGGTTGACCACTTGTTCAATGGCTAGGCCACCAAAAGCAGACATCCAAACCACTGTGATAGCGGTAGGAATCAAGATCACCGCTGAAAGGAATTCGCGTACTGTACGACCTTTGGAAATACGAGCGATAAACATACCGACACATGGTGACCAAGATACCCACCAAGCCCAGTAGAATACGGTCCAACCGTGCATCCAAGCTTCGTCTTCGCGTCCATAAGGGTTGCTCAGTGGAAGCATGTTTTCTACATAGCCTGTTAGCGTAGTGGGAATCGTACCCAATGCCGTCGCTAGGCCAGCAATGATCACAAACATCAGTAGGGCGAAAGCCACAAGTAGGTTGATGTTACTGAGAACCTTCACGCCACCATCAATGCCGCGGACGACCGACATCACCGCCAGGCTGGTAACAAAGGCAATCACACCGAGTTGTAACCCTAGGCCACTATCGATACCAAAGACATGGCTAATACCACTGGCAGCTTGCTGAGCGCCTAGGCCCAATGAGGTGGCAAGACCAAATAGTGTCGCTAGGACAGCAAGGGTATCGATGATATGACCAAACCAGCCCCATGTGCGGTCACCCAAAATTGGATAAAACACGGAGCGAATGGAAAGTGGTAAGCCTTTATTGAATGCAAAGAATGCCATCGCAAGTGCGACTACGGCGTAAATCGCCCATGGGTGAAGGCCCCAGTGGAACATTGTGGCGCCAAGGGCGACTTTAGCTGCTTCTTCAGTGAATGGCTCGACACCAAGTGGTGTTTCAAACCAGCCAGTGAAGTAAGCAACGGGTTCGGCAACGCCCCAGAACATCAGACCGATGCCCATCCCGGCGGCAAACAGCATTGCAATCCACGACAAGTTGGAGTGCTCAGGCTTAGCGTCGACACCGCCGATACGAATTTTACCAAATGGAGATAAAACCAGACCAATACAAAAAATCAGAAACACATTGCCTGACCACATAAACAGCGTATCAAATGACTCAATGATTTGCAGTTTTACGCCATCAAGAGTGGATTTTGCAACGTTAGGGTCGGCGATAAGAAGGGCGATAAGAAAGACAATGATCAGGCCAGCGCTGGCACCAAAAACGGGATTATGGACGTCAAAACCCCATTTCTGAACGTTGTCTTGGCCGACGGTATAATCGGTATTTTCAATACTATACCTATCCTTATTACTACTCATTAATCCTCGCTAATTATTTAGAGTTCGAAGTAAATTGTGCGGTGCAGGGTAGCAGAAGGTCAACCAAAACGAAAGTCAGTCAGGATTTTTAACAATAATTGTATAAATAATGTAAGGAAGATTAGGTAGAGGTCTAAGGAAATGTGTCAGTTCTGTAACCTGTGGCGTTGATTGCTTTGGTTGGCGAATTGCCACTTTCGCTTCCTTGCTGTGTGAGTGATGGTTGAACGCCACAACGATGTAAATGGTTCCTTTCAGTGAGTGATGTCTATGGGCTAAATCGCGGCTCAATGGCCGCGTTGTGAAAGAGAATGAAACTGTGTCGAGAGGTGGTGGTTTTTGAGGGTACAAATCAGCACGCCTTGCTGAGCGTTGTTGGATGTACCAGCTAATTCTCCTCTCTCATCCCAAACACTGTTTTGGCCGCAAGTTTCCCATCCACCGGTTTTTGATATGTGATTGCAGAGGAGCACGGGTAATCGATGGTGACCAGCAATACCAGACAAAATCTGCCCATCAGCAGTAAAGCCAGAAGGTGAGATCAAAGCACTAACAAGATACAGATCGGCTTGATTGTCGCTTGCGCTCTGAGCGTGCTGAGGTTGAGCAAAATCAGCACACACTGCGAGGGCAATACGTTTATTGTTCAAGGTGAATAAGTAATGGGTATTGCCTGAAGTGCAATACGTATCTTCACCGTCATGTAAGTACTGTTTGGAATAGAATTCAACCTTGCCATCTGGGAAGCAAATTACGGCGGCAATCGTCGGTTTTGAGCTGGGGTTTGACAGTGGACAGCCTGCGATGACGGTAATCTTGTGTTCGCTGGCCGCGGCTGAAAGTGATTTAATCGCCGGAGTTGATGAGTCAAAAGCAAGCTCGTCGAGTAGGTCCAGTTCGTACCCTGTTAAAGAAAGTTCAGGAAATACAACGAGATTGGCGCCAAGTTGGGAGGATTGTGCCACGTGCGTAAGGTGATGACGCAAATTGGTTTCAATGTCTCCTCGCTCGACGGGAGCCTGAGCCAAGGCAATGATCAGTGTCTGTTCCATATTCAGTAATCCCTTTCCTTTATTGGTTTCTCATTTGATGGTTTTACAGGGGTTTTTCACAGCGGAAGAAAATAAAATTTGGGTTGGTTTTCAAGCGTTGATATGTGGTTTCACACATGGATTTCACTTTTTCATCCACGCTGCCTTCGGTAATGCGAGCTATTTTTAACCCAGATGCACTAATGGCCTCACTGATTTCCATTAGGGAGCGTCGATAGAAGCTCACTTTGACCGGTTTTCCTACGGTGTTCCACTCTTCTTCAATGTATTCGCATGCAAAGTAATTGCCCGATGCTGAACTCTCAAAGTCCACAAATGGGTGATGGGTTGAAAATACCATGTAACCACCGGGTTTTAGGACTCGATAGACTTCTGCGAAGACGGGAGAAAGATTTTCGATATAGTGCAAAACCAGAGGGCAGACAATGACATCGGCACTGTTCTCGGTTTCGTTGGGAAGTCCAACAGCAAGGTTCTGAACATAAGCGTCCACCCGATCGCCAAGTTTGGATTGTACTAGGTTGATCATGTCTTTAGAGGCATCAACGCAAGTCAGGTGTTTGACTGATTGGCCCAGCAACCACTCAGCATAGACGCCAGAGCCACAGCCCATGTCAATCACAGTCGCATCGGTCAGGTCATCAAGAAGCTCGATGGTGGAAGGACGCTCAAGCAAGGCGTTGTAGATGTTGTTTCTTATCACAGCATCATACTGTTTGGCGTGTTTGGTGTACATTTCAGACATGGTATCGGCCTTTTGTGTGGGCAGTATGGTTGGTATCAAGGGGCTAGGGTTTGCGCGACAATCTGGCGTGAACACCATTCGAGCTTTCATTTCTCGCACAAGGATTCGATCGCGGCGATAATCGAGTCAAATTGAATTTTAACAATACACACCTGAGCTTTACTGAATTCATGCGCTTGAATGAGGTCGGTGACATCTGCCAAATTGTATCTTGTAGGCTTGAGGTTGAGTTCAACCTTGTTACCGTGCGCTGTCAGTTCAAAGCACCTCCCTTCAGAATCGATAATCACATCGTCACTGTCGAGTATCAATGACTCTGATTCTCGAGTAAGCCTGTCACGTGAAGCGAGGTAAACCAGTTCGTTATCTCCTGCGAGCTTAAGGAGCGCTGGCCATTGCACCTCATTGTTCTCTTTGTTGACTGTGGTATCTATCAAAGCGATTCCTTAGGTTTTAGGTGAAGAAAACGTGAGCAAGCAACTATTATATAAGCATTTTCCTTTTTTAATGTGCGATATCAACCATTTAATTTTTGCTGACTTTGAGACCGGGGTGTTGAGCATTGGTCGAGGACAATTCGCTGCTCATTAGTCGATATTTTATAATAAAGTTATGATTTATAAGGTTTATTTTATGAGTTAGAAAATCAGTGACTGCTAATATGGTCATCTATTGCTGTTGGGAACCTCGTGTTATTTAGATAAACGATTTTCATTGGTTATTTTTATCTCTATGATTAATAAGGATTTTTAATAATTAATATCAATTAATTAATAAATCGGCTATTTCCTACAGGAATCATAGTGTTATGCGGATTGAATGATAGTTTGTTAGTGAGATACATTCTCATTGGGATTATTCCCAACCATAAAATATGGAGAATTAAAATTGAAAACTAACAACGTCATTGGCTTAGTGACCCTTTTTGCTGCAACCTGCGTTTCAGCGAATGCTACCCTTACCTTTCCTGATACCCCATCATCGGTTCCAGATGCACCGATTGTGTTTCCTAAATCTCAGCATCCGATCGCGCTCATAGGTGGTTACACTATTGAAGATGGCATTCTGAAATCGAGAACTTACGACTGTGGTATTAACATCAGTGACTTAAACCTTACCGCTAAACTAATATGGGATGGCGTGACACCTAAACTGGCGATTATGGGCGACGATTTAATCATGTGCCGCTCAGGAGTAAACAGTCCGTTTGAGCTTGACCTTAATCCCTTCTTTGACAACATTCCTGATCATGTTCTTTCTCGTCTCGAAGTGGCCAATACCGTTGACTTAAATCGCTAATGTATCGGCTAAGTAAAGACTGAAGCTCTTACATCGTTAGGGCGTGACTGGTGAGGTTGCGCCCTTTTTTCAATACTCTACAGAATATAAAATTGTGAAAAAAATACTGTTGTCTATGTTAGCACTCGGGCTGAGTTTACCCGCTAGTGCGACTTCCCCTGTGTACAATCAATACCAACATCACAAAGTGATGAGAGAGAAGGTCAGCCAGTGGGTAGATTGGCAAGCTCAGGAGCACGCATTAAGTGCGGTTGACGCGTTCAATGTGGTGAAAAAGAAGCACGGCATTATCTATATGCCAGAACTGTTTTTTACACGACTGAGCCAATCTGCTAACCAAAACTTCAATGATGAAGGGCTTTCTGCATTGGAGGTTGCGATCATTAATGAATCGGCTACGCTATTCGTGATGTCACAAGCACACGATCTGCCGCATCATGAGCTGTTTCCAGCAGAGTATACGAAGCAGGTTTTCCTCGATAACTTGTCACGCGAGTTGGAGCTTGTTTCACCTGCTACGGAAGATGAAGCACAGTATCTGCAACGTTATTATCAAAATGATCTGCTCGGTTTATCCATCTACTCGATAGCGTTGAACATCAGCTTAGAAAAGTATGGTGAATCCCAACTGATACAAAAGCTAGCGCAACAAACTGGTGGACGTTATGCAGATTCAATACGTCAATTCTTGATTTCGGGCTTCTCGGGAGGAGGTGTATTTAAAGATCGCTTAGAAGCGATGTTACTGGCTGAACTTAAGCAATCGGCAACTCAATGGAAACCTGACTATGACGATTTTGCCCAGTATCAAAATGGCTCTCACCCTTACGCTCGAGTCGGGGCCATGCTGCAAACGACGCTTTTGACCCATTGGCCTTCGTTACGCGGATCAAATCGGGAAAACCTGCAGCAATGGTACCAACATATAGAGGGTCTGCCAGATCAAAAATACGCTTACTCCATGGTTGGAGAAGCTTTGGTTAATGAGGTTCGTCAAGGTAAACAGCAACCCCATCATAGTCGTTGGAGCTTTCCTTCGTTCGCCGCGATCACCATAGTGACGTTAATTGCTCCAGAGGTGGTCGGTGAGTTAGCCTTGGGCGAATTAGCGCAAGGGTTACTGTTTTCAAGGACGATGTTTAACGGGGCAAGAGTGGCGGATGCTGCTTATACCAGTGAGGTCGTTGAGCTTGCAACCGAAGAGACGGTGGCATTGGGTCAACAGATGACACAAAGTACCGCTTTGCAGGTTAGTCAGGTCGCTGATGCTTCGCTTATCGGTCAGCAAGTGGAGCCTGGGTTACATTACTATCTAGGAGAGGGGGCGGTAGAAGGCGCTGATTTTGTCGCGAATATACAAGGAACTTGGCAACGGGTACGACGTTTCCCTTCAAGTAACGAGTATGCTTTGTTTGAAGGCGCGGGTTCTTTCGGTGTGCACAAAGTTACTCGAGCGGGAGCCGCTGGGTGGTTGCTGAATCAAACGGCTACCAGCCTAAACAATTGGGTGTCATCGGGTCATTATCGACACGTGCTGCTACTTGGTAAAGGCGAACCGGCGTCACTGTTTCGCCATTTCGGAGAGAACGTCAAGAGCCGCTATGGTATCCCACAAGGTAACTTGTACAGTGACGGCGACGTAAGCTCTCGCCATCTCAATACCTTGTTTCCCAATGTACAATCTAATCAACTCTCTTCTTTGACATTCAATCATCGCTTGGATGTGGTTGCTCATGGCAATCCTTATGGACCTGTGTGTATGAACCAAACTGGGATTGAAACATCACTGACTCCTTCTGGGCTGGCAAGAAAACTGTTTGATTTGGGGCTTCGACAGGTTGGGGTTCTCAAAGTGCAGTCTTGTAATGTTGGCGGAGGGTTTTATCTGTCGAAATTGGAAACAGAGCTGAGGAAAATCGGTATTGACGTGGGCTTTCTGGCCGCGCCCAAAGGCTACTTAGTGCAGCTTCCTCGTTTACCAAGAGCCGTATTTGATCCGTTTCCCAATTTCAGTGCAGACCGCTATGAAGTGATATCGACAGGGTTGCATCAAGGATTTCCAGGCACTCGATATCATTAATTATTGAGTGATGCCTGAAAAGTAAAAAGCGCCCCACCCAAGTGGTGGAGCGCTTTTTTTGTTGATTGTGCGAGAGTATTATACGCGCTCAGAGGTGACAAACTTTTTGAAGAAATCCGATAGATCAATGGTCGCAAGATCTTTGAACTCACCGGCATCGTAAAAACGACCTTTACAAGTCGGGCAGCTTTCAAACCAAATATGTGGTTGCTTGGGGTCGACGAGTCTGAGCATCTGGTTGTTTGGGCAAATTGGGCAGTCAATACGATCGATGGCGTTGTACGCTTTGCCGATTTCCTCATCGCCGACATCGATGACATCAGCAAGTGGCTTCATCGCCTCGATTTCATGGGCATCTAACCACAGCCCTTTACAGTCAAGACATCTCTCCACATCACCAAGTGGGGTTTGGAGTTGCTCGAAGTTAGAGTCGCATTTTGGGCATTTCATCTTGTTACCTTTTTATCCAATCTGAGTATTGTTGGGTTACTTCTTGTTGTCTTGTTTGCCCGTTAGGTCGCCCTGTGTGATGGAAATACACTATCGACATACATCGCGGGAGTACAAGTGCTTATTGTATAATTCCTAACTATATCAGACAGTAAGTAATCAAACGAGTGGCTGTGCATCAAAATGAGTAATTAAACAATTAAGGGTGCCGAGCCTTTGAGGTCACCTTCCACAGGCACTACTCAAGTTGAGCGAGCGCTTGGTAAGGGTCAACGCCCACTTTCTCATAGGTACCTTCATCAATTTGAATGGTGTGAAACTCCGCTTCACCTTGAGTGTTGATGAAGTTGACTTCAAGCCATACGTGACCATAGTCGTCGATTAACCAGACTCGCCACAGCAAGTTAGAATCGATAACACCTTGGTATATTTTATAGGTTTCGTATAGGCGATGATTGACGTCCCGAGAAGCACTCTCTAAATCACTCGGTAGCTGAGTGACGTGAACCAGATAATCCAATTCAATCATTATTTTTCCTTACAACTAGACGACATGATATTGATGGTGATTTTATACATTTAATATGTATATATATACAGCTTTATTTCCAAAGGAGTGGCGCTAATATCGCTGTGAAGCATGATTTAACGCCATTGTAAGCCGTCTTTAAGAGTGAAGGATGTGCGTTACCTTTCTCAGCTCAACAAGGACGACCCTTGGGTTAAGAGGCGGGTTTACCTCAGCTTTCAGGTGGTTTCAAACAGATCTCCCTGAGCGGCCTCCAAGCCTCTTAGATGATGATAGGCGCCACCTTGCGGAGTTTTATGGCAGTCAACACCATGCCCGTGTTCCAGCACTGTCACCACGGAAAAGCTGGTGATGACAATTTCTCCAACCTGGTCTAACTTGGAGCGAATGTCCATGACACAGCGGATAGAAGAGCCATGCTGGAAGCTGATTTGTTTGCTCAACACATCTTGTTTGAAACTCAGATCTTTCATCGCAAAGCTGATGTTTTGCCCTTGCCAGATGCCTTTCCATCGGTAGTTTCCTTGCCTTAGTACTGGAGAAACGATTTCTATAACGGCATTGTCAATGGTTTGTATCGGCAGCCGATGGGAAGGTAAAACAAATTGTTTGAAAGTGGCTCTGCTGATCTGCGACTCGGGCATGGCATCAGAGCCCGATGCGGTCAGCCCATTAATACCGAGTTTGGTGACTTTGGGGTAAGCGCTGAGAGACTTAAACAGATTCGAGCGGCGGGTGATCACCTTGTAGTTCTCATTCACCACTTCAGCGACCTGTGACACTGTTTTAAGGCTGACACGCTCAGATCTGACTTCCGCTTTTAGCTTCTCAATTCTCAGCTTACGTTCCTCTATGCTTAAACGCAGTTCTTCCTTTTGTAAACGCTCAAGCTCTGAGTCTGATTTAGGAAGCAGAGGGATGGCAATTGAAGCGATGCCTACAATGACTGAAAGTATACCTGCATTGGCGCTGGCCACGCGCCAGATATCACGAAGCCCCCCTTCCTGACGGGCTTCACTTTCTATCTGAATGTGTTCATTGATCGTGGCGGCAATTTCAAAAAGTATGGCGATGACCTCAGCTTCGCACTGATGTCGCACCAGTGCATCCATCGAGTGAGAGTCGTCATTAAAGTAATAGTGGAGTTGAAATTTATTGACTAGCACCTGTTTATCCATACAGTATTTTTAGGTTTCCCATACACAATACGGACAAATTTTTTTATTTCAAATGCAACTGCGTGACTATGTTCAAAGTTTGCAATAATAGAGCGACGTGAGCTTGAATGGCGTTGTGGCTTGCCAGGGTAAAGGCGTTGTAGCCAGTGCCATGACTGAAACAAAACCCCATACCATGAGATATAGGGCTTGGATTACAAAGTCATCATGGCACTTATCTCGACTAGGAGACTTTGTCCAAGTTTGAGGCATCTTCCTCTGCTTGATCGGAGAAAATCTCAGCGACTGCACTTCGTTCTAGCTCACCTTGCAGATTACCTTCATCATCGACGACGGGCAGTGAATAGTCGCAAGAGATACTGTCCATCAGTACTTCTTCGATAGCGGCATCTGGAGAAATGGAAGGGACTTCCTCGTAAATTTCTTCGTTGAACTCCTCACTGGAGGTATCTTTTGCTGCATCGAGTAAGCTTTCTTTGGTCACAACGCCTTGATAACCCTCTTCGGTCACATGATAGGCGTAATCTTGCTTGATGCCTTTCATTTGTTTGATGGCTTCTTGAATGTTGGTCGCTGAAATACGGTAGGCGGGTGGCTGCATGACGGTTTCAACGGTTAGAGCGCGAGCTCGATTGACGTCTTTGACAAACGCTTCAACGTATTCATCGGCTGGGTGCAGCAGGATTTCATCAGGTGTGCCTTGCTGGACTAGCAGGCCATCTTTCAAAATCGCGATGCGATCGCCGAGGCGAAGTGCTTCGTCGAGATCGTGGGTAATGAATACGATGGTTTTGTGCAGCTTCTCTTGTAACTCGATCAGTTGATCTTGCATTTCACTGCGGATCAAAGGATCGAGGGCAGAGAACGCTTCGTCCATCAGGAGGATTTCTGCATCAGTGCAGAGAGCTCTTGCTAAACCAACACGCTGCTGTTGACCGCCGGAAAGCTGCGCAGGATACTGGTTTTCGTAACCGCTGAGGCCAACAGTATCTAGCCATTGTTGGGCTTTGTTCTGTCTTTGGGCTTTATCTAACCCTTGAACTTCAAGGCCGTAGGCCACGTTTTCTACCACGGTGCGGTGTGGTAACAAGCCAAAGCGTTGAAACACCATCGACATTTTATGGCGACGAAACTCTTCCAGCTGTTTCTGATTGAGTTGCATCACGTCGGTGCCCTCGACCAGAATTTGCCCTTGCGTCGGATCGATAAGGCGATTGAAGTGACGGATCAATGTTGACTTGCCCGAGCCGGAAAGCCCCATAATCACGAAGATCTCGCCTTTGTTTATTTTCAGGTTGATGTCTTTAAGACCGACAGTGTGGCCTGTCTCCGCCAGCACTTGTTCTTTGCTTTCACCAGCTTTCACACGTGCCATTACAGACTCAGGTTTGTGCCCGAAGACTTTATACAAGCCGCTAATTTCAATTAGAGGTTCAGTCATGTTTCATGTCTCCTAGGTGAGCTTGAGTACGTTTTGCGTAGGCCTGTGACGCCCGGTCAAACAAAATTGCCAAGGCAACAATGGCAAAGCCGTTAAGTAGACCTAAAGTAAAGTATTGGTTGGTAATGGACTTGAGAACAGGTTGACCTAGGCCTTTGACACCAATCATCGACGCAATCACGACCATCGATAGTGACATCATGATGGTTTGGTTGATCCCTGCCATGATGGTCGGCATCGCAAGCGGTAATTGCACGCCCCATAACCTCTGTTTTGCGCTGGCCCCAAAGGCTGTCGCAGCTTCAAGGACTTCTTTATCAACCAGTCGAATACCGAGGTTAGTCAAGCGGATAACGGGGGGAATGGCGTAAATAACAACCGCAATCAACCCAGGAATTTTACCTATACCCAGCAGCATCACGACAGGGATCAGATAAACGAAGGCGGGCATGGTTTGCATGATGTCCAACATGGGTGTGACAGCGGACTGGATGCGATTCGAGCGTGCCATTGCTATACCAATCGGAATACCCAACGCGATGGAGAGCATGGTGCAAACGGTGATGATGCTCAGAGTCCGCATGGTGTCTTCCCACATTCCGAAATAGCCGATCAGTATCAAAGAGACAAAACAGCCCAACGTGAGTTTCCATGAGCGGCTGGCGAGAAAAACGAGACCTGTACAGATAGCAAGTACGATGACCCAAGGTGTTGAAAGAAGAAGCTTTTCAAACCAGATCAAGAAAGACAGGAGTGGGTCAAACAGGGACTCAATAAATTCACCATATTCACGGGAGAATTCGCGGTAGGCGCCATCAAGGCTTTTGCGGATAGCTCTCAAATCAGAGCGTTCCATTTCAGGAAAGTGGTTAAACCAGTTTTCTGCAGACATCATTTAATTCCTTTTAAAACCAAAGCCAGACAGCGCTGGCTTTGGAGTACTTCATTGGCGTCTAACATCAGTTAAAGCGCGCTTTTTACTTTGTTTGCTACGTCCTTAGATACCCACTTGGTCCAGATTTGCGGATAACCTTCTAAGAAGTGATACATGGTTTCTTCGCCATCGGCTTGATTGTCTTCCATCCACGCGAGCAATTGGTTCATATCCGCGTTGGTGAAACCACGTTTGGTGAAATACTGATACGCATCTGGCGCTCGGCTAGCAAATGCTTCGGTTGTAATGGTGTGGACTGGTGATGGTGGATACATGGTCGCTTTAGGCGCTTCACAGTCAGCATTCGTGGTACAGGCGATAAACTCTTTTTCATCGACACCACTGCCAAAGTCGACTTTGACCATGTCATATTTGCCCAGAACCGCCGTTGGTGCCCAGTAGTAACCAAACCATGCTTCTTCTCGTTCATAGGCTTTGGCGATGGCGCCTGACAGACCTGCACTTGAGCCCGGATCGACGATCACGAAGCCAGAGTTGTCTAGCTTGAGTGCTTTAAACAAGTTGCCTGCGCTGATTTGACAGTTCCAACCAGCTGGACAGCTGTAGAATGCAGATTTATCTGGGTCTTCAGGGTGCTCAAATAAATTGGCGTGCTTAATCACACCATCAATGGTTTTTATCTCAGGGTATTTTTTGACCAAATAAGATGGAACCCAAAACCCTTCCTCACCGCCATCGACTAAGGAGCGGCCTGCATAGCGGAGTCGTTTCTCTTCTACACCTTTATCGAGAGCATCTTTAAGACTGTTACTCCATAGCTCAGGCGCGACATCGGGCTGACCTTTCTCGATCATCGAGGTGCCAGTGGGCATGGTGTCACCAGGGATGAGCTCGGCTTCACAATCATAGCCATGTTCAAGAATAAAACGGTCAATATTGGCAATAAGACTGGCTGAATTCCAGTTCATGTCGGCGATAGTGACTTTGCCACATTCATTGGCTGAAGCCTGGGAAATAAAGGCGGCGTTGGCAGCAACTAATGCTAGCGCTGCAGTTGTGTATTTCATTTCGAATTCCTTTCTGATGGATACATGCACAGAGTAGTTAAAAATTGTTTAGAGTTCAAATGATTAATTTATTACTTACAGGAAGTGAGAGGTCGGTTTTGACAGTTATATTACAATTTATTAATCAAAAAGGGAGAGGGCGACTTGATCTCTCCCTTAGTGCTCTAAATATAAGAGCTCAAATGATTGCTGAGCTAATCTGTTGACCATACGTTTCGTATGTCTGGCCAACCCCAGTTAGTGAGTTCGACGTCTTTGAGTACGCCGTGGAAGCGCAATGTTTGACGATGATGAAAAAGTGGCGTTAGCCAGTACTGATTGATCAAAGCGGAGGCGATGGGTTCCAGCGCATCTAAGTATTGCTGGAGAGGTGTTTTCGACCTCAGTGTATTGAGTGATTGAGTGAGCCAGTGCTTTGCATCTTCACCGATGCAACTTTGCAGAACTGGATTGTGATAAAGGCTATTAAACGCCGAAGCGTGTCGGTTATCGTCCAGATTGATGTTTGTGATGATCATCGACTCGTTGAGCTGCTGATTTTGCGCAAGCTCGTTGAGTTCTCGATAAGAATAGCTATTCACCTCTACTGTTATGCCCAATTTCGCCAATATTGCTTTGACAGCAAAGGCGCAATTTCTCAGCACTGTATAGTCGTAGACGGCAATATTAAGCTGCTGGGGGAGCGCCACGCTCTCCGCTTCTGGACGGATGATCGGCTGCCACATTGGTAGCATGTTGTGTGCGATTTCGCAGCCAAACAGTGTCTGACTCGATTTGAGCTGTTCAAAAACACGAGATGAACTGAGGTGTGAAGACAGGTAGCGCCGCTGAGCATCATTAAGAGTGGTAGAGGCGATCTGGTTAAACAGTATGAACATACAGCCATCTTCAATACGAGATTGCTGTGTATCACTACGTGCTGTGACGTCTACTGCATGAGAGAGGTAGTAGTTACATTCACTGCTTTCCTGAGCGCCGGGCTGGTTTGTCTGAATCTGTTTGTTGGCTAACTCACTTTCATCTAACTTCCAGATCGTGACTTGATCGGTTAATGCTCGGCAGCCATAGTAGCGCTCAAATGCGTCGAGACAAAGGCGAGTTTGTGAATGTTCACTTACTTGAAAAGGACCAGAACCAATGACGGCGTAACTGTGGGCATTATTGACTTGGCTGGTTGGCTGAATCGCGTATTTTACACCTGAGATAAGGCCACCAAAGCCTTGATCTGGCTCCGAAAGCTGGAACACGACTTTGTTGGCTAAGGGTGAACTCACACTCACCAAATGAGAGAGCTCACTCTGGTAATTAGCGAGAGTCGACAGCTTGGCAAACAGGCTAACAATACTGTCTGCATCTATTACTGCGCCGTTGTGAAATGTGAGTGCCGGCCTGAGGTAAAACGTCCATTGATAGTGAGTTTCATCGTAATGCCAATGATGCGCAAGTTGAGGCTCTAAGTTGCCTTCTGCGTCACTGCTGACCAAGCAGCAATAAATCTGGCGTAGTAGGTATCGCTCACTGGAACGCTGTAATTGATGAGGCACTAAGCGTTCAAAAGGGCGTTTGTAGGTCAGCTGAATATGAAGCAATCCTTCTCTAAGTGACGCACCCGATGTGCTTTGTAGCAAGCGTCCAAATGCGGATTCATCATCATCGAGAATGTTCAGCGCTTTCTCATATTTCCCTTCCAGAATGCGTTTGGCAGCCAGTTGAGATTTCAGCTCATCCAATGGGTGGTTGAGTAGCAAACCAGAACGTTGGTTTCGTCCAACTTTGGGTGACCATTCCAACCACTCTAGCTGCTGCATTTGATTGAGTAAATTACGCGCATGGCGAGGGCTGGTGAATAGCATTTCAGCCACTTTGGGCAGGGCAGTTTTGATCTCTTCTCCAACCCCCAATGGTTCGAGGCGAGCGTAGTAACGTAATAAATTTAAATCTGACACAAGGGCTCCAGGCGGCAAAAACAAGCACTACTTAGTGATTTATTTTTCCTAGTTTACGAGATTTTGCCTAATTATTCTCTATATGGCTGCATTAATGATGAAAATGGGAACAGAAAATTAAAAATCTCTCGGTTTTTCTGTTCCGATTTAAAGGGAATAATTAACCGGTCAAAACAAACAAGCTGAGAGAAGAAAGATGGACTACAGCAAGCAGAGAAATCTGGTCTCGTACTATCATCAGAGGTTGGAAAAAACGGATTCTTGGTTGGAACGTTCAGCGATTCTGGCTTTGATACAACTTTGCCACTGGTAAGTGGCTAAAGACAGCAGCACTGGCACGCAAACATGCTCCTAACACCCCCACGAACATGATTGGCAGTGCTGCTTTTTTTAACTGCGTATTCAGGTCTTGGCTTAGCCTGCGAGGTGTTATTTCTTGGTTAACCCTTTACTGTTCAGGTAGCCCTTGATGTGCGGACGACTCTCGCCAGCGAGTTTGCCTGTGACTTGCTCAGACCAAGTGCTTTGCTTTTGATTGCTGCTACGACCTGCGTAGTAGGTCTGCATTTTTTCATCGTAGGCGCGAATATCGTCTAAATTCAGAGGCTGATACTCGTTTTCATGCACAATCACGTGTGCAGGTAAACGCGGTTTGATTTCAGGGTTTTGATCTGGATGACCTAAACACAGGCCAAACAAAACCGCACTGTGGACGGGTAGATTTAATAACTGATCAACGTCCTGAGCATTGCTTCTTAAGCCGCCAATATAAACACCGCCTAACCCGAGCGACTCCGCTGCCACTAGACAATTTTGCGCCATAATGCCGCAGTCTACTGCGCCGATCAGGGTTAGCTCAGTAAATTCTGGTTTTACCTGTGGGTTAATCTCAAAATGTCTCTGATAGTCGATGCAAAACACAAGGAACTCTGCGGCGCTCTCTACGTATGGCTGATCGCCAGCTAGATGCGCTAACGCCTTACGCTTTTCTTTATCCGTGACGCGGATGATCGACACCACCTGCAACATGCTGGAAGACGAAGCCGCAAGGCCAGACTGAATAATGGTGTCGAGCTGAGACGAGTCGATAGCCTGATCGGTAAATTTACGGATAGAACGGTGAGAAAGGATAGTGTCTATCGTCGGTGTCATGGCTGAGTCCTTTGTTCTTGGTATAAATGACTTGTGCAACATATCGAGTATGTGCGGAAATGTCGAGTCACAGATCACTGAGTTGCCATGTTTCTGTTTCACAGTGATGGTCTGCTTCTATACTGAAATCGAAAATTCACAGAATAAGAAGGACTTATGAAAGAATTAGTCGTGCATGCTGTTACTGTATTTATGGGTTTTTTCGCCATCATGAACCCGATTGCTAATATTCCTATTTTTCTTAGCTTGACCAGCGATGATGATCGACAGACGGTCAAATCGATTGCTTTTCGTTCGGTTTTGTTTGCTTTCGTGATTGTTTCTGTGTTCGCCATTTCAGGAAAACTGATTTTTGACTTGTTTGGTATCACCTTATACGCGCTGCGCATCACCGGGGGAGTCTTGGTATTTCTCATTGGTTTTCATATGTTGCAAGGCAATTCCACGCATCATAAAACTAAGCAAAAAGCCTATTCTCCTGAGCAGCAGCAAGCGGCATTGAGTGTTGCGGTTTCTCCCCTTGCGATGCCGATTCTGGCAGGGCCCGGCACGATCGCTACGGCAATGAATTTTGCAACGACAGGTGGCTTTGACCAGACCATCATTACGATCGTTGCGTTCGGGCTATTGTGCATCATCACTTACGTGCTGTTCTTGTTTGGCAGCAAACTGGTCAAAGCCGTTGGTCCTAGTGCACTCAACGTGGTGACGAAAATGATGGGTTTGATTTTAGCGGTTATTGGTACTCAGATGTTGATAGAAGGGTTGGCGGAAGCATATAAAACCGTCTTTGTTTAAGCAGTTTTGAATTGATAAACGTAGGCCATCCTAGTGGATGGCCATTTTTAATCGGTTCAATTTGTGATCAAATACCTGAGGGCGTCAATACGCGTACTGTGACGGAGTCTTGGTCGATATGTTCAAAGACGCGTGGCCGAATTTCGTTGATCCACCACTCGTTGTACGTTTCAGCGTAGATTTTTTTGCGCGATGCTTCATCAGCAAATTCTCGTAACCAGATAAAGTAATCTTCACCGTCTTCGCCTTTGTGAATATAGGTACTGAGTACTTTTATGCCTTTCGAGATCTGATAAGGAAGAATTTCCTCGTGCATCCAGTCTAGCCATTGTTGAGTCATACCAGGTTTGATCTTGTATTCACGAAGTTCAATGAGTTTCAAAGTGTCATCCACAGGATAGATTAAGTGATACTGCTTGTTGTAATCCGATTAAACCATAAACGCAATACCTTGCGTTAGGTGGAACTAGGTTTTGTTATCACGGACCTGCTTTTTAGGACGTGTTCGGTAAGTGATGATGACGGATCAGTCAACGGTATTGTCCACGTAAAATGGAACCATGCTACTCAGATCTTACTCGCTAGCCGATCTCTGTCAGGGTTGAGGCTTGGTTGCAAAGTAAAGGGAGGCTCGACCTCCCCTGAATTACAGTGTTTTGTATAGCTTCACTCTATCACCGCGGTTTGTCCCAGTGATAAAGACCCCAGTGACCTGACTCGCTTGGGTTGCCCTCTCAGGGCGCAAATTTAGCGTGATATCACTAAATTGCTGCGCCGCTGTTTTCTGAGTACCAGTTTGCTCAAGTATGTGGCCTAAGTTGTTTCCGGTCCAGATAGAGGTCGATGTGTTTTCCCAGCTCTTAAGGAGTTCCTTAGTTACCAATTGAGCCGCAACCTTGAGCTTAGGCCCTGAAATGTTGGCGAACTGGAAGTAATCTACACCACTTTTGTTAATGGCTATCGCTTTGTCGTTTTGAACAAATAGGTTCGTGGTCTGGCTAGCGTCAAAGCTAATTTGTTTAGCGATTTCTCGCTGGTTGTTGTCGAGCAAGTAAACGCTGGTAGCGGTAATGACAACGGTGTATGCGCCGTTGGGAGAGGCGTCCATGAACTTAACTTGACCGTCGAGGTTAACGGAACCCAATTGCTGGGTATTGGGCGCTTTGTCTGTCCATATGACTTTGTTTTCCGATGCCAATGCCATGGCTATTTGCCCACCAGTTGTGAAGCTGGCATTTAAAACGTCAGTAACATTCAGTGCGAGTCGTTCGTTTAGTGTCTTAGTTTCAACCAACTTAGGTGCAGACTGACGGTCATCAGAGATAACGAGAATTTCATCGTCATCCTTGGAAAAAACAATTGTTTTCTCTTCAGATTGTAACGTGTATACGATGGGCTCCATACTCAGTGTCGCGGCATTCAAGCGGCGCAACTGATCCCCATCGGCATTCAGTCCATCGTCTAGCTTAGCGATCATGGTTCCTTGTTGATAAAGGGGGTGGATCCACTCGAAATTATCGTTGTAACAATAAGAAGCCGACAGCGGAATCGTTGGTGGGGCGGGTGGCGGAGTAATGGGTAGATCACTGCCTGAAGCACCTCCATAAGTGTCAATTTTCATTGCCCGTGTTGTTCTGACAGCGACATTGGTGTTTGTGTTGCCGGTTTTATCCTGCAAGCTGGTCAAGAATATGCCGTTGCCCCCTGTCGTATTGCAGACAAAGCTTTGATTTCGAATGCCATTGGGTTCGTATAATTTGTAAGACTGAACACTGTTGAGTGCAGGTATCACTTCCTTGAGTGTGTTTGAGGTATCCTGTTGAAATCCAGGCAATCTGTTTACATTTCCGCCATAGTGATCATGATCGTCGTGTTCATGGTCCTCGTCTTCATGGTCGTCATCATAGGAAGTAATGCTAAGAGAACGAGATGAGGAACCTGCAGTTCCAATCGCCACCGATTGTTTGGTGACCGTATTGAGCTCTCGTACGTTATCCCGTGCATCAACGTAGATTATTCTGCTGTTGGCTGGGTTTAAAGCGATAGATTTCATAGCGCCCAAGCCAGCATCGCTTTGTGACCCATGAATTAACAGTGAACCATCAAAACTGATATGGCGTGATGCTTGGGTGGCCAAGTTGATTGACGAAAGGTCAAGCGTCTTATGTTCAATCATTACATCAAGGGCTTTGGCAATGTTCACCATTGGCGAACTCGCCGAGCCCTGAATTTGGGCTTGTTTAAGCGATGCCATTAGAAGGTTTGTGGCTTGCTGAGGCCCATGACTGATATCCACTGAAGTAAAATCGACACCCACATACTTTCCGAGTACTGACTGTAAATAAATTTTTGATTTTTCGACACTGCCACTCGTTGATGGGTTGTACAACATTTCACTGTGGAGCAGAGTTGTGAAGGGAGAAATGATACTTAATTCCGCTGGCGAGGTGAGTATTGCCCCATTGGCGTCGATCATCCTCGCATAGCCGCTTGTCACGGCGACTTGTTTCTCATAGTTGCTACAGATGCCATCAAGATCGGTGTCGGCACAGGGTGTCATATTTTGGTAGCTGTATGTGCTGGCTGTTGCTGCCGATGATGAACTTCCAGATTCTCCGCCACCACCGCATGCGGATAGAGCTATAGCACTAGACACAGCAAGGGCTGTGCAACATATTTTTGTATTCTCAAGCATGTTAAACCAATAATATTGTTAATTAATATATAACCTAGCATTTATCCCTATTATTTAATCACCATGTAAAATAAAAGATCAAATGATATTGATAATAAATATCATTTAAATTAGTATCGCCGCCGGAATTTTGATTGGACCTAAAAATTAAAGGAGTATCCAGCGGTGAAAATGCTGACCAAAAAGCTCAGTGTCGGGGCGATGTCTGTTGCACTTTTCGGTTGTGGTGGAGGCAATGAATCTGACCCCAAACTGACTTCAGATGAGGCGCCTGCAACAGGCCACTCTGGCTCAGTATTGTCTGGTGTGGTACTCGATGGTTATCTGTACAAAGCGAATGTTTGCTTGGACAAAAACAACAACGCAGTGTGTGACAGTAGCGATGGTACAACGGTACTGACGGACCAGTCGGGTCAGTACACATTGCCTTTTGAAGGCAATGCTGAAAATTACAACCTGTTGGTGGAAGCCATTGCTAATGTAACGATTGACATGGATTCGCCAAATCAAACGCTCACTCAGGGCTTTACGCTAGAAATCCCATCATCACAGCCGGGCATTATCAGCCCGATGACGTCTATGGTTGCCAGCTTAGCAAATCGCTCTGGAATCACCTTTGATCTCGCCGCAGAGACTATTGCTAGCGAGCTCAGCGTTTCCTCTGATGTGATCAAGTCTGATTACGTAGCACAAGGTTCTCAGGAAAGTCGTGAGATACATATGCTCGCTCGCGGTATTACTCGTGTTTTGCAATCTGCGCAGGCAAGCTCGGTTGAAGGCGGTGTTAGCCAAGAATTGGCGAGAAAAGGCTCGATTCAAAGATTGGCGAATTTAGACGTCGCGCAACTCAAGTTTCGTACCGATCAAATATCCCATGGCGCCGATAATGAGGAAGAATTGTTAGCCCAGATTGATTCTGATTACCGTGAGCACCTTAAAATTAAGCCAGAAGACTTAGATGGCGATAACATTCTGACCAGACCTAGAGCGCCACGCGGCGGGGTCGTCAATGACGCAGCTGACACGTTTGATTGGCAATTTGTGCCGGGTTTCAAAGAGGTTAACGCTTACGAGTTCTCATTAGATAGAGGCCAAAGCTGGCAGCCAGCAACGTCAAAGCCGATTAATGTTGGTGCTGCGGCAAGAAGTGTTGGTGATGTTCAGGTACGTACCATAGCAAAACCAGAGCGTTCTTTGGCATCCGGTATGGCACTGCTATCGACCAAAGCGTTCACTGCGACGCTTGTACCTGCCGCGCCGATATCTTTGACACTCAATGATGCTGACAATAGTTTTGACTGGCAACATTCGGCAGAATTTCAGCTTATCGCTCACTATGAGTACACACTGGATGGTGGCAAAAACTGGCACAATGTAACGAGCAAGCCACAAAACATCGCTGATATTGCGATTCCAGTCGGCGACTTGAAACTAAGAGTTAAATCAGAGCCGAATTCAGGCCGTCCAGCGGGCCATGTGGTGAAATCAGACACTGCGATGACGGTCACTCCTGATAAACCCATCGCGCCAGTGCTAATCTCTGCCAATGATGATTCCGATATCCTTGCTTGGGAAAATGTGTCTGGCTTTGACCGTGTGACTGATTATCAAATCAATCTCGGCAGTGGTTGGCAAGAAGTGTCAGCCAACCCTTACCAAATTGGCAATGTGGACATTCCAGCCAATACCATTCATGTGAGAGTCAAAGCAAACCCGATCAATGGCCGTGATTCTGGTGAAAGTTTGCTGGTGACGAGCACATTTAACAAAGTGTTGAATAAACCGGTTGCTCCGACGCTTCCGGTCATCAACGATGCTGGCAACCTATTCAACTGGACGAGCGTTGACGGTTATCCGAACGCGGATCAATACGAATATTCACTTGATAGCGGCATCAGCTATCGTCCTGTGACATCAAAACCTCAGTCTATTCCAGATGAAGCATTCAAAATGGGACAGGTTTGTGTCCGTATCAAAGCATCAGCCGATGATGCTGGAGGTGAAAGCCTGTGTTCAGACAAGGTTTTTACTGTCACTCCGAGCACACCAAGCGCGCCGACGAATGGGCTGGTTAATGATGCGTTAAATACCTTCAATTGGGATTGGGTCGCGGGTTTTGATTCCGCTAATGATTATGAATATCGTGTCGATGGTGCCGGTTGGAGCACAGTTCAGAACAAACCGCTGCAACTGGAAGACAAAGCGTATGGTGTAAGTAGTGTCGAGGTTCGTGTTAAGTACGATCCCGTCACAGGACGTCTTGCTAGTCCAGCTTTGTCGAACCCCAAGGCTCTGACTAAGCAACCGGAAGCGCCAGTAGCGCCAACTAGTGTGGTGGTGGATGACACCGCTGATACCTTAGACTGGGCCTTTGTCACTGGCTTTAGCTCATTGTCCGACTATGAGTGGTCAATCAATCAGGGAACGGATTGGACACCAGTGTTAGAAAAGCCAGTAGTGGTTGGCGATGTCGCCAAAAGTATCGGTCAGGTTCAGGTGCGTGTTCGTGCTAATGGTGAAAATGGTATGCTAGCAGGCGCGCACGCCAGCAATGGCATCGCATTTACAGAGCTGCCAAAACTGCCAGCACTGACTGGTGGAAACATCGTTATGGGGAATGACCGAGCCAACACCAAACACCCTAACTTAATCGCTTGGGACTTTCTCTCTACGACTATTGCCAATAAGACCGTTACGTTTGATCAGCCTGAGTACTATGAGTTTACCGTTGACCAAGGTGCTAGCTGGAAACCTGTCACATCCGTTCCTCAGTTTATTGGTACGCAGGCTTATGCCAAGGATAAGGTCGGCATGCGTGTTAAAAAGAGTGCATTCCCAGGCTTGGAACACCCGGCGAGTAAGATTCTTTGGGCATCTAGTTTGGAAGGTAAATTTGTTGCGATTCAGTATCTTCCGATGGTGTCAATGCTGCAAGTACCGGATTATTCGGATTACAATGGTTGGGTAGTTAGCAATGTTAACTGTATCGCTGAATATGATACCGAAGGCAAAGGTACCCCTATCTTTTGGTCGAATTCGGCCTCTACCTCGAGTTCAGCTGACGTAATGAGCGTGATATCTGAACTAAACCATTGCGGTATTGGTCAATGGACTTTACCGACCGCTGAGGAGGTAGCATTACTGTCGAAGAGAAATCGTGATTCTTTGCCTTCAATAGTGCGAGGCCACATGATCAGTGATGCTTCTTCGTTTGTCTGGGCTAACAAATCCGGCGTGCCAGTCACTTATACGAAAGGCATTGAAACAGAGCCTCACGCGTATAGCAACGATGTCTATGCCAAATGGGAAACCATTTCTAGCGATAGGTTACTTGCCGCGTCAATTGCTCAGTTGGATAACGTCGATAAGTTAATCTCTGACCAAAATGTTTTAACGACAGAGTCTGAGAATTTCTTATCTAACTGGCTCACTGCACTCAAGAATCAAACCAAAACGTCTCAAACACTACTCACAGATGTGTCAGATCAGTTGGAGACGGTGAACAAGGCTGTCATGCCATCCAGTGCTCAGCTCGCACAAATGGAATCTGTGTTGAAAGGTTTTAAACTACAGTCCAATCTGCTTAGGTACAACACGGATACGGCGAGCATTAGTTTTCTTGTCAACGTAAAAAGCCTTGAGACTAAACTTTCTACTGTTCGCCAAAATATAAGTGCTTTAGTCGCGACAAAACAGCTTCTGCAGGCTGCAACACAGATAGCGACACTGCATACTCTGAACAGTAAGCTGGTTTCTGAAAAAGATCGTTTATTGGCAGCAAGTCTAGGCAGTGATATTCATTCTTCGTCATTGGCATTGAGTGATTTAGTCTCTCAAATGGAAAGTGAAATCAATTCACTTGAGGTTTTGAAGCAACTATTGGACACGAGTTTAGCGACGCTCCCTGAGCGCTTCAAAACACTGGGTTTGTTAATGACACCACTGACAGAGGAAATTGCTCTCGCAACTTCACTTCAAGATGTGTCGGCTTTGAAAGTGATTATTGTTGACGGATTAAATCGGGCACATGATGCTGGATATGTTGTTAGCCAAGGTGAAGCGACCGTATTGGGCCGGTTTGCCAAGTTGGACTCACTTGGTCGTTTCTTGCCGGCAAGTGCGACATACGCTCAGGGCTGGCGTTGTGTATTGGATGTGAGTTCTGGTGATAAGAAGAGAACATGGACTCTACTCCAAGATGGCCAAATGGGTGGTGTCGACCACGTCTCTTTCAATGCAGCAGGCGCTGACATAAAAACCTTGCTAGGTGCTGGTGGTTACTTAGAAGCGAGAAACGACCGTTCTTTTTGCGGATTCAGTGACTGGCAAGTACCGAGTTTACCTCAGTTAAAAGGATTAGCGACAGCTACCATGCTAGATGGTAAAGAGGCGACTTTAGATCTGGTTGCTTTTCCCCATCATCCTACGAATCAAGACCAGAAAACGGCCGCATTTTACTACTGGTCAGGTGCTGAATACAGTGCTGACAAGCAGATGGCTTATCACTATTCCAGTCAAGCGAGCATAGGTAAGACGGAGAGCTTCGCACACAGCCATTACTCAGACCAAGATGTTACGTTAGCGCGTTTAGTTCGTGAAACGATTCAACAGGTTAACTGGACCTATCTCGCGCACAATGGTGATGTGGTTCAAAGTAGAGAACAAGCATCATGTGCAAGAAATGAATCTACCGGAGCCGTTTGGCAAATATTTCAAGACGACAACGCTAGTTCGCGCACTGTTAACTATCGAGAGGTAAATGAAGCACTTGCTGCACAACGCTCGTCTCGTGTGTGCGGGTTGAACAACTGGAGGCTTCCATCGCAAGAGGAGTTACTGGGTTTACTACCAGTCGATGCACAGTTGTTCAAATACAATGCGGTGAATAAATTTGGCACAATCAGAAGATATCTGACCAACAGGATAACGGATAAGCAGTATGACTTTATTGATACTGGAACGGGTGAACATGGCGCTGTCAGCAGATCAAGCGTCATAGACCAAAGCCTTTACCTATACCGATTTATCTCAAAATAATAATAACTTTCAGCCCTTATAGTGGGGCTGAACCTTCGCTTTTTCAGGAGTTTATTCATGTTAAGTAAAAACAAACAAGGCGGCGCTGCTGCTATTGAGTATGCCATTCTGGCCGCTGCAATGTCTGTCGTTCTGCTCTCATTTGTTGGGGGTAGTGATGGCAAGTTGACCAAAGCCATTGTCGGTGCCTATGAAACAGTGATCGAATCACTGGAACAAACGCAGGATTCTGGTAATTAACCCGATAAGGCTGAAGGAGTAATCATGACGGCTAAGCGATTGATGTTGTTGTCTATCTTATTGTCCAGTGTAGGCATAGGATTATTGCTGCTTGGGCAAGACAACTCAGAGCATCAGGCGAAAGAGAAACCTGAGCAAGTGTTTCAGCGAGTGCTGGTTTCTGGTCAGGATATCAGTATCGGTGATATCTACACGCCCAATATGTTTCGTTGGCAATCTCTAAGCGAAGAGCAGCTTTTTGAATACATCGATTACGTGACGGAAGATGAAATCACCTCGATTAACTTGACCAGTGGTATTGCACATATTGCAATCAAACAGGGGCAAGTTATTGCGGCGGCTGATTTGATACCACCACAGGGTGGGGCTTCATTAGCTTTGAAAGTCAGATCTGGGTACAGAGCGGTATCGGTGCCGGTTGATCAGGTGACTGCCAATTCTGGCTTTGTTCAACCGGGCGACAAAGTCGATATTCTATTGTTGGGCTCTAAAGTCAGTGAGTTGAAAAAGTACGACAATGTGGTTGAAGGCCTCTACGTCAGCACAATCGCAACCAATGTCCGTATTCTTGCTTTCAATAATCTTTCATCATCGGAAGGTTTTCAGGAACAGCGACATGACTACGGGGCGAAAATACCGGATAACAGCTCTGTGTCACTGGAAGTGACACCCGAGCAAGCCACACAAATTGTGCTTGCCAACCAGTTAGGTCGCTTGACCCTTTCATTACGTGGTTCGGGTGAAACTGATGTTTCAATCCCGCCAAGCCACACCATTACAACGACTCAGCTCAATCCGCAAAGTAAATCCGTTGCGCCGGACGTAGACCTGATTCAGTTACGACCAAACAGCGACAAAAACTAACAACTTCAGGACGAAATAATGAACACAATACTGCGCTGGTGGAGCTTGTTGTTGCTTCCCGGTTGGCTTTTTGCGCTTCCAGCATCGGCAAATGCCCTCGAAGTGAACATCAATGAAGCGAAAATGATCCGTCTGTCAGAAAAGGCAAAGTCGATTTTCATTTCTAATACACACATTGCCGACTATCAACCTATGACTAATACCAAAATCATGGTGTTTGGTATGCAGGCGGGGACTGCCACGATCACGGTTCTCAATGAACAGGAGCGAGTGATCTACAGCAACAAAGTCCGCGTGGTCCACGACACGCAAGAACTGGATGAACTTATCAAAGCTCAGTTCCCAGATGCTTCGGTGAATTCTGAGTCATTGGGTGGCAAGCTGTGGCTTAAAGGGTCGGTGCCGACTCCGTCAATGGCGCATAGTATCGTTAATGTGGCGAAAGGGTATTTGTCACCAGTCGTTGCTCCGCAAGAGAGCAATAACAATGACTCTGCAAACAGCAGCAACTCATCAAAGAGCAATTCTGAGAATCAACAAAACGGCAATGGTGATGAGTTGATTAACCAGTTGGTGGTGACGATGCCAACGCAAGTCAACATCCGGATTCGTATTGCAGAAGTCTCGCGCAATGTTTCGAATAAACTCGGCATTAAGTGGGGCTCGCTGGTCACCAATGGCAACACGGTGGAAAACACCGTTGGCAGCTTTCTTTACAATAAACCTTGGGATGTAAGCAGTTGGGGTAAACCCAACTTAAGTGCGCTGGTTGATGCGCTAGCCTCTACTGGTGATATGTCGATTCTGGCGGAGCCAAACCTGACCGCCATGTCTGGTGAAGAAGCCAACTTCCTAGTCGGTGGCGAAGTCCCGATTCCTTTGATTCAAGGTGATACTGCAACGGTTGAGTACAAACCATTTGGTGTCAACTTGAACTTTAAGCCTGTGGTGCTTGGCCCAGATAGAATCAGCTTAAAAGTTGAACCTGAAGTCAGCAGTGTTTCTGTTGATAATCAAACGGTTCTTAACGGTAATGTGCTGCCTTCATTTACGTCACGCAGAGCATCAACAACAATTGAACTGGCTAGCGGGCAGAGCTTTGCTCTTGGCGGTTTACTGCAAAGCAGCGAAATTGAGCAACTGCAAAAACTGCCGGGCATGGGAGATATTCCCATCCTAGGTGGGCTGTTTCGTTCCAATGAATATCAGCGTCGTGAAACTGAACTGATCATTATTGCCACCGCTTATCTGGTCGAACCAACACGCAGCGACAACCTGCCGATCCCTACCGATGCGCTGATTCCACAAAGTGATCTTGAAAGGCTGCTGGCCCTGCCTGATGAGGATTTCGTCGGAACCAGTGGCAAAGCAACTTACACCGACAACCGCAAGCCGCGTTTACTGGGCGACAACGGATTTTATTATTGAGGTGCGCATGAAATTACAATCTTTACTTTTGCCTGTTTTGCTCGTCCTGAGTGGCTGTGCTTCGGATCAAATAGCGCGTCAACCTGCCATTGATGTGGTTTCGGTAACCAATAAGCTTACCCTTGCGGTCGAAAAGCCGTCGCTCACTCCGCAGCAGCAACAGGATATTCGAACCTTCATCGTTCAGCGTGGAAACCCTTATAGTCTCAGAGTGAAATTGGTGAGCTATTCGCCTAAAGGGCGGTCTCAGATTAAGTCTATTTCAGACCTGTTGCTCGGACAGGGACTTGCTAAGCACCAGATCATCACGGAACGCGCGACCGGCACGCAATCTGGTGATGTACAGATCATTGTGGAGTCGTTCCGTGCCAAAGTCCCTGGGTGCGGCACTGATAAAGCACAGCCAGTTATCTTCAACCAATATAAGACGCATCCGGCATACGGGTGCAGCAATGCTGCGGCTTTAGCGCAAATGGTCGCTAATCCGAAAGATTTGGTTGTGGGTGAAAAGCTCGGTCCAACCAATGGTGCAAAAGCCGTTGCAGCGATTGATGCCTATGTCACTCCAGCAAGCAGCAATGAAAGTAGTCAAGAGAACAGTTCTGTGATTTCGATTAATACGGGGGGTAATTAATGATGAAAAATCAGAACCTTTCGGTATTGGTGGCAAGCTCTCCGGCACTGGACAGCTATCATTTAAGCCTTGCATTCGCAGAACAAGGGATCACCCAGCTTACCCAGATTTCTTTAGATCGTGAGCAAATCATTAAGCAGGCATTGATCAATAATCACAGTGTGATTGCGCTGGATGTGATTGGTTTGCCAATCGAAGAAGCTCAGAGTTTAGTGAGTAACCTAGTTCATCGTACAGGTTGCAAGGTAGTCGCTATTGGTGATGATGAAAAGATTGCCTACTATCGCAGTTTGCTATCGGTGGGAGCCCTTGAATATTTGGTGAATCCGATTGCACCGGATGCATTGGTTTCTCTCGATTTTGGTCAAGAACACAATGGTAATCAAAGGGGCAAACGCATCTCTGTGGTGGGGACAAAAGGTGGCGTTGGTACTTCGACCATCGTTGCCAATCTGGCTCGCATGATGAACAGTCGGGGCCAGTCGACAGCGGTAGCAGACCTGGATTTTGCCTCAGGTGATCTGGACTTACATTTCGATGTCCAAGGTAATACGGCTCTGGTTGAAATGTTGCAATATCCAGAACGTCTTGAACCTGTGGTCTTTGAGCGAAGTGGTATTACGGTTCAGCCAGATTTAACCTTGTTTACTGGCTATTTGTCTTTGGATACGGACCCGTTTTGGCCAGACAAAAACGCGTTAGAGCATTTCAGTAAATACTGTCTGGATCACGCCGATAACCTCATCTTCGACATTCCCTCTTTCTCACTGAGAGATCAGGTGGGCATGAGCGTACTCAAAAGTGCAGATGTTCGAGTGATTGTGGTAGAACCCACTTTGCCGTCAATACGTAACGCTGGGCAAATCTTTAGCTTGCTTTCTACTGGCGATCCAACAGGCCACGCTAAGGAAAACCTGTTAGTGGTTAACCACACTAAATCGAACAAAGCGTCCTTAATTGCCTTGAATGATGTTCATCGAGCGCTCGGCGTTGATATTGATGTTGCAGTCCCTTTTGCACCGAATCACTTCTTAGCGAAAGGCTCTTTGGGGCAGTCGGCCATCAAAGGAAATCGTAAGGTCAGCCAGGCGTTTTCTGACTTAGCAGATAAAGTTGAAGGCACCCAGCCATCACGCTCACTTAGATTCTGGAAGCGAGGGGCCTGATGTTCAAGTCGACAAGAACTAAAGAGCCATTAACGGTCACTCACGCACGCAGTGCCGGAGCGCCATCATCGGATCCTATTCGTGAACATTATCACCTGATCCACTCTCAGGTGGTGAACGCGATTGAAGCGAGTGTGGTTATCAAGCTCAGTCCTCAGGAATTGGAAGCGAGAATTTTACTGCTGGTAACGGACGTGGTAGCGACTCATCAGCTGCCGCTGGGCAATCGTGAAGTCGCGCTAGTGGTTAAGCAGCTGGTGGATGAGCTACTGGGTTTAGGGCCTCTACAACCATTGATCGACGACCCTATGGTGAGCGACATCATGGTCAATGGACCCAATGAGGTTTACATCGAGAAATTGGGTAAGTTACAAAAGACGCCGGTCGAGTTTCGCAGTGAAGAGCAACTGCTTAATTTAGCTCGTCGAATCGTAAGCAAAGTTGGCCGTCGAATCGATGAAAGTTCACCACTGGTTGATGCGCGATTAGAAGACGGCAGCAGGGTCAATGTCATGATCCCTCCGCTTGCATTGGATGGCACGTGTATTTCCATTCGTAAATTCAATCAGGAAAAACTGTCTCTCAATCAGATGGCGCAAAATGGCGCCATGTCAGACAGCATGGTGCGCCTACTGGATATCATTGTTCGTTGTCGGTTGAACGTTTTGATTGCGGGCGGTACTGGCGCAGGTAAAACGACGCTGCTCAATGCGATGTCATTCAGTATTTCACCTCATGAGCGAATCATCACCATTGAGGACGCTGCGGAGCTTCAACTTCAACAGCCGCATGTCGTTCGAGCTGAAACCAGACCCGCAAACGCAGAAGGGCTGACGGCTGTCAGTCAGCGAGAGCTGGTTAAGAATGCGTTAAGGATGCGTCCAGATCGGATCATACTCGGCGAAGTACGTGGTGATGAAGCCTTTGAAATGATGCAGGCCATGAACACTGGCCATGAAGGTTCTTTGTCGACCTTACATGCTAACTCGTCTTTAGATGCCTTGGTTCGAATTGAAAACATGTTGATGATGGCGCAATCTACCTTGCCATTGTTTGCCTTACGTCGACAGGTTGCTGATACGATTGATGTAGTGGTGCAGGTTGAGAGAATGCGTGATGGCAAGCGTCGGGTTGTTGCCATTACAGAGGTTATTGGCTTGGAAGGTGAGCAGTATGTCACCCATGATCTCTACCGCTTTGAGGTTCAGGGCGAAGATCATCAGGGCCAGCTACTAGGGCAATTTATGAGCGCCAAAAGTTTGCCTGCTTTTGCATCCAAGGCGCAATACTATCAACTTGATAGCCAATTACGGTCGGCTATGGAGCTCGACCTATGATCCTTGCTCTGGTCGCGATATGGTGCCTGACTATAGCGGTTTCTCTTCATTACGTTGGCCAGCGTCGCAATGTGAAGCGACGTCTGTCGAAATATGTCCCGCACACGGGCGCTAGCCATTTAGGCTCGATTGTTAAATCGCGTCGGTCTGGTGGGACAGTCCGCGAGTTCTGGTCTCGTACAGATGCTTTGTTGCCAAGCCAGGACAAGGTCCTACTTGCTTTTTCAGCATTCGCTTTACCGTTTGGCACGATATTCTGGTTGCAAGCACTGGCATGGTATTGGCAAACCGCTGTAGCTTTGGTGTGCTTTGGTCTCTTATTTTGTTCGCTTTTTGTTATACGTCGCAAAAAGCAAATTGAAGAGTTTGATACCAATATCGTCAAGGTGTTGGGACTTGTCAGTCGTGCGGTGTCTGCCGGACTTTCTGTTCCTCAAGCTATCGAACAAGTATCGAATTCGCAAACCGGGTTATTGGGGCGGGAATTTGCGCTTATCACAGACAACTTGGCGCTAGGGATTTCACTGCGTCAAACCCTTGATGAAGCCTGTACTCGCCTTCCTTACCGTACGTTTCGTTACTTTTCCGTCGCTCTTGTATTGAATCAAAGTAACGGTGGTCAGCTGAGGGAGATCCTCCACAATCTGAGTCGTACCATGCATGACAATAAAGCCATGCTCAAGAAGGTAAAAAGCATGACTGCGGAGCCAAGAATGACGGCAAAGTTTCTTTCCTTACTACCCTTGATGCTGGTGGCTGTAGTGGCATGGATCGATGTATCGCTGTTTGAGCTATTGGTTTATACCGAAAGTGGTCAATCGATTCTGATTTACTGTACAGCCAGTATTGCATTTGGTGGCTTTACGCTTCACTCACTGACCAAAAATAGGAAGTTCTCATGATGGCTATGGCAGCGACCTTGTTTATTGTGGTGGGCGTCATTAGCTCCGTCATTTGCTTTCAGCTTGCACGTCAGCAAGACATTATTCATCGCCGTTTGAAGCAGGTCAGTGTTTCGACACTGCACACTCGCTCACTTGGTGAAAAGTGGCGATGGAAGTCTAACCCTGCCCGTCAAAAGCAATTGGCACTCATTGGCTTTGGTCAAAGTCATGCAGAGACCCAGTTTGTGTTGATTCGTTTTACCTTGATGCTTTGTGGCGCAGGTGTGTGGCATTTTGCTCGCGCTTTAGGTTGGTCAGCTGCGGATATTGCTCAGGACATAGCAGTGGCTATCGCTTGTGGTATTGCGGTTGATCGACTGCTTGAATGGCGTGTTAACCAAATTCGTCAGGAAATTTCCAAATTGGCTCCCGATGCCCTCGATCTTATGGTGGTTTGTGTGGCTTCTGGGTTGACACTGGAGAACACTTTTCGTGTTGTCGGTGAAGAAATGACGTCAGTTTCTCCTGCCCTTGCCCGAGAATGGACACTGACTGCGACGGAAATGTCAGTATTGGATTCTCCGCAGCAAGCTTTGATCAATCTGGATCAGAGATTGGAATTGCCAGATATCAACAACATGGTTGTGACCATGTCTCAGGCGCTTCAGTTTGGTACGCCTCTCTCGCAGGCATTGAGTCTGATTGCGTCCGATAGCCGTCAATACCAGTTGCTTGATCTTGAAGAGTGGGTAGGAAAAATCCCGGCCAAAATGTCTTTCCCACTTGTGGTGTTCATTATGCTTCCGGTCGTGGTCATGATTGTCGCCCCTGTTGTTCTTAGCCTGTTTAATACTCTGGACACATTATGATTAAACCAATCATTATTGCCTGCTTCTGTCTTTCGGTTCTTGGTTGTCAGTCTACCGACAATCAGGTTGAGAAATCTGACTTTCAATTGGCGCAAACCGCCCTGACAAACGGTCATGCTGATAATGCGCTCAGTATTTACAAGAAGAAACTGGAGAATAATCCAGACGATCCTCAGCTTTTATTTCTGGCGGGCAGCGCCAGCAATCAGGCCGCGCGTTACGATGAGGCTCTGCATTACCTGACTAAGGGCAGGTCACTGAATCCTTCCCCTGAGTTTGAACGTGAATTGGGTCGTGCGCATTTAGCCTTAGGCAATGTTCGTTTAGCGACAGATTCATTGCGCAGAGCAGTGGAAGAAAATGACCAAGACGAAGTGGCGCTGAACAGTCTCGGTGTGAGCTACTCATTGCAAAAAAACTTTCGAGAAGCTCGTGAGGCATTTCAGCAGGCGATTAACATCAGACCGGACAGTCTAGAGTACCGAAACAACCTCGCACTAAGCTGGATGCTCGATGGTCAACCAGAGCAAAGTATTCGGATTCTTTACCCTATTTACCAACGTGGAGAAGCGACCACTAAATTACGGCTTAATTTGGCATTATCTTATGCATTGCAAGGTGAGGTCGATGCGGCGCGAATGATCGCAATGGGCGATCTGACCAAAGCGGAGTTAGAGAACAACCTAGCGTATTACCAGCACCTTGCTGAGCAGGGAGCTGGCACATGGCGATGAAACGTCATTCTGGGAGCCAGACGATAGAGTTTGCCATGGTCATTGTTCCACTGATGATTGTGCTGTTGGCGACATTTGAATTCGTTCGTTTGATGTGGGTCACCATGATCTTTGAATCTGCCGTCAATGCTGCGGTGAGGGAGACCAGAACGCTGCCACCTTCGACGATGTTAGATAATCAAATCCGCGATCGCATCGCGTCGTTTCCATTGCTCGATCTGGAGAAGATTGACATTGATCCGCCGCGTTATAGCGATAGCGTCCAGTCTTTAGCTGTGGGGAGAAAGGTCACGCCTTTAAGTGCAGTGATGACTGAGTATCAAATCCATTACCGATTTACCTTTTTATTGGTGCCAGCCCTGTCTGAAACGTTTCCTTCGGTGGCGTCTTTAAGTCGAACCGTATTGGTGAGTCACGATGCGTAGTGTTTCAAAGCAGAATGGCGCAGCCGTGATTGAATTTCCGTTTGTTGTGCTTGGTATATTGACCATCGTTTTGGGGTTGTTTGCGGTGTACAAACTGCTCTACCTCCAGAGTCGTATTGACAACACCACATATTCGATGGCGAGCGCTGCTGCAAGAGCCTTAGTGCCGCAAGGTAGCGCCAAATCCTATGACGATGCGAGTGCTAATCAGTTGTTGAGTGTCGCACAACGCGCTTTACCCTCAGGCTTTGAAGCAGAACGTATCGGGCTTGTGCTTGAAATTCGAACCGTGACGGCTGGGCGAACAGAGCTTATCACCCAAAAAGTAGGCAGTGATTGCGAAGTGGAACAAACGATAGATTCTCTGTCTTTATTCGCTCCGGTTAGCCGAAGCTCGGTCGCCTCGTTACATGGCAAAACGGCGAACTTGTATCAAGTCACACTGTGTGTCTCTAAGCCGTTGGAGTCGGATAGTGCCATTTTCCACTGGCTGCCGTTACCGCTTCCAAAGTCGATGCGCAGTCAAGCTGTCATTATTGGGAGGCGCTACAGTGCTTAAGCCACAAACAGGTTCCGTCTCCTTAGCCTTTCTCGCCCTGCTGATTCCTTTGGTGGTGTTGTCTGCCGCGACCATCATGATTGGTTTTCAGGTCCAGCTAAGCAGTCGTGCAATGCAAGCCGTGGACGCGGCCTCTTTGGCGTGCGCCTTTTCTGATTACTCAGATCCGGGCGTTAATCAGGCGTATTTAGACTATTACCAGCCCAATATAAAACTGGTGAAAAGCGAAATATTCAGTACTTCTGATTGTGAGATCAATATGGGGTATTCGTTAACGGGGCTTTTCTCATCATTGAAGTTTGCTCAGGCTTCGTATTCTGCGCAGTCAAATTCCGTTGCGCAGGCGAATGTTAATCAGTCATCCAGTGTGACTCCCACCGAAATGACCCTAGTGTTGGATATTTCCAGTTCCATGACGGGCTCAATCGAAACGTTGAAGCGTATTCTCATCCGAGCAATTGAGCGTATTGAGCGAGACAATGTGCAAATCGATGGAAGGCGAGCAATCAGTATTTCTATTGTGCCTTTTTCTGATGGTGTCTCCGCTCGCAACACCGCTTGGCTGGAAGAGAAAGGCGTGTTCTGTATCGATGGGCTAACCAAACAAGCGGGTGGCTCAGTATTGGTGAATGAAACGGTTCAAAACCTAGATAGGATCCATTCCGAGAAAGCGGTGAGTCATCGTAAGCCGGGTGAGTTTCTCGCGGATTGCAGTGCTTCAGCCACGCTGGTCTCGCTTACCGATGATATGAACGAAGTAAAAACAGCCATCAATGCTCTGACTACGACAGGTGGTACACGCTCGTATCAAGGCGTCATTTGGGGGGCTCGTCAGCTGATTCCAAGATGGCGCCAAGAATGGGGATACAACCCTTATTCGCTCACACCTAAGCAAAAGCTGATTCTGATGACCGACGGAGTCGACAGTGGCTATGTACTGGATGACCTGATTGAAGCTGGCCTTTGTGACCGTTTAGCCAATGAATTTGCTATTGAGCTCAATTTTATTGGTTTCAATGTACAAGAAAGCCGCTTAGCTCAGTTTCAGAGCTGCATCAACGCCGCAAACACAGAAGGTATCAAGGGGCAGGTTTTCTCTGCAACCAACACCGAGAAACTCGATGAGTACTTTTCAAAGATATTGGAAGTTCAGTATGACACCACGCTTAACTTCGGACAGAAATAAAACCACAAAATTAGGGAGAAAATAATGATTAAACAATTGGTTGTGTTATTCGCTTTATGCACTTCTTTCTCTGCATCTGCGTTTAAAGAAGGGGACACCATCACAGATTCAGCATCAACAGGACTTAAGCTGGATCAAAGCCAGCTAACGATAGTGGATTTCTTTGCAGAGTGGTGTGTTTCATGTCGCCATGAGTTGCCTTTGGTTAATCAGCTCTACAGTGAGCTAGAAGGGACAGGCGTGACGGTTGTCGGCGTAGATGTTGATGAAGAGGTCGAAGTGGGCCTTGAGTTTCAAAAATCGCTGGGTTTGACCTTCCCTGTCATTAACGATCCCAAGCAACAGTTGATCGCCGAGTTTAAGCCGATCGGTATGCCGGCGCTCTACTACATCTATCAGGGGCAAGTGCTGAAAGTTCGGTTTGGTGCCATCAATGATATTCGGACGGTTATTCTGGCGGATCTGGCAGATATGGGAGTTCAACTATGAAGCCAGTTGTTCTCATCGTTGCCCTCTGCTTTCCTGCGTTGAGCGTTGCAGCCCCAAAAGTGGATTTAAGTCAGCTAGGGAAAAAGCCTTCTCAAGCTCCGGAAACCTCGGTCAGTGGTTCCAGCATTGAAGAAGAGGTGATTTCTGGACAGGTTTACACCAGTGGCAGTTCAGAAATTGGTGCTCGTCGCAACGTTGAATTAGTCAAACCCCAAGTTAAGGATTTAACGTTGGAGAAACCGAAAGCCGTCGTAAATGAAAAGTCGGCCCTCGCTTTTGTCGATGAGGCTCTAGGCATTGAGCCAGTTAAACCGTGGGAAAAAGGCACCTTAGCTAAGAAAGAGATGAAACCCGGAGGGCCGGTGCCTGAGTTCGACTTATTTTCAGAGAAAGTCTTCTCATACAAGCAAGGTTCAGTGGGTGGCAGTGGCGTCGGTGGCGGCGGCTGTGGTTGCAACTAAATATTAAAAATTAATTACAATGAAAAAACTACCTTTAACGTTGCTCAGTGCAGCGGCAGTGGCGAATAGTGCGCTGGCAGAAGATCATATCTCTGTTCATTATCTAAATTACGAAGAGTACGACGACAAAGTGGAAGCTGGCGATAGCGTGGTTTCCATAGAAAAGAGTTTTGGTCTTGATTGGACTATAAATCTTGAATTAGGTTACGACACTGTGTCGGGCGCGTCACCGTCCTGGGGGCCAACCACCCCCGTTGGCAGCACTGCGGATGCGGTCAATCGGGCGACAAAAACTCAGCAAGCGCAAAATATGACGGATCAGGTCATTCGTGCTGGCTACGATCCCCACAGCAGTGGTTACAAAATTCAGAAATATGAGTTGGAAGATACTCGTAAATCAATCAATGGCAGTGCCACCTATCGAGATGAGCTACGAAACGAGTGGACCTTCGGCGCCAACTTTTCCAAAGAAGAGGATTATCGCAGTATTGGTTTAAATGGTAAGGGGCTGATTTACGCTGATTCACAGAAGAACCGCTCATACAGCCTAGGTTTCTCCACCCTGTTTGACGAAACGATGACGTTTGGCAAGTATCAAACCTCGACCAATCCGCAATCTTGGGAAGACATCTTTACGGGGAATGTTGAGGCAGGCCTCTCACAAACCTTCACGCCAAATTATTACATGGTCTTCACCGGCTATGCAGGTTATCGCTCTGGCTATCTGAGCAATCACTATCTGACGGTATTGCGTGAGGTGGATATTGATGGCGATGGTTCGATTGGTACTGACGAAGTCTTTCTTGGTCAGGATTCACGCCCGGATACTCGTTTGTCAGGTGGCGTGAATATTCAGGCGTTCTGGTCCATGTCGGAAACTCTAGTAGTTCGTCCTCGCTACAAATGGTTTCAGGATGACTGGGGAGTGGCCTCTCATCAGCTTGGAGGTAAACTTTCTTGGACAGTCAATAACTGGTTAACTTTAGCGCCGGGTTATTTTTGGTATACCCAAAGTGCAGCTGACTTCTACCGTGATCCGAATGGCAACGATCCTACGTTTGCATCGTCAGGTTATGCAACCTCTGATTTACGTCTTGGTGATTTTACGGCCAATGCCTATGAATTAGGTGCAAGCGTTAAAGTGCACAAGAAGTTGCGTTTCAATCTGCTTGGTGCTTACTACGAGCAATCCAATGGCTTTGAAGCGCAGTGGTGGGCAGTAGGGGCAACCTATGAGTTTTAATTTGCCTTTTGTTCACCGATTTAAGGCGATGACGGTTCCTTGTGAAGTTCTGCTGTATCACTCAGAGAAAGCCGCTGATGTGGCGGCTTTGATTGAGTCTAACACTCTGAGATTAGAGAAGAAGTTTAACTTTTATGATGGCCACTCGTGGCTTAATCGGCAAGTGAACCGACGTCAGTCATCATCTGTGGTTTTGGATGATGAAAGCTACGCTGTATTTGAAGTTTTGAAGCGTTTGGTTGAGGGCACGAAAGGTGTTTTTGACCCAACAGTAGGTACGCTAAAGTCAATGATGGAAAGCACGCCTCAATGGGACAGAACCACGGCTTATGAAAGTGCTAAGCCGTTTATGGGCGTTGATGCTTGGTCGCTATCTGACAAAACACTCTCTATCCCTCATGCCGAGACTCAATTTGATTTGGGCGGTGTGATTAAAGAGTTTGCGGTCGATCAGGCGGTGATGCTCGCAGAGAAATTTGGTGTTTCCTCAGCGCTGGTGAATTTTGGGGGAGACATTCGAGCTCTCGGTGCGAAACCAGATGGATCCCCTTTTAATGTGGCGGTACTTAATCCGAAGAATAAGCACGAGCCATTTTTCTCAGTGCCATTGGCGAATGCCGCATTGACGACGTCAGCTCATTACGAGCGAAGCTTCCAATTTGGTGATGAGGAAAGTTCACATATATTGTCGCAACGTGGCACACATCCCCAAGTGCTTTCGGTCAGCGTCTTAGCGCCAACGACGCTGGAAGCAGGGGCACTCAGTACCGCATTGACTCTAGAACCGACTTTACCCGTCCCAGAGCAAGTTGGCGTCGTGTTTATCGACGATCAATTAGCTATTCATCAAGACACGGAGTTTGTAGCGTGATCAGAATTTTCATCTGGCCTTTTTTACTCTTTATCTCTGCCTTTGCGTCTGCACAGGATCCTGACTTTTTGCCTGTGGAAGAAGCATTTCCTTACCAGTGGTCGGTCAGTGAGCAAGGCGTGCAGATCCATTTCGCAACTCAGCCTGAATATTATCTCTATAAAGGTCGATTTAAGTTTTCAGCAGATAGCGGCATCGAGTTAACTGAGCCTCAATTTTCTTCACCGGGCAAACAGAAACAAGATAAGTACTTTGGTGAAGTCGTCGTTTTCGATAAGCCAGTAACCGTGCTGGTGCCTTATGGTGGCGAAGGTCAACTCAACGTTCGTTATCAAGGTTGTTCAGAAAAAGGTCTGTGCTACTTACCTCAGACGATCAAACTCGACTTGCCCGCCAATACACTGAATGACAGCAACTCCTCAATTTGGGATAAAGTGGGGGGTTTGGCAGAAGACACAGCGGGCTTGTCTGAGCTATTAGGGAGTGCGTCCAAAACTCAGGCTCTCCTCATCTTTTTCCTACTTGGCTTAGGGTTGTCACTAACACCCTGCGTGCTGCCTATGGTGCCTATTTTGTCGAGCATCATTGGTGGCGACGCCAAAATGACAGGTCGAAAAGGTCTAACTCTATCGACTTCCTATGTGTTGGGAATGGCTTCCAGTTATGCGCTAACAGGGGTATTGGTCACGACGCTGGCCAAAGGCGTTAACCTGCAAGCGGCGATGCAGCAGCCTTGGTTGCTATCGATATTTTCGCTGGTGTTTGTCTTGCTTGCTTTAGCGATGTTTGGCTTTTATGAACTGCAGTTACCCGCATCCATTCAACAGAAACTGAATGCAAGCTCAGACAAATTGGGCGGCGGCAAAGTAGCAAGTGTGTTCGTGATGGGCGCAGTGTCGGCCCTCGTCGTGTCACCCTGCGTGAGTGCGCCATTGGCGGGGGCATTACTCTATGTTTCCACCACGCAAGATTGGGTTTTGGGCGGCGTTACTCTTTTTGTGATGGCATTGGGTATGGGTGTACCACTGATTCTGATTGGCATGAGTGGTGGTAAGCTGCTCCCTAAAAGCGGCCCTTGGATGATTGCCGTGAAGCAATTGTTTGGTGTGTTATTGCTGGCGGTTGCGATTGTGTTGTTAGGCCGTTTCATTCCTAGTTGGTTGATGATGCTCTTGTGGGCGGTACTTGCCATTGGAAGTGGTATTCATTTTGGTGCGCTGGATTCAGCGCAACCCGGTTGGGCGAGGACCCGTAAACTGGCCGCATTTATGTCTCTGTTCTACGGATTGATCTTATTTGTCGGCATGTTGACAGGGTCAAATGATCCTCTTAAGCCACTTAATGTTGTACAGACTAGTTCAGACAAGCCAGCCGAAGTTTTGCCATTTGAGAAAATCAGCTCTGTTGAAGTCTTGGATCAACAATTAGCATTGGCGAAGCAGCAGGGTAAACCAGTACTAGTCGACCTTTATGCGGACTGGTGTGTCTCGTGTAAGGTCATTGAGAAAGAAGTGTTTGGCGATCAATCTGTACAGAATAAGTTTGCTGACTGGAATACGATCAAGTTTGATGTCACAGCGAGTAATCCTGAGCAGATGGCGTGGCTGGCAGAGCGCAATGTGTTTGGTCCACCGGCGATATTTTTCTTTGATAGCAAAGGTGCTGAAATTGCTCAGCAGAGAATTGTCGGGGCCACAGGGCTTGAGCATTTTCAATCTGTGATGACCCAATTGCAGTAATTAACACAAGGCGGCATTAATGTCGCCTTTTTCTTATGCGCGTTATGGATGTGCTAGCCAAGACATTGGTGTCGAATCTGGCTACTATACTTATGGGCAAAGAGTAACCAGTCAGGTGATAATGGCACATGGAAGGCGTCGTAGATCTTAATCGTTGGCAAAAAGAACACATCAAGACTCAGCAAGAGTTACTTCATCTTTACGCTGAAGTCAGAGCTTTTTATATGAGTGAGCCATTTTCTGGCTACAACGTGCGGATGAAAAGGCTCAAGATCCTCAAACAAGCTTTACTTGAACATAAACAAGAGTTGGTTGAAGCTCTGCAAAAGGATTATGGTTCTCGTAGCCGTTTTGATAGCATGATTTGCGACCTCTTACCTGCGGTTTCTCATATCAATTACACGATCAAGCACCTGAAGAAATGGATGAAACCAAGTCGACGTAAAGCGGGGCTGTTGCTCTCTCCTTCGTCAATCTCGGTCGAGTATCAACCACTTGGCGTGGTCGGAGTGATCGTGCCTTGGAATTTTCCAATAGTGCTGAGCATTGCGCCTATCGTGACGGCGATTGCAGCGGGAAACCGAGTGATGGTCAAGCTGAGCGAACATACTCATCACACCAACCAGGTACTGAGCCAGATCTTATCTTGCTTGGACAGACACATTTACCCCATTGAGGGCGAAGCGGATATCGCCAGCTATTTTTCTCAGCTGCCATTTGATCATCTTATCTTTACGGGATCGACGCCAGTAGGGAAGCTAGTTGCTCAAGCTGCTGCGAAAAACCTTACCCCAGTAACGTTGGAGCTAGGTGGTAAGTCGCCTGTCCTGATAGACAATGATATTGATCTTCGCGCCGCCGTTGACGCGGTGTTACTTGGCAAGTCAGTCAATGCCGGGCAAATTTGTGTTGCGCCAGACTACGTTCTGCTGCCTCAAGGAAAAGAGCTGTTATTCATCAATCTGTACCTCAAACGCTATAAATCACTGTACATCGAAGGCAACAAAGCGCCAACGGTCACTCACATTATTAATGAACGGCAGTACGACCGCCTTTACAACATGTTAGAGGATGCACAAGGCAGAGGTGCGAGCATATACAGCATAGAGGATGTCACCTTGGAGGGGCGTCAAATGCTGCCTCATTTAATAACGGGTGTGACAGAAAACATGCAGGTGATGCAGGAAGAGATATTCGGGCCGCTGCTTCCCGTGATTGGCTATCGTCATTTGAATGAAGCACTCAATTACATTAATGCCAAACCTAGACCACTGGCATTGTATCTGATGTCGACGGATCGCACGCTTCAGCGACAAATTATCGAGCAGACCCACAGCGGTGGGGTCGCCATTAACGATACTTTGTTACATGTGGCGGCTGAAGATGCTCCCTTTGGTGGAATAGGGGAGTCGGGTATTGGTCATTATCATGGCTTCGAAGGTTTTCAGACTTTCACTAAAGCAAAAACGGTGTTAGCTTCTCCGGCTTGGCTGCCAAGAAGCCGCTTGGTGTTGCGATTCAGGAATTTGACTGAAAAAGTGTTAAGCCGACTCTTTATCCGCTAAGCGAGCATCAAAGTAGTGCTTCACAAAACTGATGAATTCGCGTAGCCGCTTAGGCTGAAAACGATCTCTATGATAGATGGCCGAAAAATCGACGCTTGGAATGCCCCAATGGTCAAATACTTCGACTAGCTTTCCGCTCGCTAACTCTTGTTCACAGTAAATCATCGGCACACGTATGATGCCGTTGCCGTTGAGTGCGCCTTTCACCAACACACGGCCATTTTTGCATTGCATGTGCCCATTGACGAAGACATCGTAGTGTTGCGCATCCGCTTTACTTTCAAAGTTCCACCTTTTGACCGAACCCGTTAAGCAATGATGCTGAGTGAGCTCTTTAGGGTGATTAGGCTGACCATATCGTTTTAGGTAGTCAGGGCTGGCCAGAGTCCCCATTTGGATATCTAGCAACTTTCGGGCAACGAACCCTGAGTCTTCAAGCTTACCCATACGAAAGGCAATATCGAAGTCATCTTCAATCAAATCTACTCGATGGCTACTGAAGTCTAGATGGATACTGACATCGGAGTAGACACGCATAAACTCCGTTGCAATTTGAGCGATCAGTTCTTCGCCGAGATAGCCGCCCACGCAATTAATCTTTATTTCGCCTTGTACTTTTTCTACGTCATCCACGGCAGCCAATAACGCCTGATCAATATTATGCAACGCTTTCTCACATTGCTGGTAAAAGGCTTTCCCTGCTTCAGTGAGTTTGAGTGTGCGTGTGGTTCGGATCAGTAGTGTTACGCCTATTTGGTTTTCAAGACTGCTTATCTGACGTGATACGTGCGAGCGCGACACACCCAGCGCTTCTGCAGCTTTGGTAAAGTTCCCCAATTGTGCGATGAGAACGAAAGAGCGGATGTCCGCGAGATTAATCTGGTTGAGCACAATGGATATCCAATCAAGTTGAGTTTTGATTATTGTTGCACTACAGCAACAGTGTTTCAACTAGAGTGATATATATCAACAAAAACGATTGACGTAATATACCTCCATCGCAGCGAAAAAGAGCTGCTACTGAACAACTACAGAGGAAATAAAGATGAAAAAACTAATCGTAATAACAGGTGCAAGTTCTGGTATTGGTGAAGCCATTGCTCGTCGTCTAAGCAATGAAGGTCATCCTCTGCTTCTGCTTGCTCGTCGCGTAGAACGTCTTGAAGCCCTAGATCTGCCAAACACGCTATGCGAAAAAGTAGATGTCACAGACAAAGCGTCATTTGAAGCAGCGATTGCCAAAGCAGAGGCGCAATTTGGCCCGGTAGATGGTTTAGTAAACAACGCTGGTGTGATGTTGTTAGGCCAGATTGATACACAAGACACAGTTGAATGGAAACGTATGTTTGATGTCAACGTACTTGGTCTACTGAATGGTATGCAATCGGTACTGGCACCTATGATGGAGCGCAACAGCGGCACTATTATCAATGTCAGCTCGATCGCAGGTAAGAAAACCTTCCCGAATCATGCTGCTTACTGCGGTACTAAATTTGCCGTTCACGCAATCTCTGAAAACGTACGTGAAGAAGTGGCTGCATCAAATGTTCGTGTGACGACGATTGCACCGGGGGCGGTAGAGACAGAATTGCTTTCTCACACTACTTCTCAGGAAATCAAAGATGGTTACGACGACTGGAAAGTTGATATGGGCGGCGTATTGGCTGCTGATGATGTCGCTCGTGCGGTAGAGTTTGCTTACAATCAACCTCAAAACGTCTGTATTCGTGAAATTGCATTGGCTCCAACTAAGCAACAGCCTTAATCACTGTGTTATTGGAATAAGCTCAGCGAATACTGACCTTTTTCTGCTCTAGCGTTATCGATTGAAAAAAAAACGTCAACCTTTTGGTTGACGTTTTGTTTATCTACACTTTGAAGAAGTCTAGCTGCTGTTTTTGTTTCTCAGCTAACGTAGACAGCTCGTGACTGGCGGCAGCGGCTTGTGTAATCCCAGTGACGTTTTGACTCACCAGTTCATAGATGTTGCTTAGATTGTTGTTGACGTCGGATGTGACTTGGCCTTGTTCCTCAGAAGCGACGGCGACTTGAGCATTAATACTCGTCAATTCAGAAATGGATGCACTGATGTGCCCGAGCGCCTCGCTCACTTTGTTCGCTTGTGTCTGATTCTGAGCAATCATATCTAGGCTTGAGTTCATGCTATCGTTGGCAACGCTAGACTGATTCTGCAAATCTTCAATGATGATCTGAATTTCCTTGGTCGATTCTTGTGTTCGAGCTGCCAACATACGTACTTCATCAGCAACAACTGCAAATCCACGTCCACTTTCCCCTGCGCGAGCGGCTTCAATAGCCGCATTCAGTGCGAGTAAGTTAGTTTGCTCTGAGATGCTTTCTATTACTTCAATGACCTTACCAATTTGCTCTGACTGCTCTTTTAAGGAGTTGACCACCTCAGCGGCTTGAGAAAGGTGTTGAGCCATCTTTTTACTGGCGCGCGTGTTTTGTTCAAATGTCTCCAAACTGTCACGAGCTAGCTTATCTGCATTATTGGAAGCCGCATCAGCATTGTTGGCATTCTGAGTGACTTCCATCGCGGTGCTTTCCATCTGATTGATGGCTGACGCAACTTGTTCTACCTCATTCTTTTCCTGATCGGAGTTGATACTTGATTGCGTCATCACCGCGGCTAATTCAGTGGAAGCGGATGCGACATCAACACTGATTCGGACCAGTGAGTCGACCGTATTCTGTAATTGTCCTATTGTGCTATTGAAATCACGAGATAAGGCCGAGATTTCGTTGTTGCCTTCTTCTTCGACGGAAACCAATAAGTTGCCTTGAGCGAGCTCCTTCATAGCTTGCTGCAACTTTTTAATCGGTGTCACTATGATACCTGCTAGCATCCAGCTAATGGCCAACGCTGCGGCCAGAACTAATAAAAGCCCGACGATGCCACTATTCATCACATTAGAGTGGATGGTCTCGTTAGCGTTCACTTCATCCAATGCCAGTGTGTTGAGCTTCTTAGATAGGTTATCAATGGCCTTAACCATCTGGTTGCCTGCGGTGCGGTAGTCGCTTGCTGCTCTCTCATATTGGGTCTCAAACCCTAGCGGTGGGTTGCTGTCGCCGTGACGCATATTGAGTAAAGGAATCATTACGTTAATAGAGTAGTTTACGTAATGATCGATTGCGGCGTTCATATCTGCAACTTCTTGCTCCAAACCTTCTACTTTACTCAGAGAGCGCAGTAATTGACGGTTTTCTTGTTGCTTGCTTTGCAAATGTGTCGCCAGCTGTTTGACATCTTCTGCACGAAATAAACTATAGATAGCTTTGATGCGCATGCCATAAGTGTTATCGATGATTTGTGTCAGTTCATCCTTATTATTGATGAGATTCTCCGTAGAGACGGTGACTTGCTTAAAGGCTTCTTTTAGGTTGGTTGTGCTGTAACCTATCCCGGCCACTAGTAGTAGCAATGTGAATATGACAGGAACCACTACTTGGAGCTTAATAGAAAGCCCGCTGAGCAATTGGCGCATCGATTGTCCTCTTTTATTGATGTTGGTGAGTTGTATATTGTCGTTTTTATAATTAGGAGGGACGATTCTAGTTTTTCTCAAATATAATTCAATCTGGAATTTGATTATTTTATGAAATTATCGTTAGTCAAGTTAGGAATCAATTTTCTTTTTAATTCATAGAGTTATAACTCTAAATCTGTAGTCTGATCGTTAAGCTACGCCGCCTTGTTTCATTATTGTTCGACCTATCAATCACTTCCGATAAAACATGCTCATTAAATCTTATCTGTCATACAGGCTTCAACGAAGTGAAACACAAATGTCATATTCGAGTCCTAAAGTGAGCATCGTTCAAGTGAAACACAACGGCAATAATGCCCACTAAGGAAATTGTGATGAAAAAGACAATTATCGGTGCAATCGCACTTCTAGGCGCAATGACAGTAACTTCAGTTTCTGCCAAAGAAACTATCTCTGCAGTGGGCTCTAGCAGCGTAACTCCACTGATGGAAGTTTTCTCTGAAACATACATGAAGAACAACTCGAGCGTATTTATCGAAGTTCAAGGGCCTGGTTCTTCTGCTGGCGTAAAAGCGGCCAAAAACGGATCAGCTGACTTAGGTATGTCTTCTCGTAACCTGAAAGATTCTGAAAAAGAACCAGCTCTAAAAGAGCTTACGATTGCATTAGACGGTATTGCAGTCGTCGTTAACCCTAAAAATGACCTACAAGCACTGACGGCTGAACAAGTGACATCGATTTACAAAGGCGAGATCACTAACTGGAAAGACGTCGGCGGTGCAGATAAGCCAATCGTTGCTATCACTCGTGATACGGCATCTGGAACTCGCGGTGCATTTGAAGACATCATGAAACTGAAGAAGAAAATTTCTGGTAAGAAAGTCTCCGCTATCTCTCAACGTGCTCAAGTTGCCAATGGTAACGGTGCACTGAAAACTATGGTGGCATCTAACCCATACGCGATTGGTTATATCTCTCTTGGCACAGTAGACAATTCTGTTCATGCACTTCCTATCGATGGTGTTAAGGCAAACGTAGACAATGTGAAGAACGGTTCTTATAAAGTTGCTCGTCCATTCCTTGTTCTTTACAAAGACGGCAAGCCATCTGCTGAAACTCAGAAATTCCTAGATTGGATGGTGTCTAATGAAGCGCAATCTCTTGTAGACAGCAAAGGCTACATTTCAGTTAACTAATCATTAGTAATACTCTTTAATTGCTCAGCCCACCTTGGGCTGAGCCTTTTCTTGACTTCAAGCGAACGCAGTTCGTGAGAAAGGTAAGAACTCTATGACCATCGCAACAAATAGTGACGAGCTTATGAATACTGAAGCGACTCAAGTTTCTAAGCCGAGTTTACGTGCAAGCAAGCGTGTTGACTGGAAAGAACGAATTTTCCATGGCTTATTCCTTACCAGTGCTGTTATTGGCATTGTATCTCTGGCGGTCATCGCCTATTTTATCGTTAAAGAATCTATCCCTGCATTTCAGGAAGTAGGGGTTTCTGGAATTGTCTTAGGCCAAGACTGGCTGCCACCTGCACTTTACGGTGTAGCAACTATGATTGTTGCTTCTGTCGTCTCGACGTTTGGAGCAGTCATCGTTGGGGTTCCAGTTGGCGTGCTTACCGCTATCTTCATTGCTGAAGTGGCCCCCAAGCGTTTGGCTGACATTATTCGACCAGCTGTAGAGTTGTTAGCAGGTATCCCATCAGTGGTTTATGGCTTCTTTGGCCTGGTCATCATCGTTCCGTTGATTCAGGACGTGTTTGAAGTACCAGCAGGTAACACCATTTTGGCTGGTATCATCGTGCTGGGCGTGATGATTCTTCCGACGGTTATTACCGTTTCAGAAACCTCAATTCGTGCGGTACCGCGCACATACAAAGAGGGCTCACTAGCTCTGGGCGCATCAAAAATCTTCACTATCTTTAAACTGCTTGTTCCGGCGGCACGCTCGGGCATCATGACAGGGGTGATTCTGGGTATTGGCCGAGCTCTTGGAGAAACGATGGCAATTATCATGGTGATGGGTAATGCGCCAGCCATGCCTCAGGGCATTCTCGACTCTGCTCGGACGCTCACCGCAAATATCGCTATTGAAATGTCTTACGCAAGCGGTGTGCACGCTAATGCACTCTATGCTACAGGTGTAGTTCTACTCGTGTTTATCATGATGCTGAACGCAGCACTGCTCTATCTCAACCGTGAAAAAGCGAAGTAAACTGGCTCGAAGGTGATGACTATGGATCGCGCAAAATTAAAGAAAGCACGCCAGTTTAAAGACAATATCTTTAGTGGCTTTATTTGGGCAGCAGCGGCATTGACGGTAGGTTTTTTGTTCTGGATTATCTGGTACATCCTATCGAATGGTTTGCAGCATGTTGACTGGGACTTTATTACTGACAACTACACTCGTACTGGCGAAGAGCATGGCATCTTCCCAATGATTGTAGCGACTATTTACATGGTAATCGCGTCAATTGCTGTGGCAGCTCCACTGGGTATTATGACGGCAATTTATCTTACCGAGTACGCGAAAGTGGGCAGTAAACTTGTCAAAGTTATCCGATTCTGTACTGAGTCATTGGCGGGTATCCCATCAATTATTTTCGGTCTGTTTGGTATGACTTTCTTCGTGGCAATCTTAGGTTTGGGTTTCTCGATTCTTTCGGGGGCATTGACACTAAGTATTCTCATTCTCCCAGTGATAATCCGGACTACGGAAGAAGCACTGATGGCAGTGCCACAAACGTATCGTGAGGGCTCATATGGTTTGGGCGCTTCAAAAATTTACACCATCTGGCGTTTGATTTTGCCTAGTGCAATGCCAGGTATCTTAACCTCGGTCATTCTTAGTATTGGTCGTGTAATAGGTGAATCTGCCCCTGTCTTTCTGACTGCGGGTATGGTGGCTCGTATACCTGATTCTTTACTTGATTCAGGTCGAACGCTAACCGTTCACCTATATAAGCTAACTACAGAGCTTTTCACTATTGAAGAGTGGAATCAAGCTTATGGTACAGCTACCGTGCTGATTGTCGTTGTTCTCTTGATCAACATGATCACCAAGCTAATCGCAAGCCGTTTCAACACTGCGAATTATTAATCTGCGACTTTAACTGCAACAAGCACAGACACGAATTTAAGATTGAAGAGATAGAGACAATGAACAAATTTGATATTGAAAACCTAGATCTGTTTTATGGCGAAAATCAAGCACTGAAAGCGATTAATTTGCCGATTCCCGTACGTCAGGTAACGGCACTTATTGGACCGTCAGGCTGTGGGAAATCTACGCTATTGCGTTGCCTTAACCGTATGAATGATCTAATTGAAGGGGTAAAGATTACAGGTAAGTTGGATATGGACGGCACGGACATTTATGGAAATATAGATGTCGCTGATCTACGGATTAAAGTGGGCATGGTGTTCCAAAAGCCTAATCCATTCCCGATGAGCATCTATGAAAATGTCGCATATGGCCTGCGAGCTCAGGGTATTAAAGACAAGAAACACATTGATGAAGTCGTTGAGCGCTCACTGCGCAGCGCAGCACTTTGGGATGAAGTAAAAGATCGCTTGAAGTCACATGCGTTTGGTCTTTCGGGTGGTCAGCAGCAGCGTTTGTGTATTGCTCGCACTATTGCCATGGAACCAGATGTCATCTTGATGGATGAACCAACGTCTGCCCTTGACCCAATCGCAACCCATAAGATTGAAGAGCTGATGGAAGAGCTGAAGAAAAATTACACGATCGTTATTGTGACTCACTCTATGCAGCAAGCACGCCGTATCTCTGACCGCACGGCTTTCTTCTTAATGGGTGAGCTCGTTGAACATGATGCTACTCAGGTTATTTTTAGCGAACCCAAAGATGACCGTACCAAGGGATACGTAAATGGTGATTTTGGTTAATCACTCTACTGTTTTATTGGCATTATCACTATAACAATAAGCGATGGTACTTTGCCCCTCCTAATGAGGGGCTTTTTTATGTTTCAATGTTGAGGCTATGGCTAGCATTTTCTTAAGCTGTAAACTTTTTATCTCGACTTTTGGTGGAGAACTTCTTTTGGTACATATTCTGATCAGCGATGGAAATCAATTGGTTAAGGCTGGTTGAATCTTGAGGGTATGCTGCACTGCCTAAGCTGGCGGAAAGATATACCGTTTGCTCTTGTATGGTGATACTTTCATCAAAACAGCGATTAATCGAATCTGACAGTTGTTGAATGATTGCTTCATCATCTGAGTTGGTAAGAACGGCGAATTCATCACCACCGATCCGAAATACAGACAGGTTGTGACGACTCATCAATGCGACTAAACGCGCCGATACTATCCTCAGCGCTAGGTCACCCGCTTGATGGCCATGTGAATCATTGATTTTTTTGAAACTATTTAGGTCGAGCAAAATCAATGAGAAGTGAGAGGTTTGTTCAATGTAATCGGTGAGTTGACGCATAAAGGCTAAACGGTTTGGAATGCCTGTTAGAGAGTCTGTTAGCGAGACTTGTTTATGAAACAACGCTTCTTTATGGATGATATAGCTGACGACACCGACACAGGCAAACAGTAACATCATCAGCACAAATTGCGCATGTGTAATAGCTTGAGCTTGTTTCATTTGAGATTGGTATAGCGGGCTCTTAATACGAAAATTTGTATTCACATAGTTGATCATCGACATGTACTGGTATTCGAAGTCCTCCGCGAGGCTGAGTGCGAGCTTTCTGTTGTCGGGCAACTGTTCTACCTTGCCCTCTAAACTCTTAAATTGCTCAAACAAGGTTCTAAAGAAGCTCTTAGCACCGGGAAGCGCAATATAGGTATCTGCTTCGCGGCTATTTATCAGCAGCTCGAAGCGACTCCAAGTCAACTCATATTTCAGTATTGTGCGGTCTAAAAGTTTGTCGTCTTTTTCAGCAAGCGCAGTGATGGTTCTGAGTTCAGAAAACTCTTTTGTCAGTTGAAAGAGAAACCAGGTCGCATTGTTTTGCTGTTCACTGTATGAATGAGCCAAGTCACGCGTGGCTGATAGAAAGTATAAATTCGCGACGATCAGTATCGCAGAGAGAAAGATAAGCAACACTTTAGCTCTGGATAGGATCTGGTTAAAACTACGAACGCTAGTTGGATTTCTCATCAGGACTTCTGTGAATCATTATTTTGCCAATTTGCCACACCATTTGAGAATGAAAAGTTGTGTTGTCAATCTCAGGGAACTTGTCTAAGTTAAAGACCAACCAATATGGACCTTTATTTCGCACTTTCATTTTCTTGCCATTCATTTTGTACGCGATTATAGGCTCGTACTTCACAATGTTTTCTATCGTTACACTCGCCGAGTAGTCATTGAGAGCGATAAATGAAACTGAGGTTGTGTCTTGAATGCCGAGCTGTTCGAGCATGTCAGAGACCCTCACCCCAGTAAACTCATTGGCTTCTGGTTGCCATGGAAGTTGGGTTGTGAAGGAGGTTGGGGGATATTGGGAAACCAATTGAGCATAAACCAAAGTTTTAGGTTGATGGTTATCGATGCCAACGACTAACTCAGCACTGAACAAGGGCGTGCTAAACAGAAGCACAAAGGCGACAATAACACCTCTCATAGACCTTCCTTCGATACAACAGTTAATTAGTAAGTATTATATTAGTAATTATATGTTCAGATATTAGCCATGGAAATTAATTTACTCGATGAGTCGATAAAATGGGATTAAGCCTCTGATAGTAAGACACATAATCTGAGTATAGCTAGGCAGAATAAGCGGAAGATAGCGACGATTTAATCGCAAACAAAAAGCCCGGCATGTCGCCGGGCTGAAGATATTATTGGGTGTTCAGGCTGGAGGCTTAAGCTTTTTGCTTTTGCTTCGCTTTACATACAGCGGCCGTAAACACCACATCAGTCGAGCTGTTGAGAGCCGTTTCTGCTGAATCTTGAACCACACCGATAATGAAGCCAACCGCGACAACCTGCATTGCAATTTCATTTGGAATGCCAAACAGGCCACAAGCTAATGGGATAAGTAGCAATGAGCCACCAGCAACACCAGAAGCGCCGCATGCAGAGACGGCTGCAACGATACTTAGAAGTAGGGCTGTCATGATGTCGATTTCGATACCCATAGTATGTACTGCTGCAAGAGTCAGTGTCGTGATAGTTATCGCTGCCCCCGCCATATTGATGGTTGCCCCCAGTGGGATTGATACTGAGTACGTATCTTCATCAAGTTTAAGCTTCTCACAAAGTGCCATATTCACTGGGATGTTTGCTGCACTTGAACGAGTAAAGAAGGCGGTTACACCACTTTCACGTATACATTGAAATACGAGTGGATAAGGGTTTTCGCCAGTTTTGACTAGAACAATGATCGGGTTCACGACTAGAGCAATGATCAGCATCGAGCTAAGCAGAACAACTAGGAGTTGAGCATAACCTGCCAGTGCGTCGAAACCCGTTGTCGCCAATGTTGAAGAGACTAAGCCAAAGATACCAAATGGTGCTAGGCGAATAATGAAACGAACGATCTGAGAAACACCATGGCTGAGATCTTCAAATACCGCTTTGGTTGTACCGGAAGCATGATGAAGAGCAAGACCAAGGCCAATGGCCCATGCCAGAATACCAATATAGTTGGCGTTCATTAGTGCACTTACAGGGTTATCAACGATCTTGAACAGCAATGTGTTCATGACTTCTGCGATACCTTGTGGTGGTGTTGCTCCTTCTGCACCAGAAACTAGCGTAAGTGTCGTTGGGAACATGAAGCTAAGTGCGACTGCGGTCAATGCTGCGGTAAAAGTACCGAAAAGATACAGAACCACGATTGGACGCATGTAAGTGTGTTGGTTTTTTTTCTGATTGGCAATAGATGCTGCAACCAGAATAAAAACAAGAATGGGGGCGACAGCTTTTAGTGCTCCGACAAATAAGCTTCCAAGTAAACCAACACTTTGCGCATGTTCTGGTGACACAGTCGCTAAACCTACACCGAGAACGATACCGGCTAGGATCTGTAATACCAGATTTCCACGTGCAAAGCGGGCAAAGATAGAGTTGTGTTGCATAGTTATCCCTGCAATGAATTATTTTATAAAATTTTAGTAATTTCAGTTATTGGAACTGAGGTCGACAATACTAGCGTGTTGAAATATTGTGTCTAGAATTAATTGATTTTCAGCATGAAAATTTATTGAAAATGTTAATGTGTGAATATAATGTTATCAATGTTGTGTGAATTGTACTAAAAAAGGGGCTGAGAGCCCCTTTTTAATTTTACAAACTCTGTTTGCGGTTACGTCGGGCCGCTTGAACGTTCCGATACATTTTGGTTTGCTGCTTATGGGAGGTTCGGCGTTCAGAGATGGTTGCTCCATTCCTTTCTTGCTCCCGCAGTAACTTTTGATAGTTTTTCAGTCGGCGATGGTCTAGTTGACCTGTTTCAATCGCACCAGTGACAGCGCACCCAGGTTCGCTATGGTGGCAGCAATCAGAAAATCGACATTGCGCTGCCAACGTTTCGATATCTGCGAAGGTTTCAGAGACACCGTCAGCACAGTCAAACAATTGCAACTCTCTCATTCCAGGTGTATCAATTAAGACACCGCCACTTGGCAGGAAGTGCATTGAACGGCCAGTGGTGGTGTGTCGTCCTTTACTATCACTTTCTCGAATGCTTCCTGTTAATTGAACAGGCTCGCCGAGTAAGCCATTGACTAACGTTGACTTTCCGACACCAGAAGAGCCCATGAAAGCGACAGTGGATCCTGACTTACACCAACTGCTTAGCGATGTATACTGCTCTCCATCTAAAGCATTGAGCATTTCTACCATAAGCAAAGGATCGAGTTGCTGCACTTGTTGGCGCTTCTCTTCTGCATCAGTGACAAGATCAGCTTTTGTTAACACGATGACAGGCTCGACCTCGGCTTCGTTTGAAGTGGCCAGATAGCGCTCAATACGGCTTAGATTGAAGTCATCGTTGAGTGCACAAACGATAAACAAAGTGGACACGTTTGCAGCAATAAGCTGCTCGGCGATTTTGCTGCCAGCAGCTTTACGAGCAAACAAAGATTGGCGGTCCAATAAACGCTCGAAGCCACCTTGTTTGTCTAACAAAAGCCAGTCACCGACAGTCATCATAGGCAGTGATTTATGTATGGCTAAAGTCATTTCACTATCTTCGCTGAGCAGCTTGTATCCACTTCTATGGTGCTCTACTACGCGTGCAATGCAACTGTGTTCAAGTTCTTCAAGTGTCAGTTGTTGTTGAAACGAGTTATTCCAGCCGAGTTGAGCTAAGTTCAACGGCTGTTTGGGATTGTTATACATTTTGTACCCCAGACACGCAGAAAGGTCTCTGCAAAAAATTGTCAGCTAGGGTCATGAGACCCCGGTATGATTACACCGGGCAAAGAGAAGGGAAGTGTGTAACCTGCGGTTATTTATTCTTCACTAATTCTGCCGGGTGGGTTCTTGCTACAATCATCGTATCCTCCTAACGTTATCTGTTCGATTTTTTGGTCAGCTTAGTAAACTACTGATTAGTATAATCGTGATTGTTCTTCTAATCGACTCTTTTTTAAGCGTAATATAAATGGGTGTCATGACTGTGCGAACTTTTGTTGCCGATATTGAGTGATTGCTTATAAACTGTATATGTGAGTTGGTTTATATGGATGTGATAGAATAATGATACAAGCGACGCAAAGTGAGAAAGCTGAAGTGATTGAACTATCTTCCGCTGATGCTACCCAGACGAAAGAAGCCCCCAAGTTACCCTCCGATAACATCAAATATGGTGAAGACGCCTTCAGTGACGTTAAGCCTTTGAGTGAAGTTGCATTCCTGATCACGACTCCTACAGGCAAAAATCTCAAAGGCAAAACCAAGTATATTGGTCTTCACTCCAACAATCTTATGTTGATAGAGATGCCAAAAGTTTCTCCGAAAGAAGTGGCTGTTTTTTTTCAGCGAGGCTATGCAATTAAAGCGTGTGTCATTGCTGAGGCAGGTGAAGGCGCTAGAATTTACTTCAAGAGTAAGCTGGAGTACGTGATTGAGGCTGGGGGAAACAGTTTGTTTCTTATCACTTTGCCTGCCGCGACTCAGGTTGCAGCGGGGTTGAGAGAGAATGCTCGATTGGAGTTGGCGTTGGAGGGAATACTGGCGCCACAATCCCATCATTTTAAATGTCAGATTCGCGATATATCGAGCAATGGTTGCTTGATCGTAGTGGATCGCAACCTAACCAACCACAAAGTTGGTGATCTTATCTCGTTAAGCATACAGGAAACGGAAAGCGATAAAGTGGTAGAGCCTCAAGTGCTTGAAGCAACAGTTAGGAATGTAAAAACAACTAGCCGTTACTGTAAATTTGGTGTTCAGTTTGAGAAAAGTAGCCTCGAGCCCGTTGCTAGCCTAATTGAGGGGCTAAACTTCTGTCAGCTGAGTCAAAAATTTACATTATGACTGAATGGGCTTCTGCACAACAGAAGCCCACCTTTACTATCGTTTAGGCGGAATCTCGTCTGGAGTGAGATAGCCATCATTATTGCTATCTAATCGGCTGAAATCTTGGGCGAGTTTACCCTTAACCTCATTTCGAGAAAGTTTGCCATCACCATTGCGGTCCATCCTAGGGGGTAATCGCCCCGTGGTAGTTGGCATTGTATTCATGTGTTTCGCCTTCATTGAGCTTGTACTTTGTTCTTTGTTAATGAAGGCCTTAGCACTACGCTGACTCTGGGTAGGGCTGTGTACAAACTCAACGTTACCTCCTGATACACACCTAACCATGTTCTCTACACGCACCGCATCACCCTGAGGGCCATGACCTGTTGGATACATGTTGGTGCTGCCAGACTTAGGATCGCTTCGTTGAGAACCCGCACCATGAACATCTATCCACTGATTATTCATGTATCCCATTGAACGGCCAAATGCGATATAGGCGGCGTTGGCACCATTACGCAAATTTTGGTGAGTAGTACTGCTCCAATAGTTGGCGTAGTCTGCTTGTCCTGCCTCATTGCTAATCATAGTGGCTTCGAAAATCGGGTCTATTGCTCCAGAATTGGATGTATTGGGAGAACGAGAATAATCGACAATGGACTGCAGCTCTTTGATGTTCGGCAAGCGCCAATCACTTCGACCTGCGAGTGATAAGTTTTGACAGTAGCTCAAAGCTTCTGGGAATTTGATATTTTTTCTACTATCACTTTGTTGCCATAACAGTCCAGTTGCTGTGTCTTCTATCGTTCCGTTTGTATTGGCAGAGAATTGATTTTGTCCATACATTTTATTGCCACGTACCGCCAAAACGTAGAAGGTCTTTTGGCCACCACGTGGGCTTTCAATCCCATAGCCTTTAATTCGGCCATCAATAAAATTGACACCAAACACCGTCTCATCACCTCGCATCGTGGTGGAAACGTACTTGGTACTAGATACAAACTGGCTGTCGATTAAGCGCTCACCTGACTCAGTATCACCTGAGTTCATTGCAAAGTATTGGTGATCTATGAAGGGTATAAGATGAACAGTCCCTGATTGTCTGAAACCGCTGGGATCTTGGCCATCGAATAAAATCAAAGAGTATAGTTCCTTGATACTAGGTAAACGCCAATCGTCGTAACCAGCAAGACGTAACTTGTCTACATACTCAATCGCTTCTTGATAACTGAGCTTATCGTTGGCGTCGATCTTACCATCGTTGTTGATATCAGTGGTTGATGACCAAATTAGCCCAGTCACCTTATCCGTGACGGTGCCGTCGATGTTGGCTTGGTATGTGGGATAGTTACCAACGTATTGTGCGTCCTGACCGAAAGTGTCGGCAGAAGAGGTGGGGCAGGTCGAAGACGCTTGTTTGATGTCAAAACATTCTGTTTGGCCTGTATCAACAATAGGGTAGGTCAGGCTGGCTGAACTAGTCCAAGAGATGCTGTAGGCCATCAGGGTGATGACCATGTGATTTATATTCATGACGTATCCTTGCTCAATGATTTACATGATGAATTTTATCGTCAGATGTGTAAAGGAGAGTAGTGAGCGAGTAAAAGAACGTAAAGAGAGTCGATGATAAAAACCGGGCTAGTGCCCGGTTTAGAGGGAAATTTAGAATGGGTACCAGAACAATTGAGGCTCTAGTGCTCTTTTGGCTATGGCTAGAGTTACAATGATGAAGATGCCAATGAGACAGTATCTATCTGCACGGGACAGAGGTTTCTGGCTATACCAATTGCGGCGTTTGTGTCGGCCAAATCCGCGCAGTGTCATAGCGTTAGAGATTTCATCTGCTCGTTCTAAGCTGGAAAAGATCAGTGGCCCAAGGATATTGGCGACGTTTTTCATTCGGCTAAACAACGGCGCTGTTTTGGAGATATCCAACCCTCGTGCTTGTTGGGCGTGCATAATATTGATGAAATCTTTCTTGACTTCGGGGAGGTAGCGCAACGTCAGACTCACGGCATACGCTATCTTATAAGGTACACCGATACGGTTTAGGCTAGCAGCAAATTCCGTTGGGTGAGTCGAGAAGACAAATGCCAGCGCAATCGGGAACATGCTGAAATACTTAAGTGTGACGGTGACTAAGTAAAATAGAGTCTCTTGCGTTAGCGCGTAGTTGCCGGGAAAAGTCAGAAGCACAGTATAGCTCCCGAGCAATTGGCTACCTTGTTGAGGGGCAAGCAGGAACATAAACAGTGCATTGAGTAACAGCACACTGCCTGTACCAATTAACAGTGGCTTATAAGTACCAAAAGGGACTCTGGTACTTTTCAGCAGCCATAAACCAGCAAAAATCAATGAACTAATCAGACGCAGATCAAATGTCGTTAGCACCACTGTGATCCAAGCGATGAACAGGATGAACTTGGTAATACCGTTTAACCGATGTAGTGGCGACTGAGTATCGATATAGTTGATACCAAACTTCATTTTTGTGGTATTCATGCGACTTGCTTCTCCAGTTTGATGAAGTACTGCATAAACTGGTTCTTGTCTGCAACGTCAAGCCTCTCAGCCATATCGTACAAACTGGTTGTCGTCAGGTTAGCTTGGTTGAGCAATTCAGGTTGAGAAAATACATCGGTCATTGGAGCATCTGCAATCAAACGGTTATCCGCTATTACAATCGAGCGCTGAGTATGCTCTAAGACTAAGTGCATGTCGTGAGAAATTATCACAACGGTGATACCTAGTTTCTTGTTAAGTGTTTGGATAAAATCGAGCATTGATGTGTAGTTGCGATAATCTTGGCCAGCCGTCGGCTCATCAAGAATGAGCAACTCCGGCTCAAGAACTAGGATAGAAGCTATTGTGACTCGCTTTTTCTGCCCATAGCTCAGAGCCGAAATCGGCCAGTGGCGATATTTGCTTAGCCCGCACAGTTCAAGTACATGAAGTACTTTTTGCTCAATCTCGTTTTCATTCAGACCTTGGTTGTGAAGCCCGAATGCGATTTCATCAAAAATCATATGGTGTGAAATCATGTGATTTGGGTTCTGCATGACCACGCCAATGTTCTGGCTTCGCTCAAATATGGACAGCGTTGATAAATCTTGGCCACGCATTTTTATACTGCCAGCATCAGGCTCGATGACACCCATGATTAGCTTGGTGATCGTCGACTTACCTGAGCCGTTTTTACCAAGAATCGACATAAACTCGCCCTGATGAATATCGAAACTTACACCATCAAGCGCGTTCTTTTCACCATCATAGGAATAAGTCAAATTATCAATGGAAAGCAAGGGTGCTGTTGATTGTGCTGATGCTACTGCTGGATTGCATTGCCAATGAGAGAATTGCTTGGCATGTTGCTCAAGATTAATTCCACCTAATGTGGACGGCTTGTCCTCATCACTGAGAACAACGTTAGCTGCTTTAAGTGCAGACAAATATAAAGGCTCGCGGATTCCGTATTTTTCCAGAAGTGATGATGCGAGTAGAGCATCTGGCGTCATATCTGCGACGATTCGGCCTTCCTCCATCAGGATGATTCGGTCGACAGGGCGATGGAGAACGTCTTCTAGCCTATGTTCGATAATTATGGTTGTTTTGCCGCTCTCTTTATGGAGCAGGTCTATGATCTCAATCGTTTTACGGCCTGTCTTAGGGTCCAACGCTGCAAGAGGCTCATCGAACAGTAGTGTGTCGACGTCATCGACGAGAATGCCCGCTAGAGAAACACGCTGCTTCTGCCCACCCGATAAATCATGAGGAGAACGGGTAAGCATATCTTCAAGTTCGACCATTCGAGCCGTTGATTTAACGACTGGGTACATGTCGATATTCGACATCAACTGGTTCTCGAGAGCAAAGGCGATGTCTTCACCGACACTCAGGCCAACAAACTGGCTGTCAGTATCTTGTAGAACAGTGCCTATCTGCTCGGTAAACTGGTGTAGTTCCCATTTTGAAGCGTCCTGACCATGCAAGGTAAAAGAGCCGGAAATCTCACCAGAAATGGAATGGGGAATAAGGCCATTGAGACATTGGCCTAGTGTAGATTTCCCACTACCACTTGGGCCAATAATGACGATTTTCTCTCCTTTCTCTATCCTTAGATTAATATGTTTTAGCGTCGGTCTGTCCAGTGACTCGTACTTAAAAGAGAAATCAGAAAATTCGATGGTCACTGTCTATTAAGCCTCTGTCAGATTGCGGCTTTGTTTGTTTCGTTTAGCGACAGACTTAAGAATGAAATAGCCTACCACAGCAATCAGGACAGTGTTACCCGCAGCAATAATTGTCAGTTGGGTAAAGACTTTAGTGAAAGGTTCAGCGTAGAGAACTGTATCGAGAAATGCGGAACATCCGTAACCAGCAATGTTACCGATGAGCGCGAGAATGATGAACAAAGAGAAATCTTTGAGGCTGAATTCGCCCTTTGAAATTCGATTTTGGGTCAGGCGAGGGAAGAAGCCAATCACCATACCGACAATGCCAGAGCCCAATACCCAAGTTAGCCATACACCCCAGCCAGCAAATAGGTCTGTAACCCAATGGCCAATCAATCCAACTAAGAAACCAACCAGAGGCCCGAACAGAACGGAAAATAGAGCCAGGACTGCCATCGCGGGCTTTAGTGTGGTGTTTGCAAATACTGGGATACCAAACATAGGTAAGCCTCCAATACCGTATAGTGCAGCGCCGATAGCAATCACTACGACAGTTTTAGCTGAGAGATTCATAAGTAACCCTTTTGCCCTAAATCTTTAAACAACAGTCGCAAGCGATTGTGGTGGTTGAGTTTTGTACGTTTGCGAGCAGAAGGCGCGAATTATACCTGCTGGCGAGATGCTTGGAAAGCTAACTGTCTAGATGGCTAATCCTTTTATTGAGTAAACTAAAAATAATTGCGAGGCATGGAAAACGAATAATCCGACGCATTATGCATCGGATTTATTATCGGTTCGATGGATGTCTTGAGATCGGGGAAATGGGGTCAGAAACCTTTGATGTTTTCTGCTTCAAGCTCAGTGAAGTATTTGACTGTCTTTACTTTCAATTCTTGAGTCGAAGGCTCGTCGCATACGATCACAGATTTAGGGTGCAGTTGAAGGGCTGAAACCGTCCATAGATGATTAACACTGCCCTCTACAGCGGCCTCTAGCGCTAAGGCTTTATTGTGCCCTGTAACGAGGATCATGATTTCTTCAGCGTCAAGTAATGTACCTACACCAATAGTCAGAGCATACTTCGGCACTTGATTGATATCACCATCAAAAAAGCGTGAGTTTGCGATGCGCGTATCTTCTGTTAGCGTTTTGATTCGAGTGCGAGAAGATAAAGAAGAGGCAGGCTCGTTAAATGCAATGTGCCCATCGTTACCTACGCCGCCCATAAATAAGTTAATACGGCCGTAAGATTTGATTTTATCTTCGTAGCGTTGACATTCGGCTTCATGATCTGTTGTATTGCCATCAAGCAGGTTGATATTTTCTTGTTGTAAATCAACATGGTTGAAGAAATTTTCGTACATGAAAGAGCGATACGACTCAGGGTGATCTGCTGGAATACCAATGTATTCATCCATGTTAAACGTCACAACATGTTTAAAACTGACTTCCCCAGCTTTGTAAAGTTCGATAAGCGCTTTATATGTCGCGAGCGGCGTACCACCAGTAGGTAAACCGAGTACAAATGGCCGATCAGCGCTTGGCTGAAAATTGTTAATGCGTTTGGCTATATGTGCCGCCGCCCATTTGCCGACCTGTGCGGCTTTGTGTAACGGGATTAGTCTCATTGGTTGCCCCTAGTATTGGAAATATGATGCTTTAAACATTATTTGCATTATAAAATAAGTTTGTTGGCACAGCTATTGTTTTTGATCTTTTTTCACTTTTCTTTTCGTTTTAGTCAATGTTGAGCCTATTTTTTCCTACAATTTTCTAAGTGCTGTTATATAAATTTAAGTTAAAAATTAAGCATGTAAATGTGTACTCCTGTGGCAGGATTTGTATTTTATTCATCAACGAATCATTGGAGTGAGGTACAATTAGGTAAAGACGGTATAAATTCTCAACTTTTGTTGTGGCTGGCCGACAAGAATTTCATACGACAAAACGCCAGTCGAAGGTGAAAATAAGATATAGATGAATGTTATAGGTATCGCCATTGGGGCAACCGGTTTGTTATTGCTTGGCATGTTCATTTGGATGCTTGCACTTCAGTTGCGAAAGAAAAGGCTGGAGCAAGAGCGCAAAGAGCGTGAGATCGCTTACCGGAAAGCAATGGAAAAAAATCGCAAGCAAGAACATGAAGATCGGATTCATAAGGCCGAAAGCGGCCACATCCCGACCATATTGTTTTTGGCAAAAGAAGCTGAACGTTCAAGATTGAAAGAAGCACTGTATTGGTACGACAAAGCGGCTCGGCTGGACAGTGTTACTGGCATGTACGGTGTTGTACGTATCAGCAACAAGATGAACCAGGACTTAGTGCTGAAAGAAGAAGCTAAATTTTGGCAGATATGCATTTCTGCCATGGAAGGCAGTGTCCCTCATAAATTTGAAATGGCGATGGCGTTCTTCTATGGTCGCGGCACGGACGAAAATATTGGCAAAGCGATACAGATATTAAAACAGGCAGCTGAACAGAATTATATCGACGCCCTGATATTTTTGGGTGACTGGTATGCATCATCACATAACCCTGACCCTAAACCACGTCTTTCTACCGAGTATTATCACAAGGCAGCTGCGCTCCGAAGCAATGAAGGGCGCATGAAACTCGGGCTTAACTACATTCACGGCATTGGTGTTGCTGCTGATCATGCCAAAGGGTGCTACTGGCTAGAACGCGCCGCGGAAAAAGGGCATAGCGATGCTATGTATAATGCTGGGGAGGCCTGGATGAACCACAGGCCCAACGGCAATGCGATTGCTTATATCTGGCTGTTTCTGGCCGGCCATTGCGGACATGAACCTGCTAGGGTACTACGTGATCAGGTAGCATTGAATATTGGTGTTGATACGGTTGTGGGTTTGCAATCCTTATCTAAACCGATCTTAAAGAAGATCAAGGATAAAAAAGTCAGTAAACATTCTGTGATCAAAGCTCTAAACAAGTTGTATAAGCGTAACATCCCCCTTGAGGAGAAAGAGGTACTTGGCAATCAGGTCACAGAGGAGATCGAATTAGATTTATTACAAGAGCCGCTTACTTCCTCAGATGATGTCAGTGAAGTTCAGCCCGACATCAAAGAGAAACTTGACTTTTCTCAATCCAATATCGATAAAGCATAAGATGAGCCCCTCAATTAAAATAGGGGCTTTGTTTTTATTGCGTCACCTTCTCTGCCCACTGACCTGTAATGATGAGAGTGAGGCCGTTATTTTTGTTGTAAGGTGATGAGTCCAATCAAATACGCTCAGGCTTACCTCACAAGCAGGCTTTCAAATCATGTTGCCAATCCTGAAACCCACATAGGCAATGCTTGAATTGATAAAGTGGTCATTTTCGGAAATGTAACACATTTAATGATTGATTCTGCTTAACTATTGATTCACATTAGGCGCAAAAAATAAGAGGGATAAACCATGTCTACCGTTAGTTTTCTGCGCCTAATCTGTCTCGCTGCAATTTGGGGAGGCTCTTTTCTGTTTATGAAGATGGCTGCCAATACGTTTGGGCCAGCGTATTTGATTGAGTTCAGAGTGGGTTTTGCCGCGATCAGCTTGTTTTTAGTCTCTCTTTATCTGCGCAAGAAATTAGCGTTCCGAAATCACTTCTCACATTTTATGATCATCGGCTTGTTTAATACGGCACTACCTTTCTTATTGTTTGCTTATGCGGCTCAAACACTCAATGCTTCGACCTTGTCCGTTCTGAACTCAACAGCGGCGATTTGGGGGGCGTTGATAGGAGTTTTCTGGCATAAATCCACTCTCAGTGGCAAAGCGATTTTTGGTATGCTGGTTGGTGTCAGTGGTGTAGTGGTGCTTGTTGGTTGGGACGCGGTGAACATCGGTGTGAGTGCAGCACTGCCCATTGGCGCTAGTATTATGGCTGCTTGCAGCTATGGCATCGCGACCAACTATACCAAGACAGCCCCTAAAGTGGCTTCATTTGAAAATGCGCATGGAAACATGTGGGCGGCTGTTCTGTGGATATTACCTTTGCTTCCATTTGTTCCGATGCAAGGTGAACCAAGCCCCCGTGAAATGCTCGCTGTGGGTGCACTCGGTGTCATCTGTACAGGCGTGGCTTATTTGCTCTACTTCCGGTTAGTTGCTGATGAGGGCGCCGCGTCTGCACTGTCGGTAACATTTCTGATCCCAGTGTTTGGCATTATATGGGGAGCCTTGATCCTTGATGAGCCAATAGGCATTAATACTTTTGCTGGAACCATACTTGTGCTGTCCGGTACTATGTTAGTCACTGGGTTCTCTCCTACTCGGATGCTGAAGAAATCACGAGTTGCTGAGCAGATTTAGGGGTATACTCGTTCAGATCGAGAGTCATAAAATGACTGTTTGGGTCCGGCTGGTAGTCAGCAAAAGGTAAGCAGTATTCAAAGTCAAATTTCTTGTACAGTTCTCTCGCTGGTTTAAAGAAAGACATCGATCCTGTCTCTAGACTAATCCGCTGATAGCCACTTAGTTTTGCTTGCTCAATGGCGTACTGAAGCAAAGCCGAGGCAACGCCTTGGTTTCGAACGCTAGGTGTTGTCCTCATTGATTTCAACTCAGCATGTGACTCAGAAAGCTGTTTAATGGCGATACAACCCAAGAGCTGCCCAGCTTTCCAGCCAGTCCAAAAAGTGACGTCAGGCGCTTTTAAGGCGGATGTATCCAGAGCGTGAACACTTTCTGGTGGAGAGGTCGCGTTCATATCCGCCAAGTGTTCTTGGAGTAAATGGGTAACATCAGGGTGGTCTAATTCGTTGACTTTTATCTTCATCACTTTTCCTTGTTGATGGTGTAGAAATAATCTAAATCTTTCGTAGCAATTTCTCAATCATCGCTAATCAATCAGTTGCTTAAATGTTGCGGATGTAACGAGTTATTGCAGAACCTTGTGTTATATAAGTAAGGTTTAGATCCCATAAATGACATTTCATTAGTATCACATTTCATCGTTACTTGATTCGTGTCTCATAAATAACTCTTATAGGCCGATATTTTTACATAACTAATATTCCGCATAGGGAGTTCTCGGTTAGGAGAGGCAGGGGTTGCATGAAAGAAGTAGAATTCAGAACGATAGATAAGCTTTTTATTAAAATGTCTATCAATGACAAGATGTGGGTAATTTTGGCGATTTTCCTTGTTGCTGTTGGCAGCATCGCTGGTGGAAATTATTACTCTACAATCGAACAAATTGAGAAAACAGCGATTTATGCCGCGAGTCATCAACTTGATGGGATGCTGAGTACGGGTACAGAAGCATCAATAGCTAGCCAAGCCAATATTGGCAAGGTGTCAAGCGTAAGTAAGCCTGTTTACAATAACGGCATTGTGACTGTGTCGCAAATTGGTAAGGATGGCAATGTCTACCAACTGACCTTAAACAATAAGTCTCATGATCAGCAAGCACGATCTCAAGCCCTATCCAGTTTCTTCTTTAGTTTTGTTTGGGTGATTCCTTTTGCGGTATTTTGCTACTGGGTTGCGACGTTTATTGGCGGCGCGTTGTGGGTGCTTTACACCACGACTCAAAAGATTGGTGAAGGTGATCTGACTTCGCGTTTGGGTTTTCATCCGGGACGAGATGAGTTTGGTACTATTGGCTGTGCCCTTGATAAAGCAATGGATACGTTAACCGACTTAGTCAACAACGTTAAGGTAAATGCCAACACATTAAGTGAAACCTCGGCTTCATTCGAACAGGAGATGAAGTTGAGTGAGTCTCAGATCAGCAACCAATACGGCTCCTTAGATTCTGTGGCCACAGCGATGGAACAAATGACCGCTTCCGCGAAAGAGGTGTCCAACATTTCACAGCAAGCAACGGGGCAAACTGAGCAGGACTCGCAGCATATTGATGGCAGTCACAAGCGTGTTCAGTCTGCGATCAGCGAAATAGACAAACTGTCGAGCTACATTGAGCAGGCTTCGAGTTCCGTTGCCACTTTGAATGACAACACAACGCAAATAAATGAGGTGATCACGACGATCAATGCCATTTCAGAGCAAACGAATCTATTGGCACTCAATGCCGCGATTGAAGCGGCGCGAGCGGGTGAGCAAGGCCGCGGATTTGCAGTGGTAGCCGATGAGGTACGTACCCTAGCTAGCCGTACTCAAGCGGCGACCGTTGAAATTCAGTCAATGATTGAAAAGTTGCAGGCTGAAAGTCAAAACATTGCCTCGATTACCGAACAGACTGTTGAGCAAGCTCGCACAAGTAGTGACTTGATTGAAGATATTGGCAATGATGTTCAATCAATTTCCGAATCGGCGCGCGGTATTATGGACATGAGTATTCAGATCTCTACCTCAGCGGAAGAGCAGAGTGCGGTGGCCAATGACATTGCGTCTGAACTGAGTGATATCCGCACTCAATCGAATACCATACGCAGTGTGGCAGAACAGTCTTCTCAAGGGGTGGCAAATCTGACTAAAGCGTCGCTATCTCTCGCTGACATTCTTAAGCAGTATCGTACCTAAGGCTTGCTATAAGGAAAAAAGGCTTGGTCGATGGAACTCATCCCCAAGCCTTTTTTGTATTGATTAGGATCTAACGCAGCGTCAGTTTCGAACCATCGAATTTTAGGTTTGCTAATAAATGTTTGGCATTGGTCGTTCCAGCTTCATCAAATTGGACACCGTAGCGAGCGTAATGCATAGAGCTTTGCAGATTACATATCTTACCGAACAAAGGCTCGAACTTATTCGATTTGCCCGTACTGGATTTGATTTCTAAAGCAATCTCATCGCCAACCTGAAACGCGCGACTTAGCGGTGCTGTGATAAAACGGCAACCACTTTTCGATAGGTCACGGATCTGACAGTCGAGCTTATGCGTTGAGGCATTAACACGAGCGTCAAGATTGACGTCATAACGAGGTTCTTTACGTAACTGGGTGACCTGCATGGTATGAGGGATAGTTAATGCCACCATAGGGATAGGTTCAGCAAGCACATGCTCAATCTGGCTCCTAAAGTGAACAATAGCGCCTTCGCCCCGATGGGAGATAGCACGTACTGCCGTCCAAAAACCCGATTGGAAAAAGAAGTCCAAATCGTCATCAGAAATTTTAGGTAATTCGGCTAGAACAAGGTTTACAGAGTGAGTACCTATAAAGGTAGATTTACACCGGAATGTGGTTCCAACTGGTGTGGTAATTCCCATGGTAAGCTCACCGCCATGTTCAAGCATGGCCAGAGCATCAGTGCTAGTAAGGGTTGACACACTCCTTTCTTTTGCTGCAACGGGTGAAGATTTGTCTTGGTTGGCAACTGCTTGAGTATTCATCTAGCCTCCATTTATCCTGCCTATTCTTATTTTTACTGCAGGTTTTATTTTCTCTTCAAGATCAAGAAGTGAGTGTTGTTTCTCAAACTGTTAAACTTCTTATATATCGTTATGGTTTTAAATATCAACATAGCAAATAATTGCGATGCATGTATCGCTTTTAGAGGTCAATATGTCACATAAGTTAACATTTGATAGCGCTAGCTCTCTTTTTCGCGTTCATTTAGAAGCGGATTATGAGGGTATTTTGAGGTTTAATGTGCAAGATGATGTCTATGTCATCACTTCTACAAAGGTACCTGAAGAGCTTAAAGGTAAAGGCTATGGCAAGGTAATGATGGAAACCATATTGCCTGAGATTGAGCGTCAAGGAGTGACAATTAGGCCAGAGTGCTCTTATGTTGTGCATTATTTGTCACGGCACCCTGAGTGGTCTCACCTGCTTGCTGACCCCTCATGATACAACACCCTATTTATCAGAGTTTATGCCTAAGATTAGGGCTCGGTACATTGCACCGAGTAGAGGTTTTACAACCTTTGTGGGGCGGTTATGGAGAGCTGGTCAGAGTACATCTTGATCAAACGAGCATTGTGATAAAGCATATTCAGTTGCCTCAACCTTCCCATCACCCTAGAGGTTGGAATACTGCTCTCTCCCATCAGCGTAAACTGAAATCCTATCAGGTTGAGCTGCATTGGTATCAGAACTTTGCGCAAGCAGCCCATTGTCAATGTCCCCAACCTAAGCCCATTCTTGTTGAGCAGCAAGACACAGAACTCCTTTTAGTGATGGAAGATTTACATCAATTGGGTTTTACCGAAACGCATCAGTGTGCACAGCCGATGCAGATGGAGTCGGTATTAAAGTGGCTTGCTTGGTTTCATGCATCGCATATCGGAGAAAGGGGAGCAGGTTTGTGGGAGGTCGGCAGCTATTGGCACTTGGATACTAGGCCAGATGAACTGGAAGTGTTGGACGATCACGTATTAAAGCAAGCCGCGGCCCGCATGGACCAAGTCCTTCGCCAAGCTCCGTACCAGACGTTGATCCATGGTGATGCCAAGCTGGCGAATTTCTGTTTCACGCCTGCTGGTGAAGCTGCTGCAGTAGACTTTCAGTATGTAGGGCGAGGCTGTGCGATGAAAGACGTCGCTCTCTTTATGAGTAGTGCGGTTGAGCCGGAACAGTGCGATGAAATGGAAAGCTGGATTCTGGATACCTATTTTTCCCACCTTAAACTGGCACTCAACAAATTACACCCTAACATTGATGCCAACGATGTCGAGCAAAGCTGGCGGCCGCTTTTTGCGATTGCATGGGCGGATTTTCATCGTTTCTTAAAAGGCTGGAGCCCGAATCATTGGAAAATAAACGCTTATACTGAAGCGTTAACACATCGTGCTCTTGAGTTATTAAAGGCTTACCCGTGAGGTAAGCCTTTTGCATGATTTAACTGAATGACTCATGCTTCATTCTCGCCATGTAATAGGTACTTTGGTACTTGCCCTCTCTGAACGTTGCATTCTTTGCCTCACCTTCGATTTCAAAGCCAAATTTCTTATAGCACGCGATCGCTGCTTCGTTATCCGTATTGACCTCTAGGTGAACGCGCTTTATTTGCAACCAGTTGTCTGCTAAATCAAGCACAGTTTCAATCAACCTACTAGCGATCCCCATACCATGATAGTCATCATGTACACCGAGTCCAAAAGTACCACAGTGAGCGGTTCGCGGGCGCTGGGAGTGCTCGAAGCCTATGTTTCCGACCACCTTTCCATCCACTTCAGCAACAAAGCTATAAATCCCTGTCGGTATGTTTTCCAGTCGTTGTGCCCACATGGTTACTGATGGTTGAGGGAGCTGTAGAGTTTCACGTAGCGCTTTGGGTTGTGAATAAATTTCACACATTGCGGCTGCATCGCTCACTAGAGTAGGGCGAATTAGTATTTCCATATTATTACCTTCTCGACTGGTTAAACATGACTCAACCATAACGAGCAAATAAAAAAAGATAAAGCATTGTTTTAACTTATTTTAATAGGCCTAAATTTAGATATGAAACGTTTGAAGCGTGAGCGGTGCCGAAGACGTATAAATTGTAAATAAGTTTGTTTATTTGTTGTCGAAGACTTATGGTGTTTCAGAGCCCATAAAAAGGAATAATAAATGAACACGTCGGCTGGCTGGAAAACGCCTCAGAATTTTTTGATCATCATTTCTATTGTGGTGCCCATCGCTTTTTCTAGTTGGATGGCGCTGCTTAACAACTTTGTTATTGAAAAAGCGAACTTTGATGGTGCTGATATTGGTCTTCTTCAAAGTGTCCGTGAAATTCCGGGTTTCTTAGCGTTCACCGCCGTATTTGTTCTGATGTTCATTCGCGAACAGAAGTTCATGCTACTCGCGCTTGGGGCACTCACTCTGGGTACCGCTATTACTGGCTTTTTCCCTTCACTGTTTGGCTTGTTATTGACGACTTTGTTGATGTCGACAGGTTTCCACTACTTCGAAACGCTCAAGCAGTCGCTGTCTCTACAATGGCTTTCCAAAGACGAAGCACCAGAGATGTTAGGTAAGTTTATTTCTGTGGGCGCTTTGGCATCGCTAATCACTTATGGTGCGCTTTGGGTCTGTCTAGAGATGCTTAACATGGATTTTCAGTGGGTCTATCTGACGTTTGGCGGCATTGGTTTTCTACTGGTGATTTGGATGGCGTTTGCCTTTCCTCAGTTCCAAACCCAAGTCCAGCAGAATAAGAAGCTGGTGCTGCGTAAGCGTTATTGGTTGTACTACGCGCTGACGTTTATGAGTGGTGCACGCCGACAAATCTTTACTGTTTTCGCAGGCTTCCTGATGGTGGAGAAGTTTGGTTACTCGGCGGCAGATATCACCATGCTATTTCTGATCAACTACCTGTTTAACTTCTTGTTTGCAAAAAGAATTGGCAAGTTCATCGGTAAAGTGGGTGAACGTAAAGCACTGTTGTTTGAATACACAGGTTTGATCGTTGTCTTTATTGGCTACGGCTTAGTGCAAAGTGCGGAGTGGGCTGCAGCCTTGTACGTTATTGACCATTTATTCTTTGCTTTAGCGTTAGCAATTAAAACCTATCTACAAAAAATTGCCGATCCTGCTGACATGGCTTCGACAGCGGGTGTGTCATTCACCATTAATCATATTGCAGCGGTATTTATCCCGGTATCGTTTGGCCTTATCTGGTTAGTGTCACCGTCAGCAGTATTCTACATTGGTGCGGCAATGGCAGTGGTTTCCTTCATTTTGTCGCTTAATATTCCTGCCAAGCCTGAAGAGGGCAATGAAGTACGAATACTGCGCTGGAGCTAGACAGAAAAGCGAAGGTTTAGCCTTCACTTTTTTATGATGCCGGATTATGGGGATGAGACTCTTTAGCTCTGGGGTGCTTTACTCTATAATTGCCGCGCTTTTATCTGGGACATCCCGTTTTCACCTTGGATACATTATGATTTCGAAAAACCAACTCAAATTACTACGTGCTTTAGGCCAAAAGAAACAGCGCAAAGCGCACGGTCTGTTTTTGGTCCAAGGCGAAAAGAACGTACTTGAATTGGTGAACAGTGAGTTGCAAGTGAAACAGATTTTTGCTACCGGCGATTTTTTGGCTGCTAACCAAGATCAATTAGATGATTTTGAATGCATCGAAGCGTCATTAGATGATCTCACTAAAGCCAGTACACTGATTAGTAATAATGCAGCAATTGCGGTGGTAGAAATTCCTTCGGTCACGGTACCTCAAGCTCAAGGTTTGATGATTGCTTTAGATGGCGTGTCAGACCCCGGTAATCTCGGCACCATCATTCGTGTTGCCGACTGGTATGGCATTAAACACATTGTGGCGAGTAAAGATTGCGCCGACCCGTACAACCCGAAAACCATCAGTGCCACTATGGGCAGTTTTGGCCGTGTCACCGTCAGCCAACTGGATCTGCCAAGTTACTTAGAGCAGGCCAGCATTCCTGTATATGGCGCCTTTTTGGAAGGCGAAAGCATCCACAAAACGAAGTTTAACTCTGAGGGTATTCTTCTGATGGGCAGCGAATCTCATGGTATACGTGAGCAAGCGGCTCAGTTTGTTACAGACAAGATAACCATTCCCGCTTTTGGTGGTGCAGAGTCACTCAACGTGGCAATGGCGACGGGGATCATTTTAGATAACTTACGTCGCCAGCATGATGAATAAAAAGTCTTGAATGCAAAAAAGCGCAGTGATTTACTGCGCTTTTTTATATCTGAAGGTAGAGAGCTTTACTTCTCTAACATACCTAACTTGTCTGGTACACCATTCCACTTCTCAGCTTCATCCATTGCTGGCTTAACTTCGGTTTGCACGGGCCATAGTTCGGCGAGTTCGGCATTTAACTCAACGTAAAGCGTTTGGTCCTCAGGCACTTCGTCTTCCTGAAAAATAGCATTCGCGTCACATTCATCAACACATAAGCCGCAGTCAATACACTCAATAGGATTGATCACCATGAAGTTTGGCCCTTCGTGGAAGGCATCTGCAGGGCATACTGCGACACAGTCAGTATATTTACATTGAATGCAGTTATCGGTTACGACGAACGCCATGATGATCCGCTCTTAAGTTAGTCAAAAGTTGAGGAATGGGGATAATACTCATCCCAAGCGAAAATTCAATATCCAGCATAGTTATTGTTACTGATGCGGTCTGATTTAGTATGACAGACAATTCAAATTCTCGTAAAATGCGCGCCATTGTGAGCTGGTCGCTGAGCGATTCTGGCTAAGACACCTGATATTACGAGACATCAACATGATACGTTTAACTGAAATTAAACTCCCTCTCGACCACGAGGAAGAGGCACTGATTGCCGCCATTACCCAAAAACTCGGTATTTCTGAAGACCAAGTGATCTCTTTCAATTTATTCCGACGTGGTTACGATGCTCGTAAAAAGACAAATATTCTGTTGATTTACACGCTTGACGTTGTCGTTGAAAACGAGGAGCAACTGTTAGCGAAATTTGTTGATGATCCGCATGTTAAACAGACACCAGACATGGAGTACAAGTTTGTTGCTACGGCACCAGAGAACATCACTGAACGTCCGGTGGTTATCGGCTTCGGCCCTTGTGGCTTGTTTGCTGCGTTGATTTTAGCGCAAAGTGGCTTTAAGCCGATTGTGGTCGAGCGAGGTAAAGAAGTTCGTGAGCGTACCAAGGATACATTTGGTTTTTGGCGCAAACGTACTCTAAACACAGAATCAAATGTACAGTTCGGTGAGGGTGGCGCAGGTACGTTTTCCGACGGCAAACTCTACAGTCAGGTTAAAGATCCCAACTTCTACGGAAGAAAGGTGATTACTGAGTTCGTGGAAGCGGGCGCTCCAGAAGAAATTCTATACGTCAGTAAACCACATATTGGTACCTTTAAACTGGTGACCATGATTGAGAAAATGCGTGCGAGAATCATCGAGTTGGGTGGTGAAATTCGCTTTAGCACCCGTGTTGATGACATCCACATGGATGGAGACCAAATTACAGGTCTAACGTTATCGAACGGTGAAGAGATTCAATCTCGCTATGTTGTGTTAGCGGTTGGACACAGTGCGCGTGACACCTTTGAAATGCTGCACGACCGTGGCGTTTATATGGAAGCTAAGCCGTTTTCTGTGGGCTTCCGTGTTGAGCATAAGCAATCGACGATTGATGAAGCACGTTTTGGCCCTAACGCAGGTAATCCAATTTTAGGTGCTGCGGACTATAAGTTAGTTCACCATTGTAAGAATGGCCGCACTGTATACAGCTTCTGTATGTGCCCGGGTGGCACAGTGGTTGCCGCAACGTCAGAAGAGGGTCGCGTTGTGACTAATGGTATGAGCCAGTATTCACGCTCGGAACGCAACGCAAACAGTGCCATCGTGGTAGGTATTGATCCTGAGCGTGATTACCCTGGTGATCCCCTTGCTGGTATCCGTTTCCAGCGTGAGCTAGAGTCAGGTGCTTATGTTCTAGGTGGTGAGAACTATGATGCACCAGCACAGAAAATTGGTGATTTCCTGAAAGGTCGCGATCCAAGTGAGCTCGGTGACGTTCAACCATCATTTACGCCAGGTATCCATCTGACAGATATTTCTAAAGCGCTACCGGAGTTTGCAATCGAGGCGATTCGAGAAGCCATTCCAGCGTTTGATAAGAAGATTAAAGGCTTTGCATCTGAGGATGGTTTGCTCACTGGGGTCGAAACTCGTACCTCGTCACCGGTGTGTATCAAGCGCGGCAAAGATTTCCAGAGCATTAACCTAAAAGGTTTCTACCCCGCGGGTGAAGGTGCTGGGTACGCAGGGGGTATCCTTTCTGCTGGTATTGATGGGATTAAGGTTGCGGAAGCTTTGTCCAAGGCGATGGTGTCCGATCTGTAAAAGGTGTCATTCACGTAAGCAAACTCTTCGGCTCTTCTGTACTAACAGAGGAGCCAACCTGTCGCTATCCCTTAGCTAATCTATGTTCCATTTAACACCCACATTAAATTCAACTTGACTGTCAACTCGGAGATATTCTGGTCTATGCATCGAATAATAACGAGCGCTCATGCTTGTAGGCTACAGAACAAAACCAGAACTTGTCTTGGGCTTTTGCTTGGGTTACTGATTAAAACGGTCTTGTAGATACTCGATAAAAGTTTTGATTTGGCTTGGAATATACTTAGATTGCGCATATTGAGCGATGATCTTACCTTGATAGTTCCCTCCTACGTGCCAATCAGGCAACACTTCTATCACTTGCCCAGAGTCTATGTAAGATTGAATCGCAAATTCAGGAAACACTGAGATCCCGACACCACGCAAAACGGCTTCGCGTCTAATTTCACTGTGATTTACGGCGAATGATCCAGTGACGCTCATCGATAGTTTTTTTTTGTTGTTGGTAAATTCCCACACTCTATCCTTCGGATTTTCTCCTAAACATAAACAATTGTGCTGATCAATGTCTTCGGGGTGAGTTGGTGTACCATTGCTTTGTAAGTAAGCAGGGCTGGCGCACATAACTAAACGACACTGACCGAGTTGCCTAGCAATCAAGCCCTCAGTAGGGTTATCGGTTATGTGAATTATGACGTCTACCTCATCACCAATAGGATCAATATAGTGATCAGCCACTTTGAGTTGTAAAGAAATATTGGGGAAATGGTCAATGAAGTCGAGAAGCATCGGCATTAAAACTTGCCGAGAGAGTGCTTTGGGTGCGGCCACACGCAAAGAACCTGAAATGTCGGTTTTATCTACCTGAGCCGCAGAGATGGCCATTTTCGCCGAGTTCATCATGTCGCTACATAAACTGTAGACCTCTTGTCCGGTTGTACTTAGGCGCATCTGTCTAGTGGTTCTCTCAAGCAGCTTTTCTTGTAACGCATTTTCCAAGCGGGTGATGGAACGACTCACCGAAGAAGGTGACACCCCTAGCTTCTTAGCAGTTCCAGAAAAGCTTCCAGACTCGACCACATTGACGAAAATTGCCATCTCAGATAAGAGAGGGATTAGTTTATTTGTGTCCACAGTGCAATTATCCTTTGCATTTTGGCTATATTGTTTCGTCAAAGTTACTTATGGATACTAATTAAGTCAATTGACAGTATCGCAGAATGATTCAAGGACGGATGTGTGAAAAAAATAAGAAGCATCGGCGATGTTAAGACCGTTGCAAAGGTAGCTAATCATATCTTGACCTTATTTAGTGGTGGGCTAGACAGCTCTTATGTGCTGGATCTGCTAAAGAATTGTGATGTGAAGGTCACGGCGGTTGCCGTTGATTTGGGTGATGGGATAGAACACTCTAAGTTAAAATTAATCACGGATCACTATGGTTTTGACCTCAAGATCATCGATGCAAGACAGGAATTTGTTGAACATAGCTTAGTCTCAGCGATTCAGGCTCAAGCTATGTATTTGAATGACTATCCAGTCAGCTCTTCTCTTTCGCGACCTATCATTGTGAAAAAAGCAGTCGAGTTAGCGGACCTACTGAATTGTGACGCTATTATCCACACTGCAAATCAATCGCAAAATAGCCTGCGTCGTTTAAACGGTGCGATTGAAAAATCGGGTTTTGGCGGTTATTACGGTTCGCCATATGAATACTCGGCACTGTCTCGTGAAGATAAAGCGCAGGCCCTGTTTCATTCCGGTTTAGTTGGATTCAAGTCCAGAAATATTAGCGGTGATTCCAACTTGTGGTGTCGAGAGTTTGAATCTGGCGTTTTGGACGATCCGGAAAGTTTTGTGGTTTCAGATTCTTTGTTTACCTGGTCAAAGTGGCAACCAGAGAAACAATTAGACAATGATCAAATTAAAATCGGTTTCAGAAAGGGCTATCCCGTTACACTAAACGATAAACCGATTAATTTACTCGAGTTAATTGCCTTCATTAACAACTACGTTGGCGCGTATGAGATTGGTCGTTTTGTAGGGTTCGACCATCTCGATCAGGATGAAAAGGTACTAGAGGTGCGAGAAGCGCCCGCTGCCTTAGTTCTGATAAAGGCTTATAAGTTACTGGAAACGGCAACTTTACCTACAGATGTTCTCAAAGCGAAGGCATTGCATAACGATATGTGGACTCAGGAGGCCGTAGAGGGCCGATGGGGAAGCCTGTTGCAATGTGCAAGCTATGCGTTCATCGCTCACACTGCCGAGTTCGTTTCTGGCAGTGTCTCTTTTCAATTGTCTAGAGGGCATTTCATGCCCTCTAGCATTGTGGCCGATGAGCCAAAGTATCTTCGTAATAGAGATGAATGGGAGATTGATGTAGCTCGCCAGAGAGCTCAACGTGCCATTGAGCTTACCGATCAATCTAGGTCAAGTCGTCAGTTAGCATAGGAACCGCGACCGATGAATTTTACTCAGGGTGAGACAACAGAGATTCTCTCTGGCATAGCTAATACATTGAAAAATGATGATTATGTTTTTGTAACTGGCCGGCAAATGACAGTGTTGCTAGAGACCAATGTTGATGAGGTCGTGCGTTTTAAGCAATGCTGGAGCACATTGGAACGCGACAACTATATGGCAGACGGAGGGACCTATCGTTATCGGCGCTATGGTCAGTTTACGAAACTGGCGGCTCAACGCGAGATTAGCATGCTTCCTCATGAGCCTTATGTTCAACCAGCCTTTATCAATTCATTGAACGGTGATATTGAGCGTCATTTTGCACCGCTCAGCGATAAGTTTGTGACTTCCGTATTGTTGGAGAGACTGCTGCTGATGTTGGGTGATATCTATGATGCCGCGTTAAATACATCCGCTAACTGGAACATTCGTCTACACCCGTATCGAATTGTCACTAATGGTTCGCAACAAGGGCAGCCGACACCTGAAGGGCTTCATCGTGACGGTGTGACCTTCATTGCTTCTCTGATGATCAATCGAGTAAACGTTATGGGGGGAGTGACCAAAATTACCGACGCGAGCCGATGTTTGCGCGAAGAGCTGATGTTGGATAAAACTTTTGATTTAGTGTTGGCGAATGATAAGCAGACGATGCATGAAGTCTCGCCGATTACACCCGTTGATTTGGAAAAGTGCGCCTATAGGGACGTACTCGTAATAGCATTCACACGGATGGAGGATTGAGATGACAACGGCTGCTGATTCGTTAAAAAAAGGAAGTGTGAGGTTTCCCCTCACAGAGTTGCTACTTTTACTCGTAGCGGTATTTTGGGGAACGAGTTACGGCCTGACTAAAAGTGCTTTGGTCCATACGAGTGTTTTGTTGTTTATCTCGATACGATTTTCGATCACCTTTTTGTGTATGCTACCTGTGGTGATTCGAGACTTTCGCCGAGGATTGAATAAAGACTGGAAGATAGCGATTCCCACCGGTTTGATTCTATCGGCGATTTTTTTCTGTGAAGTGTTTGGGGTTTCCCAAACCTCAGCATCTAACGCTGCGTTTTTGATAAGTCTATCTGTCATTCTGACCGCTTTCGCCGAGCTGTTTATTAATAAGAAGAAGATCAGCAACACCTTATGGGGTTTAACGGTTTGTAGTGTGGTTGGTGTTTTGTTACTCACTAGCAAAGAGACGGTAGAGTTTTCTCTAAACAGTGGCGATTACTTTATTCTCACGGCGGCTTTCCTGCGTGCATTGATGGTCACTATGACCAAGCGGTTTACGGAAGGTAAGGCGATCACCACATCAACGTTAACGTCACTTCAATCTTTGGTGGTGGCATCGGTGGCTATTGTCTGTGCAATGACGTATTTACCCGCATCTGAATTTGTTATTCCTGCTTCATTTGAGTTTTGGCTGACAGTCACCTACCTCGTCTTGTTCTGTACCTTGTTTGCATTTTATGTTCAGAACTACGCAGTGCGCCGCACGTCTCCGACGCGCGTTTCCTTGCTGATGGGCAGTGAACCTCTGTTCGGCGCCATATTCGCCATGGTTTGGTTGCAAGAATCGCTCAGTACGATACAAATCTTAGGCGGGGCTCTGATTCTATTTAGTGTGGTAGTTACCTCGACAAAGGAATCTTAAAGCAAAGCGGACTATGGGGTCCGCTTTTTACTACCGACTTAAGCTAATCACATCCTATGGACTGATTTTCAACAGCAGTTGAACCCAGTTATGCCTCTTATCGACGATACTGTGGTGTTCAGAAGGACGTGCTCCCGTCTTACGGTCATGTGTTTGTTTCTCAACTTTAAGCTTTGCTAGTGCTAGTTATAGCGACATCAGTTACCATGACAATTATTGCCTTTTCTTTATAAATTTACTGGTTGAGAGAACTCATCAATGAGTGAGACGTTTGATAGACAAAGCAGCTTTGGTTGGCTGATCAATGTAGTGGCGAATGATGCTGCGAAAACCTTGGATACGGAACTCAAGAAGCATGGGTTAACACTTGCCCTTTGGCCGACTCTTATGTGTTTGTGGGAAGAAGAAGGCGTGACTCAACGCGATATCGCTCAGAAATCTAAAGTGGAAAATTCAACGACAACTCGCACTCTTGATAAGTTGGAAAGTTTAGGTTTGGTTGAGCGTCACCCTGACCCCAACAGTCGTCGCGCTTTTCGTATTTATTTGACCAATGAGGGAAGAGCGTTAAAGGATACCTTGGTCCCTATCCCTATTGCGATTAATCAAAAGTTGCTTAGCATGCTTGAACCTGAAGAACGTGGTGAAATCATTCGCCTACTGCAAAAAATGGTCGTTGCTGTTTGAGGGAGAGGAATTAATGACTAAGCCACTAAATGAATGCATTGTCCCTATGTATCCAACAATACAAGCGTTGGACGTGAATGCATTGGAACCTGGGGAGCACAAGTTCTGGTTTGCGGTTGCCACAGATGCTATTGGCCATCCGCAGACATTGCCCGTACGTGTGTTTAAAGGTGATAAGCCGGGGAAACGTATCATGATTACCGCAGGTGTTCATGGTGACGAGCAAAATGGAATTCTAACAGCACAAAAATTGGCACGTGAGTTGGAAGGTAAATCTATTTGCGGCTGTATTACCATAGTGCCTACTGTTAATCTTTCTGGCATAGCAAGGCATAGTCGAGACTTTCATTCTGCAGCCCCCGATAGCTCTTCCGCCAACCTTAACCGTGTGTTCCCTGGTAACCCAAATGGTGATGATGCTAGCCGCTATGCCAATAGTCTTTGGGAGAACTTGCTGAAACCCAATGCGGATTTGGCTATCGATCTTCATTCTCAGACTAGTGGCTCTGCTTATCCCTTATATGTTTTCGCTGATTATCGCTTGGATGATTCGATTCGTATGGCAAGGCTTATCAACTCTGATGTGATTCTCAATGACCCTGGAGATCCTGGCATTTTAGAAACAGTGTATAACCGAGCTGATATTCCATCCATCACCATTGAAGTAGGGATAGGTCGATACACGGACTTGGAGATGATTCAGCGTGCCACTAATGGTGTCCTCAACATTTTCAAAGATTACGCGCTGATTGACGGCGACCTTGCCATTGCGGACTTCCCTTGTCTTGAGGGAGAGCGAATTACCAGTGTTCGGGCGGAGCAGGGAGGGTTTGTTGTGTGCCATGTTGAGTTGATGGAGTTAGTCGAGCAGGGGCAGATTTTGGCAACTCAGTACAACAGTTTTGGTGATGAAATTCAGATCTATTACTCTCCAATAAGAGCGACAGTCATTAGTCACAATGTCGAATCCGTGCGAGCGCCTGGTTCATTGATTGTTCGTCTTATAGATTGATTATGACTTGCTATGATTATCGTCCCATGAACAGTGAGATTGAGCGGTGAAAACATCATCGCCTTTGCTCGTATGATAATAGCTACTTGGTAAAAAGGCTTCTACTGTTATCCACTAGCGCTGATACCTGAATCAATATTGCGGTACTGAGTGTTGACCTTAGCTTGTGGTGTGCGTTAAGTCATCGTCAGGTGGAGCATAACTTGTTGTTAAACGGGGGTCCGTAAGGTTAAGTTATGGCTTCGAATCGGTCCGCCAAAACATGTCTCAGAGCGGGTAGCGTTGTAGGCTTATCCAAGCGACCATCCATTAGGTGGTAAATCTTCTCCAGTTCTATGTCTCCTGTTTCGCCAGACAATGCGATAATTGGAGTCTCGGGCGAAAGTTGTTTGATTTTCCGACTTGCATCAAAACCGTTCATCACAGGCATCTGAATGTCCATTAAAACAAGATCGACTTGGGTCGTTTTAAATACGTCAATAGCATTTTTACCGTTATTTGCTTGTATGCTATTGATTCCAAGCTGATTCAAGTACATTTGTGCAAGGGAGCGTTGGACTTTTTGATCATCAACGATAAGTACGGTCGGTCCATCGTTGTGAACATCAACGTTTGCCTCGTGTGACTGTTGGGAATTGCGTTGAGTTTTAGGGTTGTTTGCCAAGTCAGGTATATCGAATGTGTCTAAAGCAGGAGCATTTGGTGCGATAGGAAAATACAAATGAAATTCTGTAAATTCTCCTAGCTTTGATCGACACTCGATTTTGCCTCCAAATGAGCGCATGACGCGCTGACAATAACCCAGACCGAGGCCACTTCCGCCACTCTTTTGGTAAGAGAAGAAATCATCGAAGATCTTATCTGCAACCGACTCATCGATTCCTGGTCCTGTATCCCGAAAAACAAGTACATTTCCATACAACTCTGTATGGGTGCTCATCTCAATGCAGCTATTTGGGTATTCTTCAAAATAGTAAACCGCGTTGCGGATTAGATTAAAGATAACGAAGTTGAAGAGTGTTTCGTTCACTTTAATTACAAAATCAGTGTGTTCAGGGAGTTGGATTCTTTCCATGAGCACACTATTTTCAAAGCCGTATTGATCTACGGCATACTTAACCGCTGTGTGAATAGAAGTAAATGTTGTTAAATCATGTTCTGTGACAGAGCTGTTGACCTCTCGAAGAATCAGGTCGATCAACTGTCGACCTCGGAGTATCGCTTGTAAGCTATCCTCTATATCAATCTGGGTCTGTTCTATTGGTCCATTGTTATAAATACGCTGTTTTAGTGCCTCTAACTTCAATTGCACTTGTGCGAGAGGATTACGCATCTCATGAGCGATAGAATGAGCGAGTACCCGGTTTTGGTTAATTTTTTGATCGGCTTCAATCGAGCTTTGTATGCGACTTAAAAGTATTTTTAGGGCTGAAATCTCTTCACTGGAGAAAAGCTGTTTGTTGATTTTGTGCGATGAAATGAGCAAGTGCGTTATCGATTGACACTGATCGGAAAGGGGCATAACCAAAGCGATATTATTGGAAGTCATCTCATCACATAGTGCTTTTACCGGGCTCTTTAAATCACGTCTATTTTCATTGATTTCAGACAGTTCATCTAACAACAATATTGAGTCATTGGAAGATAGAAAACCTTTGTAGCTGGAATCAGCATCATCACTGGTGACCAATCGTAACTTATCGTTAGGAATATTGAGTAAACAACTCAAACGTTCCATCGCATCGTCAATGGATAACTTGAAGTCTTCCTCTAATGCGAGAATTTGCTGTACTAGAGTATTCTTGTTTCCATAGATAAGCAGAGAGACATAGCGACTGATGTGCTTGTAAAGTAAATGCCAAGTCGTACCAATAAATGCAATCGCTGGGATCAAAAATAAGGCATCTTTGTGCACTAATGGGGCGAAAACATAGCTTAAAAAAACGGCGAAAATTCCGCTGACTAAAAGCGCACTTGTTGTTGTGTATACCAGATATTTAAAGCTGTAGAAGCGGGTTGTTAATAAGGCATAGCCAAAGAGTAGAGTTTCACTAATAGACAAAACTGGAGGTAGCCACGTTAGAGAAAAATCGCCAAAGAAATAGGTAACACCAAGGTGTATGATTACGGTAGATATCATAAAGATTAAAATACCAGCAATCATGTAGTTGTTTTTGGCCTGCGCGATTCTGCCTATATTGCTTCTCATTGCCATCAGGTTTACTAGCGTAAGTAACACAAAGAGCACTAGAATAATAAAAAAGTAAAAGGTATGAGGTCCAAAAATTAAGACAAACTGACTTGGCCCCTCGATTTGTATGTTTTTTACGGTTAGTCCTGATTGAACATTAATATATATGGCATATGCAGAAGCAATCATGAAAGTGGTTTTTTGCCACAGTGGTACTTTGGACTTTTTCTTATCTGCGACAAGTTGGCATGATAGATAGTAAGCAAAGGCGAATGCAAAAAAAGAGGCGAGATTCGCCAGTTTAGCCATGAAAACCCCCATATCATGACCTAGATAAGGAAGAAGTCCGGTATGAAAGTAAAAATTACAGCCTATCCACGAAATAATACACAGAGAATAGGCAATATAAGAGGCATGATATGAGCCTATGATTTTTTCATTATTTTTGACTCTAAAGCAATAATAAATAATCCATAGTAGTACTGCGGCTATTACAATAATCAGGGTTATTGCTTTAGGGTAAAGTATAACAATTGAATCTAAGTCAGACATATCATTCATTTAAGGAACATAGTTGCTTCTGTGAAAACACGGCTCGTTTATATTCACGGAATTGAGTATTGTTTAATGCTTCCGCCATCTTCTCAAAATTCCAGAAACCACGGTAAGTGATTCTATGGTCGTCATTTATATCACAATAACCCGCATGGAAGTATGCATTTTCACTAATTGATTGGTAATAGTTTAGCATAAAAACCTGCTCTATAACTGTAAAGCCAAATTTATATCCACTCTTATGCATTAAGTTCATGAGTTTTTTCTGTGCTAAGTATAAAAAGTAGAGCTTTTGCTGTGTGCTTCCATTGACGGCTAAACGTAAAACTTCACATACTTGCTCTGTGTTTGATAGCGTACGCTTAAAGTAATGGTCAAACTCTGAAAGAGAGTCACAAGATGGTAAGGATTGATTGTCAAATAGCCGGTAGTGATAAAATTCATAGTAGGCTTGATTGGGTAAGCAAAATGTCCATTTGTTATTAGTAAATTGAGGAGTGTAACTTAGCCAGTTAGTTTGATTGTCCCAATCTTGTACGAGTGCAGAAGCGACCAGAGTAGGGTATGGTTCATTAGGGTTGTCTTTATAGAGGATAAAGTGTTTTCCTTTTTGTGATAAGGAAAGTAGAGGCAGCATCTCATACCACTTCTCACCCTTTACAAATTGTTCTAGGTTACTAAGGGTAATTGCATCTTTAAGCGACATAATGTTGGCATAACCGGGCATTTTGACGATTAGTCCTGAATTCTCGATTTTGTCAACTAACATACAAGCATAATCATTATCGTCGAATGATATTTTGTTATCTGAATTAACTTGATTGATAGCCGTAGAATCTTTTTTTATCGCTTCTATTTCACATTGACACCAAAATTCTAGCCAGTGAGAGAAACAACATGAAGCTTGATATTCTAAATTACGGATATTTTCAGGAAATGAACTAGGATACTGTGTTATTAAGTCATGATAGTCCATTAATTCAAATAGTGTTGAAAGGCTTCGCAATCTATATTTTGGGAACAGAGTGACTAACTGCTTTTTACGCATGTTAGTTACGCTAAGAAAAATTTCAGCTCTTTGTTTTTTGCTACAATGAGTAAGAACAAGGTCAATCAGACTTTGTTTCTTTTCTTTAATGGGCAAATTTTTATTCGATAGAACATCCAGATTAAAATCAAGCGTCATGACGTACCTTATTGATAATATTAATAATTTTTTGTGTTTTATAATTTTCAAATATATCATGAGGGTGTGCGTGTTGCCATGCTAAGAAAAGCGATGTGAGCAGCATTTTTGGTGATAGTTTTAATTTTAGTGTACGCCATATTACCCATTCAGTTGACCCGCAAGTGAAAGTAAAATTTAAGCGAAGTTAATTCTTAGAGAGCTGTGTATATATTACCATTTCCTGTTTGCCTGTTAAGGTATCAAATATGCGACGCGATATAATTATAGTGACAATCCTATCACTATGATGGAATCTATTAGTGACGAAAATAAAGTAGTTTTCTAAGCGGGGCGACCAAAACAGCAATTTGGGACACTTTTTCTGATTAATAATTGGTAATACTGGCATCACAATTATTTGTGGGGTCAATAATGCTGTTCAATCAACCCATCACACTTCGATCCGTTATCCGGCTGAGTCCCATTAAAGTCATGCTGACTTGGCTGATGGTACTGGCTGAGAACGTATTTATGATTTTGCTGCCGCTGTTTATTGGCTTTGCTATTGATGGTGTGCTCAAACAAAACTTGCAGCCGTTACTTATGTTTGCAGCGATCTTATTTGTACTGGTGGTACTCAGTGTTGCCCGTCGTTTTTACGATACTCGTGTTTATGGCGGGATCCGAGTGCGGTTGTCCAATTTGGTTGAGCGTAATTTGCGCGGTCAATCAGTCTCAGTCAAAGATGCCCGACTGTCCATGTCCCGCGAGCTGGTGGATTTTCTAGAGGAAGATTTACCATCGCTGATTACTGCCGTTGTGCAGTTGGTCGCTACGGTTGTCATTCTCGCCACTTTTCACATCAAACTTGCATTATGCGTGTTGGTCGCAGGGCTGAGTATGCTGCTGATTTATGCTCTGTTCCATCAAACATTTACGCGACTTAATGGCGCGTTAAACGATCAGTTAGAGCAACAGGTTCGCGTGCTTAGCGGTCAGCCTTTCGCGGCGATTAGAACGCACTTTGAACGCTTGAAACGCTGTGAAATCAAATTGTCAGATACCGAAGCGCTGGTGTATGGGCTGATCTTTATTGTCTTATTTGCAGCAGTCCTAACCAACCTTTGGATGGTCAGCATCCTTATTGATCCTACAGTAGGTCAGGTTTTTTCCATCGTAACTTACTCATTGGAATTCGTGGAAACGGCAGTGATGTTGCCTATCACACTGCAAACCTTGTCGCGTCTGATGGAGATCAGCCAACGACTAAATCAAAACCCCGCTCAATTGGCTGTAGAGGATAAGCCTTATGAAATTTAAAAAGACTCTTGCAATATTAGCTGGCTGCGGGGCAATTTTCGCGGCATTGGTGGTTGTGGATGTTTTAGAGCCTCAGCCAGTTGTGATTGAGCAAAAAGCGCCGAGCAAAACCCCGGTTTCGGTACTGCAAGTGACGCCGGAAGATCACGATTCCAATTTGACTTTGCTGGCAACAACAACTGCGCGTTGGCCGATCCAGCTTAAGGCTTCAAGCAGCGCTCAGTTGGCGTGGTTGAACCCCGATATCGAACCGGGTGTATTGGTGAAAAAAGGTACCTTGTTGGCGAAGCTCAACACCAGCGCTTTAGAGTCTAATTTGGCTCAGGCGAACAGCAGCGTTAAGCAGGCAGAATTAAACCTTAAACAGGCACAGCACGAACAAACGGTCGCGTTAAAAATGCTATCACCGACCAAAAGCTCACCGTTTGCTCGCCGTGAGCCACAGGTGTTGGCAGCCAAGGCAGAGTTGGCACAGGCAAAACAGGCTTACACCAGTGCAGCAAAGTTGCTTGAGGAAGCAAGTATTGCAGCGCCGTTTGATGCTGTGATCATGCGTCGTAACATCAGCCCCGGTGAATGGTTGGAAGCCGGACAGGTGACTTTTGAACTCGCCGCCAGCGACTCACTGGATGTCGAGCTGCCTGTTTCGGAAATTCACTGGCAGCAGGTGCAATCCGTGTTGCGTCAGCCTGAGATTACAATTGTGAATCGAGATGGCAGCGAGTGGCAGGCACAAGTTCGATATGTCTCGCCGCAGGCTGATCCAACCACACGTCAGCGACAAGTGGTTTTGTCTGTTCGCGAACCTTATCAAGGAATGACTCGTTTACTGCCCAATCAACAGGTGAAAGTCATCGTTAGTCTCGGCTTACGGCCTGAAATTGTGACCTTGCCACTCAGTGCTATCACACGAGATGGATACGTCTGGACACTTGATGAGCAGAACCGATTGCAGAAAGAGTGGATTACGCAAGTAGGACAAGCGCGTAATCAGGTTTATGCCCGCTTTGATCAGGACAGCGCTAAGGCACGTCAGGTGGTGGTGTACCCACTGCTGTCGATGCTACCGGGGAAGCAAGTCGTTCCTCAAGCTGCGCAGATATTGGTCGCGAAGCAGGAGGGTAATCAATGAGCTGGCTGACTAAGTGGTTTATCAACAACCCAGTAGGGGCGAATCTGTTGATGCTCGCGATCATCGCCAGTGGTGTTATGGCGTTTGGTCAACTCCGTGTGGAGTCCTTTCCGCAGATTGCGCCGTCATCGGTTGTGATCAATGTTGTCTACCCGGGAGGTACAGCTAAACAGATTGATGAGAGTGTTACGCAGCGAATTGAAGAGTCCATCAGTGGTATCTCTGGTATTAAACAGGTGACTAGCCAGTCTAGCGCAGGAATGTCGAGCGTTGTTGTACGCAAAACCAGCAGCGCCGACCTCAATAAGCTGCTGGATGATGTACGTAATCGAGTGAATGCGATCAATGGTTTTCCTGCTCAAGCTGAAAAGCCGCAGGTGGTTAGAAATGAATTTACCAACTTGGCTGCTTTTGTTGTCGTTTCGGGGCCACGCAGCGATGAGCAACTTCAACCCATCGCAAGACAGGTCGAGCAAGCGCTAAAAAGTAATCCCAAGATTTCTAAAGTATCCAACTGGGGAAGTCGCAAGCCACAACTTATTATTGAGCCAGATCCAGCACAGCTCAAGAAACTGGGTTTGAGTCTGGAAGATTTAGCCACCAGCATCGGACAGATGTCACTTGAGTCTCGCACGGGTGAGCTGATCAGTGACAAGGGCCGCATGGTCATCCGTGGTGATGGCTACGCCGATGACGTACAGAAGCTGCGTCGTCTGGCGATCGTCTCTCGTCCATCCGGTACCGTCTATTTAGGTGACATCGCTACGCTGAGTCGTGGCTATGAGCGCAGTGGCTCCATCGTCCGTAATAATGGCATCAACGCAATCGCTCTGCTGATCAGCACCAGCCAGACCGACAACCTGCTCAAAGTGAGCGATGCAATTAAGGATACCTTGGCTCAGCAACGCAAAATCCTGCCTTCAGACATTGAGCTGAATACCATGGCAGACATGGCGCCCTATATTGAAGAGCAACTGTTCAGGCTCGGTGATAATGCGTGGCAAGGCCTTTTGATTGTTGTGGTGCTACTAGGCATTTTTCTAGAGCTGAAATTGGCATTTTGGGTAGCCGTAGGTATACCAGTCGCTATCGCAGGTACCTTAGGGGCGATGCAATTAGCTAACTACAGCATCAATGACATCACTTTGTTTGGCTTCATTCTGGTGTTGGGGATTCTAGTTGACGATGCCGTTGTCGTAGGCGAGGCCATTCACGAACAACGAGGTAAACATGCGAGTGGGCGCAAAGCAGCGTGGCACGGCGTGCACTCGGTTTCCGTTGCAACGGTATTCGGTGTTTTGACCACCATCGCGGCATTTTCGCCAATGCTTTGGATTAACAACGATTTTGCCAAGATTCTGGCTGGGTTCTCCGCTGTGGTGATATTTGCGCTGCTCTTCTCCCTGATTGAAAGTAAGTTCATTCTGCCATCGCACCTAGCACAGTTGTCCGTGAGTAAAAAATCTAATGGCATTTTCTCTCGCATTCAGTCTGTCGCTCAAGGCGGTTTGGAGTGGTTCAATTTCAGAGTGTACAAACCTACCTTGGAAAAGGTACTGGATTATAGATTGGCATCACTGTTGGGCTTTGTAGCCGCGATCGTACTGGCATATGGCATGTGGTCTACTGGGACGATCCGAAGTGCCATTTTCCCTGAAATCCCGGGTCGATACGTTACCGCGAAAGTTGAGCTAGAAGACGGTGCCCCTTTACCTCTACAAAAGAAAGCTTTAGATCAAATCGAACAGGCGATGATCAACGTCGAAGACGAGCTGATGCGAGACTATCCGTTGAGCCAGCCACCCGTGGTCAACCTGCTTGCGTGGTCCGATGGTTATGGAGAGGTGGAAGTGACCGCTGAGCTAACCAGTGAAGCCCTGAGCCTCTTGCCGGGTAATTTACTGGCCGATAGTTGGCGTACTCATACTGGAAGTATTGAAGGAGCATATTCGGTTCAGTTTAGTGCGGCTGAGGCGCCTGCTGGTGGAACATTCATCTCGATATCGTCCAGCGACCTAGAGCTCGCTGAGCGCGTCAGTAGTCAATTGGCGGACAAACTGGCCGCTTTGCCTGGCGTAGCGGATATTTATGATGACGGTAAAAGCGGCCAGCCTCAGGTGCGGTTAGTGTTGAATAAATACGGTCAGCAGCTCGGATTGACGCAAGACAAATTGGCGCGATTGGCGGGTGAGGCATTTGGTGAGCGAGAAATTCATCGCTTGTTGGAACAAGGCCAAGAAACCAAGGTGCTGCTGCAATACCCTCGTTCAGAGCGTAAAACCCTCGCTCAGCTTGAGCAGACTATGGTATTGCTGCCTAAAGGAAAGAGTGTCTTACTCGGTGATATTGCTGAATTTCGTCATGAGCAGGAGCCTCAGATCCTCTACCGACGTAATCGTGAGCAAGTGGTAAACCTCTATTGGAAGCAGAGCCGAGACGTTCAGGCGCCTGAGCAGACTATGGCTCAGCTTAGCCCTGAGATCAAAACGCTGCATCAGCAGTATCCAGGGGTTCAGATCAAAGCAGGCGGCGAATTTGAAGAGATTGGTGAAGTTTCAGACGGCTTCCGCTCTGCGATGATTTTGACCATTCTGCTGATTTACATCTTGTTGGCGGTTCCGCTGAAATCTTACTGGCAGCCGTTCATTATCATGGCAGTGATTCCATTTGGTTTTTCTGGCGCTATTTTCGGTCACTACTTGATGGATCTGCCAATCAGTTTGCTGTCTATGTTCGGCATGATGGCAATGACGGGAATAGTGATCAATGACTCATTGGTACTGATCACGCGCTTTAATGCTGAGTATCGTAGCGGTGTGCCGCTTAAACAGGCCTTGATCACGGCTGGTACCAGTCGATTGAGGGCGATTTTCCTCACGACTATTACAACGGTATGTGGTTTGCTGCCGCTACTCAGTGAGACCGCAGAGCAAGCGCAGTACTTAAAACCTGCAGCGGTTTCATTGGTGTTTGGTGAGCTATTTGCTACGGCTGTAACCCTGCTTCTGATACCAATACTGCTGGGGATGACCAGTCGTAAAGCGCCAAAGCCTGTCGAAGATGAATTGGCATTGGAGGGAGCTTAATGCTGAGCGTGATTGATTTTATCCGGTTGACGGGCGATAGTGATTCTGTCGCTCCAGTGAGGCCCGTATCTATGTCACAACAAGAGAAACCTGCATTTAAACTGGTGCCTGAAATTGCGTTATTAGAACCGCTGCCAGAGCATCTGAGAAACCGCTTTGCCCACGCATTGAAGTTGATGCATGACGAGCTGGCAGAACACAGAACGTGGGAGCAAATTGCTACTGAGAGCGCAATATCGCCTTATCATTTCCATCGCCAGTTTAGCGAATTGTTCCATGAGACGCCGGGGCAGTATCTCAGCCGATTACGACTGCAAGTCGCGGTGAATCTGCTGCTTAATGATGAACCTTGGAGTGTGATGGAGGTAGCTCACTATTGTGGTTTCTCTTCTTCGCAAGCCTTAGGTAAGGCTTTAAAGAGAGAGCTTGGTGTGACGGCGAAACAAATTCGCAAAATGGGTTATGAATCCACACCGCGAGAGACGGCTGATTTTATTGCTAAGCTTGCTCATCCCGGCGCTCAGCAGTCGATTGAAAGCGAGTTGGCCAAGTCTATGCCAACTGAGTTGATTTGGTACCCTCAGCGAGGGATGAAAAAGATCGCTCTGGAAGATCCTGACTGGGATTCGGTGATCGAAATCTATGGCAAAAAAACAGTCAATTTACTCGGCGCAACACCGATTAACCAACTTGAAAAAGTATGGGACCAAATTGAGACCTTCATTGGTGATTGGCAAGTCGACGAAGCTATCTACGATTTTGTCATTCCTGAAGGGTACTACCTGTGCGCTGAGGTGTATCTGATTTCTGATGTTGCTTACAGTGCTGCTGTAGAAGCGCTGTTTGAGATCGTAGACGAACAGAAGTTGGAAATTGATGGCAACGCTTTTTTGATTGAAATGGTTCGTGATATTGAGTTGACCTTAACAGGAGGGGCAACGTTTTCATTTCAGATACCTATTATCCGCTAACTCTATTCATCGGGTTCATTCGAATAACTTCCCTTGTAGTTGTTGCATAAATAGTCACATTTTCGCTCGGTATAAAAGAGAGGGATTAAAGAGTCTGTGTTTATTGTTAAAGTTTACATGTACAAAATGCCACCAATTTGCTTAGCTCCATAACGTATTGATTTATATTATTATGCGTTTTTGGTGAATTATTTTTCATTATTTGCTTGAGTGTGAAATCTTTGTCGTTATAATTGCGGCAACGATAACTTATTCACTAATTGTGAAATTATAATCATCTAGGGAGCAGTCAGATGAGTGATACACTATTAGCCGAAGAGAACCACAAAAACAGTCGCAACATATTGATGTTCGCAATTCCGTCTTTGTTGGGTCTTTTCTTTTTCCTTGCACCGTTAACCATTGATGGCAACTTCACCTTTCCGCTAGCGCTGATGGCGAAAGGCGTCAAAGCGATCCTTGGAGATGCGATTTTACCAACTGTCACCGCTGTGATTTGTTTTTCTGCGGTCGTTTCTATTCTTGCCAGCCTCATCAAGCCAACTTTTGTGACTCAATCTGCATTGATGACAAGACTGTTTGTTCTGACGCCAGTTTGGCTAGTCGTTCGAGTTTTAGGTGCAGTATTCACTCTTATGGCATTACACCAGATCGGGCCTGAAGTGATTTGGAACGGCAATACGGGTGGTCTGGTTCTTAATGACCTTCTGCCTTCTTTACTGGTGACTTTCTTCCTGGCTGGTTTGCTGCTGCCACTGTTACTCAACTTTGGTTTGCTTGAGTTGCTCGGTACTGTTCTGAGCCGTTTTATGCGCCCAGTTTTCCGTTTGCCAGGTCGTGCTGCGATTGACTGTATGTCTTCTTGGCTAGGTGATGGCACCGTTGGGGTGATTCTGACCAGTAAACAATATGAAGACAAAAAATACACTGCGCGTGAAGCAGCGGTTGTCGCGACTATGTTTTCTCCGGTTGGGATTTCTTTCTCGCTGGTGGTATTAACTCAGGTTGGCTTAGAGAATTTCTTTGTCCCGTTCTACTTCTCTATCTGTTTGTCTGGTGTGATTGCTGCGATGGTGATTCAGTATCTGCCACCGTTATCGTATAAGAAAGACCTGTACATTGATGGCACTAAGCCTAATCGTAATGATGAATTGGTGCCTGCGGGTCAGTCGGTTATGGGCTTTGGCTTGAAGTTGGCACTGCACAGAGCAAGCAAAGTGAAAAGCCTTGGAGCGGTAGCTAAAGAAGGTGTGCACAACGCACTGGACATGGTAATCAGCGTGCTGCCTGTGGTTATGGCAATCGGTACTTTAGGTCTGGTTGTTGCTGAAACGACGCCATTATTCTCATTACTGGGCGCACCGTTCATTCCGCTGCTAAACGCGTTGAATGTTCCGGAAGCAGCAGCCGCTGCGGAAACCATGCTAGTTGGTTTTGCTGATATGTACGTACCTTCGATCATCGCAGCGTCGACGATTAATGCCGATCTGACCAAGTTTGTTGTGGCAGCATTGTCCGTAACTCAGCTGATTTTCATGTCAGAAACGGGCTCTGTGATTCTAAGCAGTAAAGTTCCTGTGAACTTTTTGGAGTTGGTCGCTATCTTCCTGCTAAGAACGCTAGTTACGCTGCCAATCATTGTGTTGGTCGCACATTGGATCTTCTAATGCGTTGATTGACACTGCCTAATGAACTAGCCCGCTACGTCTGACTTAGCGGGCTAATTTGTTTATGGGCTACTTATCATCAAAGCTGGTACAGATTTAACTCATGCCCGAGAGCTAGGGAATACGATGTTTATTGGCATCTGTATTATGCGGAGCTGCTTGAGCCAGCTCTTAGTCTGACTCATTATGGATGATCAACAGCCGTATGTTTTTTCTATATAAAGCTCAAACTGCTTACACATCATCTCATCAGAGGTATCGTTATCAGCTAAACAATTGGCGCCATCAACGATGCTGATCTTTGCATTCAACGGTGCTGCATTGATTTGTTCACGATCATTTAAGTCGGCAATTTTTTGCTTTTGAATTTCCCACGCTTGATTGGCAGTGAGGCTGCATGCCTCGGCAAGATATTTGGCATTGAAGCCTTCTCCTGTCAGACTCTTGATGGTGTCATTGTGAGATAAGTGATTGCCTGCACGCCAATAATGTTCTGCCAGTAAGGGACCGATTTCAGGATTGTCAGTCAGATACCCAAACCTGTCGAGGAAGTAAGCTCGTGTTTGATACACTGCCATGTTTGCTAGCAAGTAACCGTGATATGCACAGGATGCCTCATCAGAAAGTAAGTGAGGAATCGCCATCAATGGGCGAGGACTGCACTCTAGTCCCAGGATCTGCTTCTCACACTGACGTGCTAAAGCCGTAATGTGTTCCGCCGTCAGTTCCTCATCGCTAAGTTGATACAAGGCTTTTTCGAAGTAAGGCACCACTAAAATGCTGCGTTCCTGATACGCCTTAAACGGCTGGCTACAATTGATCATCGATTGAATGATCTCGTTTGGAACTGGATTACCGTCCACATCTAGAGCGTATTGTTTCAGCCAGTCGGCATCATTCAGCAGGCTGTCACAGAACATGGATTGAGTTTCGGCGTAAGCCATTGACGTCGGTGCAAACTCTTGAGAAAAACAAGGCGAGTTCATCTTGACGTTGGCAAAGTGCGCGGCATGACCACCTTCATGGAAAAGGGTGTTGATACCATCATAACCGCTGCCAATCTGATCGGGTTTTGCATTACTGGTGAAATTGACCTTGGCCGCGACCCATTGCCCATCGTTATAAAACGAAGGAATAGGGCCGTGGCAAAAACCATTTTGGTATTTTCCTTGACGATCCAGCAAGTCCAAAGTGAGCTCTGCGCCAGAGTAATCAATGTTCAGCCGGCCAAAAGATTCTACCCAGCGTCTGAGTGACTTGGAAAACGGTACATATGGATCCAGTTCACGCATCGAATCGCCAGAAAAGGAGTAATTGAAGTTGTAACCTGTGAGCGCATTTTGGCCTTTTTCACTAGCGAGTTTGTCTAAACTGGTGAGATTGACTTGTCTGGTTCGCTGCTCGAAATCATCCAGAATGTTAAACAACTCAGTGGTGGTCATTTTTTCGTTTTTAAGCACTGAGTAATCGAAGAAATTGTCGTACCCCAAAGAGCGGGCAAACTGGTTGCGCAGTTTGACTAGGTCAATAAAGCCATTACCGAGGAGCCACTGTTCAAGATCTAACAATGCTTGATGTGCTGACTGGCGTACGGCTTCATTATCGTTTGCCATTATGGTTGAGCGCAGTGCCGGTAAAGAAGCGTCAACTTGATCTCCCTGTTCGTTGACGTAAACCAGCGCATGGTTTTGTTTTTTCTCAAACAGTGCAGTTTCAAATGCGATCAGTTCCGTCTTAAGAGCCTGAGCTTTATCTCCTTCGATAGCGTGTGAGCGAAAAGTGGCTAGCCAGCCTTCAAGCCCGATTTGAGTTTGGTTACGTTCTTCTGTATCGGCTATTTCATTGAGCGTACTGAGCTGTTGTTCGATAGTAGCAATCTGCTCAGCATTACTTAGGAAGTGAGTCCATGCGGTTTGCGCAGCCGTGTAACGATCATGTTCGTTACTGATCCCCATATAGGTGTCCCAGAATAAATCTTCTTTGGTACGATGAACGTCTAGGTAACGCTGGTTGAGATCTTTGAGGTATTGAGTGGCAGTCATTTCAGTCCATAAAATGTGGGTATGAAGTAGTATTATCACATAACTGATTTAATGGAATCAGTTACATATGTTGCATTTTTGTGTTTTCTCAATTTCTAACGTTAAGTGAGTTTAGCTCCAAAACTCACCAACATACTGTTGGTGATTTCTTCCATAAAATTGGGCGTTGCAGTCAAACGGGACCATTAGGTTTGGTTGAAGTAGACGATTATCAATCGGTTGAAATATGTGCTGGTAGTGGGAGACAAGGAGCGAGCCAACAACAGTCTGGCGATAAAATGCCGTGAGGATGGAACAATTGTTCAGGTAGCAGTGGATGAACTCATTATTTATCTCAAGGAAAAACTCAGTCAAGCCTGCTAGATAGTGGGCCGTTCGGAGGTGGCACTGTCTTTGGCTTAGTTTTGGTCGGTGATAGTGACAAATGAGGTAGGCCAACAGGCCTACTTTTGTATTGCTTGACTTAGGCTTCATCGCCTAGATTTTTACTACTCATCTTACCAAACTGCGCTCTGTACTTCTGCGGGGAAACGCCCACCAAGCGACGAAAGTGATGGCGCATAGTCACGGCGTTATCAAACCCGGCTTGGTTAGCCAATTGTTCGATAGGTAAGGACTCGGTTTCCAGCAACCCTTTTGCTCTTTCGATGCGCTGTTGGATCAGCCACTCTTTGGGGGAAAGGCTAAAACTGGCGCGAAATTTACGATCAAAAGTACGTCGAGACATGCTGGCTTGCTGCGCCCAGTCTTCAACCGTGATGGCTTTATCCAGATTCTCAGATGCCCAGGCGATCGCTTGTGAAAATGTGCCCGGAACTTTGAGCATGGGTGTTTCAACAAACTGCGCTTGTCCGCCTGTTCGATGGGAAGATATGACCAGCCTTTTCGCGACCTGATTAGCAATCTGATAACCGTAATCGTGACGGATAATTGCCAGACCAAGGTCAAGTGCTGAAGCGCTTCCAGCTGAGCATCCAATTTGTCCATCGACTACGTACAGTACATCTTTCTGGTATTCGACATCAGGAAATTGCTCACGAAATGCATTCTCATACATCCAGTGTGTGGTGGCTTTACGCCCTCTAAGCAGCCCGAGTTTTCCCAGTAAAAAAGAGCCTGAACAAAGTGACAAAACGCGTTTACCATCGCTGACAAACTGACGAATTTCGCGCTGAATAAGTGGAGGAATATCGTAGTCTCCAGTCGGCCAGCCAGGAATGATCAATGTGTGATAACTCTTTAAACTCTCGACGAATTTCGTCTTGAGTGTAATACCACCTGTGCTGTCAAAATCTTTATTCTCCATATTAATGATCTCGCAGTCATACCAAGGATCGAACTCAGGCCGTGGTAAGGCAAACAGTTCTGCAGCGCAGGACATTTCAAACAAGGTGATGTGAGAGTGGGCAAGAATGGCAACTTTGATCATCTGGAGACTCGTTAGTGAGTGACAGTCTTTGGCTGATTATTATCGAATATTGGCTTTTAGGCCAGTGTTGAGTTGCTTATTTGAACGCAATAATGTTTCAAAAGACAAACAAGGAGACGTTATGACAAGTGCAGTAACTAGAGTTCCAGCCGCCAGTAGTGAGCGAGCGCTGGAATATTTCAGTCGACTATTGGAGTTTGAAACAGACTGCTGGGATGTTCATCATGCTATCACCAATGATCGTATGGACTTTGTGTTGCTTGATGTCAGAGGAGAAGAGCTATTTGCGCAAGGACAGGTAAAGGGAGCGATTAACATTCCTCACCCGAGGTTGAATGAAAAGAGCCTGAGCGCCTTTCCACCAAATACACAGTTTGTGGTGTATTGTGCCGGGCCACACTGCAATGGTACCGAGAAGGCGGCTATTCGTTTGGCAAAACTTGGTCGACCTGTGAAAAAAATGATTGGTGGTGTCACAGGCTGGCTCGATGAAGGGTTTGAGCTGGTCAAACAGGAGGCTGAAGCATGCGCTTAGTGGTTGGAACAGATTCTACTTGGTCTTTGCGCGCTTGGATATGTGCGTACATTGCAGGGGTAGAGATGGAAACTCAGGTGATCGATCTAACGAAACCTGAGGCGAAAGAACAGCTTAAATTGGTTTCTCCGACAGGGCTCGTCCCAGCACTCATTATTGATAACAACCGCGTGATCCATGATTCGCTGGCCATTAGTGAGTATTTAAACGAACTATCGGGAGGAAAATTGTTACCTCGAAGTGATTTTCAACGATCAGAAGCACGAAGTTTATGCTGTGAAATGCACTCAGGTTTTGTCGCACTGAGAACGCATTGCTCGTTTACTCTGGATAAGCTGGAGGTTGACTCACTTCCTATGCAAGAGCTGTCCTCTGATCTTACGCGTATCAATACCATTTTTGCCAAGGCTCGGCTGCCGTTTATGTACGATGAGCCGACCGTGGTTGACGCCTTCTATGCGATCTTAGCTTATCGCCTCGAACGTTACGGCCTTTCTCTTCAAGGCAAAGCGGCGGAATACCAAAGAAGCTTGCTTGAGTGGCACGGGTTAACTGATGCGATTGAAGCAGCCAAACAGTGGCGTAACGGGTGATTGAGGAATCCACAATAACTCTATGACTAACATGCATAGAGTCATTGTGAAAATGTCATTTGAGTCATCAAGAGAGGCTCAATACACTTCGCGCTCTTTTGTTTTCTTGCTGAGACTATGAATTATGTTTTCTCAATCACTTTTTGCTCAGCTCGTGAGAATGACGATATTGCTTTGCCTAACTCTGTTGGCCGTCCATCAGTCACCGCGTCTGATGGAACTGTTAGCGGAGCAGGCGATCAATAGCGGTTGCCACCAGCAAAGTCACGATATGTCCGGTGACCATTCTCATCATCACCATCATTAAGGTCAGTTCATGAGCATTTTCCGTTTTCCAGCAATGGTCTGGTTAGGTATCGCCATTCTGGTTATCTGCCTAGGTATCAGGCAATCTTTTGGTATTTTCATGATGCCGGTTTCAGATTACTTTCAAACCGGACGTGAATTTTTCAGCTTTGCTATTGCGCTGCAAAATTTGCTGTTTGGTGTCTTTCAGCCGTTTGTCGGTATGGCTGCTGACCGATTCGGCGCAAAACGCATCATCATTGCAGGCGCTATGGCGTATGGTGTTGGCCTGTATTTGACCTCTATCGCTGTCGAGCCTTCAACACTTTATTGGACGCTTGGTGTTCTCGTTGGCTTAGGCCTGAGCGCAACCAGTTATGTCATCGTTCTTGGCGCCGTTGCTAAAGTTGTCCCTGCGGAGCACGCAGCAAAAGCATTTGGCTTGACCACTGCTGCTGGCTCTTTTGGTATGTTTGCTATGATTCCCGGAGCGCAGATGCTGCTGAGTGATTTGGGATGGCAAGGGGCGCTTCAGGGCTTTGCTATGCTTTGCTCAACAATGATTGCATTTGCATTGTTTATGCGAGCGCCGAAAACCGCAGTCAAAAATGAAAACTCTGCTAGTGAGATGAAAGAAGACAATTTAACGCTTAGTCAGGCGTTAAAAGAGGCGTTGTCTCATAAAGGTTATTGGCTGATCCATCTTGGTTTCTTCGTTTGTGGCTTCCACGTGATGTTTATTGCTACCCATTTACCTAGCTATTTAGCCGACAAACAGTTACCTGCTTCAACGGCTGCGATGGCACTCGCTTACGTCGGGGTTTTCAATATCTTCGGCTCTTATTTTTGGGGAGTAATGGGCGATAAATTCAGTAAACGCCATGTGATGTCTGCGCTGTATCTGATGCGTACCATGGTGATTGGTGCATTTGTGACATTGCCAGTTACTGAGCACACAGCAGCGATATTTGGTGCAGCTATTGGTTTTTGTTGGCTAGGTACCGTGCCATTGACGTCTGGCTTAGTGAGGCAGATCTTTGGCGCTAAGTATCTGTCGACGCTTTATGGGCTGGTCTTTTTCACTCATCAGGTCGGTAGCTTCTTAGGGGCTTGGGCTGGTGGCCGTATTTACGATTACTACGGTTCTTATGAGCCCATTTGGTGGTCGACGGTTGTTCTCGCGTTTGCTGCGGCGATTATTCATCTGCCAATCAACGACAAGCCTGTTCGACGCTTTGCGGTAGCGTAATAAATTCATTCGCCACAAGTCTTAGTTCCTGTTTCTCACGTACTAATGTAAAAGAGAAAAGTCAGGAGCTGAGGCTTGAAACAAAAAGTTGGTCTTTACTGGTTCACTTGCGATCTTCGCACCCAAGATAACCCATTGCTATGGCAGGCGAGTTGTGAAGTTGATAGCCTGCTATGCATCTATTGCTTGCCTCAGATGGACAGTTATCTGATTCGTTATTCACAAGAACAGAGTTTAGGCTTTGAGCGAATGGCATTTCTTCAGCAATCCGTGGCCTGTTTATCGATATCTCTCGAAAATATGGGACAGCATTTGATCGTCTGTGATGACCGCCCTCTGGATGTCCTCCATCGTTTTATCCGAGATTATGATGTCACGCATTTGTACTGTGACCTATTTTCCGGTGTCAATGAGCAAAGCGTAGTCGACAGGTTGTCTCAGCTGCACTCGGATCTCACCTGTATTCAAGAACCAGTTAACACACTCTTCAGTCAGCGCCTTCTCCCTTTTAGGTTAGGCGAATTGCCCGGCACCTTTACCCAATTCAGAAAGCAAGTCGAGCACCTTCCTATCGGTGTAGAATCAAGCCTGTCTTTGTTACCTGAACAACCTGCGCAGGTAATCAGCACATTAAACATAGAAAAGGTACCATGTCAGCTATTCGCTGGGGGAGAAACTCAGGGGCTCGCACATTGTTCTGGTTACTTTGCTACATCTTTAGCAAGTCACTACAAACAAACTCGCAACGAGCTCGATGGTTTTGATTTTTCGACTAAGTTTTCTCTGTGGTTAGCCTTAGGATGCCTGAGTCCGAAGAGGATCTTTGTATTGCTTCAAGAATATGAGCAGAGGGAAGGAGCCAACGACTCAACTTACTGGATTTTCTTTGAGTTGCTGTGGCGGGAGTATTTTCATTGGTATGGAAAGCAGTGGGGAAGACGTTTGTTTAAGTTTTCTGGCGTTAAAGATATCGCACCATTGACAAGCTTTTATAGCTACCGGTTTCAGCAATGGAAACATGGTGAAACGCAATACCCAATCGTCAATGCGTGCATGAAACAGCTTAAAGCGACGGGGTACATGTCTAATAGAGGCAGGCAACTCGTAGCAAGCTGTTTGATTCATGAACTTGGTTTGGATTGGCGCTACGGGGCCGCCTACTTCGAGACTCAACTCGTTGATTATGATGTCGCTTCGAACTGGGGGAATTGGCAATATTTGGCGGGCGTGGGCGCGGACCCCAGAGGTTCTCGTCATTTTAATTTAGCGAAACAAACTGAAATGTACGATCCAGATAAGATTTTCATAGAGCGGTGGCGCGGAAATAAAGCAAATACGCCAAGTGATCATGTTGATATGGTCGACTGGCCACTCTCTTGTTCAAAAGGAGATGAGTAAGATGACGTTTAACACTATCCGCCTTATTCTCGGCGATCAGCTCAATATGCGTCACTCTTGGTTTAAAGAATCAGACAAATCTGTGTTGTACTTGATTGCAGAGCTCCATCCCGAGGCGACTTATGTTAAACATCACATACAAAAAGTGTGTGCATTTTTCGCAGCAATGCAGGCTTTTGCGCATGATCTTCAGCAAGATGGGCACGAAGTGCTGCACCTCAATCTGGACCAAACTTTGGCATTCTCTGATGTCTCGCAACTCGTCCGTCACTATGTCAAAGAATCTGGTGCAACCGTGTTCGAGTATCAAAGACCAGATGAGTTTCGTTTAGCAACGCTCCTCGATGAAATAGAGATACAAGGCTGCCGTATTCAACGTACAGAGAGTGAACACTTTCTTCTGTCTTTTGAGCAGATTGAACAGCATTTTCCTCCAGGAAAGCACATTATGATGGAGCATTTCTATCGTAAAATGCGAAAAAATTTCAGCATCTTAATGGAAGATGGAAAGCCCAAAGGTGGAAAGTGGAATTACGATGCGAACAATCGCAACAAACTCAAAATAGCGGATATAGAGCGTTTGCCAACCCCGCTATTGTTTGGCAATGATGTCACTGAGATTAGAGCGTCGCTTGAGCGGCACAATATCAGCACTATAGGGCAACTTGAAGGCCCATTGTTGTGGCCGATCAACCGCAATCAAAGTCTGACGCTACTTGCCCACTTTTGCTCCGTATGCCTACCTAACTTTGGCCGGTTTCAAGATGCAATGACCCAGGCGCATGCATCAAAATGGTCGCTTTACCATAGTCGATTATCCTTCGCCTTAAACAGCAAAATGCTTCACCCTCTCGAAGTGATTGATAGTGCATTGTCAGCGTATGAGTCGAACCCAGACATAGATATTTCTCAGGCTGAAGGCTTCATACGTCAAATTCTCGGTTGGAGGGAATACATCCGAGGCGTGTACTGGGCCAATATGCCAGATTATGCTGAGCACAACCACTTCGACGCTAAACGCGACTTGCCTGAATATTTTTGGTCTGGAGAGACGAAAATGGCATGTATGAAGGAAGCCATCGGGCAATCGTTGGATTTCGCCTATGCGCATCATATTCAAAGACTCATGGTGACAGGCAACTTTTGTTTGTTGACAGAGATTGCCCCAGCCCAGGTTGATGAATGGTATCTCGGTATCTATGTGGACGCGATTGAATGGGTAGAAATGCCTAACACCCGAGGTATGGCTCTATTCGCCGATGGTGGCATTGTGGGAACGAAACCTTACGCTGCGAGTGGTTCGTACATCAATCGAATGAGTGATTACTGCAAAGGGTGCCATTATAACCACAGCAAAAAAACGCAGGACGATGCTTGTCCATTGAATAGCTTGTATTGGCGTTTCATGCACAAACACAGAGAAACGCTAACGCAAAACCCGCGTATTGGCGTTATTTATCGGTCTTGGGACAATCTTGAGGAACAGGCACAAAGTGAGATTTTGCAAAAGGCAGAGTATTATTTGGCGCATATTGAAAATTTGTAACTCAATCTCTAGCGTGATGGGAAATAAAAATGTGCCAGAGGGTATTTAGGGAACCGCTTGAGAATAAAATGGATTATGATTAAGACCTTTGATCCCAACGGTCTTTGTTTATATGTATGCGGAATGGATAACCACAGAGGCGTTACTCGCTGCTTTGCTGATTTTTCTTGGCTCGTTCGTGCAGACGGCGATTGGTTTTGGTTTAGCGATTGTTGCCGCACCGCTGCTATTTCTTATCTCGCCAGATTATGTTCCTGCTCCTATCTGCTTGGTAGCGCTTTATATCTCAATTCTCAATGCACTGAAGCATAGAGATAGCGTAGAGATTGGGGGGCTTAAGATGGCATTAATTGGTCGAGTACCGGGCTCTATCGCGGGTGGTGTGCTGTTGGTGATGGTATCGACCGATTTGCTGGCGCTATGGCTTGGCTTGCTGGTATTGTTTGCAGTCGCAGTGAGTCTACTTCCTTTTCGCATTGAGCCTACACCAGCCCGCATGGGCGTAGCTGGTTTCTTTTCTGGTTTTTTCGGCACTAGCTCTGGTATTGGAGGGCCGCCGATGGCTTTGTTGTTACAACATCAGGAAGCGAATCAGCTGCGAGGCAATTTGTCGGCCTTTTTTGTATTCAGCTCAATCATTTCATTGATTATCCAAATGCCTGCGGGCTTTTTGACGACGCGTCATCTGTGGATCAGTATTCCGCTTCTTCCTGCTGCGTGGTTGGGGTATAAACTCGCCTTAGCAACGACTCAATCTCTGCCCAAAGAAAAAATTCGCCTTGGAGCATTGATGCTGTGTACCGTCAGTGGTGCGACGGCAGTCTGGCAGGGCTTGGTATAACTCATTTTATTGACGTTCATCTTAGGTTAAGGAAAAAACATGATACTAGAAGTCGCCATCTTGGATGTGAAGCCAGATATGGAGAAAGATTTTGAGCAAAACTTTGCAAAAGCTCAGGCTATCATCTCAAGTATGAAAGGCTATGTTTCACACCAGTTGCAACGTTGTATTGAGAATCCGGGGCGCTATATCTTGTTAGTGAACTGGCAAACATTAGAAGACCATGAAATCGGGTTCAGGCAATCTGCTGAGTACCAAGAATGGAAAGCACTTTTACATCATTTTTATGATCCATTCCCGACCGTAGAACATTATGAGAGTGTGTTCGATTAAGGTTTTCTAAAAGGAGAAACAACAGGTTATGAGAACGATAGGTAATATAATTTGGTTTTTGCTGGGCGGAGTTGTCATGGGCCTGATGTGGTGGTTCTTCGGCCTGCTAGCTTTTATCAGTATCGTTGGTATCCCTTGGGGGCGGGCCTGTTTTGTGATGGGCAATTTTTCCTTCTTCCCGTTTGGTCAGGAAGCGATTGCCCGAGATGAGTTGACCAATGAAATGGATATTGGCACTAGCCCATTGGGCCTAGTTGGCAATATCATTTGGTTTGTGTTTGCTGGTATCTGGTTAGCGATAGGTCATATCCTGTCAGCAGTGGCGTGTTTTGTGACCATCATTGGTATTCCATTTGCTATTCAGCACCTTAAACTGGCGTACATCTCGCTAGCTCCGATTGGTAAAACTGTGGTGCCGAAAGAGCAAGCGGCGATGGCTAGGTATTCTAAATAATGAAAGCCCCAATTGGGGCTTTTCTGCTTTCAGTCAAAGATTAAGTGACGCCCGCCTATATTAGAAGCGCTAGTGAGCTCCTCGTTCAGTTGTCTAATAAAAGAGATGGCTTAACCCGACAGTTTGGGCCTGTATGACATTGACCCGATATAAATGTCATTTATAGTAGTGCGCTAAATTAGCTACTTAGAAATAGAATAACCCCTTAATGCTGCGCTGGATAACAAAGATAAAAACCTTACTCTGCGCGTCAAGTTTGATCGTATCTACAATCAGCTATGCGAACCCCCAGACTGTAGAACTGGAGCTCTACACTCAGGAATTTCCGCCGCTACAGGTGGAAGTAGATGGTGTGGCAGAAGGTTATGTGGTCAAGTTTGTCGAAGCTGTGGTACAAGACGCTGCTCGAACCTTTCCTATGCAAGTTCATCAGATTCATTTCACGCCTTGGAAACGAGCAATGCGAATCACACAAAATCGTAAGAACGCCTTGCTGTTTTCCGTGTCGCGTACGCCAGTCAGAGAAGACAAATTTCATTGGATTGGTGAGGTCTCACCCTACGAAGTCGGGATCTACCGCCATGTTAATGGGCCAAGATTAGAAACGGATCAACTGCAGGCGCTCAAAGGCTTTCGTTTTGGTGCACAAACTGAGGGGTCGTTTGAAGAGTTGATTCAGTCTCTGGGTTTTGCTCGGATTATCCCAGTTAACTACGGTAAGGATGCGATTCGCTTGCTGCGTGCGAATCGGGTCGACTACGCGCCTTTGGTGACGGTCAGCTACCCCTATCGGATGGAACAATACGGCTTTGAGCCTGAAAATTTTGTTGAAGTGATGAAGGTAAAGCCATTGTGCAAAGCATTGTGGTTAGTTACGGGCAAGCAAACGTCTCCGGAGATAGTTCATGCTTTAACTCAAAGCTTTGATACGTTGAAAAAACAAGGCAAGCTCGCAGCTTTGATTGACGCTTATCAACCGGATAGCGCTGTGATGCTTCGTTATCGAAAACAGGTGGCTAAGCAATAAAAATGGGCCTATGGCAGGCCCAAATGGATTTACAGTTCTTCACCGTAGATGTCAAAAGAGAAGTATTTTTTCGCAATCTTGTCATACGTACCGTTGGTGCGAATAGCAACAATCGCTTTATTGAATTTCTCAGTCAGTGCTTTGTCACTCTGGCGCATTGCTAACGCTGTCCCTTCGCCTATGTAGGCTTTGTCGGTCACAGGATTGCCGACAAACTTGAACCCCTGTCCAATCTCTTTGGCTAGAAATGCTAACGCTAGCTGATCAGAATTACCAAAAGTCAGATCCAAGCGGCCGTTTACCATGTCAATGTAGACTTCATCCTGACCAGTATAGCGTTTGATCTCTGCGACGTCGCCGAATTTGTCCGTTACATAACGATCGTGAATTGTACCCCCTTGAACACCAATGACTTTGTCTTTCATCCCTTGCGCTGAAATGTCGACTTTAGCGTCCATCGCTGTGACAAAACGAGCCGGAGTTTGGTAATACTTGTTGGTAAACAATACACGCTTTTTGCGCTCTTCGGTGATACGCATTGAAGCCATGATGACATCCGACTTTCGTGCCAACAGGCTTGGGATGAGTGAATCCCAGTTCTGAGCGACCCAGGTACAATCGAGTTTGGCTTCAGCACACAATGCATCGGCAATTTCGATATCGAATCCAGTTGGGTTGCCGCTTTGATCTTTGTAGTTAAACGGCGGGTAAGTGAAGTCGGATGCCAGACGTACTTGCTTTGCAAAAGTAGGTGTAGACAGAAGAGCTGCAGTACAAGCAATGACACTAAGCACTTTTTTCATGTTCGAAATCCTTATCTTCGTTTTTCATGGATACTGGGTCAGCGAAGTGGCCAATGATGGTAGCGACTTCCTGCATAGATTCTTGTGAGCCAATCGTGATTCTCACGCAGTGATTCAGGCTCGGCTCGTGTGATTGGTTGCGGGTGACGATTCCAGCATTAAGCAAATAGTTGAACAGATCGATATCCGATCGGGTGCGAATCAGCACGAAGTTGGTGGAAGAAGGGTAGATCTGCTCAATCCAACCTAATGACTGGATCTGGTCAACGAACCAACGTTTAGTGGCGATCAACTTCTGGGTACTTTGTGTCACTTTGGCCAACCCTTCTTGGCTCAGTGCGTTTAATACGATTTCGGCTGAACTGTCTGGCATTGGGTAAGGGGGGACCATTTTATATAGGTAGTCCATCACGGATGTATCAGCGATAATGAAGCCACATCGGACAGCAGCAAGGCCAAAGGCTTTAGAGAGAGTACGAATAACGACTAGATTTGGGTATTGCTCGATTAAGCTGATAACGCTTTCTTCAAGTTCAAAATCAATGTATGCCTCGTCCACGACAATCAGTGCTTGATCTTGTGTTTGTTCGAGCACAGATAGTACATCTTGTCGACTCAGCATCTGGCCTGTCGGGTTATTGGGTGAACAAAGAAACACCAAGTTTGCCGACTCCGCCGCTTTTACAACACCGTCTACATCCAGAGCAAAATCCGGCGTAAGCAAAGGGATGTCGATGGTTTCAACGGCAAGTGAATCAGCACAAAATTCATACATCGCATACGTAGGGCTACAGATAGCGATGCGACTTTTTCCGGGTTGGCAGAAAGTGCGCACGAGAAGATCAATCGCTTCATCAGCGCCTCTCACTGCGAGAACGGGCTGTTGGGTGTGGCAGTAATTCTGATAAGCGCAAGCGATGTCCTGAGGCAAAAAGTCAGGATAACGATGGTAAGCATTTTGTTGGTCGCTGAAATGCAGTGGTTGCTCTAACTCGTTGGCGTTTAGCCACAACCGACCAGACCCTCCAATGCGTCGTGCAGATTGATAAGGTATTAATTTTTTTATGTTATCTGGTGCGATCTTGTCTGCCAGTGACGTCATTTCAATATCCCTTTACTGCATAATAAATCAATAACAAAACGAATTAATAAGTAGAATTTCTTATTTGATAAAAACATAGTCAAAAATCCATTTGAGTAGAATCGAAATAAAGGCATACTAGCTATGCATAAAACGCATAGCTAGTAGGGTGGTAATGATGCGCTTACCTTCGACGAAAAACTTACAGGCATTCTTAGCAACTGCTGAATACCTTAACCTGACCCATGCCGCTGAGTCGCTCAACATGACGCAAGGTGCGGTCAGCAGGCAGATTCAGTCTCTCGAATCTTTGATGGGAGTGAGCTTGTTTTATCGCCGTGCTCGAGGACTCGCCTTGACGCCTGAAGGGAGTATGTTCATGCCACTCGCGCAAGATATTATCAAGCGCTTACAACGCTCAGTCAGAGAAGTGTCTGAAAGTGCCAACCGTGTAAAGCTACTCGCACCCAGCTGTATTACCACCTGGTTACTGGCGCGCTTAGCCAATTTTCAGCAGACCAGCCCTGATGTGAATGTCGAACTGACTTCAACTACTAAGCACCAGTTTCATCCAGATTTTGACAGTTTTGATATGGTGATCGTTTATGGTAAGCCAGTGCGAAGTAAACAGGTTTCCCAAACCCTGTTGTTTGATGAAATTCTAGCGCCCATTTGTTCACCTCAGTTGTGGTCACAGTGCGTCGAGCGGAATGAACCCTTACAAGACGTTTTGGTCAATCGCTTTACTTGGTTACATGCAAACCCTGAGCAGTCTGACTGGATGCTATGGTGCAACAGTTGTGACGAATCTACACTTAAAGGGAAAGGGAATCAGACGTTTGCTACGTTAGATCAGGCCATGAATGCCGCTCAACAGGGTTTTGGGATGGCCGTGGGAGATGTCACCTTGGCGGAGCAGGACATAAGGTCAAATCGCTTGCTCTGCCCGTTTGATAAACGTATCCGATCTGGCAATAGTTACTTTCTGCTTTCAGCCAATCAAGAGCCGAATGAATCGGTCAAAGCGTTATCTGACTGGCTGGAACAACAATAAGGTAAATGATGGAAATTTGTTTATTAGGGACATCATCAGGTACACCAACCAAAGCAAGAAACGTCTCTGCTACGGCTGTGATGGAAAGCGTAGGCAAAGGCTGGTTTCTGGTTGATTGTGGTGAAGCCACCCAACACCAGTTGCTGCATACGCCCTTGTCGCTCAATTACCTCAAGGCGATTTTCATTACTCACTTACATGGTGACCATTGCTTTGGTTTGCCGGGCTTACTTGCCAGCGCTGGAATGAATCGTCGTTCAGATCCTTTAATCATTATTGCGCCGAAAGGGATCCGAGAATGGCTTGAAGCGACAATGCAATTTACTAAGCTTCACTTGCCTTACGAGCTTCAGTTTGTCTCTGCTGAATCTTTGCCCTCAATGACGATAGGCCAATTCACTATTTCGTTGTGTGAATTAGAGCATCGTGTGCCTTCTTTCGCCTATTGTTTTACCGAAAGTACGGTAAAAGCTTATCTAAATTTTGACAAGCTGGCACAGCAAGGTGTACCACGAGGCCCGTTATGGGGGCAGTTAGTCAAAGGGCAAAATGTCGAACATCAAGGTAAAACGCTGATCAGCGAAGAGTTCACTTATTTGGAACATGGGCCAAGAAAGTTTGTTATCGCTGGTGATAATGCCGAGCCTGAGTTGCTCAAACACTTATGTGAAGAATGCCATTTGCTGGTTCATGAGTCGACTTATGCCGAAGCTTTTGCCAAACAGGCGAAAGCGTTTGGCCACAGCTACGGAAAGTTGGTTGCGGAGTTTGCTGAAGTCGCTGGTATCCCTAACTTGATTCTTACTCATTTTAGCCCACGTTATCAGCGACACCCTCAAGCGGAGCTGTCAGTCGAGATTATTCGCTCAGAGGCTGAGCAGGTATACTCTGGCAACTTATTCCTTGCACAAGACTTACTGCGCTATCGAATCGACAAACAGGGTAAAGTGACGTTAGTCGAGCCACCTATTTCATCACCATCTGATTGAAGTCTGTCCAACCGTTAGCAAGCAGTGCAGGTGCTGTCACGGTGTCTGAGATATTGAGCTCCTGTTCTACATGAAAGAGTGGTTGATAGATGTCTTTTTTGATTAAGCTTTTCTCAATTTTTCAAACTGTTTGAGCCTCGTGGCTAGTTTGGGGTGTGCCATATATAGTTGTTAGCTTTGGTGAGCAAGCGGTATTCGTTACATGCTTTATACTTCAGTTGCTGGTCGCGATAATATTGGTATTAAGCCGAGTTCGATTTATTCAGTAATCATCACTATTGAACGGCTTTATATTTTTAAATTTGTCATAAAATATAAGGGTATAAATATTACTTTGCTCATTTTTTAAATTTAAAATATCTGAAAAATGACTATAAATGATTTTCTCTTCATTGTGATGAACTGTGTTTTTTATAAATAACTGTTTCTATTGATTACTATAAATATAGTTAGTTTTATCTATAGAGGGATTTGTATAATACAAAGATCCCTATAGTTTTTATCAATTAATAGGTTTTATACTTGACGCTAACTGATTTTGTTTGAAATAAATTGGTTTAATTTATGATTGATAAAATAAATACTGTTGATATTGTGCACTTGTTTGATTTATTAAATAATTGTTAAAAATGGTTTGTATTAATTTAAATTGTTAATGTTATGTTTATCTCCGGCATTTATAAAATGCCACGATAAGGAGAATCATAATGAAAATAGCCAAGCATTTTTTGGCAGTAGCCGTAGCGAGTGCGATGTCACTATCTGCACATGCCGGTGAGTCAGTTTATTTAAGCAAACCAATCAACTTTACTTCATTTTCCGGGCTGAACTCTCAGCTTGGTGTAGACAATGCCTCCAGCTTCAAAATGGTAAAAGAAGTTAACCTGAAGAAGCGTGGTATCTACAAAGTCAAAGTCCAGCAAAATATCTGGGGAGTGCCTGTTTGGGGTCACTACCTAAATGCAACGCAAAGTGCCAAAGGTGGTGCCCTAAAAGCCGTTCAGGGTAAATACGTTAAGATGGCCGGCGTTGATCGTAAGTTCGTAAAACCTTCTCTCAACCGTGCACAAGCACTAGAGCTGGCGAGCAAAGATCTTAAAGCTGGTGTTGCAGCGAGTCCATCTTTAGCGAACGCCAAAGACGACCTTTACGTATATCAAGACGGTGATAAAACTCGTTTGATTTATGTGATTTCTTACCTAATCGAAGGTAAAGCTCATCCGTCGCGTCCGTTTACCATGTTGGATGCCCACAGCGGTGAAATTATTGAACGTTGGGAGGGGATTGCCCACGCCCAAATTGGTACTGGCCCTGGCGGTAACGAGAAAACAGGCCAGTATGAGTACGGTACTGATTACCACTACCTTGATGTGACGGAAAACGGCACTGAGTGTGTAATGGAATCCGATAACGTTGTCACCGTGGATCTGAACGGTGCGACGTCAGGCTCTACGCCTTATTCCTATGAATGTCCGCGTAATGCGCACAAAGAAATCAATGGTGCTTTTTCACCGCTGAACGACGCACATTACTTCGGTAACGTTGTATTCGACATGTATAAAGACTGGTTTGATACGGCACCGCTGACGTTCAAACTGATGATGCGTGTTCACTATGGAAACGGTTACGAAAACGCCTTCTGGGATGGTCAGGCAATGACCTTCGGTGACGGTGAAAGTTACTTCTACCCTCTAGTGAGTTTGGATGTATCCGCGCACGAAGTCAGCCACGGTTTTACTGAGCAAAACTCTGGTCTTATTTATGCAAATCAGTCTGGTGGTATGAATGAAGCCTTCTCAGATATCGCTGGTGAAGCCGCTGAATACTACATGAAAGGGACTAACGACTGGATGGTCGGTCGTGACATCTTTAAAGCAGACGGTGCATTGCGTTACATGGATGATCCTTCACGTGACGGCTCTTCTATCAATCACGCTTCTGACTACTACGATGGTCTTAACGTTCACTACAGTTCTGGTGTATTCAATAAAGCCTTCTACCACATCGCGACCACACAGGGTTGGGATACTAAGAAAGCATTTGAATTGTTTGTTCTGGCCAACCAGATCTACTGGGCAGAAGACAGTGATTTCTGGCAAGGCGCCTGTGGTGTGAAAAACGCTGCAAATGACCTAGGTTACAACTCTGAAGATGTTGTGGCGGCATTTGGTCTGGTTGGTGTTGAGCCATGTGCTGAGCCACCTTTACCACCTGAGCCAGAGTATCAACGTCTCGAAAACGCTCAAGCAGTGACGGTTGCTGGTGGTACAGGCTCGAAAACTTACTTCGATATAGAAGTGCCAGAAGGTAAAGAGAAGCTAACGGTAGAACTTGGCGTGTCAACTGGCGACCCAGATATATACGTTGGTCTTGACTACGCACCGAGCTCTCAGGAAAACATCTGTAAGAGTGAGTCGGTGACTGATGAAATCTGTGTCATCGAAAACCCAACGGCTGGCCGTTATACCGTCAATGTATTTGGCTACTCTGAATATGCAGATGCAAGCCTTAAAGCATCGTTTGATTCCGGTAGCACTAACGTTCCACCAGTAGCTTCATTCAACCACGTTGTCACGGGCAAGAAAGTTGACCTAACCAGCACGAGCAGTGATAGCGATGGCGAGATTGTTTCTTACCAGTGGAATCTTGGTGACGGTAACTCTCAGTCAGGTGCTGTGGTTAGCCACACTTACGCGGCAGCTGGTGATTACGTTGTGACTCTGACGGTAACAGACAATGCTGGTTCTGCGACGTCGACTAATAAGACCATCACAATTGAAGATACGGCAACAGACGCGTTCCCACTTAAACTGCAATTTGGTAACAAGCAGCCTAATGGTAAGGCCCGCGTTAAGCTAGCTTGGGAATACCTAACAGACGATTACTTTGTTGTGAAACGCAATGGCAAAGTGGTGGGTGCAACTGAATTTACCTCTTACGTCGACAAGTTCCGTCACAACGGCACGATTGATGTTGAGTACCAGGTATGTACCTCAGGTGACGTTTGTTCTGAAACGAAGCGTTACCGCTTCATCAAAGCCAACTAGTCCATTCTAAAAACGACGGGGCTCCTTCTATGGGGCCCTGCTTTTTATCAAGCCTAAAGAATTTATAAGGAACTCAGCTCTGCTATGAAAAAGACATTACTAGCTTTAGCTCTATTTGGGAGCGCTTCCGCCTTTGCTGCTTCAGATGTCAACGTACTGAAAGATGGAGAAGTATGGATTACCACAGATGCAGATGCGCAACATTTGGTTACGCAGCACGGGGCAGCGGTAGTCAGCGGCTTTGCAGCGAATCCAAATGCTGTTGTCGCCAAAATTAATGAGAAGCAGTTGGCGGCGCTTTCCAGTCATATGCACGAAGCAAAACACCGTTGTGGTGGTTACATGGTGCATGCAGACAAGGCAAGCGCAATGAAAGCAGCGGGTATGCCACTGTCGATGAGTACGTTTGAGAAGCCGGTGATCAGCCACCACGATACGGTCGAGTCGTTGATTGCGCAGGTTGAACCAAACAACATGGTTACTACCATTGAAAACCTAACCAGCTTTACTAACCGTTTTTATACCACCTCTACGGGTATTGCTGCTTCGAACTGGTTGCTAGAGCGCTGGCAAGAAGAGATTAAGGATGTACCTTATGCCTCAGCTCAGCAAATCTCACACAGTGATTACCCACAGAAATCGGTTGAAGTTACTTTAGTCGGTGCCAAGCACCCAGACGAGATCGTTGTGGTGGGTGGTCACCTAGATTCAACAGTTGGGTCATGGACAACCGAAGGTACAATATCACCGGGAGCCGATGATGACGCTTCGGGTATAGCGACGGTGACGGAAGCACTTCGCCTGATGATCGCCAGCGGTATCCAGCCAGATCGCACCATCAAGTTCTACGGCTATGCTGCAGAAGAAGTGGGCTTGCGAGGTTCTCAAGACATTGCTCAAACGCTGAAAGGCGAGCAGGCGAATGTTGTCTCTGCCTTGCAACTGGATATGACCAACTACAACGGTTCGGCTCATGATATTACTTTCATCAACGATTACACCGACGCGAATTTAACGCAATTTCTCAGTGAACTGATTGACACCTACGCGAGTGAAATTACTTATGATTTTGACCGCTGTGGCTACGCCTGTTCTGACCACGCTTCATGGCATAACGCTGGTTACCCGTCAGCAATGCCGTTTGAAACCATGTTCAATGATTACAACCCGCATATCCACACTGAACACGACACGCTGGAGAATTCCGATCCAACTGCAAGCCATGCGAGTAAATTTGCTAAGTTAGCGATCGCCTACTTGGTTGAAACCAGTTTGGATGATGTTGAGTCGCCAGTGAAGGAGCTGGAAAACGGTACGCCAGTGGAGAATCTGACGTCTGGTTATTTTGATGAACAGTTCTTCGTTTTCCGCACCACAGAGCCAGGTGAGGTGACGATTTCTATTACAGGGCCACGCAGTGGTGATGCGGATTTATATGTGACCTACGAAGGTTCGGTTTCGAAAACAGAATATGACTGTCGTCCATTCCAGAATGGCAGCAATGAACAGTGTGTATTCAATAAACCAGCCGGTGAGTTCAACATTATGATTCGTGGTTACCGTAACTTTGATGAAGTAGATATTGTGGCTAGCTTTAGCCCAGAAAATGCACAGGATCAGAAGCAATAACAGAAAGAAGTCCACCAAATGGTGGACTTTTTTGATGATGAGTCGTCACTGAATTTTGGTTTAGGGCAAACCAATAGGATATCTGGCGACCGACATTCGTCATTTTACTCTGCCTATATACTGGTGCAAAGAATCCTGAACAAGTGTGTTCAAGGGCTCGTGATCGCTAGCTTCTAAGTAGATAGCTTTCTGGTGAGTTACCCTCGCCAAGCATTGGGTGACTGATGAGATGCAATACCGACCAGTGGAAAGGTATCTATAAGTTCTAACGAGAAGAGGCTGAGAGCTGAACTAGGAGACACTGGAGATAGGTTTTACTTTAAAGAGCTTAACGCTCGAAACCTAGCTCATGTCATCGAAAATTAATTTTTCTAATTCACTATTATGAGTCGTGGTCATAAATTTTCTGTATGAATCCTTGTGTTTTTCGGACAGATTATTCTGCCAAACTCTATTTTTGCAGTGGTCTGATGAGATATTGAGTAGTAGCACAAGTATTTCCCACAATAATTGTGATGGCTCTTTTTAAATTGAAAATGCGTCTTTTTTGATCATTTCCCTTAATTTTTTTATGGGTATGATGCGTGTGCGCTTTGTTGCATTGGAGAGGTATATGAATTCTATAACAAAAAGAAACCAAGATATTACTAAGGTGCTCGATAAGCCCTTCACCATCAATGTTGACGGAAAAACCATTCCGGCTGTTGAAGGTGAGAGTGTACTCAGTGCTTTGTTAGCTTCAAACATTCGTCAGTTAATGAAGAATGATTATGGCGCTGAATCAGGCGCATACTGCGGAATGGGAGTGTGCCATTGTTGCTTGCTGCACATTGATGGTCGTCACAAGCAAAGAGCCTGTCAGACGATCGTGAAGCCAGATATGAAGGTGGAAACTAGCCGCAATTTGGTGATGGAACAAGGGGGTGAGATATGACTAATAAAGTCGTGATTGTAGGGGGTGGGCCGGCAGGTATGTCGGCGGCAACCGAACTGGCACGCTTTGGTATTCATACCACCGTCATTGACGAAGCACCGAAAGCTGGAGGGGTTATCTATCGTGGGCCGTGGCGCAAAACAGCGGATATGCCCCACTTAGATGAAAAACTCACCAAGGCGATGGATAAGCTTCAAGAAGATTACCAGAGCAACGCGTCTTCTATCGATTTAAGAACTCAGACAAGAGTACTTGGGCCTTTAGGAGAAAATAGCTTGTTACTGACGCATGATCACAAGCTTTCTCGCATTGACTATGACCACCTGATATTGGCCACTGGGTGTCAGGAAAGAAGTATCCCTTTTCCGGGATGGCAGCTTCCTGGAGTGATGCTACTAGGTGCTATACAGCTTCAAATCAAGAGTGGTTTAGTTCGTCCTGGGAATAAGGTCGTGATCGCGGGCAGTGGACCACTGTTGGTGCTCGTCGCTTGTCAGTTACACAAAGCTGGTTGTCAGGTTGAAGCGATTTATGAAGCGGCAAAGTTTTCGTCAATAGCCAAGGAAACATTTGCAATGCTCAATCGCCCTCAGCAAGCGTTAGACGGGCTATCAATGATGTGGTACCTCAAGCAGCACAATATCCCTCTCCATTACGGTTGGGGACTTGTAAAAGCAGAAGGCACCGACCAACTCAATGAAGTCACTGTTGCTCCTTATGATAACAACTGGTTTCCAGATCACTCTCAGGCTGTGACTCATGTTGTTGATACTCTAGGTGTGGGCTATGGCTTTGCTGCTCGCTCACAATTGGCCCAACTCATCGGTCTTAACATAGAGTATGACCACATGAGTGGGGCGATCCCCGCCGTTGATAAATGGCAAAAGAGCAGCCAGGAAAACATTTTCTGCGCTGGTGATAGCGCTAAAATTGCAGGTGCAGACGCTGCCATGCTTGAAGGCAAGATTGCCGCAAAAGCCATTGCTTGTGAAATGGGAAAACTGGGTAGTGCGGATGCAGAGCAATACATAGTTGAGATACGACGTAAGTTATCTCGTCTCTATCGTTTTCGTCAGGCATTCGACAATGCGGGTTTCCGTGAGTTAGGCCTGCTTTCTCTACCAGAAGAAGATACGGTGATATGTCGCTGTGAACAGGTTAAGAAAAAAGCGATAGATGAGGCGATAGCTCAAGGCTGCCGCGATATTGTGACTCTAAAAATGCGTACCCGCGTCACTATGGGTGACTGTCAGGGCAAAACCTGCGCTCACTATTGCTACGACAGGTTGAAGAAAGAAGGGTTCAGTCAGGAACAAGGCTTAGTTCGTCCTAGATTCCCACTTGATCCAATCCCATTTGCAGCGCTGGAGGAAGAATAATGAAAGCGTATGATGTAGTCATTTGTGGTGGCGGTGTTATTGGTGCGTCCATTGCTTATTTCCTTAGCCGACAGAAAGATCTAAAGATTGCCGTTGTTGACTTCAAATATCCAGGGAATGCGTCTCGAGCATCGGCAGGTGGGCTGTGGGCGATGGGCGAATCGACTGGACTTGGTTGTGGTGTCATCCTTTTTAAGACGTTGTCGAAACAAATGCAGGAGTCTGGGGTTAGCGAAGCGCCGGAAATGAATCCTCATATAATGCCAAAACCTTTTTTTGATATGGCGATGATGTCGAACGCTATGTATCCCGCTCTATACGAAGAGTTAGTTGAAAACCACGGTGTTGACTTCAAGTTTGAACGCACTGGGCTTAAGTTTTTGCTGTTCGATAAGTACGATCGTATGTACGCTGAGCAAATCGCAGCAGCAGTGCCGGATCGTCATGATCACGTCCGCTGGGTAACTCAAGATGAGCTACACGCTGAAGAGCCGAATGTTTCCAAGGAAGCCATTGGGGCGATGGAGTTTGACTGTGACCATCAAATTAATCCGTATCGTCTCAATGAAGCGTATTTGGAAGCCGCACGCCAAAATGGGGCTGAGCTGTATCTGAATACCAAAGTGACAGGCATTGAAAGACAAGGCAATCGAGTTACTGCGGTAAAAACCGAGCAGGGTGTGTTGCCATGTAAAATGATGGTCAATGCTGCAGGTGCTTGGGCAGAGACCATTAGTCAGTGGGCAACCGGTTATAAATTACCCGTGTTCCCGGTGAAAGGACAAGTGATCATCACAGAGAAACTGCCTAAGCTACTGAATGGTTGTCTGACAACCAGTGACTGTTACATCGCGCAAAAAGACAATGGTGAAATCTTGATTGGTTCAACGACTGAAGAGCGCGGGTTTGATACCAGTAACGACATTAAGTACATCAAGCAGTTAGGTCAAGGTGCGATGAAATCCATACCAGCGCTAAAAGATATGAACATCAAGCGTTGTTGGGCGGGCTTGCGTCCGGGGTCTCCAGATGAGCTACCTATTATTGGCCCTGTTCCGGGTGTCGAGGGCTACCTCAATGCATGCGGACATTTCCGCACGGGGATGTTGACGTCAGCGATCACTGGGCGAATTCTTGATGAGCTTGTGAGAAGTTTGCCGACTTGCGTTGATATCTCGCCTTTTTCTTACCAACGCTTCCTAAATAGCGAAGGTGAAATGATTGGTAAATACCAACTGGATCACGCTTTGTAAACACGCTCGCGTGTAAATAGAACTGAGCCAGCAACCAAGCTGGCTCATCTTCTGGTTAAGGGCGTCCCTACGGTTATTCAGTAGTCAGTTCGTCAGTAGATATAAAAATCCATCCTTCTTCACATTCACAGTCAAGCCTAAATCAAAACAAGGTTTGTCGTTCAACACTTCATTCAGTTAGTGATGATGTTCCATCTGGCAGTCAAATTTCACCCAGCCGTGTTGCCTTTCTTCGTAAACAGAGAAGCTTGGGGTATGAAAATCTTGCTCTTGAAAAATACCAACAGGTATAACAATAAAATTTCGGGCTGCACTGAGTTTGAGTGACATTGTCGTACTGCATCTAGGACAAAACGAATAGGTGACTTCATTACCTGAATCACTGATGCGAGTGTATTCGACAAGATCTCCGCTGAAAGAAACTTGCTCTTGCTTGAATCTAGCTTGAACTCCGAAAACGCTCCCCGTTCGCTTTTGGCATTCAAAGCAGTGACACACTGACGTTCTCACTGGCTCACCTCGGCAAACCAGATTGACCTGCCCACAACTGCAATCTGCCATACGTATTTTCTGCTCGTATTCCATTTTATCTCCTTGTCCTTGCTGCTAACATGACGCCACTGTGTTCATGTATTTGATAAGACATACTACAAGATGAAAAAGCGCCTTTTACCTATTCCTCTGATTCTTTTGATTCCGATCTTCTTATTAATAGTAGTCACGATCGCTGGCCTCTACCGATTCAGCCTTTCTGATGAAGAGATCATGGCAAAGTTTCCTAATCAAATGGCGAGCAGTGATGCTGTGATGAAGTCTGTTTTTGGTCTTTCGACTATGAATCCTTGGACGGTGAAAGTACCCGAAAGCCAAGCTTATACGTTTATGGAAGAGCTAAACCCAACGACAGGGCTAGCAAGTGGCACGTATGAAGACGGTGAAGAACGTGGTGTCGTTACTGTTGATACCAGTAAGTTGCTTCAGATTACCCCCACTATTTATGCCTCAATTATGACCGTCTCAAACCAAGGCTCTGGCGTGTTCAACTATTTGGTAACGTTTCACTATGATGAGTTTAGAAAACGCATGATTTCAAAAGAAGCTCAATTTCTAGGGGACCGAATCATCGTAGATTTGCTAGAAAAACAGCAGCACAATATAAGTGTAAGAGTTAAACAACGTGATGCTGATCAATCAATGTCACATGAGCCTGTCATTTCAACGACTATACTTTTCAAGTTGAATGGGCAAGATAGCCTAGAACGTGTCGAGTAATCGGTGTTCAATACGGTATTGTGCATAGGGTACAGATTGCTTATTCTTTAGCCTCACAAGTGATGAGATGGATTTGTTTTTGTCGTTAATGGAGTTAAACATGATCAATAAGCGATTCTTTAAAACCAAAGATGAAGTAGAAGTGACGTTCGAACTTTCAGAAGAGCAGGTCGGACAGTCTGTCGCTATCGTAGCCGATTTTTTGGACTGGCAGCCAACACAGATGAAAAAAGGCGCTAAATCAAAATCATATAAATTCAAAACACGTTTACCGAAAGACCGCCAATTCGAATTTCGCTACTTAGTGGATAATGAGAAGTGGATTAATGACCCCAATGCAGATCAATATCAGCCTAATGGTTTTGGTTCAGATAACGGATTGATTTCAACTTATCAGTAATCTGAATGCATGTGAAAGTGGGTGATTACTATCATTCATAAGTCATACTGATACAGGCGCGTTTGCGCCTTTTTTGATCCAAACATGACATTCCATAGGTGACAAGCTAGGCATAAATTCGTAACATCAGGCCTTTCTTAAAATCAAGCAATAAGGTCAAATTGTGCAATCCAAAAGATTGGCGTCTCGCTTTCGAGAACTCTCCAAGTCGAGAAAAATGATGCTTTTGAGCCTTCCTGTTGTTGCTGCATTGGCTTTATCTGCAACAAACAAAAGCAACCATTATCAGCGCACTATTGATCTTTCGCTGCCTGAATCCAGCATTGTGAATGACTTGTTTACTGACATTCAAGCGGTTCATGACATGCCAAATTACGAGTACGTAATTCAGAAAGGCGACAATCTAAGTTCCATTTTCAGTAAGCTGGGCTTTGGTTACAGCGAACTGATGAAGATTATGGAAACGGATCTTAACTATCTTGCGCTGGATACTTTAAAGCCGGGAAACACTCTCAGGTTTTGGCGAGATACTGAAACGAAGAACTTAGCGAAAATGGAGCTAGAGTTCAGCATCGTCGAACGCGCCGTGTATAAGCGCCACGATGATGGTAGTTATACGTTTGAGGATGTGAAGATCCCCGGCACATGGAAAGAACAGGCGCTGGTGGGAGAAATTGCAGGCAGCTTCTCTCAATCTCTGCACCGTTTGGGGCTGGGAAGTAGTGAGAACGAGCAGATTGTGTCGCTACTCAAAGATAAGCTGAATTTTGCTCGTGATCTTCGTGCTGGTGATGTGTTTGAAGTGGTTTTGTCGAAACAATACGTTGGCGAACAACAGACGGGCAATAAAGAGCTTCAAGCAGTGAAAATCTATAACCGTGGTAAAGAAGTTACGGCTTACCTGCACTCTGATGGTCAGTATTACGACAAAAATGGAAATAGCCTGCAACGCGCATTCCAACGTAAGCCCATTAATGCGAACTACAGGCTGAGCTCTAACTTTAACCCGACACGGAAACATCCAGTCACTGGACGAATAGCACCGCACAATGGTACTGACTGGGCTGCTCCAACAGGAACGCCGATTGTATCAACGGGAGATGGTGTCGTTGTGATGACGCGTAAACACCCCTATGCGGGTAACTATGTTGTGATTCAGCACGGTAGCCGCTACAAAACGCGTTATCTGCACTTGAGTAAAATCCTCGTTCGAAAAGGGCAGAAAGTATCACGTGGTGAAAGAATTGGTTTGTCCGGTGCAACGGGTCGAGTGACTGGCCCTCATATTCACTATGAATTGATTGACCGTGGCAGGCCTGTTAATGCCATGACGGCTAACATACCAATGGCGAGTTCTGTTCCAAAAAGTGAAATGACCGCATTTAAGGTACGTCGAGATGAACTTGATGCGATGTTGCGACAGCAAGAAATTCAACTTGCTAAACAAGGTGAGCCCGAAACCACAGGCTAACTGCAAACATATCTAAAAAAAGCTCCTTCGGGAGCTTTTTTTGTCTGTGATACACACAAAGGCTGCATTACATAAATGTCATCATATTGCATTGAAAAGGTGATCAAGTCGAAACAAATGTAAATCGCTAATCAATAAAATTCACAAATTGATTTCCATCAAAAGAGTAGGGTCTTTGTGTGATAACTTGCAGGCCACAATAAATAAGATTCCCTCAATCATTAATTAAAAGAAAGCCCTACGTAAGGAAATCAACAATGAAAAAAACAGTATGTGGTTTGGCAGTCGTAGCTGCCCTTGTTTCCGGTAATGTTCTAGCTCACCAAGAAGGTGATTTTATTGTCCGCGCAGGTATCGCAACCGTAGCGCCAAATGACAGCAGTGGTGATGTACTAAACAATGCAGGTTCTGAGTTTGGTGTAGACTCTAACACTCAGCTTGGCCTGACTTTTGGTTATATGTTGACTGACAACATCAGCCTAGAAGTCCTTGCAGCGACCCCATTCTCACACAAAATTTCAACTAACTTTGGTAACTTGGGTGACATTGCTGAGACAAAACATCTGCCACCAACCTTTATGGTTCAGTATTACTTCGGTGACGCGAGCAGTGACATTCGTCCGTATGTTGGAGCAGGTATCAACTACACGGTTTTCTTTGATGAAGAGCTAAATAGTACGGGGACTGGTGCGGGTTTGAGCGATCTTTCGTTAGATGACTCTTGGGGCCTAGCTGCAAACCTTGGTGTGGACTACATGCTTAACGAAGACTGGTTCCTGAACGCTTCTGTTTGGTATGCCGACATCGATACAACAGCGACTTACAAAGCTGGCTCTACTGAGTACTCAACAGACGTACAAATCGACCCATGGGTATTTATGATTGGTGGCGGTTACAAGTTCTAATGACTGGTTCGACATAATAAGTCGGATGGATTAAGTAAAGCCGGTGACGCGAGTCACTGGCTTTTTAGTCGTGTTTATCTGCCTTCAAACCACTCATTGGGGACTTTGACGGCTACAACCCGGCTTTGACAGCAAAGTGTGTTACCAGAAAACAGTTCGCATTGGAGCTCTATTTTGTTGTCTTTCGCGTCAATTATAGAAGCGATAAGTTGAACGTCATCGTCTATGGGAACCGGTCTGAGGAATTTGACATCCAAACTTCCGGTTGCAAACCAAATCATCTCTCCTGCTCCTATTTCTCTGCCTTGCATTTCATAGCCTTTCGCTATGGCGGTGCAGACACAGTGGCAATCAATGATGGTTGAGATGATCCCACCATTGAGGAAATGCAAAGGCCCAGCACTGTGATGAGCAGAAGGAGTAAAAGTACAGACAGATTCATTGTCTCCATTCCAGTAGCTTTTGATTTGTAGCCCCATCGCATTTTCGGCTCCACAGCCAAAACAATGGTTATTGGGGATCTGTTCCTGAAAGGCGTTATTCTGCTCCATACCTGCTCCTGAGACGTTAGTGTTTTTAGATTTCAAAGAGTTATACACAGTCTAGTTAAGCAGGAGATGACCAGACTTCAAGCTTATCTAGCAATTCTGTGAAGGCTTGCTCAATGCTTTTACCTGCGGTATCAATCCTGATGACGTCATCAGGCCATGGTTCAAAGCGTTACCATACCTAAAATCACTTAAAGCTTGTTAGCCAGCTTCTTAATGTAATCTTTTGCTAAGGTAGTGTCATCACGACTCAACCATTTGATGCAATCGAATAACTCCCAAATAAGCCCTTGATCGCCGCTAGTATAAGCCGGGAAGTCTTTATGCTTGGGTGCCGGCGCCTCAGTAAGGCGGGAGGTGACGATATCTGATTTATCAAATAATACCTTGAAAGGTTTTGAGAGCATGAAAGGCTCTTCAAGATCGAGGCAATGAATTTCAGCGCTGGTCATATCATTGAAGATATATTTTTTAAAAAAAGCACGGTCATTGTGGAAGCCATCGAGACAATAAAAAATGTCTTTGTTATTTTCAAAGGCTTGGTAAGCTCGTTCAGATCTCCGATGGAAACCGTTGGTCGTGAAGACAACAACATCGGCATCAGAAACCCTGTCGCCTGTCTCAGCGGCCAAGGAGCCCAACAATACTGCAGCAAGCACGTCTTCGTCGTCGATAAAAGCGTCAACGACCGAATCGACTAGAGCTTGCTGAAGTGGTAGGTTGGATAAATTGAGGTTTGGTACAGGCTGTCTATGAGGCATATCTCTTACCTATTGGTGATGACAAATAGCCAAAATAATTGAATCTTGGTTCGATTACCACATGTCATAGATAGGCAATCTCATTAGTGTTAAAAAATTTCATTATCTACATTAAAATACCCTTTATTTACATTGGTTTTTTAACGATTCAACAGTATGAGTCAGCATCGAATATTAATTTTTATTGACTATTTTGATATTAAATTTAGACAATTTTTGAACTGATGTTTTTAAATGAATTTATCTATTAAGGTTATGAATTAAAAGGATAATTAAATAGATATCGTGCGTTATATAAATGTTAATATTATTAATAGAATTTATCTCAAATTTTGAGCGATAAATATCTCGCTTAGTGAGATCTTAAACTCATTTAATTGATTTTGTGAATGATCTTGATTGAGTTGCATTTTATCTTTTGAACGCTTTGTAAGCGTATAATTAAATAGGATGTAACAGAATGATAAACGGATATAAGCTTTCCGCACTTGCTGTCGCTATGATGGCTTCAGCGTCGGTTTCAGTCAGCGTTAGTGCTGAAACAGTTCCAACAAACTCACCTTTCATCAAAGATGTGAAAGGCAACATTGTTGAAGATTACTCGCCTAAGCCAGTACAACCTTTCGCCTTGTTCTCAATGCGTATGATGAGCAACCCATCAGCCGATCGTGGAGACTGGTTCAATGCTTCAGCAAATTATTCCAGCCTTCAAGGTGTGGGTGCCGACTATGTTTATGAGTCATTGCTTCCACCATTAAAGCCACAACCTGTTATTGTTGCGGTTCTTGATTCTGGTGTTGATATTGACCACGAAGATCTTAAAAACAAACTTTGGACCAATGAAGACGAAATTCCAGGTAATGGTATCGATGATGATGGTAACGGCTACATCGATGACGTTCACGGTTGGAACTTCCTTGGTAACTCTTTAGGTGTCAATGTTGATCAAGACACGCTAGAAGTGACTCGTGAGTACAAAAAATACCTTAAGTTAAAAGAGGGTAATCACTGGATTCCGCGCAAAAAACGCGAATACTACAAGGGCGTGGAAGCGGACTATCTAGAATCAGTTGAGTACAACCAGACTTCTCTTAATCAAGTGACGGAAGCAACTGAGCAAGCGAATCAGTACAAAGATAAGATCACCCAATTAACCGATCACAAAGACTTTACGGTAGACGGTCTACAAGTCTTGCTTGACCACTCAAATACTGAAGTCGTTGAAGCCGCTAAAGGGTTACTTGGCGTATTTGAATCTTGGTATTCTTTTGATTACCTAGAGTCACGCAGAAGTCGTTATCAAGAGTCTCTAGATTATCACTACAACCTAGAGCTTGATACACGTCGTGACATCGTGATGGATAACATCAATAACCCTTGGGAGAAAGGGTATGGCAACAATGATGTTAAAGGCCCTGTTGGCGCTCATGGTACTCACGTAGCTGGTATTATTGCTGCTGAACGTCGCAATGGCATTGGTATCGATGGCCTTGCTGATCATGCGCAAATCATGGCAGTTCGTATGGTACCAAATGGTGACGAAAGAGATAAAGATATTGCTAACGCGGTTCGCTACGCTGTCGACAATGGTGCCAAGATCATCAACATGAGTTTTGGTAAGAGCTACTCGCCACGTAAGTACATCGTAGACCACGCATTCCGTTACGCAGCGCGTAAAGGTGTACTGATTGTACACTCTGCAGGTAACAGTCGTAACGACAACGATATTAAGCCTAGTTTCCCGAACCGTTTTGCTAAGCACTCTTGGTCTAAGCCAATCTCAACATGGATGGACATCGGTGCATCGGCGAAATATGCGGATGATTCATTGGTTGCGAGCTTCAGTAACTTTGGTCAAGAGACGGTTGATGTCTTTGCCCCAGGTTACCGTGTTCTGTCTTCAACTCCAGACAACAACTACGCTGCGTACAGCGGTACAAGTATGGCAGCGCCAGTCGTTTCTGGTGTCGCTGCCATGGTATGGTCACACTATCCAGACCTGTCTGCTGTTGAGCTTAAAGAGCTGCTGAAGAGTAAGGCGCGCACTTACCCAGAACTATTGGTTAAGAAGCCTTCTACTCCTGAAGAGCTTGTACCGTTCAGCACACTGTCAATCTCTGGCGGTGTTGTTGATGCGGAAGCGATTTTTGAAGAGTTAGAAAGTCGCAAATAACTTAATGTGAAGATGCTAAGGGCTACAGTGGTAGCCCTTTTTTATTGCTTCATTACGGATCAACTATTTTCCAAGTCGATGACTTTACAGCGAATAGGTAATATAGACATTGCTGCTCCTGTAGATAGGCTACGGGCAAAATCTATCGCTTTTGCTAAGTCTTGAGGTTGTATTTTTAGTTCGTTTTCGATTCGCCCATCATTGGTCATATCGGTATCGACAACGCTTGGACATAAGCAACACACTTGAACATTGTGCGGTAGTAGTTCCTGATAGAGGGACTGGCTATAGCTTACCAATGCTGACTTAGTGGCTGAGTAAGCCGCAATTTTTGGTACCGGAGATAGCCCAGCAGTCGATCCTAGATTGTAAATTTCTCCAAACCCCTGATGTTTCATTCTTGCTACCACGGCATTGCACACTGCGATAGTGGAAAGTACGTTGACGTTGATTAACTCAGATAACTGTTCAAATGTCAGATCTATATGGCCTGCTTTCAGCACTCCTGCGCTGTTTACTAAAACATCAATTGTTTCTAGCTGATTGAGAATCCCCTCAAAAGAATTCACAGCGATTTCGGGTTGTGCAAAATCTAGATGGTGAGTTTTTATGCTGAGATGAGGATACTGGTCCTTCAAATCATCAAACAAACGGTTGAGGTTGGCTTCTTGCTTGGCAATCAGCACTAAGTTGTAGCCTTGGTTAGCAAAGTAGTGAGATAGCGCTTTGCCAATCCCCCGACTAGCACCTGTGATTAAAGCCGTTTTGGTCATTGAATGTTGTCCTTTTGAGTTTATGCATACTCTACAGCGATTCTCATTGTGGCGTAAGCGATGTCTCAGAGGTCGTAGCAGATGTTTACAGCATTCAAGGTTGTGAGGTAATTTTTCCGTTTGTTAATTACTTGTAAAATGGTGATGACCTTCTCTGAATGACATTTCTATGTGACACTTTTTATGCAGCTCATTGTCTATTCATGCAACATCTAAAGATAACTAGGTGTATTTGCCAAAACATAACAGGATGTGTGAGGAGGACAATTTGCGACACTCTGCGATAACTCAAGAGCAAGCACCAGCACTATCGGCATTACTTGATAGTGACTATCGACTTAATTTCCAGGGGTTTATAGAGCAAATTAAGTTGTCTAATAAACCATTGTCGCTTGCAACGATCAGATTCATACTTGAAAAGGTGGCATTGGATGATACTGAGATAAAGGCGTTATCCAGTTTTGATCAAGACAACTATTGTCGCAGGAGATTGTTCAAAAACGACCACTGTGAAGTGCTTATATTGAGTTGGCTAAATGGCCAGAGAAGCAAAATTCATGATCATTTAAATACCGCCTGTGGCGTACGAGTCCTGCATGGTGAAGCGACCGAGACTTTGTTTGCAACGGCAGCGAATGGTCATATTTATGCATCCCAATCCTCCCATTACCAACAAGGTAGTGTCACTGTTAGCAAAGACAACGATATTCACCAAATTTCTAATTTACAGGCCGATGATGAACCTCTAGTCACACTGCATGTCTATTCTCCACCGTTACAACAATTCCATTTGTATCAGTTGGAAGGAGGCGAGCCAGAGTTGTTGGACTTGCAGCAAGATTCTTGGTTCTATGAAATTTGATGTCAGGCTGATAGCAGAAAGGCGAGCCATGTTGCTCGTCTTTCTGCCATCAGCGGTATTCAGAAATCAGCATCGCTCGAGTCTCTTCTTCGAGGGCTTCAAACATATGTGGTAAGTCTCCGGGGTACGAAATGTAATCCCCTTCGCCAAGTTCATAAGGATCGGTTTGCAATCCGAGCCTTGCACGACCCTTAACGATCACGACATGCTCAACAACTCCAGGGTTATGTGGTTTGGACAAAAACGGTTGGCCAGGTTTAACGTCAATCCAGTAGATGTCTCGACAAACATTTGCTGGACTGGCAGCCAGTAATATGGCTTGGTAATCCTTTTGCTCTGAAAATACGCTCACTCCTTTACCATAGCGAATAACTTTGGTCGTAGGTGCTGGTGTTTCAATTAGACGAGAAAAAGGAATATCAAGCACGACGCAGATGGACCAGAGCGTCTCAATACTCGGATTTCCAACGCCATTTTCGAGTTGCGAGAGCGTCGATTTTGCGATGTTAGCGCGTCTTGCGACCTCGGCGATACTTAAGCCAGCATTCAACCTTTCAGCATTCAGAGTGGCAGCGATTTGTTCGATTGGCGGTTTACTTTGATCCACAATGCTCTCTCTAGTCAGTGTGTTTCCGTTCATTATAAAAAACGATGACATGATTTGACAAACGTTTTTATGGTGTTCATTATAAAATTCTATCGTTCATTATAATGTTTAACTTCGGTTGCAATCGGTGACAGTAACCACTAAACGTCGAGGCTTTTATTATGGAATACCTACTCTCCGTCGCTTTGTTTGCCGTTTCATCTTCGGTGACACCGGGGCCAAACAACATCATGGTGATGACATCTGGACTTAATTTTGGAGTTAAACGCAGCCTGCCGCTGTTAACCGGTATTTGTGTTGGATTTACTTTGATGTTGCTATTGGTAGGGTTGGGCTTTGGTGAACTTTTTGCTTTGTTCCCACAGCTCTCTCTGGCGGTCAAAGTCATGGGAACACTTTACCTCTTGTATCTCGCATTGCAGATCGCCATAGCTGACAGTGTGAGTGCTGAGAAAGGCCGAAATCGACCGCTTGGTTTTCTAAATGGAGCTCTGTTTCAGTGGGTCAATGCCAAAGCTTGGGTTGTGGCAATTGGTGCGATATCCGCATTTACGACAATAGGCGAAGGGTATATGACTCAAAACCTCACCATCGCTTCAATGTTTTTTATTGCCTCGTTTCCTTGTGTTGGCGTGTGGTTGGTGTTTGGTTCTTCGTTACGCCGATACATAGACAAACCAGCCTATTTGAAAGCCTTCAATAGGCTGATGGCGCTGCTGCTAGTCGTCTCTGTCTTGCCTGTTGTTGGAGAGATCGCTAGGCAACTATGAATGAAAAGCGCCAAGCGAAAAGTTCGGCGCTATGATTAGTGTTATTGATGAGAGGCGTGAAGCAAGTGCGAGAACCCATTGTCTTTCAGGCTTCGCTCCATGAGAGCAATCACCTGACGACTGGTTTGATGAGGAACGAAGTCCGAGCTCGATTTACCATCAATGATCAGCTGGGATAAGTGAGCAGCTTCAAACTCAAATCCACCGCCTGCAGGTATGTGTGAGATCTGGGTATGTTCATCTTTGTATGTGATATCAATGACGGTTGGATTCCACCACTTATCTTGGATAACAATTTCAACTTCGGGACCACGTATTGTCGCAACACGTTTTAGGTCTTGGCTGATTGAAGCGCCAATCTTGCCCTTGATACCGTGATTAAACGTAAACTCCACGGTTTCATCGACCTTGGATTCAGTATTGTGTTTTTGATAGGTCACTGATGGCGGTTGGATCTCACTCTGTTTGAGTTGGCAAAGATCCGCGTACAGCCAGAGCGCATAAACACCGACATCTAAAGTCGCACCGCCGCATAGGTTAGGGTTAAATATTTGCTGTTGAATATCAAACTCATGCCAGTTGCCGAACGCCGCTTCGACTGATTCTATCTCAATGCTATTGTTTTGAATGAAATCTCGTAATGCTCGATAAGCAGGGAAAGTGACTGACTTCATTGCTTCCATGAGCAATAGGCCTTGTCTATCTGCCAGTGTCTTCATGTCGTCCCAGTCTTGGGTGTTAGTGAACGCTGGCTTTTCAACCAGAACGTGCTTGCGGTGTTTCAAGAACAGATCAACCATGCTTTTGTGAAATGGATGGATAGTCGCAATATATACGGCATCAACATTTGGGTCTTCTGCCATGGCTTGGTAAGAAGAGTAAGCGTGGGCAGCCTGATAGTGCTGGGCAAAAGCATTCGCGCGCTGTTCATCTCTGGCTGCGACGGCGTAGAGAGTCGCGTTATTGACGTGCTGAGTGAGATCGGCGGTAAAGCGATGGGCAATTTTCCCTAGGCCGGCAATACCCCAGCGTACTTTTTGTCCTGTCATATCAATTTTTATCATTCTAGTATTAATGAGGCTGATACTAGCGATGAGTGCGGGTTTACGTCAAATAGAAGTCGTTGAACTAAACAAGAAAGCCGCCTTGAGTAGGCGACTTTTGCTTAAAGAAAGTCACTATCAAGCTGAGAGCTATTCAATTCCCAGTTGTTGATTAATGAGAGCAATCTCTTTGCGCCACAAAGCCTGAAGCTTAGGCTTTTGGTGCTTGGTTTTTCTCGACACATCTTCCTCCAGTTTTGTTTCGAGGTCATAGAGTTTTTCAATTAACTGCTCTTCATCAGCGAGCCCGTCCGTCAGAGGGAAAGGAGTCGCTACTTGAGTTTCTTCGATTGCTGTTTCATTTGAGGCAAGAGATGACTCTGAACTCATTGCTTGGTACAGCTGTTGCGGGTCTAACCATTCCTCCAGAGAATTCCCCTTGATATACCAAAAGCGATTGCAGCTTGCTTCAATCAATTCTCTGTCATGAGTGACAAGCAATAATCCACCTGAAAAATTGGCCAACGTTTCTGCCAGTTCTTCTTTGCCTTTGAGATCCAAATGATTGGTTGGCTCATCGAGCAAGAGAAGGTGGTAGTTTGCTAGAGTTAACCCGATAAGCAACAAGCGAGATCGTTCACCACCACTCAGTTGATGAACTTTCTGATTGTGTCTAAGGTACGGGAATCCAGCGCTGATCAACGCCATCTTACGCTTTTCTTCTGGTACAGAAGTGAAGCTCGCCAGAGCATCCAATAGGGTTTTGTTATCGTCGAGTTGCTTAAGGCTTTGATCGTAAAAACCAACGTTGGCCCTAGGATGAAACACAATACTATGTTGTACCGCATCATCCTGATGGTAGCTTTGCCATAGCGTTTTCAACAAGGTTGATTTCCCCCCTCCATTTTTGCCAACAATGGCTACCCGATCGCCACTTTTCAATTGGTTAGCCACGATATTGAATAAGCATGGAGCTTTGGACGATGGCGAAACATCCAGATCGGATATTTGCAGTAAGCGGTCCGCTTTTAAACGTTCGCCTTTTAACTCCAACTTCCATGGTGTCCCAGACGTGAGTATCGTCTGGTCGCCTTTTAGCTTCTCAACGCGTTTTTCCATGTTCTTGGCTTTTCGCGATAAGTCTTCATTGTCGTAAACATGTCCCCAAACAGCGAGGCGTTTCGCACTTTTCTCAATACGGTCGATTTCTTTTTGCTCCGCTTGATGACGTTGCATGTCAGCGTCATCACGTGCCTCAAGCATTTCCAAAGCTTGGGAGCAGGGCAGTTGAAAGAAGTGCAGGCTATTGTCACGCAGTATCCAGGTGCAATTGGTGGTGTTGTCCAGCAACCTTCGGTCGTGTGATACGAGTACGAAACTCCCATTCCAGTGCAGCAAGAACTGTTCTAACCAAAGTAGTGTTGTCAGATCAAGGTGATTACTTGGTTCATCCAGTAAGAGTAGGTCGGGTTCCACGATCAATGCTCTAGCTAACAGCAAGCGCGTATGCTGACCGCCACTTAAGCCAGAAGCGGCATATGACCATTGTGATGAATCGAACCCCATTTCTGAAAGAATGAGTTCAGCTCGCCAACGTTGACTGAGTCGTTCACTGTCAGGTAAACGATCAAGTACAGCATCCATCATTGACTGGCGCAGCAAAGATTGTGGAAGGTGTTGCTCCACGCATTCTAATTGGCAATGGCTTGCTGTTGTAATGGTTCCGGCATTTGCTTGAATTCCACCATGAAGCAGATTCAGAAGGGTACTTTTACCGCAACCGTTGTGACCGACTAAGCCGATTCGGTCGCCTTTTTTTACAGTGAAAGAAATGTCTTCAAGCAAAGGAGCTGAAGTCGTTTGATAAGAAATAGATTGTGCAGATAGTAAAGTGCTCATAACTTACTCAAGAATTACAGGCATGGAGATGCCTTTCGTCAAACATTGCTGACGATAACCCTGTAAGCCAGAGAGAAGAGACTCTAGTCTGTATGTATTAATCTTCGCTCAAGCAAAGGTTATCGCAGCACGATACCAGTAAAACTTGAGCTTGCACGTTCGCTGAAGAAGCGTGCGAAATGCAATTCACACTTAGTCATGGGGGGTCCTCCTTATTTTGATTGATGGGCCCAGTGACGAGAGTGTAAGGTAATGCCCTGCTGTTGGTCTAGCTTCACTATTTAGAAACGTTGCACAGTTGGCAATATTTGTGACCCATCTTGAAGATGTTTATGTGCTCAACACTTTGAAGTATTGATTAGCGGTGATACCGTAATACACCTTGTCGTCGAATCCTGACTCAACCTTGTAGTAGTCAACTTGACGGCCTTCAAATGAAAAACCGCACTTCTCCATCGTTTTGTATGAACCTATGTTAGCGCCATAGCAGTCTGCACTGACTTTGTGGCTACCTAACTCGGTGAATGCAATATCGGTGAGCAAGCGACAGGCGCGAGTAGCGATCCCTTTGCCCCATGCGTGGACGGGAAGTTGATACCCAACTTCATAGTTACCTTCGAGAAACATGACTTTAGACAACCCGCACATGCCCATGTAGTGGCCTTGTTGGTCTCGAATGACAAATGTTGGGCTGTCTGGCCAACTTCCTTTTTCAGCCGCTTGCTCCGTGTTTTCAATAATGGGCTCAAAAAACGCCTGATACATGCTGTCCGCAGCAGGTGCGAAGAACAAATAGGCATTCACCTTATGGTCGTTGAGCATAGCGATTATATCGTTTAGGTCGTCACGTTGAATTAGTTGGATGCTTAGCGTGTCACTTAAAGGGAATGAGTGCCCACTTTGTAATGCTGTGTATGTCATTGTGTACCTCTCCATTTGCTCAGCATGGTAGATCAGGATCTGTACCGAAAATTGGATATTTGCGACAAGTGCTATTGGAAATCTCCGTAGATGTCGATAGTCAGGTCTCGGTTTTTGAGATACTTAGCTGGTGTCCGATTGAGCTGATTTTTGAGCTGGCGAATTAAATGGGATTGATCACTAAAACCAAATGCTTGTGCAAATTCAGCCCAGTCGGGCTCGGTATCCTGAGCATAGATAGACAGCACTATCTCTTCCAGTTTCATCATCATGAGATATTGCTTTACGCTAAGCCCAGTCACTTGCTTAAAGTGCCTTTCTAACGTGCGCCTAGAACATGCACACTGGTCTGCAATCTGATCGATGTTCCAATCAGATAGGCGACTTTCTACCATTGTGGTGACTTTCTGTGTGATAGAAAAAGCGCGGTCTTTTCTCTTATCAAGGTTGAGCTGGAGGAAGTGATGATGGAGCACATCAAGCAAGTCTAACTTACCGTTTGAACTCCACAACTGGTTTTGTAACGAGGGGCCAAACATTGTGGCCAGCCAATCGGGCCAGTCACAGTGATTTGTATTCAGGCTGCCAGAGGGATCAAGAAGGTAGAGCCCTTCAGGTCTAAATGTGATACCGATACGTTTCAATGGGGCTTTGTCTTCCAAGGTCAGCAGCTGCTGACTAATCGAGAGTAGATGACTGCCTCGACCTTCGAGTTTAAGCAAATCATTCTCATAGCAATACTGCTGTTCATCAGGGGTAAACAACAAGTGAGGTCTTGGGTTAGGGATCAGTTTAGGTTTTTGTTCTAGCATTTCACCAACGCCCAATTCGAGATACCAAACTTGGTGTATAAGCCATTCAAATTCTTGTAGTGGTTGCTTCCACGTAATCATTGCAAATTCAAGTGAGTTGTTTCTCCATCAGTGTACGTGATAACGGTGCATCTTCGCAAAGTGACCTTTTTGTCTGCAACGGATAAAAAGTCAATTGTTCCGGATGGTTACGTGAAATCATGGTTGATCCTCATATCAATAAAATATGTCATTTAGGTGACAATTAAACGATAAGCAATAGAACTCATATCTAACTTGTTAAAAAATATGCCTTAGATCTCGTTTTGTGCAACTTGATATGCTGTTTTTTTAACCTAGTGCAAAGGCTCTCATCGGATGAGTTGAATAAAGCTTATTCACTGACTATTTCTATTTTATGGGCAAAAGTGGTTTCGATGTTTGGAATTTTTGCTCGCTGATGACAAATAAAATAACGCTAATTTCAGGACGAAAAGGTTAATAACATCATGAATATAATGACAAAAATTGCCTCCATTGCAGTGGCAATTGCATTTTCTAGTTTCACACATGCTGCCATAGGAAACTACAAAGTGGTACTGATTCACGGCTTGCAATCTGATCAGTTGAAATCCAAACCAGACGCCGCGCAGGTCGATCGAGAGGGTGAAGATTACTGGAAAGAATACTGGCTTCAATACGCGGATACACGAATCGACTGGCCCGCTTATGAGCGTGTCGAAGGTAAGATCTCCAGCGAATATGCTTGGCCTAAACTTCAAGAACTTTCACGCAACGGTACTTGTCAGCCAGGTTGTATTTTTGTCACCCATTCTACAGGAGACCTCGTTGCGCGCTATCTACTGGATAATCAGGAAAACTGGCTCACAAATGCCGGGTTAGCGCCGCTCAACATTGTCGCTACCTATGATTTTGCGGGGGCTGGTGGTGGCTCTGAGCTTAGCGATATTGTCATGAACGTCATTGAAGGGGGAGGCTTGGCGAATAGTGCTATGCGCTATGCCATTTCATTGTGGCTGGGTGAAATGCCTAATCAAATCAACTCTGGAGTCCTCAATGACCTGAGAGTTTCTAATGCGCGGCAAATCGCTCGTCTGTCAGAACATCGAATTCCTCGTATTCGATTTATCGGTAACGGAACTGACTATTTCAAAACGACATCCGTTTTCCTTCCAGGTAATGACGATGGGGTTGTTGCCGCGCATTCGGCATGTGGTGCCGCAGAAGCAGGCAGTTATGACAGTTGCTCAACGAGCTTAGCAATGAATGGCAAAATAGCCTCACAACGTAAAGGTGTGTCCAGCTTTATGCCTGAACATTACCCTTTAATCATGGGAGATGATTACAGTCATAGTGATGTTGTAGGGGCTAAACATAAAGGTAAAGTGACTTCCAGCATCACTGGCGTGACATTAGCCAATGGGCAGTCAGTCGGTGTCACAACCTACCAAGAGCGTGGTTGGTGGGGTAAAAAATATCTGTATGTACAAGGCTCCAACAAAGACACCATGTCTGAAATTGCCGTTGGTCTAAACTGATCAGATATTGGGCTGGACAGAGCTTCCAGCCCTTTGCTTTCTGGAGGAAGGAATGAAGAAAAAGTTATGGATATTGAGCCTTTGTGCAGCCTTGACAACGCTTAGTGTCATGTTTTGGCCAAGCCCTGTCGAGACGTCTGAATATGCAAAATCGAAGCGTAGTGAACATCCTTCAAACGCTATTTCTCCTGTCCCTGCCACGCACTTTGAGCGTGAAACATCAAGCCGTGCTGTTGAGCTGAAAACGCCTTTGGAGTCTGAAGAGGTCACACTGAAATTGAAGCAAATCGCAATTCAGCACCAGCAGATCCTCCAATACCCATCCTACTCTCAGCCAATAAACAGTGAAAACAGCCTCTATCTGAGTTGGAATGCGTTTGAAGTGGTTGAAACTCCGGTGTTGGACGGTAAATCAACGGCTTCGTTGAGCGTTGAAAAGTTTCGGCATTTCTATCCTGAGCAGATATTGGTCGCGCTTGTAACACAGGAAGCAGTAGTTAGTGCGTCATTGGATGTCGTTTCTGTTGCTAACCAGCAAACTTTAGCGACACTGCCAATGGATGATATGAAGTGGCAAATCACGCCCGGGGCTGATTGGCCAGAAGAGCTGAGATTGATAGCGCGCATTGATTTTGAGAAAGGGGAAGATGTGATCAGTGCTGATGTTCGTTTGTATCATTCTGTGGCGAGCGTTGTTTCAGTGTCTCAGGGTTACGCTCAGGGGCCTGATATGACGGTTCCGGTGACGCTGCAAATCGACAAAGAGGGTATATTCAGACTGCGTGCAAACCTGTTTCAACAAGGCGGGAATGCCATTGCCTCTTTGGTCAAAAAGCAACGGTTGTCGGAGGGCGAGCAAACACTGGAATTAAAAGCGTTCAAACGAGTCTTGCCAGAGGGGGCGACGGATTTAGAGTTACGCGATGTGGTGATTGAGAGAATGTCAGGATACCCCGGAGAAAAAACAGCTTATGGGCAGAGTAACGCAGAGAGTTACCCGATTGGTCGTTTTGATTCTGCTGCCTTAACTGATGAAGAATACCAAATGACAGAGCAGGAAAGGCAACAAATGGCCTTTCTGCAACAATTGCTTTGATGTTTGTGGCAATGACTACTGGATTGACAGTCTGTATTGCAATATAATTGAACGGTGTTTTATTTTCTAGGTGTGGCGATGTTTCGTACTCAGCTTTTCCTACTCTTTAGTCTCAGTTGCACCACAACAGCTTGCACGAGTACAGCCAATATGCCTTCAGACAACAAGGCCCCAGAATCGGCTGTTGAAGACACACGTGCGGTCACGGTAACACCAACCAACAGTCCCCCTGAACCGAAAAGTAAAGGTATTGATGGACAAGTACTGATAGATAATGAGCCGACCAGGCAAATTCTCAGTTCATTGGAAAGTGTCACTGATACACTCAATATTCTCACTTTCGGGATCTTTGCAGGAGAGCATCGCTGACCTAGTGTTTGTCTTTTGTTATGGACTTGTGTGCACGACCTTTTGGATTCAGGTCTATGCTTTATTAACCGATGCGTCAATAGCGAATGGTTATGAACCTGCTCCAGACTCTTTTCCGACAGCTTTCTATCAGAAACCGATTGATGTTCGGTTATCTGCTACTTTTTCTGCTTGTTCTCAACATCGCCAATCTAGCAAATTATGTATTGATGCGGGATCTAATAGAGAAAGGCGTAGAGAAAGAACTCACCACAGCAACAGAGTCCATCACTGATAATATTGCGACAACGGTCGACATTACCATTAGGAATTACTTACGAGGTATTTCTGAGCTCAGCCTCCAATATGTCGAGCAGCAGTATCGCCAATTTCAGTTAGGCAATCTGTCTGAGCAAGAAGCGAAGCAACGCGCTGCGACTTTCCTCCTAGAGCAAAAAATTGGTGCGACTGGATATTCTTATGTGGTCGACTCTGAAGGGATAATACGGGTCCACCCAAAGGATCCCTTAATTGATATGAGCTTGATGAAGTACGAGTTTATTCAGAAGCAAGTAGCAGCCAGACAAGGTTATCTTGAATATCAGTGGAAAAACCCTGATGAGCTCGTTGAGCGACCAAAAGCGCTGTACATGGTCTATTTTGAACCGTGGGATTGGATCATCACGTCATCTTCTTATCGTCAAGAGTTTGCCAGTTTAGTGGATATCGAGGATTTTAGTGAGTCGATATCTAAGCTCCACTTTGATGAAACTGGGTATTCTTACGTGCTCAACGACCAAGGAGACGCTATTGTTCACCCATACTACGATGGCAACTTCTACAACATACGTGATTCCAGAGGTCAGTTGTTTGTTCAACAAATGCTTAAAGAACAAAACGGCACCATCAAATATACGTGGAAGAACCCACAAGAGCCGGAGCATCGTGAGAAGATCGCTGTTTTTCGCTATTTACCTGAATATAAGTGGTATATCGTGTCCTCCACTTACGTTCAAGAGCTCAACCAGCCGCTGTTCGATCTGAAGATCATTCATGTGATTGTGCTGGTGTTCTCCATCCTACTGATTATCCCGTCTAACATACTCCTCAGCCGATCTATCGTGTTACCACTGAAAAATGTGATGCAATGGATAAGCAAGGCTTCAAATGGCAACTACAGCGTGAGAGTAGAAGATCATTCGGGATCGAATGATGAGCTAGCTCAATTGGCTAATTACTTTAATCATTTTCTCGCTGAGCTGGAAAAATCCAATCAAGAGCTTTACCGGGAGATACAAGAGAGAGTCAAAGCTCAGAATAAACTGGAAAATCTCAATGAGACACTAGAAGAGAAAGTCGCTCAGCGAACCCTAGCGCTCGAACAAAGTATGGAACAATTGAAGAGAACCCAAGAACAGCTGATCGAATCGGAAAAGCTGTCGGCGCTGGGCGGATTAGTTGCGGGGATTGCTCATGAAGTCAATACGCCATTGGGCATTGCGATCACGTCCTCGTCACTTATTCATGAATCGAATACCAAGCTCAAAGCTGCTTTTGAGGCTCAGTCTCTGACCAGTGAACAGTTTGATAACTATGTGACTCAACAGGCACAAGCCATCGAATTGCTGACGGACAACCTGAATCGGGCATCTAAATTAGTCCAAAGCTTTAAGCAAACGGCAGTCAATCAGGTATCTGAAGATTGCACGGACTTCGAGGTTAATGAAGTGCTTCAAGCGTTGCTCGCAAGCCTACATCCAGAGACTCATAAAGCTGGGGTCGAGCCAAGACTGATTGTGGAACCTGGGCTGACAATGCACAGTTTGTCTGGTGCGTTAACACAGGTATTTTCCCATCTGATCCTGAATAGTGTCCACCATGCATTTGATCAGCAAGCTGAACCAAAGATCCTTATCGACGTCCAGCTTGAAGAAGATGAGGTAGTGTTTCGGTTCGAAGACAATGGTTGCGGTGTGGAACCAGAGCTACACAAAAAGATATTTGAGCCTTTCTATACCAGTAGAAGAGCACGCGGCGGGACGGGGATAGGCTTAAATTTGGTGTTTAACTTGGTGACCCAGAAGCTCAAAGGAACATTGGAGTTTGCCTCCAGCCAAGGTGTGAGTTTTACGATCCGATTGCCAAAGCGGTTATCGAAAGGTAAAGGTGATTGAAAATTGTAATTGCAGCAAGATAGAGGAAGGTATTGAATGATATCAATACCCAGTGGTAATCTCAGCAACAGTTCTCGCGCAGAGTATGGTGAAAGTAGGCCTTTGCTTTTGACCTGAACTGCCCACTCATTCAAGGCGTATTTATGCAAAGAGCTGAACAGCATCAGACCGACCCCAATTCTACCCAACAGAGCCTTTTATCTTCTCAAAGGAAAAGTAACAATCTTAGTATTCTTCTAGAGTTGATGACATTTATCAGGCCGTATCGGTGGAAGGTCGTTGCGGCTCTGATGGCGTTGATTGTCACAGCGTCATTAACTCTCTCTGTCGGTCAAGGAGTACGTCTGTTGATCGATCAAGGTTTTGCTCAGCAGTCGACACAAGAGCTGAGTAGCGCCATTCAACTCATTGTGGCGTTGACAGTGATGATTTCAATCGGGACATTCTTTCGCTTTTATCTCGTTTCTTCGGTAGGGGAGAGGGTGAGTGCTGATATCAGGTTGGCGGTCTTCAACCATGTCATTAACCTGCACCCTAGTTATTTTGAAACCAATGGTAGTGGCGACATTATGTCGCGTATTACAACCGATACCACGTTGCTGCAAAGCATTATTGGTTCATCGTTTTCAATGGCGATGCGTAGCGCTTTGTTGTGCGTTGGCGCAGTGATCATGCTGTTTGCCACCAACATCAAACTGACACTGATCGTTCTAATCTCTGTCCCTTTTATCCTGGTCCCTATTTTGTTTTATGGTCGACGGGTAAGAGCTTTGTCCCGTCAAAGTCAGGACTCGATGGCCGATGTGGGTAGCTATGCTGGTGAAGCGATTGAGCACATCAAAACCGTTCAGAGTTACAGTTATGAAGCTCAGGAGAGAGCCGCATTTGCTAAGGAAGTTGAAAGAGCATTTGAGATTGGACGACAAAGAGTTAAGCAACGAGCGATATTGATTTCTGGGGTGATTGTTATCGTCTTCAGCGCAATAGCAGGTATGCTCTGGGTCGGGGGGAGCGACGTCATTAATGGCACCATGTCTGGTGGTGATCTGGGGGCGTTTGTCTTCTATGCCATTATGGTGGCTTCTTCCCTAGCGAATATTTCTGAAGTGATGGGAGAGCTACAACGTGCGGCAGGGGCTACCGAAAGACTAATTGAAATCCTGCAGGTTGAAAGCCATATTATTGCACCAGCGGATAAGGTGGTATCGACCGAGCAGCTCGCGAGTGAAGTCATGTTTGATGATGTGACTTTTCATTACCCATCCAGACCCGAACATGCGGCGATTGAGCGCTTAACGCTCAAGGCTGAAGAGGGAAAAGTATTGGCTTTGGTTGGCCCCTCTGGCGCAGGCAAAACTACGTTGTTCGAGCTTCTGCAACGTTTTTATGACCCTCAGTCAGGGCAAGTCACTTTGGGTGGCGCTGACATTCGTCAAATGGCGCCAAGTGCACTGCGACAACAAATGGCTCTGGTGCCTCAACAACCTGCTTTGTTCAGCAATAACGTGCTGCACAACATCCGTTATGGTAACCCTGCCGCAACAGACGAGCAGGTGATAGCCGCCGCGAAAAAAGCCCACGCTCATGATTTCATTATGCAGCTACCACAGGGTTACGATAGCTTCCTTGGTGAACGGGGAGTGCGATTGTCAGGCGGTCAACGTCAACGTATCGCCATCGCACGGGCGATTCTTAAAGACCCAAATATTTTGCTACTGGACGAAGCGACCAGTGCACTAGACAGCGAGAGTGAACACCATGTTCAACAGGCGCTGGAAGCACTTATGCGCGATCGAACCACACTTATTATTGCTCATCGCTTGTCGACCATTAAACACGCCGATCAGATTGCCGTTTTAGATCAGGGTAAGCTGGTGGATGTGGGTAACCACAGCGAGCTAATGCAGAGTTGTGAACTATACCAGCGTTTGGTTGAGTTGCAGTTTAAGCCAATTGACCGATAGTCTGATCAACACGGACGATGACAAATTAAGGGCGTTCTTTACTGAGTTGCGTCAGCGAGTACAGCGTTAAATTAGGCGTACATCTCATTCTTTATTGTTCGATCTGAGAGTACGCTAACACGCTGAATGCGAAGCTTGATGTATTCTAGGTGAAGTCAGGAAAGAGGATGTAATTGATGTCAAAAAGCTCAAAGCTTCACAATGAAGACAAACTGGTCAAGAAAGCGTTGGAGATCGGTGAGAAAATGGCCAAGATGCAAGGTTTTGATCTGCCGAAGTCACCGCAACCAGTCAGAGTGAAAGCCGTATATCTGTTTTTGGTTGATGCAAAACAGATCACGCCATTACCTGAAAGTAAACTTGATGGTGCCAATATCAAGCACAGACTTGCGCTTTGGATTCATAGTGCATTGCCTGATGATGACCCGTTAAAATAAATGCGTGTGAGTGGCTAACGCATCTAAAGTGTTTAGCGTTGGCAGAGAATAAACAAAGGCAACCGTTATGTTGCCTTTGTTTATTTTTTTCTTTGAATTTTTATAAAATACTCGAAAGCTTAACATCATAAAATCGGCCCCTTGATTTAAGCAGGAGTTTAGGGCTAATAGTATTCATTCCTGATCTATAAGCACGTAGAAGGCGATCAAAACCAATGAGTTCAGTGTTGGTCATTGTTTAGCAATTGTATGTAATCTGTCGATAATAAATCTGTGTGCAATTAATTTAGTAACGCATATATATCGATTGATAAAACATATTATCAAAAGTTTTTCATAAATTATCCATTAATTAATCAAATCCTCCCTGCGTTTCGTTTTGAATCTATTTAATTCAACACAGGGAAAACTATCAAATGGACAAGCAATTTAACGTTAAAGATTTGTTGCTCCTCATGGTCTTGACCATAGTAGTGCTACTCCTTCTTGGCTGTGGCGGTTCAGACGAAGGAGGCAGTGCCTCTTCCTCAAGCCCTCCTTCTTCAAGTTCTACTAGACCCAACACACCGAACCAAGATGCGACCGCACAACTAGAGCGGCTGACCCTCACCGCATACCCACTTAAAACCAAGGGGAAGAGCGAGCTCACGCTGATCACGGGCAGCGAGCAGTCTTTTCTCGCCGTGGGCGAATACTCGAATGGTGAATCTAAAGTGTTGACCGAGGCATTAAGTCTCTCTGATTGGCAATCCAGTGACACAAAATTAGGCGAATTTATTCAATCGGGGGTATTGAAAGGGAAAGCGCCAGGGTTAGTAACGGTCTCGTTTAGCAAAGGTAACCTCACCAGTAACTCATTGCAAGTGACGGTGACCGATGCCACCATTACCGGTATCACCATCACCCCCTCAGTGGTGAGTGTTGCCAAAGGGCATCACCAACCGCTCACCGCCACCGCGACATACAGCAACGGCCTGTCGATGAACATCAGTGACTCGGTCACTTGGGTGTCGGACGATCCCTCTACAGCCACCATTACATCACAAACCGAACACGGTTTACTCAACGGTGTTGATGTCGGCTCTACCACCGTCACTGCAGTAAAAGAAGGCATAACCAGCCAATTAGTAGATGTCGAGGTTTCTGATGCCGAGATCACCGCTATCAACGTCACGCCCGCTGTTGTTGGTATCGCAAAAGGGCAACACCAAACGCTCACCGCCAACGCCATTTACAGTGATGGCACCTCATCGATTATCACTGATTCCGTCATTTGGCGCCCTGCCGATACCAATACAGCCACCATCACCTCTAATGGCGTGTTGTCTGGTGACGATATCGGCACCACTACTCTCACAGCGACAAAAGATGGCATTACAAGCTTACCCGTCGGTGTGGTGGTCAGTGAAGCCGAGCTTATCAGTATCAGCGTCACGCCACCAATGGTGGCGGTCGCTAAAGGACAACACCAAGCACTAACGGCCACAGCCATCTACAGTGATAACACCTCTTCGGATATCAGTGATTACGTCACTTGGAGCACCATCGAACCCAGCACAGCGACGGTCGTGCCTGGAGGAAAAGTAACTGGAGT
>NZ_JXXU01000017.1 GCF_000967495.1 Vibrio neptunius | reverse complement strand
TCGACTAATTCTTAGGAATTAACTGAAATCTTGCACTTTTCTTCATTTATGAAGAAAGCACATCTAAAAAAAGAGAAGCTTCGGCTTCTCTTTTTTATTATTTGGTTATAAAAAAAATATTCACCTTTTGGATCATATCTAGATATAAACTTCATTTTATCTTATAAAACAATTTGTTAAATAGCCATAAAGCCATGCTATAAGTATGGTTAAACGCGTAAGTGTTTTGCACCTTTCATTCGTCCTGTTTGTTATAACAAATTTGTCTTAATATCTTCGGCAACCTAACTGGTAATAAGAACAATTATTGTTTATATTTTTATCCTAGGTTGTATTACGGGTCTCATTTATGTACGTTTGTTTGTGTCATGGAGTTTCTGACAAGAAAATCAGGAGGTTAGCTTTAGAAGAGGGAGTAACCGATATTAAAGGCATAAAGAAATGCACCGCACTTGGCAGTCAATGTGGAAAATGTGTCAAGATGGCGAAGGAAATCCTCAATGAAACAGGTGTAGTACAGTACCAAAAAGCGAGCTAAAACAGCCTCGTGTATTTTTGACACCTTCTCAATTGGTTCTAAAGTTTAAATGGAGCCAAAGAGGAGGTTTTTGTCATGAAAGGCGATCCAATCATTATTCAACATCTTAATAAAATCCTTGGCAATGAGCTAGTTGCCATTAACCAATATTTCCTTCATGCGCGAATGTATAAAGACTGGGGGTTAAAGCATTTGGCGGATAAGGAATATCACGAATCCATCGATGAAATGAAGCACGCAGATCATTTGATTGAACGTATTTTGTTTCTTGAAGGCATCCCTAACTTGCAAGATCTTGGCAAGTTAATGATTGGTGAAGACACCAAAGAGATGCTGGAATGTGACCTCAAGTTAGAAATGGCTGCGATACCTGACTTAAAAGCGGCGATCGCTTACGCGGAAGATACACACGATTATGTATCCAGAGATCTGTTTCAGGATATATTAGAAGATGAAGAAGAACACGTTGATTGGCTTGAAACTCAACTTGGTTTGATCGACATGACAGGTATACAAAACTACCTACAGGCTCAGTTTGTTGATGAAGACGACGACTAAGCAGAATGACAACAGCTTAGAGCAGCGTGTTATGCGCTGTTCTATTCTCTAGCCACCCTTGCATCACATTTCTCTTGCTTAAATTGCAATCATTCTGTACTATTCGTGCTCCTTAAATCTCGGTCAATTATCTTTAGTTCCTTGCTTCCTCTGGATGACCGGGCCAATTGTGGAAGCTGAATAATCCGTAAGGAGCAACCAATGCGTCATTACGAAATCGTATTCATGGTGCACCCTGATCAAAGCGAGCAAGTTGCTGGCATGATCGAGCGTTACACTGGTTCTATCACTGAAGCTGGCGGTACTATCCACCGTCTAGAAGACTGGGGTCGTCGTCAACTGGCTTACCCAATCAACAAGCTTCACAAAGCTCACTACGTTCTAATGAACGTTGAAGCTGACCAAGCTGTTATCGATGAACTAGAAACTGCTTTCCGTTTCAACGATGCAGTTCTACGTAACATGATCATGCGTACTAAAGCGGCTATCACTGAGCAATCTATCATGCTTAAGCAGAAAGAAGAGCGTGCTCCTCGTCGCGAAGAGCGTGCTGAAGCTAAGCCAGAAGCAGCGGCTGAGTAATTACTACTCAGAATTAGTACTCAGTCTAGATAACTCAAGGGGTTACTCGAATGTGTTTATCTAGGCAGACAACTTTTTTCAAATTTAAGATCAGGAGATAGCCCATGGCTCGTTTCTTCCGTCGTCGTAAATTCTGCCGTTTCACTGCAGAAGGCGTACAAGAGATTGATTACAAAGACGTAGCAACTCTTAAAAACTACATCACTGAAGCTGGTAAAATTGTACCTAGCCGTATCACTGGTACAAGCGCTAAGTATCAACGTCAACTAGCTCGCGCTATTAAGCGTTCTCGCTACCTAGCTCTACTACCGTACACTGACAAGCATCAGTAATCGGTCGTTTTATTAAGAAAGAGGATTAAGCAATGCAAGTTATTCTACTTGATAAAATCGGTAACCTAGGTGGTCTTGGTGACACTGTAAACGTTAAATCTGGCTATGCTCGTAACTTCCTTATCCCTCAAGCTAAGGCAGTTATGGCAACTAAGGCTAACGTTGAAATGTTCGAAGCTCGTCGTGCTGAACTAGAAGCTAAAGTTGCTGAGCAACTAGCTACTGCAGAAGCTCGTGCAGAGAAAGTTAACGCTCTAGAAGCTGTTGTTATCGCTTCTAAAGCTGGTGACGAAGGTAAACTGTTCGGTTCTATCGGTACTCGTGACATCGCTGATGCAATCACTGCTGCTGGCGTTGAAGTTGCGAAAAGCGAAGTTCGTCTTCCAGAAGGCGCACTACGCAACACTGGTGAGTTCGAGATCAGCGTTCAGCTTCACTCTGAAGTATTCGCTGCAGTTAACCTACAAGTTGTTGCTGCTGAGTAATTCAGTATCAAGACGTATTTTAAAAGCACCTCCCAGAGGTGCTTTTTTATGTCTAAAGTGTGGTATTTAAAATAAGAAAAGTAAGTTAACAGAGAAAATACTGTCGGCTTTCTTTAGCCCTTCGGGGACGCGATCATGATATTGACGTGTATGAGCCAGTTTGAGAGCGATATCTTCTGTGATGTTGTTGGTCACATTGATATCTGTATCTACTCTGAGGTTACTGTCACCGGCGACGAGAGTCACATCGGCGGCTAGGCTAAGGTTTTTCAGTACTTGCCAACTTGAATTGACTTTACCTCGAAAAATCGCTTCCTGAACGGTCTCCTCAAAGACAATATCGCTGTCACCAATTTCATCAGTATTGGGCTCTTGGTAGCGGAAACCAGGGCCGAGCTCGAGTTCCAGCACAAAGACATCGGTATTAGAAAATTGATAACCTAAGCCTCCCGAGAGCGTATAGTCCTTAAAATAAGCACTATATCGAGAATCGACACCTTTGAAGCTGCCGTAAAGATACGTCTTAGGGCTAAGCTTATAGTCGCTCTGCGCCGTGTAGGTTGACTGCCGTTTGTCTTCTTCCCCATCCTTATAAAGTAGGTAGTACTTCCACTCACCGCTGGTTCGGTATCGGCCAGATAGGTACTCGGCACTGAGTCGAGAATTAAGGGAACGTGAGTCTGAGTTTCCGGTGTGCGCCTGATAACCGAATTCAATTTCGGTATCCCAAGGGGAGGGTATTTCAATGTCCGTTTGACTTTGTACTGTCTCATCCGCAAGGACTACGGAACTGCACAGTAGGCCTGCACTCAAGAGCCAAAGTTTCGTCACTCACTACCTCTTTATAGATGGGAAAATTGGGGAAATAGTAGAGGTTATTCACTCAAATTCCGTCAGTTCTAAGTTAATTCTACACGAGTTGCATTCAAACCCCTTGTTTATTACAGACATCCCGCTCATTCTGGCTATAATGAGCGGTCACAAGTAAATTGTTGAGCAAGAGCATGGCAGAACAGAGAACAGACAATCGTAATCAGAAACCAGCAGACGCCCAAGTCGATGCTATCAAGGTTCCTCCACATTCGTTGGAAGCTGAGCAGTCCGTCATCGGTGGTTTGTTGTTGGATAACGAGCGCTGGGATACTGTATCTGAACGCGTGGTGGCGAAAGATTTTTACAGCCGTCCACATCGTTTGATGTTCGAAGCATCGCAAAGCATTCTAGAAGATAGCCAGCCTCTTGACTTGATCACCTTGTCAGAGTTTTTAGAGCAGCGTGAACAATTGGACGATGTTGGTGGTTTTGCTTACCTTGCAGATTTGGTCAAGAATACACCGAGCGCAGCTAACATTAACGCCTATGCAGATATCGTCGCGGAACGTGCTCTGACTCGCGACTTGATCGGTGTGGCGAATGAAATTGCCGATGCGGGATACGATCCTCAGGGGCGTACATCTGAGGATCTGCTTGATATGGCAGAGAGTAAGGTGTTTGCTATTGCCGAGTCGCGTACTAGCGAAAGTGAGGGACCGCAAAATGTCGATAATATTCTTGAGAAAACGCTCGAACGTATTGAGATGCTCTATAAATCCCCTCAGGATGGGGTAACAGGGGTAACGACGGGCTTTACCGATTTGAATAAGAAAACGGCAGGTCTTCAAGGCTCGGACCTAGTTATTGTTGCAGCGCGTCCATCGATGGGTAAAACAACATTTGCGATGAACTTGGTTGAAAATGCAGCGATGGCCCATGATAAGCCCGTGTTGGTTTTCTCTTTGGAGATGCCATCTGAACAGCTAATGATGCGTTCTTTGGCATCCCTCTCTCGTGTCGATCAAACCAAGATAAGAACTGGCCAGTTAGATGATGAAGATTGGGCGCGTATTTCTTCTACTATGGGGCTTTTAATGGAGAAGAAAAACATCTTCATTGATGATAGCTCGGGTCTGACACCAACCGAAGTCCGCTCACGAGCAAGACGTATTGCGCGTGACCATGGTGGTCTGTCTATGATAATGGTCGATTACCTTCAATTAATGCGTGTCCCTGCGCTGGCTGATAATCGTACGTTGGAAATCGCCGAAATTTCCCGTTCACTGAAAGCCTTGGCTAAAGAGCTCAACGTGCCAGTGGTCGCACTGTCGCAGCTCAACCGTTCCTTAGAGCAACGTGCCGATAAACGCCCTGTTAACTCAGACTTGCGTGAATCAGGCTCGATAGAGCAGGACGCTGATTTGATCATGTTCATATACCGTGATGAAGTGTATCACCCAGATAGCCCGATGAAAGGTACGGCGGAAATCATCCTAGGTAAGCAGCGTAATGGTCCGATTGGTTCGGTACGTTTGACTTTCCAAGGTCAATGGTCACGGTTTGATAATTATGCTGGCCCGGCGTTTGATGTGGATGAAGAGTAACGCATGAGTTATATGAAAGCGGCAACGGCCTTTATTGATTTAGATGCGTTGCAACACAACTTAAAACAGATTAAATCTCAAGCACCAAATAGTAAGATCATGGCGGTGGTTAAGGCCAATAGCTATGGTCATGGTTTGAGACATATTGCAAAGTATGCCACGGATGCAGATGCATTCGGTGTGGCACGGATTGAAGAAGCGTTGCAACTTCGGGCTTGCGGTGTGGTGACACCGATTTTATTACTCGAAGGTTTTTATTCTTCGGGCGATTTACCTGTCTTGGTGACTAATAACATTCAAACCGTAGTGCATTGTGAAGAGCAGCTTGAAGCACTTGAGCAAGCAGAGCTGGATACTCCTGTCGTTGTTTGGCTTAAAATCGATAGCGGGATGCATCGTCTCGGTGTCAGGCCGGAACAATACTGGGATTTTGTCTCTCGTCTCAAAGCGTGTCGTAACGTGGCGAAGCCACTACGTTACATGAGTCATTTTGGTTGTGCTGATGAGCTGGATAAGTCCACTACGACAGAACAAACTGAGCTGTTCTTGTCTCTGACTGATGGTTGCGAAGGTGAGCGTTCACTCGCCGCTTCTGCGGGATTATTGGCGTGGCATAACAGTCACCTCGATTGGGTAAGACCCGGAATCATCATGTACGGTGTTTCACCATTTAACGACAAAACGGCACAGCAGATGGGATATCAACCTGTCATGACGCTCAAATCACACCTTATTGCGGTACGTGAAGTAAAAGCGGGCGAGAGCGTCGGCTATGGCGGGATGTGGACCAGTCAACGCGATACCAAAGTGGGGGTTATCGCGATTGGGTACGGTGATGGCTATCCAAGAACCGCTCCCAATGGCACACCAGTGTTAGTCAATGGTCGCAAAGTACCGATTGCGGGAAGAGTGTCGATGGACATGTTGACGGTTGATCTCGGTCCAGATGCCAATGATAAGGTGGGGGATGAGGCAATCCTTTGGGGACAAAGCCTTCCTGCTGAAGAGGTGGCTTGCCATATTGGCACTATTGCTTATGAACTGGTAACTAAGCTGACCTCGCGAGTGGAAATGGAATATTCCAAATAGCTGACATCGAATCTTTCGTTTTAGGCTGGCTTATTAAGCCAGCCTTTTTATTTTTCGCCCTGAATCGTCACAACTAAGGTGCGGCTACCACCGTAATCACGATGCTCTCCAAGGTAGATTCCTTGCCATGTCCCTAGAGCTAATCGTCCGTTGCTAATGGGGATCATCACGCTGCACCCTAAGATCGACGTTTTGATATGGGCGGGCATATCATCATCGCCTTCATAGGTATGCTTATAGTAAGGGGCGCGCTCCGGCACAAACTGGTTAAAGTGCTTTTCCATATCATGACGTACCGTTGGGTCGGCGTTTTCGTTAATGGTCAGGCTTGCAGAAGTATGTTGGATAAATAACTGTAATATTCCGACAGAAAAATCCGCTATCTCTGGAATTTGTTGTTCTATTTCATCGGTGATGAGATGAAATCCGCGTTTTCTCGCGCTCAATTGAATACGCTTCTGAGCCCACATATGGCATCCTCTATAATCTATTTGGCAAATTCAACCTGAGGCGGTAAGGTGAGTGCCAATAGCTAGTCATGGGTTTGAGTGTAACTAAATCACTTAACGTGACTTAACTCAATGATGGTGCAGCCACACTGGTTCATAATTGCACCTTGAAAATTTATTACAAAGTTCTGGCTGCTTGTTGCAATGCGAGAACCGAACTATTTTTGCTTAATCGGGGATTCTACTGGCTGTCGTTTATCTTACTCTTCAGTCAATCAATGTAGAATAAAACCTACTGTAACATCGGGATAGTAACCATGTTGAAAAATATCAATCCAACGCAAACATCAGCTTGGAACGCGCTGACTGCGCACTTCGAATCGGCTCAAGATATGGATCTTAAAGAGCTGTTTGCTCAAGACGCTGCGCGTTTTGACAAATTCTCTATGCGTTTCGGTAGCGACATTCTTGTTGATTACTCTAAGAACCTAATCAATGAAGAAACTATGAAGCATCTGTTCGCATTAGCTGGCGAAACTGAGCTTAAAGCAGCAATTGAAGCGATGTTCAGTGGTGAAGCAATCAACCAAACCGAAGATCGCGCCGTACTCCACACAGCACTGCGTAACCGCAGTAACACTCCTGTTATGGTTGATGGTGAAGATGTCATGCCTGCAGTAAATGCAGTGCTAGAAAAAATGAAATCGTTTACGGAACGTGTCATCGGCGGCGAGTGGAAAGGGTACACAGGTAAAGCGATTACTGATGTTGTGAATATTGGTATCGGCGGCTCTGATCTTGGTCCTTATATGGTGACTGAAGCTCTAGCTCCTTACACAAACCACCTAAATCTCCACTTCGTTTCGAACGTTGATGGCACGCACATCGTTGAGACGCTAAAGAAAGTAAACCCAGAAACGACATTATTCTTGGTCGCATCTAAGACGTTTACTACACAAGAGACTATGACCAATGCACATAGTGCTCGTGATTGGTTCCTTGAGTCAGCAGGTGATGAAGCACACGTAGCGAAGCACTTTGCAGCGCTTTCTACCAACGCACCCGCCGTATCTGAGTTTGGTATCGACACCGACAACATGTTCGAGTTCTGGGACTGGGTTGGCGGTCGTTACTCGTTATGGTCAGCAATTGGTCTTTCCATTGCCCTAGCGGTGGGTTACGACAACTTTGTTGAGCTGCTAGATGGCGCTCATGAAATGGATAACCACTTTGCGTCGACTGAGCTAGAAAGTAATATTCCTGTGATCCTTGCGCTAGTTGGCCTTTGGTACAACAACTTCCACGGCGCTGAGTCTGAAGCGATACTTCCATACGATCAGTACATGCACCGTTTTGCAGCTTACTTCCAACAGGGCAACATGGAGTCTAACGGTAAGTACGTTGACCGTGATGGCAACGCAGTGACTTACCAAACAGGTCCAATTATCTGGGGTGAGCCTGGTACTAACGGTCAGCACGCTTTCTACCAGTTGATTCACCAAGGTACTAAGCTGATCCCTTGTGACTTTATTGCACCTGCTATTAGTCATAACCCTGCAGGTGATCATCACCAGAAATTAATGTCTAACTTCTTTGCTCAAACTGAAGCGCTTGCTTTTGGTAAGTCGGAAGAGACAGTCAAAGCGGAATTTGCCAAAGCAGGCAAAAGTGAAGAAGAAGCGGCAACCTTAGCACCATTCAAAGTGTTTGAAGGTAACCGACCAACTAACTCAATCCTAGTCAAGCAAATCACACCGCGTACGCTAGGTAATTTGATCGCTATGTATGAGCACAAGATCTTCGTCCAAGGTGTTATCTGGAATATTTTCAGCTTCGATCAGTGGGGGGTGGAGCTAGGTAAACAATTGGCTAATCAAATCCTACCTGAATTAGCCGATGAGTCGGAAATCAGTTCTCACGACAGCTCAACGAATGGTCTGATTAACGCATTCAAAGCTTACAAGGCATAAGCTGCTCCGAACTAAGTAAAAACGCCAACCTGTCGGGTTGGCGTTTTTGTTTTGGAAAGCGGGAACGCTGCGCTTCTGGATAACGGGATCGGACTTCGCCCGCGAGAATCAAGAACGGGCTCCGCCCTTCGAGAGGTGCGCTCTAGTAGTAACGAGAGTCGGTTGTGGTACATGGAATGTTGACAGAAAACGTTCATAGGCAGAGATAATCATCCCGTTTCCCGTTTCCCGTTTCCCGTTTCCCGTTTCCCGTTTCCCGTTTCCCCTAAACCGTCGTATCCACACTTGGCTGAACGTCTGTACTGGCAGTGAATTTCTGGCTGAGCAAAGCGACCATCTGATCGTAGTACTGCATGTTCGGCTTGTTTCCAAGTAGCTTACACAATTCATTGCCAGTTGGGCTAAAGCGGTAGTAGAGAAGTCGAACTCCTTTGCTGTGCGCTTGCAGTGATATCTGCTTTCCCTGGTAGGTAAGCGGTAAGGGGGAATCGAGCTCAATTTCACCTGACTCCAACTCAGTGCCATGCATCAGACCAAGTTCAAATAAGACCAATAGGCTGGAGTAGGGAAGCTGAAAATTACCAACGTTGATATTGCTGGTAATATTACGCTTACCAAAGCTGAAAATCCCCCCTTGTGACCGATAGCCAATTAACAGCTTACGACTGGTATCGCCACCAAAACTACATGCTAAAGAGGCGGCACGCTGCAAGGTCTGTGCTTCCTTAGGTGACATATCTTGTAGCACCTTGAGCGCTTTCATTGACGTTGAACCTGGGTTGGTGACTTCGCGTTTTAACACTTGTGCCCATAGGCGCTGCATTGAGGTGTTATGTACTTCCTGAGCCATGTTGAAGAAGCGGTGCAGCCAATCTTGATCGGGGTCGCCCGCAGTTTCATCTTTACAGGATAGGTGAGCGAGCTTAAGGATTTGTTCGAGGTTTTTTTGTTTCTGCTCTTTGTAGCGGCGCTCGCGAATGAGGGCGCGTTCTAATGCCGTTTTTTCTGGCGAGTCTTTTTGTAATAAGGCATCCAAACCATGGGTTTGAGCAATGTTCATCACCCGACTGGCACTATCTTTGATATAGGTTTTCTTTTTTTCATGCCGTGATTCAGCGCTGGACTCGTGCTCTATAACCACTGGCTTTTGCTTTTCCGACATGTGAATTCCTTGCCCATCAGAGTGTTAAACGTATTTAATTAAATTTACCTCTTAAGCTGATTGGCTGCCAGAAGAACTATGTGAGCAATCCTTGAAAATTGGCGCTATGCCAAATGATAATAAGTTGTTAAAATTGTTATCGATATTTTTGAGGGGCTTATGAAGTTTTTTAATGAGAATAAACTGAAAAAGCACCTGTCAATTGCCCTACTATTTCTGGTCTATCTAGCCGTCTTGGTTTATCTCTCTAGATACATATAAAGAAAAGCGGATAATTAACAGGTTGCTTTTATGTTAATACCTATTAGTAGTCATCGTATTCTTCGATTGCGGTGCCCTCTAAAACGTAACCTGTTTCAGCCAACTCATGGTTGATGGTTTCTGTTTTCAGTGTGCCGACCACGTAGATGACATCCCACAGTTGCTGTACTGGTGCTCCCTTCGGGAATTTCACGTAGATGATCTGGTTTGGTGGTGGTGGTGGTACGTGAATACATGCACCAAAGTATGGTACCAGTAGAAATTCGGTGACTTTGTTCTCATCTCCTTCCAACGGAATCACAAAACCAGGTATTTTAACCTTACTGCCGTTGAGCTCCTGACGGACCTTACCCATCAATGATTGTTTTGCTGCTTGACCAGAGTGATCAGTTACAGGCATGCCATAGGAATCGAATTGCTTTCGTTCACTCTCTGGGATCAGATCGATCCAGTCCAGTTTGAGAATATTTTCTTTAGCACTGACTATAGAGGGTGTCATAACGCTCATGGCAAATATGACTAATATTAGTATCTTTTTCATGTTTAAACCCGAATTGTCATCCCGTCACTAAGGGATTGTCTGTATGCACGGAATGCTGGAATTAAGCCGATTACAGTACCTGCTAACTGCACAGCTGCAAGCAATATCCACTCATAATGGGATATGGCTATCATCTCAATATTAATTCCATATTGTTGTTGAATGATTGGTGCGATAGCGGCTAATAGAGCATAAAGACCTAGCACACCGACAACTAAGCCAACTAAGGTTAAAGCACTGGCTTCGAGAACTAACAGAGAGAGAACATGCCTTGGTCTCGCTCCCATTGCTCTTAGAATGGCCATCTCTCGACGTCTTTCCTGTAAGCTAGTCAGTAAACTCGACAACATTCCCAGTAGTCCGGCAATGACCACGAATACCGAAACTGCCATCAGGGCTTGCTCTGCCACCGACATCATCCCCCACAATTCATGCAGCGCAACGCCCGGTAGGATGGCACTCAGCGGTTCTTTAGGGTAAGTGTTGATCTGGCGCTGCAGAGCAAAGGTCTGAATTTTCGAATTCAGGCCAAGAAGCATGGCAGTAATTTGTTTTGGCTGAAAGTTTTGCTTTTCAAGGTGCTCAGCACTTGGTGTATTGCCCAAGTGGGCTCCAGATTCCCAGCCAACGTGAATCGCTTCAATTGCTTCGAGTGAGACATGTACGGTTTTATCAACTGGGGTGCCTGTCGGAGCTAAGATACCGACCACTTTAAACGGCAGGTTGTCATGACGACTGAAGCCAACGTCACTGATACCGTGGGCAATAATGATTTCTGTGCCTATATTGTACCCGAGAGAGCGGGCAACATCGGAGCCAATGACGGTTTCAAATAAACCATCAAATTCTCGTCCCTCAGCGATGGAGATGTTTTGTTTTTTGCCGTAGCGATAGTGTTCAAAATAGCTATGATTGGTGCCCATCACGCGGAAGCCTTTGTGTGAGTCTCCGAGAGAAATAGGTATCGCCCACTTCACAGAACGATGATTACTGAATTCCTGATAACTTTTCCAGTCAATGTTATTGGTAGCGTTGCCGATGCGAAACACTGAGTAAAGTAGCAAGTTTACTTGACCAGAACGTCCACCGACGATCAGGTCAGTTCCTGAAATTGTATTAGCAAAGCTGCTTTTGGCTTGGGTACGGATCCTTTCTACCCCCAAAAGTAGTATGACCGAAATAGCGACGGTTAATATGGTCAGAATGGCGGTGACACGACGGTTACGGACACTCTTCCAGGCAAGCATAAATGTTGGGGTCATTGTTGTGCTCCTGCCTGATTGATTTGATTGAGGTTTAAGGTGCGATCGAACAGGCTTTCGAGTGTGGGGTCATGACTGACGAACAACAGGGTTGATTGAGCCTGATTGACCTGCTCGAGCAATAACTCGATAAATGCAGTGCGATTTTCGTAGTCAAGTGAAGAAGTGGGTTCATCGGCAATGATTAGCGCTGGTTTGCCAATCAGAGCTCGAGCGGCAGCAACGCGCTGTTGCTGTCCAATACTCAGTTCGACGACTGGCTTCTTCAACAGATGTTCAGGTAGATGAAGTTTTTTCAGAAGCCGAGTGGCGTCTTCAACCAGTGATGTCTCAACCTGTGATTTGCGTTGTGCGGAAAATTGGCACGGCAGGATGACATTTTCAATCACGTTAAGATAGGGGAGCAAATTAAACTGCTGGAATATATAGCCAATATGATCGGCACGAAATCTATCGCGTTGGTTAGCCCTCATCTGATTGAGGTCCTGACCTAAAACAATTAGCTGGCCGCTGCTGGCAGTGTTAATGCCAGTGAGTAGCCCGAGCAAGGTGGATTTACCACAGCCACTGGGGCCTTTAATAAAGAGGTGCTCGCCTTTAGTGATATGCAGTTGTTTGATATTAAGTGTCGGAGTTGGGTTCCTAGGCCAGGTAAAGGTGACCTGCTCCAGCTCAACGACGCTGTTACTTCTGTTTTCTACCATTGGATCAACCTGAACGAGTAGACCTGATAGCCGCAAGCTATCAGGTCGTTTTGGACTTAAAGCGAAATCTTAGTGTTGTCTGCAGACAGTTCAAGTGCGGTTTGCACTTTATCTGTTAATAGGTTAACGCTAATAGATTCTGTGCTTGGGAATGCTTTAAACCATTGTGTATCGATGGAAGAAAGTGCGTTGATGTCGTTACATTCGAAGTGATATTCGACAGTAAACTCGCCATGACCGCCTTGAGGTTCATCATGATGGTCGTGACCTTCGTGACCTTCGTGACCTTTATGATCATCGTGATGTTTATGGTCATCATGATGTTTGTGTTCATCATGATGTTCGCTATGCTTTTCGTGGTCGTGGTCGTGGTCGTGGTCGTGGTCGTGGTCGTCAGCACCTAGAGTGTGCTTTACTGACTGATGTTCAACCTGACAACCTGCTGCTGATGCAAGAGTGAAAATAGAGTCTGCATTTTTTAGTCGAGTGACTGCATCTTTTAGGGCTTTTTCTTGTTCTGCTGTTTTTGGAGCATGTTCAAAGCCGACAACATCAGCACCAGGAGCGGTAATTTCCATTAAAAGCTCTTTACCATCTTGAGCGATGTTTAGCTCAACGTGGCCGTGCACGTGAGCTTCGTGTTGACGGAATCCTTCTTCAGCGAAAGCGTTAGTACTTAGGGCAAGGCCAACCAGTGTTGCAACTTTTGTCATTGAGTTCATTGTGAATCCTAATAAAGTGTTTTGATAAAATATATGGTTATTGCTTTGAAACAGCATGTAAAAATCTGGGTTAACTAGTTAGTCTCACCGGAGGAGAGCGGGCCTGATAGGCAAATGCTGGTCGCTGGTAGAAGTGATAATCATCCTGCTCGATGAATAAATCTGGTAATGAGGTATCGGTGAGTGTCGGAGATGAATGGCTCATGCCGTATTGCGCACAAGAAAATAGTTGGCAGTGATGATCACTGTGATGGGCAGGCGAGATATCGTATTGGTAGTCGATGTAAGCGAAGCTCATCCATAACATCAGCACAATGCCAAAGAAAGCAAGGGCTGCTGAGCGTCTGGTTAGATTGGGATGAGTTTTAATCACAGCGTTTCATTTAATACGAAAAAGAGCTGTTATATTATAACAACTCTTAAGAAAACGCTAAGCGCAAATGAGATTAGATATTATCTTTAATCAGTGTCAAAACTTGTTGAATTTCTTCATTATTCAGAGCACCTTCTTTAACAAACAAGACGGTACCTTGCTTGTCTTGTAGCACAATGGCGGAAGATTCTTCCTGAAGTTCCCAAGCGCCAGTAACCACGCCTTCTTTATCAAGTACCATTGAAGACCATGGGAATTCTTTTTTGCTGTCTTCTGCTGAGGATTTAACGAACGAGCCTGTACCCCAGATCGCATCATCTTGGTTAATGATGGAGGTAGTCTGGTAGCTTTCTGATGGAAATTTTGCGGCTGTGATAGCTGACATAAGGGGGGCATTAAGTTCTTTCGAGCTACTGCGTCCGGCGATAGCTTGGATCACACGTACCTTACCTAACATGTCCTGAGATGACCATGGTTGATACGTCGTATCATTATCTTTAACCATGATTTCACCGTGGCTGGCCACTTCAACGTTTGGAACTGTTTGGCCGACAGTGATGTTATGCGCCAGAGCAAACATGGGAGAGCATGCTACTGTCAAAGCGATTAGAGTCTTGTTTTTCACTATTTTCTTCCTTTTTAGTAAGCGGGAAAAGTATATACCTAAAAATTCTCAGTCGCTGAAGAAAACCAATGATGTTAATAATTTGTTTTGTGTTTGTGATCTTGCTTGTTGTTGGTCTTATATTAATGTGTATGATGTATTGTAAGCCGAACAAGAAAAGAAGCGGATCCAAGGAAAGGATCAGGTCGCAAATGGATATTGAGGTAGTTATGCTGCGCGAATTTACGAAATATCGACCACATCAAGTGGCACGCTTTGTGAAGACATTATTCAAGGGACAGTTTGTCATTTCAGGAATTGGCAAGTTTAGATTTGATAACGGTAAGGTTCTGATGCCGGACATAAAAGATAAAAAGAAAATGCATACTTTCAAGGAAATTAATCGAGCGATTACCGTGTTACCTGTTTAGGAAAATGAAAAGTCGCTCAACTGGGCGACTTTTTTGCTTAGTAGCGTTTAATCTTCTGGTGGGAAGCACACACCAGTACCACCTAACCCACAATACCCATTTGGATTCTTAGCCAAATACTGCTGGTGGTAACTTTCTGCGTAATAGTAGCGACCAGCAGGTAGAATCTCGGTGGTAATGGATGATGTTTCTTGTCCGAGCAACGATTGATACTCGTCTTGCGATTGTATCGCTGACTGATATTGTTCGTCGCTATACACGTAAATAGCTGAACGGTACTGGGTGCCTAAGTCGTTGCCCTGACGCATTCCTTGAGTTGGGTTATGACGCTCCCAAAATTTTTGCAGTAGTTGGTTAAAGCTGATAACTGCAGGGTCAAAAACAATCCGCACCACTTCAGTATGACCTGTCTGACCTGAGCAGACTTCTTCATAGGTTGGATTAGGTGTAAAGCCACCAGCGTATCCCACCGAAGTACTGATCACGCCATCAAGTTGCCAAAACAGACGTTCTGCTCCCCAAAAACATCCCATGCCGAACACGATTTCTTCACAGCCTTCAGCGGGTGGTGCGGTTAAATTGGATTGATTGACAAAGTGTGTATCATCAATCGCAAGTGGTTGTTTACGTCCCGGTAAAGCTTGCTGAGCCGTGATCATGGTTTGTTTATCGAGCATAGTGAATATCCTTAAATTAATAATCTTGAGAGTAGACCGCCTAATTGACTGTTTTCGTACAGACTTATTTTTTGTGTGGCGTTATCATTCCGTTACGATTCTTGGGTAGTAGATAAAACATGATAAGAAAGTCATTACCAGTCATTCTCCTTGCCAGTGGTTTTCCTGTGTCTGCTGATACAGTAGGCTTGTCTGTTCAAGGGTTATCTGGTGAGCTAGAGATGAATGTCGATGCTTATCTGACCTCTATTCCTGAGGAAGATTATAACACCAGTCTACGCTTTCAAGCTCGTGTCGAAAAGAACATCAAAGAAGCTCTAAATGCCCTCGGCTACTATCATCCAGATTTTTCGTTTCAAGTTCTAGACGATGGTCATAATTTAGTGGTGACTGTTACCCCTGGTCCACCAGTATTGATTAAAGAAGTGGATATACAGTTGACTGGTGAAGCTAGCGATGACCGTTCATTTAAAGTGTTGCTCCGAAAAAGTGGTATCAAGGAAGGCCAGATCCTGAATCATAGTCAATATGATGCACTTAAATCTGGGATCCGTAATCTGGCATTGCAGAAAGGCTATTTTGAGGGTGATTACTCGATGAGCCGCCTTGAAGTTTCACCGGATTTGAATCAAGCCTTTATACGCCTGCATTTCGACAGCGGTATTCGTTACGCTTTTGGTGAGAACATAATTTCGGGAAGTCAGATTGAAGAAGACCGTGTAGGATCGCTTTCTCCCTACAAAAAGGGAGAACCGTATCAGGTTTCGCAAGTCGGAGAGTACAATCAAAATTTGTCTAATACGGATTGGTTTTCTTCGGTGTTTGTTGAGCCTGACTTATCCATGCTGAGTAAGAGCAGAGAGTTGCCAATGAAAGTGTCTCTGGCTCCACAGGCAAAGAACAAACTGGAAACAGGTCTAGGTTACTCTACTGACGTCGGTGTTCGAGGTTCCCTGAAATGGAAAAAACCTTGGGTCAACGAACGTGGCCACAGCTTTGACAGTAGCTTTTCTCTCTCTGGGCCTGAGCAGACGATTACCGCAGGCTACCGTATCCCACTTGAAGATGCGTTGAATGAGTATTATCGCATTGGTTATGGGATGAAAAATGTCGATAACCGAGATACAAAAAGCCTTGAGTCTAACTTAGCGCTTGAGCGCCACTGGACCTTAGACAATGGTTGGCACAGAACTTTGTTTATTCGCTACTTGTTGGAAAACTACGAACAAGGCCTTCAAGATGACTCTGGTCAGTTTCTACTCCCAGGTCTGACATACAGTCGCAGCCGAGTTCGCGGCGGCGCCATGCCTCGTTGGGGAGATCGCCAAAGCCTGACTATCGAGTACGGTGATGACAGCTTATTATCTGAAACTCGGGTCATTCGCCTGCAAGCAGGCACATCTTGGATTCGCAGCGCAGGTCGCAATCATCGGGGGATCTTACGTTTAGACGGAGGTGCCAACTTTGCAGACAAGTTCGATAAGTTATCTCCATCACTGCGTTTCTTTGCCGGTGGTGACAATAATTTGCGTGGTTATGGCTATGAATCTATTTCCCCTAAAGACAGTAGTGGTGCATTGACGGGGGCCAAATACATCGCGACTTCATCCTTGGAGTATCAATATCGCGTCTATGGTAATTGGTGGGGAGCGGTATTTTATGATTATGGCGATGCCTTCAATGACAAGCCTGATTTTAAGCGCGGGACTGGTTTTGGTGTCCGTTGGGCATCGCCCGTGGGTCCAATTCGTCTCGACTTTGCTTGGGGCCTTGATGCTTCGCCGGGTGATGAATTTAAAATCCACTTCACGTTAGGGCCCGAATTATGACCAAGGTTGTTTTAAAGTGGTCAAAGCGGCTGTCTATCTCATTGTTCAGCTTTTTGGTGGTGATTGCCATTGCCCTAGCTGCAGTTCTTTTTACAACTCCGGGTCTTAAAATAGTACTCTGGGGAGCAGAAAAGTTTGTACCTCAGTTGAAAATCGAGTCCTATTCAGGGGCGATTTTCCCGCGCTTTACGCTTAATGGTGTCGCGTTTAAAGACGACTCGCTTAACGTCGATGTTCAGGCTCGCTCAATCACGTTGGCGGTTAATGCTGCTTGCCTGACAGAGCCCAGTGTTTGTGTCGATGAACTCGCGGTAGATGGCCTTAAGTTTGATATGCCGGAATTACCGCAGAGCAGCACAACTCCAGAGGAACCTGTGGCTGACGAAAGTGGACCAGTGACAGCGCCTATACCCATTAAAGTCAAACGCGTGGCCTTAACCGACATTTCCCTGGATATGCTAGGTAATCAGGTCAACTGGCAGTCTTTCACAACTGGGTTGGCCTTTCAGGGTAATCGTCTACGAATTAATCAAACGGCGATCGACTCCATTCGAGTGGCGCTGGCACCAAGTGATGCCAGTGAATCAGCCCCTGCTGCGACTTCTTCTGCGGACACTAACGCACCGATAGTCTTACCAAACATTACCTTACCGCTACAAATTGATGTAGTGCGACTGGATGTGAATGATTTTGAGTTGCAACAACCCACTCCTGTAGTCGTAAACCATTTGGGGTTGGAGGCAAGTGCCGCTGGATCCCAAGTTCAGGTTGATACTCTTGCATTGGATATGCCCGAAATCGAAGGTGTGCTTAGTACAACAGTGACCTTATCAGATGACTATCCGTTGGAGCTGGAACTTAATGCCAAAGTGAAGCAGGAGATAGCGGATGGACAGACAGTCAAACTGCATGCGACGGGAAGTGTTGCTGAACTGGCGTTAAAGGCAGACTTCGGCGGTTTAGCTAAAGCTCATCTTGAAGCTGCACTGCAGCCACTGAATGCCGAATTTCCTTTTGAACTGACTTTGATTGATGGTGACCTTCAATGGCCGTTAAAAGGTCAAGGTGATTATTTTGCCACAATACGCCACTTGCATACTCAAGGCTCGCTAAACGGCTATAGTGTTGAACTCGATTCGGCTCTGAAAGGTAGTCAATTGCCTGATGCTGACCTGACTCTGCATGGCAAAGGAGATTTAAACCAAATCGATCTTCAGTCCCTCTCTATACAAATTTTAGGAGGGGAGGTGAGTGGTACGGTGATGGCCAATTGGCAAGCGCCGATTAACTGGGCGGCGAACCTTTCACTGAAGGACATGCAACCGGGCCTACAGTGGCAGCAGGCAGAAGGGAATATTAGCGGCAAGTTCGCCACGACAGGTTCACTGACGGAGCAAGGTGGTTGGCAGGTTAAGTTACCAACATTAGATATTGACGGCGTTTTGCGAGATTACCCGCTGAACATAGAAGGTGCGTTGTCTGCTTCCGATAAAGCGGGCACTGGTGAACTCAAAATTGATACGCCACGCTTAGTCTTATCTCATGGACCGAATCATCTGACGGCAAAGGGTGAGGTTGAACAAAACCTAAATATGCAGCTTGCCGTCGACTTTCCAGATATCGCTAAATCCGTCCCTGATTTAAAAGGTAGCGCTCAAGGTCAGATTAGGTTGACTGGTAAGTTGGATAAACCTTTGGTTGGTGTGGATCTTAATGTGAAAGCCATTAAGTGGCAGCAAGATGTGCAGGTAGAGGATGTTTCGCTGCAAGGGAAGATCTCTCCACTGCCTTTACCTTCTGGTGAATTGCAGCTCAGAGTTGCCAGAGCCAAATATCAAGATTATCTGATTGATAAAGTGTTATTAAATTTTGATGGCGAGCAACAGCAGCACGCATTGACTCTTGATCTTGAGTCAAACATCGCCTCAACGAAATTGGCGATTAAAGGTGCGTTGCAAGATAAGCCTGAGTTGATGTGGAAAGGTGCGCTGGAGCGTATGTCGTTGACCTCAGAGCAAGGTATGTGGAACTTGAATCAACCGACTCAGTTAGAGTTTCTTATTGACTCACAGCAGGCATTCGTTGCGGCGCATTGTTGGTTACAAGCCGATGCTTCGATCTGTCTCGATCAGGATTTAAACGCGGGTCAAAGTGGCGAAGCGCATCTTTCCATCAAACAGTTCGATTTTGATCAGCTTAGAGCGTTTGTGCCTCAAACGATTAAATTAGAGGGTGGAGTGAATGCTACTGCGATGGCTAAGTGGGCACCAGAACAAGCGCCACAGATCATGATCAAGTTAGAAATGCCCAAAGGAGCGGTAACGCAAAATAATGAGCAGCCTGTCCATCTTGGTTGGGAATCACTCAAGCTTAATGCTCATCTTGAGAACAACAAACTTGAGGCTGACTGGTTACTGGATGTGACAGACAATGGAGACATTTCAGGTGAGATCCATATCCCTGATGTGTTAGCGAAAGACAAACAGCTGGATGGTAAGCTTGGCTTAACGACTTTCCACTTGGATTTTCTTGCTCCTCTTCTTGGCGACTATAGCAAGATGAAATCTAATGTTAGTACCGATTTAACATTTTCTGGCCCTATCATGCACCCTAAAGTTTATGGCCAGTTTGTGGTCGATGATATTTTGCTTAAAGGGGAAATTACACCCGTTGAGATTGATTCGGGTAAACTGTCCCTCAGTTTCTCGGGCTATGACGCCACACTCGCGGCGATGATCAATACACCTGATGGTAAGCTGGAAGCTGCCGGAGATGCTAACTGGCAAGATCTCAAAGATTGGCAGACGAGTGTTCGGGTTTTTGCCGAAGAGCTGTTAGTGGATGTGCCGCCGATGGTGAAAATCAAGGTTGTGCCAGATATGACGATATCGGCTTCTCCCAAGCAAGCTCAGATCGATGGTAAGATTTCTCTGCCTTGGGGACGTATTGTGATTGAGGAACTGCCGCCAAGCGCGATTGGAATATCGAAGGATCAGGTTATTCTAGATGATCAGCTTCAGCCCCAAAATGAAACCCCTAGCGTACCGTTTAGTGTTCAGACAAACATTAACATCAATATTGGCGAGGACTTCAAACTTTCAGCTTTTGGTTTAGAGGGCGGTTTATCGGGAAACCTCAATGTTGCACAGCGTGATAAGGGGCCGTTCGTGACTGGCGAAGTGAATATTGTCGATGGTTCCTACCGCTCCTTTGGCCAAGATTTGTTAATCAAACAAGGTAAGGTTCTGATGAATGGTCCGGTGGATCAACCTTATGTGCAAATTACTGCGGTACGTAACCCTGACAACACTCGAGATGAGGTCACGGCAGGTGTTCGAGTTACTGGGCCTGCTGATGAACCTACCGTCACTATTTTTTCTGAACCTCCAATGCCTCAAGCTAATGCACTATCTTATTTACTGCGTGGTCAAAATATTGATGGTGAATCAGGCAGTAACTCCATGACGACGACGTTGATTGGTTTGAGCTTAGCCCAAAGTGGTCGTGTCGTAGGCGAAATTGGTCAAGCTTTTGGTGTTCAGGATCTTCAGTTGGATACTTCTGGATCTGGTGATGATTCACAAGTAACCGTGAGCGGTTACGTTCTGCCGGGTCTGCAGGTCAAATATGGAGTGGGTATCTTTGACTCTGTGGGCGAATTTACGGTGCGTTATCGACTGATGCAAGATCTATATGTTGAAGCTGTATCAGGTCTGGACAGCGCAGTCGATCTGCTGTATCAATTTGAATTCAATTGATCGTCAAGCTAGGTGGCAGGATGCAACATTTACTCTTTGTGTACGGAACTCTACGTCAGGGAGAAAGTAACCATGATTATTTGGTTGGCTCCCAATGTTTAGGTCAATTTGAAACTCTACCTAACTACGCGTTATATGATCTTGGGTCTTATCCAGCGGTTATTGAGGGTCATGGTTCGATTCTCGGGGAAGTGTATTTGATTGATGGGCTGACACTATCTAAAGTCGATCAACTTGAGGATGTTCCTATTGAGTATCGCCGTGAGAAAATTGAAACCCCCTTCGGCGAAGCTTGGATATACCTTTACCAAGATGGCAGCAAACTTGATACCATTATTTCTTCAGGTGACTGGTGCCAGCGGGTCTAGCGTTCAGTGATATAAAAAAGCCAGCATTGCTGGCTCTTTTTTATTATTTCTGTGCGCGTTCGTAAGACTCAAGAATCTCTTTACGAGCAGATTCTACGTCTTCCCAACCGTCGACTTTTACCCACTTGCCAGACTCAAGCTCTTTGTAACGCTCAAAGAAATGCGTGATCTGTGCTTTCAGTAGCTCAGGCAGGTCGTTTACGTCTTTGATGTGATCGTATTCTTTGGACAATTTAGTGTGTGGGACCGCTACTACTTTCGCGTCTTCACCAGACTCATCCGTCATTTTTAGAACACCGACAGGACGGCAGCGGATCACTGAACCAGGCATCAGAGGGTGCGGTGTTGGAACCAGAACGTCTACTGGATCTCCGTCTAGAGACAAAGTGTGATTTACATAACCGTAGTTACATGGGTAGAACATAGGTGCAGACATAAAGCGGTCGACGAACACAGCACCTGAATCTTTGTCTACTTCATATTTGATTGGATCCGCATTAGCAGGGATTTCAATCACGACATAGAGATCATCAGGAAGAGACTTACCTGCTGGTACGTTGTTTAAACTCATTAAGAAAGTTCCTTTTTTAGTTTGTACCTCAGTGAGGCACACGGGCTTGAATATAAGACCGCAATACCTTACTGCTAAACTCGGTTTTATGTAAACCAACTAAGGCGAGATTTTGCTCAAGAAAATGTGAAAAAGGCGCCCGAAAGCGCCTTCATACTTAATCTTCTGGGTGACGTTCCAAGAACTGTTCCACTTTTTTAACCATGTTTTTTGAGCCAACAAAGAAAGGTACACGTTGGTGCAATTCAGTTGGCTTTAGATCCATGATACGAGTCTTACCATCAGACGCGACACCACCAGCTTGCTCAATGATATATGCCATTGGGTTACACTCGTAGAGTAAACGTAGTTTACCGTTTGGATGGCTTTGTGTACTTGGGTAGAGGTAGATACCACCTTTAAGCAGGTTGCGATGAAAATCGGCGACCAGTGAACCGATATAGCGTGACGTGTAAGGACGCTGCTCGCTCGGTTCATTTTCCTGACAGTATTTGATGTACTTCTTGACACCCATTGGGAAACGGATGTAGTTACCTTCGTTGATTGAGTAAATCGTTCCATCTTCCGGGATCATCATGTTTTCATGAGACAGGCAGAATGTGCCCAAAGATGGATCGTAGGTAAAACCATTAACGCCTTTACCAGTTGTGTATACCAACATGGTTGAAGAGCCGTAAATCACGTAACCTGCAGCAACCTGTTTATGGCCAGGTTGAAGGAAATCTTCTTCTGTCGGTGGAGTACCGATAGGCGATACACGACGGTAAATAGAAAAGATGGTACCGACAGACACGTTGACATCGATGTTTGAAGAGCCATCTAACGGATCCATCAGAACCACGTATTTCGCGTTTTTGTTCAACTCTTTATTGAACGCAACGGCTTCGTCTTCTTCTTCACTGGCTACACCACAAACCTGATCACGGGCTTCTAGCGCTGCTTTAAACTTTTCATTCGCGTAAACATCCAGCTTCTGCTGGTCTTCACCCTGTACGTTCTCTGTACCGACTGCACCGGTAATGTCACCAAGACCAGCAGCGTTTATCTCGCGGTTAACGATTTTTGCAGCAAGTCGGATAGACGAAAGTAGGGATGATAGATCACCGCTAGCGTGGGGGAAGTCCGCTTGTTTCTCAACAATGAACTCGCCAAGGGTGCGCATTCCAGACATGATTTTTCCTTTAGTCGCTTCAATATAGTAGGGGATAGGCGATGATGATCTCTGACGGATCTTAAATTTCGCCTAAGCCTAGTCTAAGAGTTAGATCTTTTTATTGGTAATGAACTAACTGACTGAGATCTCGTTTTATTTGTCGACTTGATAACAATTTTCATCTGCTTGTTTGAAGCCATACGAGTTGGATAACGCGCATAACACGCAATCATTTGCGCTCGTGTGAGGTAAAACAGTGAGTAAAGTAGTTCGCTTTTCTGCGTATAATCGCCATAATGTCAGCTCAGTTTTCGCCTTGGAGAAGGTTGTTTATGCATATTCATATCTTGGGAATTTGTGGCACATTTATGGGAGGTGCTGCAGTTTTAGCTCGTCAATTGGGTCATAAAGTGACGGGTAGTGACGCCAACGTTTATCCACCAATGAGTACATTGTTGGAATCTCAAGGTATTGAAATTATTGAAGGATTTGACCCGTCTCAGCTTGAACCTGCACCTGATCTCGTTGTGATTGGAAACGCGATGAGTCGAGGTAATCCCTGTGTCGAACATGTATTGAACAGTAATCTGAGATACACCTCAGGCCCACAGTGGCTGCAGGAGTTTCTTCTCCATGACCGTTGGGTGCTGGCTGTCTCTGGAACTCATGGAAAAACGACCACTTCCAGCATGCTGGCGTGGATTTTAGAAGATTGTGGCTACCAACCTGGCTTTCTTGTCGGTGGTGTCTTGGGCAACTTCGGTGTTTCAGCACGTTTGGGCGAAAGTATGTTTTTTGTCGTGGAAGCTGATGAATACGATAGTGCTTTTTTCGATAAGCGTTCTAAGTTCGTGCATTACCATCCTCGCACGTTAGTTATGAACAATTTGGAGTTTGATCATGCGGATATCTTCGATGATCTGGAAGCGATCAAGCGCCAATTCCATCACTTAGTCAGAACCGTACCGGGGAACGGTCGAATCCTTGCTCCGCAAGAAGATTCAGCAATTGGCGATGTATTACAGCGTGGCTGCTGGAGCGAAACGGAATTCAGCGGCGAACAAGGTGACTGGCGAGCGGAGAAACAAGTCGCCGATGGTTCAATATTCACCGTTTTCTTCCAAGGGGAAGCCGTCGGTACTGTGAAGTGGGATCTGGTGGGTGATCATAACGTCGATAATGCTTTGATGGCCATCGCAGCTGCCCGTCATGTGGGTGTAACTCCGGATTTAGCCTGTCAGTCGCTGGCGAAATTTATCAATACCAAGCGTCGACTTGAACTAAAAGGTGAAGTGAATCAGGTTACGGTTTACGATGACTTCGCTCATCACCCTACGGCGATTGAACTTACTGTGGGTGGATTGCGTAATAAGGTTGGCCAACAACGTATCCTAGCAGTACTTGAGCCTCGTAGTGCGACGATGAAACGTGGCGTGCACAAAGAAACATTGGCGGATTCCCTCGCTCAGGCCGATGTAGTTTTCCTTTATCAACCAGATAGTATTGAATGGTCTGTCGAGGACATTGCCCAGCAATGTCAGCAATCGGCTTATGTGTCAGACAGTGTTGATGCGTTAGTGCAGATGCTGACTGAACAGGCTCAACCGGGCGATCAAATTCTGGTGATGAGCAATGGTGGGTTTGAAGGCATCCACGACAAGCTGCTGTCTAAACTCGCCGAATAGATTAATGTAGTAGTATGAATAATGAGAAAAACAAAGCAATTACACTCGCTTTTACGGGGGCTTCAGGCGCACCGTACGGGCTTAGATTGCTTGAATGTCTGCTAGCCGCCGGCTATCAGGTACATTTGCTGATATCGTCAGCGGCTCGAGTTGTGTTAGCAACTGAGCATGATATGAAATTGCCAGCGAACCCAGAGTCCGCCCAACAAGCATTGGTCGCACACCTTAATTGTGATTCCGAGAAGTTGGTTGTCTATGGTAAAGACGACTGGTTTTCTCCAGTGGCTTCCGGGTCTGCGGCGCCAAAACAGATGGTCGTGTGCCCTTGCTCTGCAGGCAGCGTTGCTGCCATCGCACATGGTATGTCCGACAATCTCATCGAGCGTGCGGCTGATGTGGTGATGAAAGAACGCGGTCAATTGCTGCTGGTCGTCCGTGAAACACCGTTCTCGACGTTGCATCTAGAAAATATGCATAAGTTGTCGCAGATGGGCGTCACCATTATGCCTGCGGCACCGGGCTTCTACCATCAACCTAAGTCTATTGATGATCTGGTCGACTTTATGGTGGCGAGGATTCTCGATCATCTTAATGTTGAACAGGGGCTTGTTCCACGTTGGGGATATGACCAGCGCGCTTAATTCTGGCCAATTGATAACATTACGATTACAATTCAGCCGACACTCATCGGGGAGCTATTCATCGCACAGATGAAGCTGAGATTGGGCAAAGCCCAGGACCCGTGTACCTGAACCAGATAATGCTGGCGTAGGAATTGAGTCTGAACATTTGCCCTGCCAATGTTTCCTCAAACCTGTGCCGCTCAACCAAGGAGAGAGCGAGTAGTGAAAACCACTTTAAGCACCATCGCCGTTGCCACACTGACATCTTTTTCTGCATTGGCAGCAGATAACACCCTTACCGTTTATACCTACGATTCTTTTGCCGCGGATTGGGGCCCTGGCCCGAAAGTGGCAGCCGCTTTTGAAGCGCATTGCGGTTGTGATGTCAATTTTGTTGCTCTTGATGATGGTGTCTCTATTCTTAACCGCCTGCGTCTCGAAGGGGACAACAGCAAAGCGGATATTGTGTTAGGTTTGGACAACAATCTAATGGCGGAAGCACAGAAAACAGGTTTACTTGCTGAGCATAATGTCGATACCAAATCAGTAAAATTGCCCAATGGTTGGGAAGACAGTACTTTTGTGCCGTATGACTTTGGGTACTTTGCGTTTGTCTACAACAAAGAAAAGCTGACCAATCCACCAAAGAGTCTTAAAGAACTGGTGGAATCTCGGAATGATCTGAAAGTGATTTATCAGGATCCACGCACCTCAACACCGGGTCAAGGTCTGATGTTGTGGATGAAATCTGTTTATGGTGATGATGTTGTACCCGCTTGGAAGCTACTGGCTAAGAAAACCGTCACTGTCACGAAAGGTTGGTCTGAGGCTTACTCTATGTTCCTTGAAGGTGAGTCAGACATGGTGTTGTCTTACACCACCTCACCGGCATATCACCTGATTGCAGAAAGCGACAGCCAATACGCAGCGGCTGACTTTTCTGAAGGCCATTACACTCAGGTTGAAGTTGCGGCTAAAGTCAAAGCATCGAAAAACGAAAAGTTAGCCGATGAATTTATGACGTTTATCCTTAGCGATGATTTTCAGTCTTTGATGCCAACGGGTAACTGGATGTACCCAGTGACAGAAGTCGTATTGCCTGAAGGTTTTGAGACACTGACGGTACCTGAAAAAGCATTGAGTTTTAGCGCAGAAGAAGTAGCCCAAAACCGAAAAGCTTGGATACGTGAGTGGCAAAGTGCCTTAACCTTTTAAGGAGACGCTTTGCGTAGTATTCCACAATTGGGACTCTGGGTCGCGATAGCTATCGCGGCCTTTGTTGTTTCTGCTCTCGGTGCTTTATTAGTTGCGGCCCCATCCCTGAATATCGCTCAGGTTTGGTCAGACCCTTACTATCGGTATGTGACCAAGTTCAGCTTTTACCAATCGTTTCTGTCGACTCTGCTCAGTGTTGGTTTAGCGGTTCCTGTAGCGCATGCTTTATCTCGGCGTAACTTTCCTGGTAAGTCATTATTGCTTAAGTTGTTTGCCACAACATTAGTGCTGCCTGTATTGGTTGGGGTGTTTGGCTTGCTGGCGATTTATGGCAATAGCGGTTTGTTGTCGTCAGCATTTATATGGTTTGATTCTAGACTGCCTTTTTCAATTTATGGTCTGAACGGCATTTTACTGGCGCATGTGTTTTTCAACCTGCCTTATGCGACGCGCCTGTTATTACAGTCATTGGAGTCTATTCCGGCTGAGCAGCATAAACTGTGTGCGCATCTAGGTATGGGCCATTGGCATAAATTTAAGTGGGTCGAATGGCCTCGCTTACGTCAGCAGTTGCCGCACGTGTGTGGTTTGGTGTTTATGCTGTGTTTTACCAGTTTTGCAACGGTCATGGCACTCGGTGGCGGGCCGAAATCGACCACGATAGAGCTGGCGATTTATCAAGCGATCAAATTTGATTTTGACTTGCAGGCAGGGGCATTGCTCGCGTTATGGCAGATGCTATTGTGTGGCATTATGGCGTTGGCGGTGCAACGTTTGACCAAACCTGTGGCTGTGAGTTCAGGCGCGCCAAGTCACAACCTTTATATGGTAAAGGACTCCATCTGGTCATATAGCTGGGATTGGATCTGGATTGGCCTGAGTATGCTATTGGTGCTGCCACCTTTAGTTATGGTGGTGCTCAGTGGCATCAACTCAGAAGCTTTATTGGTGTTTACTGACCAACGATTTTGGCTGGCGTTATGGTCGTCGCTCAAAGTAGCAACATTGGCGAGCAGCATTGCACTCTCGGCAGGGATTGCAATATTGTTGACCAGCCGTCGATTGCGACTGAACGCAAGAAGTCGTCATGCGGATCAGATTGAGCTATTGGGTACGATCATTCTTGTCACTCCCGGCTTGGTGATTTCTACAGGATTATTTTTGCTATTGCGGTCTTTTACTGATGTGTTTAGTCTGGCGTTTTTTATTGTGGTTGCGGTGAATGCGTTGATGGGCTTGCCTTACGTGATCAAAACCTTGTCACAACCGATGCTGCATATCGAACAGCAATACCAATACGTATGCGCAAGCTTAGGTATCAAAGGTTGGCAGCGCTTTCGCGTTGTTGAATGGCGAGCACTGAGAAAGCCAATGGCACATGCTTTCGCGATCAGTTTCATGTTTGCGGTCGGAGACTTAAGTGCAATTGCCCTGTTTGGCAGCCAGGAGTTCCGCACGCTGCCGTTGTATCTTTTCCAATTGCTGGGCAGTTATCAGATGAATGCAGCTGCTGTAGTGTCAGTCACGTTGTTACTGCTCAGTGTTGGCTGTTTTGTACTGATTGAAACCCTGTTTAAGGCAAACGCCAAGGTGACTTATGCTGACCCTCAATGATGTTCGTTACTATTACCATCAGGATCTATTCCATTTTGATTTAGATATTGAGCAGGGAAGTCTGGTCGCATTGATGGGGCCGAGTGGGGCGGGGAAATCAACGTTACTGGCCTTGGTTGCGGGTTTTATCGAACCTGAAAGTGGCAGTATTAAAGCTGGTGAATTAGAAGTTGTGGGCAAAGAGCCTCACCAGCGTCCTTTTGCGATGCTATTTCAGGAGCATAACCTGTTTGCCCATCTCACCGTGCGCGAAAATATTGGATTGGGGCTGAACCCTGGATTGAAACTTAATTCTGAGCAAGCCAGTCAGGTGGAACAAGCCGCGATTCAGGTTGGTATTGAGGAATACTTGGATCGTTTACCTGAACAATTATCGGGTGGACAGCGTCAGCGTGTCGCATTGGCCCGTTGTTTTGTTCAGCCTCACCCTATCTGGCTGCTTGATGAACCTTTCTCTGCGCTTGATCCGGTGTTGCGTGAAGAGATGCTCGGGCTGGTCAAGCAGTTAGCCGCAGAGCGTAATATTACTGTGGTGATGGTGACTCACCATATCAGCGACGCGAAAGCTATTGCCTCGCATTTTGCTTTTGTTGACCAAGGCAAGGTGGCGGTTGCTGATACTATTGAACTTTTAACCCAGCAACATAGCCATGCTGTACTCAGCGGGTTTGTTAAAGCGGGCGAATAACTTTCCCTAAGAGCAAAAAATGGGCTGATGTATCTGCATCAGCCCATTTTTATCTAAAGCGGCTTGCTTAAATCTCTTCGTCGTTGAGCTCTTTTAGCACTTGGAATATTTCACGGAATGCTTTAGCTGGCTTACCCGCTTTCTTCTCTTTTGCTGCCTGACGTGCTAATTGGCGTAAACGCTGGCGATCCGCTTGTGGGTATAGATCAACTACATCCGCAATGGCGTCATCGCCTTCTTCAACGACGCGATCACGCAGCTGTTCCAGCTTGTGCAGTGCAGCAGTCGCTTGAGAGTGCTTGTTACGTACTTTGTCTAGTGCCGCTTGAAGTGGTTCAGGATCTTCGAAACGCATCAGCTTACCAATGTATTGCAACTGGCGACGACGTGCTTCATTTTTAAAGCGTTGTGCATCTTTAATTGCTTCGGCAAGATCCTCACTTAACGGGAATTTTTCTAACACTGAAGGTTTAAGACTGGCGAGTTCTTCACCCAGTTTTTGTAACTCTTCCATGTCACGCTTCATTTCGGTTTTACTGACCCAAATGATTTCCTCTTCTTCTTCCCATGGCGCTTTTTGATTCTTACGGGCCATCTTTCTGCCTTAATTTGAACATCTATTTCTCTATTTTAACAAGAATCATGGGGAGAATGCGAAATTCTTGTTATTCTAGGGACAACAGACCTTAAGCATGAAGAAGATATGGACGTAAGACAGCAAGTCGCTCAGCAACGTGTTGAGCTTGAGGCCGCCGTTGCGAAAGCACTGGAAATGGCCGCGGAAAAATCCGATGGCGCTGAAGTCGCGATCACTAAAACCACTGGCCTGAGTGTATCAACACGTATGTGTGAGGTGGAAAACGTTGAATTTAACAGCGATGGCGCTTTAGGTATTACCGTTTACCGTGGTCAGCGCAAAGGCAGTGCGTCTACCTCCGATCTCAGTGAGAAAGCCATTCAACAGACGGTGATGGCAGCACTTGATATTGCCAATTACACTTCAGAAGATCCATGCTCAGGCCCAGCTCCTAAAGAGCTGATGGTAAAAGAAATTCCTGATCTTGATTTGTTTCACCCTGATACACCAGACCCAGATCATGCTGCCGAGATTGCGATTGCTGCTGAGCAAAAAGCGTTATCTTTCAGTGACAAAATCAAACAAAGCGATGGTGCGAGTTACGACAGCCATTATGGCTTGAAGGTTTATGGCAACAGCCACGGTTTGCTTGCTAGCTATGCCTCCAGTCGCCACAGTACCAGTTGTTGTGTGATTGGTCAGGGCGAAAGTGGTGTTATGGAGCGTGACTATAGCTATACAGTCGCACGCCATAAAGATGATCTTTGGACACCTGAGTCAGTCGGTTTGAAAGCTGCGGAGAAAACCATCAGTCGCCTTGATGCGCAAAAGCTGAAAACAGGTCAATATCCTGTAATGTTCGCAGCTGATGTGGCAACAGGTTTACTTGGACACCTAGTGATGGCAATCAGTGGTGGTAATCTGTATCGCAAGTCATCATTCTTACTTGATCATCTCGGCCAAAAGGTACTTCCAGATTGGCTTAATGTTGCTGAAAAACCGCATTTACTCCGCGGCTTAGCGTCGAGCCCATTTGATAGTGAAGGTGTTATAACCCAAGATCGTGAAATCATTACCGATGGTGTGCTCGCGACATATCTATTGACCAGCTATGCCGCGCGTAAAATGGACATGATGCCAACGGGTCATGCTGGTGGCATTCATAACTGGTTCGTTCAATCGACGGGGCAAGACTTTGAGCAGATGCTTAAAGAACTGGGAACGGGCTTCCTTGTCACCGAAGTGATGGGACAGGGCGTGAATATCGTCACCGGTGATTACTCTCGAGGCGCGGCTGGCTTCTGGGTGGAAAATGGCCAGATCCAATATCCTGTTTCTGAAGTGACTATCGCCAGTAACCTGAAAGACATGTTTAATCAGATTGTCGCGGTAGGGAATGATGTTGAAACCCGCTCACAAATACAGACAGGTTCGATTCTGCTTGAGTCAATGAAGGTTGCGGGGGAATAGGGCTAGGCCCTAAGGAACGCTTCGCTTCGAGATCGGGCTGCACCCGCGAGAATCGGGAACGGGCTTCGCCCTTCGAGAGGCACTCTGTGCTATTAATCGGTCATTCCATAGAGTGACGAAAGAGCGAGTAGGGAATCTCATTAAGCTTTCGAACAGCTTCAAGAGATCCCCAACTCACTCGTTCCTCGTTCTTGAGGATGACGGGATTGACCTATTGAAACGAAAAGGGTTGACGCATTGCGCCAACCTTCTAATTTCTCTCGATTCTCGCTATTCCTCAAACAACTCTGTATGCAGTTTCTGAATTGCTTGTTTTGAAACAGACTCATCAACTAAGAAACACAGATTGTGTGGGCTTGCACCATAGCAGATCATTCTCAAGTTAAACTCTTCTAGTGTGCCAAATACTTGTTTTGCATAACCTTTGCTCTCACTCATATTGTTGCCAATCAGCGCGACCAGACACAGGTTATGTTCCACTTCAACGGTGCACAGCTCTTCCAGCTCAAGACGTGCGGCTTCTGGTAACTGAGGGGCACCGCCAGATGTGTCGGTTTGGTCCAGCGTTAGACTGACACTGATCTCTGAAGTGGTAATCAAATCCACCGAAATCTTGTGCTTCGCCAGAATTTCAAATACCTTGGCGAGAAAGCCGTAAGCGTGGAACATCTGCGCGCTGCGCAGCGTCACCATGGTCTGATTGCATCGTAAAGCCAAAGCTCGGAAAAGAGGTGAGCTCTCGACTTGATGGCGAATCCAAGTTCCGCCTTTTTCAGGTTGCTTTGATGAACCGACAAACACCGGGATATCATGGCGTAGAGCAGGGATCAGCGTCGAAGGGTGAAGGATCTTAGCGCCAAAATTAGCCATTTCGGAGGCTTCACTGAAGCTGATCTCTGAGATGGGAGAGGCTTTTGGGGCAATACGTGGGTCAGTGGTATAAATTCCTGGTACATCGGTCCAAATTTCAAGTCCCTGAGCTTCAACTGCTTCTGCAATAAGTGCGGCACTGTAATCGCTACCACCTCGACCCAGTGTCGTGGTATTGCCATCTGCATCGGCGCCAATAAAACCTTGAGTTACCACAACCTGTTGTTGGCATAACGGGATAAGTGAAGCTTGCGCTTGTTGACGAATGGTGGCCAGTTCCGGTTCTGCTTTACCAAAATTATCATCTGTGCGTAGTACGTCACGAATATCAAAGCGTACCGCATTGATGCCACGTTCTTTCATTAACTGGGCCAGTAGATGTGTAGACATCAACTCACCACAGGCGACAAGGTGATCGGTCAGCTTGGTACTTGACTGAATCGAGGCGGCTTCTGCCAAACTTGTAACGGTATCTAGAATGGAGTAGACCTCGTTGGCCGCTTGAGTCGCATCTTCTAGTTGATTGAGTACCGCATCATGAATACTGGCGAGTTTGGTTAGAATCACACTACGTTCTGTCTGATCTTGAACTCCGTTCGCGAGCTCGACTAATAAGTTTGTCACACCTGAACAGGCGCTACTGACGACTAACTTTGTGTTTGGGTTCTGTTCAATGATCGCAGCACAGCGACTCATGGCTTCAAAGTTAGCAACACTGGTTCCACCAAATTTAGCAACGTTAAAATTGCCCACGGCATTTCTCCCACAACTTCCTGAAAGTAAATAAGTAATCCTTGCTTGAAGAGAGAGTGAGCGTATAGAGAGGTTTTATTGTGTACGGTTTACCTCAGAAGCTCTTCACCAGACTGAGCTGATGACAGTTGATGGGAGTCAACCCAAGTCAACCGACAGATCAAAACCACAACGTTGATCTACCTCGGCACTACTCCCCCTCAGTGATTTGTATCGGAGTTGTGGCTCCACAAAACACCTACCTGGGTAGTGCTCCTCTTCTGCAAAATGCATTCATATGGCGGCATAAAAATTCACCATACAAACTGCATTGAACGTTTTTATGTGAGCTTTGTCAACGGGAAAGTATCACTTTAATCGGTTTATTAATTAACAAACTTGTGACAGTGGTTTTACCTGACAACTTTCGTCCAATTGCTGCTGGTGTCGATTTGTTTTAATGTAAAGACAAATAAAGTAAAAGCAGACCAGTATCAAGGAGTGAACAATGACGATTCAAAGCTTTATCCCCCCTCACCGTATTCTTATGGGCCCTGGTCCTTCGGATATTTCTCCTCAAGTTTTGCAGGCTTTGAGTCGACCTACAGTTGGCCACCTTGATCCCTTGTTCATCAAAATGATGGATGAACTAAAACAGCTACTCAAATACGCTTTTCAAACCGAAAATGAATTCACTATTGCTGTTTCAGCGCCGGGCAGTGCAGGTATGGAAACTTGTTTTGTTAACCTTATTGAACCGGGAGAGAAGGTGATCGTTTGTCGCAATGGTGTGTTTGGCGAGCGCATGCGCGAAAATGTAGTTCGAGCGGGTGGTGTAGCGGTCGTTGTTGATGATGAATGGGGTACTCCTGTCTCGGTCGATAAAGTCGAGCAGGCGTTGAAAGAGCACTCAGATGCAAAGGTCCTGTCATTCGTTCACGCAGAAACATCGACAGGCGCATGCAGCGATGCCCAAGCATTAGGTAAGCTTGCAAAAGCTCACGGTGTGCTAACGATTGTTGATGCAGTAACCTCTTTGGGTGGTGTACCGCTTAAAGTCGATGAATGGCAGCTAGATGCGGTCTATTCAGGTAGCCAGAAATGTTTATCTTGTGTTCCGGGTTTATCACCAGTGACCTTCTCACCTCTGGCCATTGAGAAGATTCAGGCAAGGCAAGCACCTGTCCAGAGCTGGTTTTTAGATCAAAGTCTAGTATTAGGCTATTGGAGCGGGGAAGGAAAACGTAGCTACCATCATACAGCACCTGTAAATAGCCTTTATGCGCTGCATGAGTCGCTATTAATCCTAAAGAATGAAGGGTTAGAGAATGCTTGGCAGCGTCATAGTGACATGCATGAAAAGTTGAAGTTAGGTCTCGAAAAGTTGGGTTTTGAGTTTGTTGTTGAAGAAGAATCACGTTTACCTCAGCTCAATGCAGTCTATATTCCTCAAGGCGTTGATGACGCAGGGGTTCGTAACCATTTGCTAGAAAACTATAATCTCGAAATTGGTGCCGGTTTAGGGGCATTAGCGGGTAAGGCATGGCGCATCGGCATTATGGGCTACGGCGCTCGTGCAGAAAATGTTGCACTCTGTTTGAGAGCATTAGAAGAGTCACTCACGCAGTAACTACCATCAAAATAGAATTGAACGGCGACGCTTTAAGCGTCGCCTTTTTATTCGGCTACTTTTCATTGTCTGCTTTGAGTGCATCGATATCTGGAGCTATGTATTGCACCTGTGAGAAATCGCGAGCAGGGAACAAGTATTGCGCCTCTCTACGAATTTGCTCGGCACGTTCACTATCCCCTAGGCCTTGGTAAGCAAGAATTAGGTTGTTATAAAACGCGGGCCTTGGTTTATCTTTAATAGTTTTCAATGACCAGTTAATGTATGGCTGGATGAACTTCGCTTCCTGACGATAAAGGCCAATATTGAGATAGGTGCTATAAATATCCCAGTCGTACCTATCTTTCCAAACTATTGGGTTACTGACTTGCTTGAGTAAGTCAGGATTTTTAGGCTGCGATGTTTCAAACTGAGTGAGGACATAGTTAGTGTGTAACGCTGTCAGCATGTAGAAACTGGTTATAATGGGTAAGACTAAACTCATCGCTCGGAACAGTGTTTTAGTCACAATGCTGAATGACGCAAAACGATACGAGCGCGCGCGTTGATCAATCCAGAAAAGCAGAACCACAAAGATTATCCAGTGAATGGCTGAATGGTAGAAAGGGTATTCAAGTTGGCTATGGAGGATTATTGGCACAAATAAGGCAAACATCGCGAGGCGAGTACCTTTTTTAACATTGTAGATCCTTACTAAAACCATCATCGCTGCGAGTACTATAGCTAATACTGGAAGTAAGCCTCCTTCTACCCCCCAATAAAGCAGCTCATTGTGAGGGTGGTCCATTGAAGCAAGACCGGGATGATAGTTGGGGTTTAACTGATGTTGGCGTGCTGTGTAGACGATGTATTCTGGCTCAAATCGCCCGTATCCGTAGCCTGTGAACGGCTTCTCAACTAACATATCGAGTGTTTGAGGAAAAGTGTATTGTCTCGGGCTTTCTAGGTTAGCCCGTTTAGCCGCTAGAGACTCTCCATCCGATAGTAAATTAATGCCACTACCAATTGATAGGCCGAGTAAAATGGACGCAAGCCAGCCCCAAAAGCGTTTTTTGGTTGCGAATTGATAGAGGTAAGGCAAGAGTAAAACGACAGCCATAAAAGCCCCTAGCCAACCAGTGCGAGACGCTATCAAAATGAGTAATGGAACCGTAACAACTGGCATTAAGTACAGCAACAAAACTTCACTGAAATGACGATTATACTTTTTGGGATGGCGAGTGAGTAGATACCCTGACAGAGCCAGTCCTGTGGCGAGAAAACTGGCCATGACATTCGGCTGCTGAAAAATACCGTAAGGGCGATTCTGTACTGTATCGTAACCAAATAAGTTGTCAGGTTGCAGGAGTAAATATTGAAACCAGCCAAACAGCGCCTGCATAAAGACTGAGATAGTGATGAACCACAACAAACCTTGCTTCTGCTTGTTGCTAAAGCGAAATTGTTGAAGAACAAAAAACAGCCCGTAGCCAGCCCATAAGCCGAGCAGTTTACCTTGAGACAGTGAAAAGTCTGAGTGAGGGAAAGATACCGGGATTGTGATCAATACGCAGCACATAAACAGTCCAATGGTCAGCTTATTGTATCTGATCACACCTTGGGTTCCGGTCTGATATAACCCTATTGCCAGAGAGAAACTGACTGCCAGCCAAGTCGTTGTATTAAAAGAGAGCGCGAGCCCAGCACCGCCAGGATTAGGGGTGAAAATGTGCATCGCGAGCAAAAATACGACCGCTATAGAAACAAGAAACGGCTTAATGAGTGGTAGTTTAGGTGCTTGCGGCTCTAGACTTGTACCTGCCAAATGGATGGTTGCCATTGATTATTGCGTCCTTCAAAAGAAAACAGACCATGTTATGGTCTGTTTAATTTACTACTTTTCTTTATTTTAACATAGGCTTGAGGAATCGTGCGGTATGTGAACCTTTTACCTTGGCCACTTCTTCCGGTGTTCCTTCAGCAATAATTTCACCGCCACCTTGACCACCTTCTGGTCCTAAATCGACAATCCAGTCTGAGGTTTTAATCACATCAAGGTTATGTTCGATGACCACCACTGTATTACCGTGATCACGTAGTCGATGCAGTACAGTAAGCAACTGTTGAATATCATGGAAGTGCAGGCCAGTGGTGGGCTCATCCAAAATATAGAGCGTCTTACCAGTGTCACGCTTAGATAGTTCTCGGGCCAGTTTGACACGTTGCGCTTCACCCCCAGATAAGGTGGTCGCAGCTTGGCCAAGACGAATATAAGAAAGTCCAACATCGATAAGTGTTTGCAGCTTGCGGGCTATGACGGGTACAGGATCGAAGAAGTTTCGTGCATCTTCAACCGTCATCCCCAGTACTTCATCAATGGTCTTGCCTTTGTAGTGGACTTCGAGAGTTTCACGGTTGTAGCGTTTGCCTTTACACACATCGCATGGCACGTAAACGTCTGGCAGAAAGTGCATCTCGACTTTGATGACTCCATCGCCCTGACAAGCTTCACATCGCCCTCCACGTACGTTGAAACTGAAGCGACCCGGTTTATAACCTCGAGAGCGTGCTTCTTGCGTTCCCGCAAATAGCTCTCGGATCGGTGTAAAGATACCTGTATAAGTGGCTGGGTTAGAGCGTGGTGTGCGCCCTATTGGGCTTTGGTCAATATCGATAACCTTATCAAAATGCTCCAACCCTTTAATTTTTTGATAAGGAGATGGAGTGGCTGTCGTCGCACCATTTAGCTGAGTGTGTGCAATCTTGAAAAAAGTATCGTTGATCAGAGTAGATTTACCAGAACCTGAAACCCCTGTCACACAGGTGAACAAACCAACCGGGATTGTTAATGTCACATCTTTAAGATTATTACCTGTAGCGCCGAGCAACTTGACCACTTTCTTTTTATTGATAGGGGTACGCTGTTCAGGCACTTCAATTTTTTTTGTACCGCTGAGGTATTGGCCAGTTAGTGACTCTGGAGTGGCGATAATATCTTCCATGGTTCCTTCTGCTACCACACTACCGCCATGTACACCAGCTCCAGGGCCTATATCGATCACGTGATCGGCGATGCGAATCGCATCTTCATCATGTTCCACAACCAGCACCGTATTACCTAAATCACGCAAGTGAGTTAGGGTGTTTAATAGTCGCTCGTTGTCACGTTGATGAAGTCCGATGGAAGGTTCATCTAATACGTACATTACCCCGACCAGGCCCGCACCAATCTGGCTGGCGAGTCTAATACGCTGAGCTTCCCCCCCTGATAAGGTTTCAGCGCTACGAGAAAGGTTGAGGTAGTTGAGGCCAACATTAACTAAAAATTGGAGACGATCATTGATCTCCTTCATTACTTTTTCGGCAATCTGCGCTCTCTGACCTTCTAGCTTCAATGACGCAAAGAAACCCAACGCATCTGCGATACTTAGCTCAACAATCTCAGGTAAGGTTGTGTCGCCTATAAATACATTACGAGCTTCTAAACGCAAGCGACTGCCTTCACAGCTCGAGCAAGTACGAGTTGAAATGTACTTAGCTAGATCTTCACGCACGGCATTGGATTCGGTATCACGATAGCGACGCTCAAGGGTATTGAGTATGCCTTCAAATGGGTGACGTTTGACGCGAATATCGCCGCGATCGTTAATGTACTTAAACTCGATCTCTGTACGTCCGGATCCTGTAAGTACCACATCTTGCATTTTCTTTGATAAAGACTTAAAAGGTGCTTTTAGATCAAAGTTATAGTGTTCTGCCAAAGATGACAGCATTTGGAAGTAATAATAGTTTTTCTGATCCCAACCACGGATCGCCCCTTCGGCAAGACTTAAAGAGTCATCGAGAATGACTCTATCGGGATCAAAATATTGTTGGACGCCAAGGCCGTCACAGGTGTGGCAGGCGCCTGCTGGATTATTGAACGAGAACAGCCTCGGTTCTAGTTCTTGCATGCTATAGCCACAATGTGGACAGGCGAAGTTAGCAGAGAAGACCACTTCTGCGCCATCTCCATCCATCGGAGCCACGACTGCAATTCCGCCGGACAATTCGAGCGTCGTCTCAAAGGATTCCGCCAGCCTCTGTTGTAAATCATCGCGCACCTTAAAGCGATCTACTACGACTTCAATGGTGTGTTTTTTATGCAATTCTAAGGTTGGTGGATCGGATAGGTCGCAAGTTTCACCATCGATACGAGCGCGAATAAAACCTTGTGCAGCAAGGTTTTCCAATGTTTTAACGTGCTCGCCTTTACGCTCTTTAACAATTGGCGCAAGGAGCATCATTTTGGATCCTTCAGGAAGCTCCAAAACTTTATCGACCATTTGTGAGATGGTTTGAGCTGTCAAAGGTACATGATGTTCAGGACAACGCGGCTCGCCAACACGTGCGTACAATAGACGTAGGTAGTCATACACTTCAGTAATGGTACCAACGGTCGAGCGAGGGTTGTGCGACGTTGATTTTTGTTCAATGGAAATGGCTGGTGATAAGCCTTCAATATGATCGACATCGGGCTTTTCCATCAAAGACAAAAACTGGCGAGCGTAGGCCGATAGGGATTCAACATAACGACGTTGACCTTCCGCATAAAGGGTGTCGAAGGCAAGTGATGATTTACCTGAACCGGATAAACCTGTAATCACGATGAGTTTATCTCGTGGAATGGTTAGGTTCACATTTTTTAAGTTATGGGTGCGTGCGCCGCGAACTTCGATCTTATCCATTGTTCTCGCTCAGTGTAAAAACAAGTGGGCTAAGTATTACATAGAGTAATAAATGTTCAAAGAAAATACTGGATAAAAAAACAGTAACAAAAAGGCCGCTCTATTGAGCGGCCTTAGAAGCATGGCTAGCATCAAGCGATTAAGCTTCTTTTGTCGTTTTTTGTTTATCCAGTTCTGACTTTTTGCGATCCGCTAGGTAAAGGTTCTCAAAACAGTAGTTAGTTGCTTCGATGTAGCCTTCAACGCTACCGCAATCAAAGCGTTTTCCTTTGAATTTATAGGCCAGAACACAACCTGCCTTTGCCTGTTTCAGTAGAGCGTCAGTGATCTGAATTTCTCCACCTTTACCTGGCTCGGTATTTTCGATGAGCTCGAAAATATCAGGCGTCAAGATATAGCGACCAATGATAGCCAGATTACTTGGTGCAGTTCCAGGCTCCGGCTTTTCAACCATATCATCCACACGATAGATGTCGTCTTTGATCATCTCACCAGAAATCACACCATACTTGTGAGTTTCGTCGGCAGGTACTTCTTGAACAGCGACAATTGAGCAGCGGAATTGCTTAAACAGGGCAACCATCTGGGCTAACACTCCTTCCTGTTCATTGACACAAAGGTCGTCGGCCAGCACAACAGCAAACGGTTCATCACCGACTAGCTCACGGCCAGTAAGAATTGCATGCCCTAGTCCTTTCATTTCACGCTGACGAATATAAGTAAAGTTAGCGCTCTCGATAATGTCACGAATATCGACCAACAGTTGTTCTTTATTCGTTCCGCTGATTTGATGTTCCAATTCGTAGTTCTTGTCGAAATGGTCCATGATCGAGTGCTTACCGCGGCCAGTGACAATGCACATGCCATCCATACCCGCCTGAATAGCTTCTTCAACACCGTATTCGATAAGCGGTTTGTTGACGACTGGCATCATTTCTTTAGGCATGGATTTGGTCGCAGGGAGAAAGCGAGTTCCATAGCCAGCCGCTGGGAAAAGGCACTTTTTGATCATGTTTAAACCCTATATATTTAATTAATCTGTTATAGCTGGCGCAACCTTATCACTTTTTGCGTGAATGGATAATGAATGTTAAAGACAAAATGTGAGTTTTTGCGTATCGGATTATATTTAAGACAGCATATGTTGATTAGCCCAAGCAATGGCTTGGACACGATTCCTTACCGAGAGTTTCTTGAAGATTTGGTACAAATGAGATTTAACAGTGAACTCACTGATGAACAGATCTTCAGCAATTTGTATGTTGGATGCTCCGGTTTTTAAACATCGCAGAATCTGGATTTCTCTAGCAGTTAAGTCTACGGTGGCTGGAGCAGTTTGGCTGAGTACTACATGGCGATAGTAATGCAGCAGTTGAGCAGCCACTTTTCGAGGTAGCCAGTTTTGACCATTGATCACTTCACCACACCCTTTTGCAATCGCTTCAATTGATTCTTCTTGATAAAAAAGAGCTTTTAGGTCGCCAAAGCAGAGCAGGTCGTCTGTTTTCAGTCTTTTTTCTACATTAAAAATGATGGTTTCAAACATTTTGTTCGAGAGAGGAAGGTCACGGATCTGGTTATTGAGTGTTTGATAGTTCTTGTGATCTATCATCAGAATCTTATGTTTATGCTGCTGCATGGCAAGCATTAATTCGTCGGGCTCGATTCGGGGGATCTGGATCTGGAGTTGTTCCTCAACCTGACGGATAAGAGGGTGAATTGTGCTTTTATCTTCACATAGAAAGTAGATAGTTCGGGTATAGATATTTTTGCTCATCGGAGTTTTCATTCGATTTCATTACAAGTACTTGCAGAGTGAAGGAGAAATGTGACTAGTGCGAATTATGTTTACAGGATTGCGTATAGTTTCATGTTAGTAGGTAATTATTAAATCTATCAATCACGTAATGAATTGAATTTGCTCGTAAATAATACTGATATCTATAGGGTTCATGACTTTGTGAACCCATGGTGAGGATTGCAATTTGTTCAAAGAGTAAAGCGTGTTATCCTAATGTGCTGTTTTAAGGTAAATAGAAAAATTAGACGGAGCGAATCATGGCGAGCCGTGGAGTCAACAAAGTTATTTTAGTCGGAAATCTGGGATCAGATCCGGAAGTACGTTATATGCCAAGCGGTGGCGCTGTAGCAAACATCACGATTGCGACGTCTGAAAGCTGGCGTGATAAAGCAACTGGCGAACAGCGTGAGAAAACAGAATGGCATCGTGTGTCACTGTTTGGCAAGCTGGCAGAAGTTGCTGGTGAATACCTGCGCAAAGGTTCTCAGGTTTACATTGAAGGCCAGTTACAAACTCGCAAATGGCAAGATCAAAATGGTCAAGACCGTTACACGACAGAAGTGGTTGTTCAAGGTTTCAATGGCGTAATGCAAATGCTCGGTGGTCGCGCTCAAGGTGGATCGCCCGGTCAGTCGATGGGACAGCCTCAACAGCAAGGCGGATGGGGTCAGCCTCAACAGCCTGCAATGCAGCAAAGTCAACCGGCTCAGCAACAGTATTCTCAGCCGCAACAGCAGCAGTCACAGAACCAAAGTCAGCCTCAATACAATGAGCCGCCAATGGATTTTGATGACGATATCCCATTCTAACTCATTGAATCCTGAAAAAAGCCGCGAATTTCGCGGCTTTTTTATATAGTTAGAAAAACAGACCAATCAGTTAATGGCAATGATGAGAGCTGATTGATTTTTATCGCTGCTACGACCTTATTTTTAGAAAAGGAATTCTTTACCTATGAGGTATACCCCTACCTTAAAGTTGAGCACTCGCCTCGTTGCGTTTGTCACTGTCATAGTGACCAGTGCGATGTTCATCCTTTTTTTAGGTGGGACCTTATCGTTTAAACGACTTGGCCAAGAGTACCTAGATCATTCTCTTCAAGGCATTGTCGAAGTATTAGATAAGGAAATGGAAGATCCTGACGCCGCGTACTCGTTGCAACGTTGGATGCCCAAAATGCTCCAAGCTTCCAACATTGTTGAGATGGAGCTGCTATCTACCCATGGTGTTATATACCGTTATAAAGACACCTCTTCGAAAGTTGATAAAGTTCTCCTCTATGACACTGAATACCAGCTAGAGCGTAATATTGGTTATCGTCTCCACTTTAAAGCCGTTCCTCCCTACATCGGCTATGGCTACTCCCTAGAAGCTTTATGGTCGATCACCTTAGCTGTGGTTTTGATTATTTTCTGCTTAATGCGTGGTGTTAAATGGCTCAAGGAGCAACTTGCAGGATCTGAGTTATTGGAGGAACGAGGACGAATGATTCTTGCTGGACGTGTTGAAGAGTATGCCAAAGGTGATGTTAGAGAGTGGCCCTACACGGCCAGTGAAGCTCTAGATCGGTTAATAGAAGAATTGCAGGACGCTCGTCAAGAGCGCAGCCGCTTTGATACTTTCATTCGTACCCAAACTTTTTTAGATCAGGTCACTGGTACTGCTAATCGCGTACTTTTCGACAGTAAATTAGAATCAGCACTTTCTGAACATGGTTCTCACGGTGGTGTATTGCTTTTGCGTATCGACGATTGGGAACAATTACAAGAAGAATCTGGAAAACAGGTCGCAGATGACTTTGTGATCGATATCGGCACTAGCTTGAATAACATTGTTCAGCGTTATCCAGACGTTATTCTATCTCGTTATTATGAGTCTGACTTTGCTATTTTTGCCCCTCATTTAGGCAGCAAAGAAGTCGCTCAAATAGCAATAAATAGCTTAAAGCAATTGACTAAACTCTCTCCTCCTTTACCTCTAGAAAAAGAAAATTGGTTGCATATTGGTGTCAGCATGTACAGAGAAGGAGAGAGCCAAGGACGTATTCTAGATGAAGTTGAAACGGCCCTGAAAAGTGCTCAGTTACAGCGCGTAAATACCTGGAGTAAATTTAATAAATTGGTCACGCATGATGATGACCGCGGTAACGTGCGTTGGCGTACTCTATTCGATTTAGTAATTAAGCCAGAAAAACTCTATATTTTTTATCAGCCCTGCTATTTGTTAGATCCAAACAAAGACAGGGTGTTTGAGCACTCTGAGCTTTTTGTTCGTATTAATGATCCGGATAAAGGTTTGATAAAGGCATCTAGATTCAATTCTGCTATAGAATCTGTGGGTTATGAAGCCGTTCTTGATCGTGCTGTTTTTGCTGCGATCGTAAAATTTCTGAAAGTGTCAAAGAAAAGAATATGTTACTCTGTAAACATTCATGTAGTGCCGTTTGCGGGTCGAGAATACTTCAAATGGTTTCGGGATGAACTACTACAATTAACATCAGAACAACGAAAATCGTTGATCTTCGAATTTTCAGAAGCAAGATTAGTTAAACATCTGGACTATATGCGTCCAGTGATAAAAATGATTTCTGGATTGGGGTGTCGCATTGCCGTTGGCCAAGCTGGTCGATCGATTGTGAGCACTCATTATTTAAAAGATCTTCCAGTCGATTTTTTAAAACTGCATAGAAGTTTAGTGAAACAAATAGATCAGCGAGACGAAAATCAGTTATTTGTTCGAAGTTTATTAGGCGCATGTGAAGGACTCAAAACTCAAGTTATTGCCGTTGGGGTCGACAATAAACAAGAGTACAAGACTATGCTGGCTTTAGGAGTACAAGGTGTTCAAGGACGCTACTTTCAGTCTGAACAACAATTGATGCCTAAAGTTGAAACTGAAAGGAAAGTTATGATGGCCAGTAAAGTGCAAGTCGGTCGTCGCAACCGGTGGCGAAAATTTAGCAGTAAATGAACATTCAGTCTTTGATAGGAAAGTTTAATCACAAACAGCGAGTCGGCTTAAAACTGACCGTCGTTGTTCAGCCTGGCGAACTCTATTTTTCAGCGTTGGCTGAAGGCAAACTACCCTCAAAGGTGACGGTAGAAGAGGGGGCATGGCAAGAAACACTGCTTAAAACATTGGTCCAATCGAAACTCTCTGATTTACATCTGGATATTGTCCTAAACTCGAAAATCTATCAAACCTACCAAATCGATAAGCCTAACATTCCTGAAACTGAATTGAGTAGTGCTTTACCCTTTCTGCTCAAAGATCTCATCAGTGAAAAAGTGACTGAGATTGTTGCTGATGCTGCTCACCTTCCGATCGGTAACAAGCTACAAGTGTATGTTGTACCTAAGAGCTTGATTGTTGGCTTACAACAAAGTTTGTCAGCTCATCATATCGTGCTAAACCGAGTCCTAGTCGAGGACGAGATATGGGGAGTATCTGCGGGTGAACTGTCCAGCTTTTTGCTTTTACAACGCAGTAAGCAAAGTAGCTTCCGGGTTCGAGCGTTCGTCGATCACCATTGTGCTTTCCAGAGAACGATTAGGGGAGTCGCTTCTCCACTAACAGGTGTTGCCACTAGTGCACTTCAGCTTGATGGTATTGCCTTGGAACTACAACGTTCGATTGACTACCTCTCCTCGCAGTTGCGCGGCGCTTCTCTTCATAAGATGAAAATATGTTGTGATGAGGAAGATCAACAACAATTGGTCGAAGCACTAAGTGAACGTCTGAGTGTCAACGTTGCGGCGTTAACTGAAGGTGATCGTGAATCTGGGGATACCCTGATTGAGTATGTTGATCAGCTCAGCGACGGCGCGGTCAACTTGTTCCCAGATTCCCTGAAGCCAAAAAAAGAAATATTTAACCTATTTCAAGTGGTTGTGGGTTGGTCTGCCGTTGCGACAGTCTTAGTCAGTATTTTCGCTTATCTTCAGTTTCAACAAGTTCAGCTTGAGCGAGATCTAGAAAAGTACAGAGCTCAGCAAGTAGGGCTCGAGCAGCAGATTGCCGAACTGAATCAGCGCATGGCAAAACATAAACCATCAGCAGCTAAAGTTGCCGCTGTTGCGCGATTAAAGCTTGATATTCAGGCGAAACAGGCTTCATTTAAAGCCGTCAAAGGGTTTGACCAATCTCAGCAAATTGGATACTCAGGTGTGATGCGTGCGCTAGCAGAGTTAGGCCGACAGGATATTTCGTTAAATCATATCTTTATCGATGCTGATACTATGGATTTACAAGGGCTTGCGCGCGAAGCTAGGGCGATTCCCAATTGGGTAAATCAATTTAAATCTGAAGTAGATCTTGTGGGACGAACATTTGAAAAACTCAAAATTGGTCGCAACGATGATGACATTGTGACGTTTGAACTTATCACGAAACAGGAGCCTAAATAATGCAGCTATTATGGCACCAATTGAGTGACAAATTCAGCCTACTAAGCCAACGTGAAAAGTGGCTTCTGACTATCTGTGGTCTAGTTATTATTGGTTTATCCTTGCTTGTTTGGATGATTGAACCTGTACTGAAAACGAATCAATCCTTATCAGGGCAAGTTAGCTCATCTAAGCTGAGCGTACAACGTCTCGAAGCGGATATTCTGTTGGCAACCGCTACACTTAACAAAGATCCTGATCAGAAGATAGATGTGCAATACAAGCAACTTCTGATGGAAAGTCAGCAGTTGTCAGAGCAGTTGGCTGAAATAATAGAAACCCTTATTTCCCCCAGCCAAATGGCGCGGTTACTGGAGGGTGTTTTGGCTGGCACAAAAGGATTGAAGCTGGTGTCTCTCGAGTCAATGCCAGCAGAGCCAATCGTTGGCGGCGCGGATAAACAGACTCAGACAGGGTATTACCTACATCCGGTCAAGATCGAACTAACGGGCAGTTATTTCTCGATTCTTAGCTATCTCAATACTCTAGAATCTCTTCCAGTGAAGTATTATTGGCGCAGTTTCAATTACACCGTTGAGGAATACCCAACCGCACGCTTAATACTTGAGGTGTACACGCTTGGCACAAGACAGGAGTTCATCGGTGGTTAAATTCATTTTTGTCGTTTTGATTGGCTATTCGTCGGTGATCTACGCTTCAAAGGACCCAACGGCGCCTTTGGGTTGGCAGAAGCCTCAAGAGGCGAAACCTGCTGCTAAGATTACTGAACAGCCCATCCCTACGTTGGAAAGTATTGTTTGCTCAGAGGCTAGACAATGTAAGGCAGTACTCAGTAATCAAGTGGCATTAGTAGGGGATACGATCAACGGATATACGGTGAGTCATATTGAACCAGAACTTGTTACGCTATTGAAAGCGGGTCAACAATGGAAGTTAGAGCTATTTACTCTGGATATAAAACAGTAAGGTTATTGGAAGCGTATGCGTAAACTTGTTGTAGTCTTTACAGTTGCGTCATTAATTGGCTGCTCTATGGGGCATCGTCCACCTGTGGAGGCAAAAGACGCTCTCAATGAAGCGTTGAGCCAATCAGGCAGTCATGGCTTAGATGAGTTGCCACCCTCTGTAGAAGCTGACCTGATGCCTGAGTTGGATGGTTCAGGCTTGATTGCGTCAGAGACGGTGAAACGCTTTCGAATTCAAGCAAATGATGTTGATGCCAACGCTTTTTTTGCCAGTTTAGTAAAGGGAACGGAATTCAGTGTCGCTTTACATCCTGATGTGTCGGGCACTATTACGGTTAACTTGACGGACGTTACTTTAGACGAGGTGTTGTCTGTTGTTCAGGATCTGTATGGCTATCAAATTGAAAAAGTGGGAAAGGTAATACAGATCTACCCAGCAGGTTTGAGAACAGTGACTATTCCGGTTGATTATCTGCAATTCAAGCGTAATGGCCGTTCATTGACTTCTATCACGACGGGTACTGTAACCAACAGTTCTTCAAGTTCGTCTTCTTCCAGTTCAGATACGTCAAGTACGGGGAGTTCCAATACCAGCTCGTCCAAAGGTGGTACTGAAATCGAAACCACCAGCGAGAGTGACTTCTGGCCTCAACTTGAGCAGGCCGTAAGCCAGTTAGTGGGTTCGGGTCAGGGGCAAAGTGTCGTCATAACGCCTCAAGCTGGTGTGATTACGATTCGAGCGTATCCGGATGAAATTAGAGAAGTGAGAAACTTTATTGGTGAATCTCAAAAGCGGTTACACCGACAGGTTATTCTCGAAGCTAAAATTCTTGAAGTCACTTTGAGTGATGGTTACCAACAAGGTATTGATTGGTCGAAGGCGTTCACTTCGAATGGGACCAATTACACCATAGGCCAAGGAACTCCAGTGACCACTGGTACGCCAGCCACATTACCCGGTTTAGATACGGTAGGTTCTTTGTTGGGTGGGCAGGCGAACTTAGTCATTTCTAGCGGTAGTTTTGATGCGGTCATCAGTTTTATGGCAACGCAAGGTGATCTGAATGTTCTTTCTAGCCCCCGCGTTACGGCTTCCAACAATCAAAAGGCGGTAATAAAAGTCGGTACGGACAGCTATTTTGTCACGGATTTTTCGACCAATATTGATTCAAGCAGCACAACATCGACAACCAGTACAGATATCGAACTGACCCCATTCTTTTCAGGTATTTCCCTCGATGTGACTCCACAAATAGACAATGATGGCAGTGTACTTTTACATGTCCATCCTGCCGTGATTGATGTGACGGAAGAAACAAAAAATATCAACACTGGCTCCTCAGGCACAGTCTCTTTACCTTTGGCTACCAGCTCTATTCGTGAATCAGACTCGGTTATTCGTGCCCAAGATGGCGATGTCGTGGTGATTGGAGGGCTTATGAAGTCAAACACTCTTGATCGAACCTCTAAAGTTCCATTTTTAGGCGATGTCCCTGCGTTAGGACATCTGTTCCGAAATACCACACAGTATACAGAGAAGACCGAGTTAGTGATCTTGCTCAAACCAACAGTTGTGGGCGTAAATACGTGGCAGAAAGAAATTGAACGGTCGAGGGATTTACTTCAGGAATGGTTTCCTGATGAGCAGTAAGCGACTATGTATTTGGAGCATTTTGGTTTAACTCAGTTTCCGTTTAATTTAACCCCGAACACCGAGTTGTTCTTGGGGTTGGATCCTCATTATGAGGCGATTCAAACGGTTCAGTCTGCGATAGAAATGGGAGAAGGTTTAATTAAGGTAACCGGAGAAGTCGGTACCGGAAAAACCATGGTCTGCCGAATCCTAGTCAATCAGCTAGGTCAGACAGTACAGCTGGTTTATCTGCCTAACCCCGCGCTAAGTGGTAATGAACTGAGGAGAGCGATTGCGACAGAGCTTGAAGTACGTGTTACCGATACCACGACTCTCGTCGATGATATACAAGCTAAGCTTATAGAGCTAGCAAGAAGTGGATCTCAAGTGGTGCTGTTTGTTGATGAAGCTCAGGCCTTGAGTGATGAAGCGCTGGAAGTGCTACGCTTGTTTGGCAATTTGGAGACGGAGTACCACAAACTGATGCAGATTGTACTAATAGGCCAACCTGAGTTGGATGAACGGCTTGAACAGCATCACCTGCGTCAACTTCGACAACGCATTACATTCAGTGCGAAATTAAGAACACTGTCTGTTTCTGAGGTGGTAGCTTACATAGATAATCGGATCGAAAAGTCTGGTGGCAAGCTTGAACTGTTTACACTCAGTCAGAAAAAAGCGATCTGGAAAGCCAGTCGGGGCATTCCAAGGTTGATCAATCAAATTTGTCATAAGTGCTTGGTCCTAGCGTGTAGCCAGAGTGAATACAAGGTCAGCAACCGACAGTTGTTTAACGCTATCCATGATACGTATGACAGCTGCAAACCAAAATTTAAATGCCCGCAAATTTGGGGTTGGAGTTTTCCATGAGTGCCATCAACAATGCGCTTTCTGAACTAGCCAATAATCATTCCAATCAGCCAGAGCAGATCGTCAAGGCGAACGTGAAACCTGTTAGCCAGCTTAAGGTCCTGCCTTGGGTCGTTGGCAGCTTTGGTTTAAGCTTGGCTGTCGGGGGGTGGGCGCTCTCTACTCAAGCGCCTATTTCCGAGTCTCAGCCTCTGGCGGCAGTTAGTGTTGATAAAACGGTTGAGCCTGTTGTTTCGCCTACATCGAAATCGTCAGTCAGCAGCAATGCTATTTATCTACCTCAGCACAAGTCTGATAAGAAAAACAATCCACCGCCATCAAATTTGACCAATAACAATTCGAACCTTTTGCCACAACCGAAGATACTCAAAGTAGCTGCGACTGCAACGCCTCCGGCTAAAGTCGAAAAAGGGGAGGTTGTGGTCCACCAAGTAGAGCTTTCTTCGGCTCAACTTGCAGAAAAAGCGGAGATTCGAGCTAAAAAAGCTCTCGACAATAGTAATCTCAACGAAGCGTTGAGCCATTATCAGGAGGCGCTTCGTTACGCGCCAGCTAGTGTTAAGGTCCGACAAAAGCTTTCAGCGCTTTACTACGGCAAAGGAGAATCTAGGAAAGCGGTCGATATATTAAGCAAAGGCATTCAGCTCGATAGAGAAGACAGTACACTAAGGATATCTTTGGCTAAGTTACTGATGAAAGAGCAGCAAAACGAGGCGGCGTTAACGGCTTTGGTGCACTTACCGCAGAAGGCTTCGGTAGAGTATTTATCCCTGCGAGCAGCACTGGCTCAAAAATCTAAGCAAGATGACATTGCTCTGAGTAGTTATCAAAGTCTAGTGTCAATGGACCCTGATAGTGGTCGATGGTGGTTAGGTTTGGGTATCCAGCAAGAGAGGGCGTTGAACTTACTTAAAGCCGAAGAAGCATATCAGCAAGCTTTAACGAAACTCGGGTTATCGAACCAGTCAAAACAGTTTATTCGTGACCGTTTGTCGCTTATTAGTCGTTTAGAAGGGCAACCGGATGCAAATTAAGCTTAGGAAACGTCTTGGGGACCTACTGGTTGAAGAAGGCATCATTACTGATTCTCAGGTAGAGGAGGCACTCGCTTCTCAGAAGAGTACAGGCCGAAAACTAGGGGCGACCCTGATTGAACTCGGTTTTTTAACTGAGCATCAAATGTTGACCTTTTTATCCCAACAGCTTGATGTTCCCCTTATTGATCTTAGTCGAGCGAATATAGATGCCGATGCCGTGCAGCTCCTCCCAGAGGTGCATGCCCGCCGTTTGAGAACGTTGGTTATTGGGCGTCAGGGAAATACGCTTCGAGTTGCGATGAGTGACCCGGCGGATCTCTTTGCTCAGGAAGCTTTGCTTGGGCAACTCCCTAATTACAGTATTGAATTTGTCATTGCTGCTGAAAAACAACTGGTTGATGGATTTGACCGTTACTATCGACGTACCAAAGAAATTGCTTCTTTTGCTGAGCAACTTCAAGCTGAGCATCAAGTGAATGAAACGTTTGATTTCAGCATTGAGGATGAAGACAGTGACGAAGTCACGGTTGTGAAGCTGATCAATTCCTTGTTTGAAGATGCCATTCAGGTTGGAGCTTCAGATATTCATATTGAGCCGGATGCCAATGTATTGCGCTTGCGCCAGCGTATTGATGGTGTGCTGCATGAGACCTTGCTCAACGAGGTTAATGTTGCTCCCGCTTTAGTTCTGCGTCTGAAGTTGATGGCGAATCTGGATATATCTGAAAAGCGTCTACCGCAAGATGGCCGTTTTAACATTAGGGCCAAAGGTCAGTCGGTTGATATACGTATGTCGACGATGCCAGTCCAGCATGGTGAATCTGTGGTAATGCGTCTTCTCAATCAATCGACAGGAGTGAGAAAGCTCGAATACTCAGGGATACCAGACCATTTACTAGTACGTCTGCGGCGTCAACTTCGTCGACCACACGGTATGATATTAGTTACTGGACCAACAGGTTCTGGTAAAACCACCACGTTATATGGGGCGTTAAGTGAACTCAACGAACCCGGCAAGAAGATCATTACCGCAGAAGACCCTGTTGAATATCGTCTACCACGCGTGAACCAAGTTCAGGTAAATTCTAAAATTGATCTCGATTTCTCAACGATTCTACGAACCTTTCTCCGTCAAGATCCTGATATCATTCTTGTTGGTGAGATGCGTGATCAAGAAACAGTGGAGATTGGTTTGCGTGCTGCGTTAACGGGGCATTTGGTTTTAAGTACTTTACATACTAATGATGCAGTGGATAGCGCGCTAAGAATGATGGATATGGGCGCTCCTGGTTACTTAGTGGCAAGCGCCGTTCGTGCGGTAGTGGCTCAGCGTTTAGTGCGTAAAGTTTGCCCAGATTGTAAAACTCAAGATGTTGTTGAAGATGCTCGCAAACAGTGGTTAGCGCAGCGTTTCCCTAATCAAGAACATGCTGATTTTGTTAAAGGGCATGGATGCCAAAACTGTAATCTTACCGGTTACCAAGGCCGGATTGGTGTTTTTGAGATGCTCGAACTCGAACAGGAGATGATGGATAAGCTTAGAGCTAATGACGCAGTGGGTTTTTCAGCCGTTGCCCGCCAGTCTGACAGTTATAAACCTTTGCTTGCGTCGGCAATGGAGCTTGCATTGCAGGGGGTAGTGAGCCTAGATGAAGTTATGAACCTCGGCGAAGGTGATGCGTCTGGGTCTGTTGAAGCCATCTATCTATAGGATGAGCCATGCCAGTATTTAGTTATCAGGGACGCAACATAGACGGTACAACTGCGACTGGGCAGGTAGAAGCCCCAAATGAAGAAGCAGCTGCAGAGTCTTTGCTCAACAAAGGCGTTATTCCTACCGCTATCATACAGGGTAGAAGTGGTGGGAGTTCGTTTAGCGCGGATTTCGGAGCTCTATTTAAGCCGTCGATTCCTCTGGAAGTGCTGGTTATTTTTTGTCGTCAACTCTATAGCTTGACAAAGGCGGGTGTCCCTTTATTACGTTCAATGAAGGGGTTAACCCAAAACAGTGCTAATAAGCAGTTGAAACAGGCACTAGAAGAAGTGACGCAAGAGCTGACCAATGGACGCAGCTTGTCATCATCAATGCAAATGCATTCTAAAGTGTTTAGTCCGCTGTTTGTTTCCATGATCAATGTTGGCGAAAATACAGGCCGACTGGATCAGGCTCTTATGCAGCTGGCTAATTATTATGAGCAGGAGGTGGAAACGCGTAAACGTATCAAAACAGCGATGCGTTATCCCACGTTTGTGATCAGTTTTATTCTCGTCGCGCTGTTTGTTCTCAATGTTAAGGTGATTCCACAGTTTGCCAGTATGTTTGCTCGCTTTGGCGTTGATCTGCCCCTGCCCACCCGAATTCTGATCGCGACATCTGACTTCTTTGTCAACTATTGGGCTTTTATGCTGGCGGGGATTGTCAGTCTGATATTTGCTTTTAAGGCATGGGTAAGAACGGCAACTGGCGAGGAAAAGTGGGACAAATTTCGCTTACGCATGCCAATCATTGGTGATTTAGTGAATCGTGCTCAGCTATCGCGATTTTCTCGTACTTTTGCACTGATGCTCAAAGCGGGTGTTCCTCTAAACCAGTCACTGGCACTCTCTGCAGAAGCTTTAGAAAATAAATATCTAGAAAACCGTCTTTTAGAGATGAAGTCGTCCATTGAAGCAGGGGGAACTATCTCAACCACAGCGAGTAATAGTCAGGTGTTTACGCCGTTGGTGCTGCAGATGCTATCCGTTGGAGAAGAAACCGGACGAATTGATGAGCTTTTGCTTGAAGCAGCGGATTTTTATGATCGTGAAGTGGACTATGACTTGAAAACGCTGACAGCAAGAATAGAGCCTATATTATTAGTCATAGTAGCGGGTATGGTATTAATTCTTGCACTTGGCATATTCCTGCCAATGTGGGGCATGCTAGACGCTATTCAAGGTTAATATGGCGGGTGGTATACAACGCTCAAGGTTAGTCGTCTGGTTGTCGACTATTATTATTTTATTGCTCAGCTTTGTTTTGGTGTTGGAAAAATTAGAGCAGGATGTTGATGATGCTGCCTTTTTACTGGCCAGTAAGCGGATAATTGAAAGAGCGAGCTTTTACAAACAGCAATGGATGTTGAAAGGGCAGCGAGAAAGTTTGATTGTGGAAAATCAAAGCTTGGTATTTTCTGAGACAGGTTGGGTATTGCCCAAAATGTCTGAAAAGAATAAGCAGTGTATGGCTTGGCTTTCACTATTATACCCGAAGTTGAGCATTTTGGATTCAATGCCACTCAAGGTAGTTAATCGCTCTGAATTAAATAATTACCAATGTGACTATGTTTATACTCAGGGTAAATCGATTCATATACAACTGGTGGATAATACGTTTACTGTGAGTGTCGGCTTTTCATCAACTTGATTTTATTGACATATTTGTGATGGTTATATCGTAGATATCTCGTATAATACGTTGTACTAAATAGCGAGTTTGTAGTTATGCATAATAGGCAGTTTGGTTTTTCGTTAGTTGAGCTTGTCGTTGTCATTGTCGTTGTCGGGTTACTGGCGGTTGCCGCTTTACCTCGCTTTTTAGATGTGACTGACGAAGCAAAGAAAGCCAGTGTAGAGGGGGTTGCTGGAGGCTTTGCTACGGGAGTGCTTTCAGCTCGCGCACAATGGGAAGCGGAGGCTCGTCCATCGTTGACAATAAGCTCTGAATCATACAATCGTGTTGATTATGACGGTGTCGACTTCTGGCTGACTCGCTCAAAAAATAGCAGCAATGCTGACACTGGCTTTCGCGATGGTTACCCCTACGGTTTGAACACAGACAATGTCAGTTTTCCAACCAGCCTCACGGATCAAATGTGTATAGATTTAATGGAAAGCTTGCTGCAAAACCCACCTAAGGTGGACACTGTTACAAACTCGAATACGAATTCTAATGTAAAGTATTCAGCACAAGCTGATGATTCAAACGATACTTGTACCTATATTCAGAAAGAAGGTAGCTCGGGTCATCAGTTTGTTTATGAGATTAAAACTGGTCGTGTGACCGTGACATTGCAGTAAAACTGCGGATCTTTAGCATAGAGAGATAGAGACTATGAAAAAACAAGGCGGTTTCACCCTAATCGAATTAGTAGTGGTGATTGTTATTCTCGGTATTCTGGCAGTCACTGCAGCACCTCGTTTTCTTAACCTACAAGGAGATGCACGAGAAGCATCTTTACAAGGCCTTAAAGGTGCCATTGATGGTGCTGCTGGCATTGTGTATGGCAAAGCTGTTATTGATGGCCAAGAAACGGCGAGCGCTGCTGCTGGGACCGCAGTGGAAGGCGTTTTGACAATTTATGGTTACCCGCTGGCGACAACTGGTGGTATCGGAGCGGCAGTTGTCGGCCTTGATAGTGATTGGAGCGTTGTGACAAGTGTTGCAAATACTAGTATTACCTATGGCTTCAGTGGCTCTACCGATGCAACATGTGCTGTTACTTACACGCAGGCCACAGGGACTGCTGTTGCGAGTGCGGCTTCGACAACCGTAGCTACAGGTGGTTGTAACTAATTATTAAAGAAAGGCCAGCAACGCTGGCCTTTCTTTTCTTCGACATCTGATTAATTTCTCATTTCCTCTCAAAACCTACCTAGAACACCCTCATTAATGGTTTTTCTAACTTATAATCAAACAAGAAAAATTAACTACTTAGGTAATTTATGAATGCTAAGCCTTGTCGAGGCTTTACGTTAATTGAGCTTATTATGGTTATTGTGCTGCTTGCCGTGGTTTCAGTCTATGCTGCCAGTCGTTACGTGGGTAAAAGCAGTTTTGATGCACAATTAATGGAAGAAGCCGTTTTATCGTCACTGCGCTTAACTCAGCTGAGAGCGATGAATCGTAGTAGTTTATGCGGGCGTTGGATTATCAATGGAAATCAAGCGATTGATATGGCGGCGTCCATCGTGTCGGGTGCGTGTACAACGACGTTTCCCACCAACACCAGCGACAGTAGTTTTGTTGACGCTAACGAAGACGGTGTGGCATTAACAATCAGCTCAGGTAACTTTATTGATTTTGATAGTCTAGGACGTCCATCTCAGTGCTCTGCAGCTTCTTGCACCATTACTATTCAAGGGCAGTCTGGTACTCGTCGATTTATTTGTGTTAATTCAGAAGGGGGGATTTTTGCGAACTCGACAAGCTGCTAGACATAACGGTTTTTCGTTATTGGAAATGGTGATCGTTATCGTGATTATTGGCATCGCGATCAGTGGTGTATCGATTGCGCTGTTTCCTAAAGGTAAACAAAGTGCTGAGCAGGTTTCATCGGTTAAAGCGGCGGAGTTAGGCCGCGCGGTGTTGGATGAGGTGTTGGGCCGTAATTTTGATCACAATTCTGGGCCAAATGGTGGTTTACCCGAATGTGTTCTCGTTGTTACTACCGATCGAGTTCTTTGTACTGAAACTGGCAGCCTTGGTCCAGAATCAGGAGAGGTAAATAAAACCTTATACAATGATGTTGACGACTTTGATGGCCTGAGCGGTGCCGTTCAAGATGTGCTGGGTGTTGATATTAGTGGCGAGTATCAAGGCTATAACGTCGCCATTCTTGTCTTCTACGAGCAAGATATCGGTGGCACCATGCAAGGCGCAGAATCTCTCACCAGGACACATTATAAGCGAATTAACGTCACAATTACTGACCGTCAGGGGAATACTTATCCATTTTCAGCGACAAAAGGGAATTTTTGATGCGTGGTTTTACTCTGATTGAAATGGTTATTTCCATCACTTTGTTAGGTATTGTTGGGCTGTTTGTCGGTGAAGTGGTGCGTCAGTCATTGGTACTTTACTCAGATTCATCTAATCGTGAAGCTTTAATTCAGCAAGGGCGCTTTGCTACTGAAAGGCTACGTCGAGAGATTCGCGAAGCGATTCCAAATAGTGTTGTGGTAGCGAATAACTGTATTGAAATTCTGCCAATTACGAACAGTGCCATATATATGGATCTTCCTACGGCTTTATCGGCCTCTTCGTCAATCAGAGTGCTTCCAGTGGTTAAAAGTATTGCCGCGGGCGAGCGTGTAGTGGTGTATCCAACCGATAGTGCTGAACTGAGAGAAGATGTGGATGGTTCTGGCCAAACCGCTCAAGTTAGTACCACTGTCGATTTCGCTGTTAGTGGCGCAATGACGTCTATGGTGGATGTTGACCTGACAGTGAGCTCCGGTTTTACGACATTGAGCCCTGCGGATCGTTTGTATTTCTACCGTGATCCCGTCGCATTTTGCTTGGTTGGCACTGAGCTATTGAGGTATTCCAACTATGCTCTAGATAGAGCGACTTTAACGCCTGCATTATTAGGTACTGGAGTTAGGGTTGCTGGAAATCTTAATCAGGTCAACTTTGTTGTTGCTGATCCCCAGTTGCAACGTAATGGCCTAGTTAAAATGGAGCTGACCTTCGTCGGTAATGGAGAGCAGGTTAGGTTTGATCATGATGCGCTTATCTACAACACGCCGTAGTCAAAACGGGAGCGGATTGCTGCTGGTTATCTTCATCATTGTTGTAGTGGTGGGGTTTATGGCAGCCATCGCCAATCGAAACCAAGAGCGTAGTAGTGATCAACTGATTGCATCAGTTATTGGTACAAGAGCAGAAATGGCGGCACGTTCTGCGGCACAGATAGAAATCAGCCGTTTCTATCAGACTGATACTGATGGCAGCTGTCAGGTGGGAGCCGCGCAAACGATTCGTTTTTCGGGGACTGGTTTATCTCAGTGTTCGGCCTCGGTGACATGTACCTCTTTGGGCAGACTGGATAATAATGTTGAGGTGTTTCAATTGGTTTCAACAGGATTGTGCCAAGTGGGAGGGTGGCAACTGCAAAGAGTCATTGAGGTAGGAGTCAGACAATGAACATGATGAGGAGCACTGTTTTTTTCGTGATTGGTCTAATGATACCAATGTACGCTTATGCTGTACCTCAATGCACAGACATCTTTACTGATCCTCCCTCTGGAAATCATTCCGTTAATGGGTTAATTCCTCCACCGGACGTCATTAATAACAAACTTGGTAATCTTGACTGTTTTCGTTTTCGGGGGAGTAATCTTTGTTGGCAAGGCGTTACATTAAGAACGAGTAACTTTACACCTGGCGATTACAGTTACAACTCTGGTCGATTCCAAAATAGGGCTGAACTCAGCACCAATGGTTCAACGACTCGTTTGTATTTTGATTCTCTCCAACTGACAAATGCTGAGTTAAACCTTGATGGTGATCCGGAAGATTTGTTTATTTATGTTGCAGGTAGCTTACAGCTTGCCGGTCAGAACAAAATCAATGGCATTGTTTACGTTGCGGGAAGCGTTCAGGTGGCTGGTAATGCACAAGTATCAGGTGCTCTTGCTGCTGGAGGCGCGCTAGTAACAACGGGTAATAGTACGGTAACGGTTGATCCCGATGTGGTAAAAAACGCTGATCTTATCGGTATGTGTGACAACTCAAGTGTTTCTTTGGAGTGTTTTAGCGATGATTTCAATTCGGGTTCACTTTCCGACCTGTGGGTGACATCTACTAGTAGTGGTTCTTTTCAACCTGGAATTATCAGCAGTCGATTGCGTTTTACTCAAGCGGTACAAGATCAAGCGACGTCGTCGACTTATCAGCGTCTATTCCCAGCTAAGGATAACTTGGTTGAAATAGAGTTTGATCATTTTGCCTACAATGGTTCAGGGGCGGATGGTATTGGTGTTGTGCTTTCAGACGCACTGGTTACTCCAAGAGCAGGCGCATTTGGTGGGCCTTTAGGTTATGGATTTAAACCTAATGAGCCCGGATTTGCTGGTGGTTGGCTCGGCGTAGGTATTGATGAATATGGTAACTTCTCCAATGAAGGCGGGCAGGGTAGTGACCCAGGGCGGAGACGCCAGTCGGTAGCATTGCGTGGTTCTGGCGTTGATGAAACGGGCTATCGTTATCTAGCTGGCGCGTGTAACAATGGCCAGACAAACCAGAATGGGAACTGTTTGTCGCCAACTGTGGATAACAATAATTCTGGGGCGGTACATCGTTATAAGATTGTGGTGGATTCTCGGATCACCAATGAATCGCAGGTGGAAATTTCCCGTAAGATTGGTAACGGTAGTTGGCAGTCAATTGTCGGCCCAATTAATGTTTTGGATAGCCAATATAACCAAGCAGCAGTCCCAGATGATTTCTTGCTTTCTATTACCGGCTCGACAGGTAGTGTGACCAACATCCACGAGATTGATAATTTTCAAGTCTGTGCACTTAAATCACGACCAATAGAAGATCAAATCGATCATTTTCGTATTACCCATACTGGGCAAGGGATTACATGTAACAAATCAGAAGTCACAATTAAGGCATGTAAGAATGATAATTGTACAGAGTTATACACCGATCCTGTCAGCATTACCTTATCTCCTTCCGTCGTTTCTGGAGGAGGAGGCTGGGAAGGGGGAATAACGCAAACCATTACTGGTGGTTCTGAGACCTTTTATATACGGAAACATTCCTCAGGCAGCATCAAGTTAGATGTGATGGGATCAAACCCTCCAGCTCGTCCTTTCTCCACTAATTTATGCCAAATTGGTAGTGGTAGCTGGAGTGACCAGAACTGTGATTTAGTCTTTTCTGATAGTGGTTTTGTTATCGATATGTCAGACAAGTATGCTGCTGAATCCGTTGAAGTAACGCTTAGTGCTGTCAAGCAGGGAGACAGCAATACTAAATGTGATGTCGGCTTTGGGGGAGTGACAAAGAGTGTCGCCCTTTGGAATCAATATTTAGACCCAGGAGCAGATTTGGTCGGAAGCCCTAAAGTATCTGTTGATGTGACGGGGAGTGATACGGATCTTGGTACCAGTGAGTTAGGGGCGACGAATTATAATTTAGCGTTTGATAGTAACGGTCAAACGAAATTCAATCTCAATTATGATGATGCAGGTCATTTACAGTTAAATGCGAAATATGTCGGAACTGGAGATGAATTAGGCTTAGAGCTTAGAGGTGCAGAGAATTTCGTGAGTTTCCCTAAATACCTGACCATAACGGCTGAAAACACGTCTGGTGGCACGGGAGTCTGCAGTAGTGCCGATATCAGTTGTAGTATTTTCGCCAAAGCAGGGGAAAGCTTTAATCTTAAGGTGACCGCTTACAATCAGGATGACCAAGTGACACCTAACTACAAACATAGCAACATTGCCATCAGTCATAGTTTGGTTCAGCCCTCAACAGGCACCGCAGGCAGTATCAGTACCACCTCTTATAGCCATACTCCTATTTTGAATGGTACCAATAGCGTGACGCAGTCGGTCTCTGAAGTTGGGGTGTTTAGTTTTACTGTGACGCCACCAAACTCATTTTATGGAAGTACGGCTAAGAGTATTACCGCTGGCACCACTGGGAATATAGGGCGTTTTATTCCTGCGTATTTCGAACTTCCAACAACGTCTACTGATATTTTGAATACGCCAGTACTGCAGGGTGCTTGCTCTCAATCCCCGAAGTTTAGCTACATTGGCCAATCTTTTGGTTATTCGACTAGCCCTGAACTGACACTAAATCCTAAAGCCGTTGATGGCACGACGGTTGGTAACTATGTTATCGGTGACTGGTGGCGTTACAGCAATAATTGGGGAAGTCGTAACTACCTCTCGGATAATAGTTTAACGATGACTATCGACACTACTACCTCATCTAGTGTGACCAGAACACCAACGACTGGTAATACTATGGTGCTGGAAAATGAAATGATTTATTACTCCAAGGAAACCACCCCCATCAATCCTTTTACTGCTAGCTTTCAATTGGTATTAACTGCGAGTGACGTGACTGATTCCGATGGTGTTTGCTTAAAGTCTAACGACTCAGGTAATTGCCAAGGTATTAATTTTGATGATGTAGATGGCACTATGGCCCTACGCTGGGGGAGGCTGGTTATCAACGACACTTATGGTTCTGAGATTGCAACGCTGAGGCAGCGACTGGAAGTGCAATATTATCAAAGTGATCGCTTTGACACCAATACCGATGACTCATGTACCAGCTTTGGAGGTATTGGTAACTTTGTATTTACATCGGGGAACTATACGGTTGTGACTAACGGTAGTCCTACTCAGCCGGAGGTTAATGCTTCGCTTACTTCTGCGATAGCCAGCGGTGGAGAGTCTTGGGTAGAGTTTACTCCTCCCGGATCTGGTAGCACTGGAACGATCACAACCTCTCTCAATGTGGATTTGTTATTTCCTTGGCTAAAATATGATGAAAATGGCGATGGTAGTCTGGATGATGTCACTTCAGGACTGACACAATTTGGTCTATACCGAGGGAGTGATCGAGTCATTTGGTGGAACGAGCAGAATTAGAGACAACGAGATTTTTCGACTTTCGTTAGGAATCTGTTAGAAATTGCGGGTTTCAGTCCATGTTTATAGTTCAATGCCTTGCTGATAAGGCAAGGCATTGGTACATTTAGTGCAATTTTCTATCTTCTAATTCTTTCAGGACGAGCGAAGAATATGTTCAAAAAACTTCGTGGCATATTTTCTAATGATCTATCAATCGATTTAGGTACTGCCAACACTCTTATCTACGTCAAGGGACAGGGTATTGTTCTAGACGAGCCTTCAGTAGTCGCTATCCGTCAGGACCGTAACAGAGCAGGAAAAAGTGTTGCTGCTGTTGGTCATGCTGCTAAGCAAATGCTGGGTCGTACTCCAGGTAACATCTCTGCAATTCGTCCTATGAAAGACGGCGTAATTGCAGACTTCTATGTAACCGAAAAAATGCTGCAACACTTTATTAAGCAAGTTCATGATAATAGTGTACTGAAACCAAGCCCTCGTGTTTTGGTATGTGTCCCTTGTGGTTCTACTCAGGTTGAACGTCGTGCCATTCGTGAGTCTGCACTGGGAGCAGGCGCACGTGAGGTCTATTTGATTGATGAACCAATGGCGGCTGCAATTGGTGCTGGCCTGCGAGTTTCAGAGCCTACTGGCTCTATGGTTGTTGACATCGGTGGCGGTACTACAGAAGTAGCGGTGATCTCTTTAAACGGCGTGGTTTACTCCTCGTCAGTACGCATTGGTGGTGACCGTTTTGATGAGGCCATTATCAACTACGTTCGTCGTAACTACGGTAGCTTGATCGGTGAAGCGACAGCAGAGAAAATCAAACACGAGATTGGTTCAGCATACCCAGGTGATGAAGTTGAAGAAATTGAAGTGCGTGGCCGTAACCTTGCTGAAGGTGTGCCACGAAGCTTTAGCCTGAATTCAAATGAAATTCTCGAAGCTCTACAAGAGCCTCTGACTGGGATCGTGTCTGCTGTGATGGTCGCCTTGGAGCAGTGTCCACCAGAACTTGCGTCTGATATTTCAGAAAATGGTATGGTTCTGACCGGTGGCGGTGCGTTACTTAAAGATCTCGATCGCCTTCTCACTGAAGAAACAGGCATTCCAGTCGTTATTGCTGAAGATCCACTGACTTGTGTAGCTCGTGGTGGCGGTAAAGCTCTAGAAATGATCGACATGCACGGTGGCGATCTATTCAGTGAAGAATAATCGGGTTTGCCTAGTATATCGCTAGGCTGCTTCGATTCGATTAAGGAACTCATATTCAATGAAGCCTATTTTTGGCCGAGGACCTTCACTTCAGCTACGCCTGTTTTTCGCAGTCATTATATCAGCCAGCCTTATGCTGGCTGATAGTCGTTTAGGCGCATTTGCACAGGTACGCTACTTGCTCAACAGCGTAGTTGCCCCTATTCAGTATCTCGCTGATGTTCCTCGTACTATGTTTGACGGGGCTTATGAACGGTTCAACATTCGCAAAGACTTTATGGAGAGCAATCACCAGCTTAAGCGCGAAATTTTGCGTCTTAAAAACGACATGCTGCTTTTGGATCAGTACCGTGAAGAAAACCAGCGTCTTCGAAAGTTACTGGGCTCTTCGTTTGTGCGGGATGAGCGTAAGGTCGTCACTGAAGTAATGGCTGTGGATACGTCCCCCTATCGCCAACAGGTTGTCATCGACAAAGGCCAGATAGATGGTGTTTATGTCGGTCAACCCGTAGCGAACGAAAAAGGCATTGTTGGTCAGGTGACATTTGTATCAGCGCACAATAGCAGAGTGTTATTACTGACTGATAGCCAGAGCGCAATTCCAGTTCAGGTGATACGTAACGATATTCGAGTTATTGCGTCAGGTAATAGCAAAATTGACCGAATTAACTTAGATCACATCCCGATTAGCCTAGATATTCAGGAAGGTGATTTATTGGTGACTTCTGGGTTAGGAGGCGTGTATCCAGAGGGGTATCCTGTCGCTCATGTCGTCGATGTGCTGCGTGATACGGCACGAGAGTTTGCCGCTATTGAAGCGGAACCAGTAGTAGACTTTGAACGTCTACGCTATCTATTGTTGATCTGGCCAAATGACTCACGTCAGAACAAAATCCAACAGGCATTACCGGACAATATGCAAGAGGTAACAGGTAATGGCAAATAGTGTATTCAAAGGCAAGATGGTCATTGTCTTCTCGTTTTTAATTGCCTTAACACTGCAGACGATTCCATGGCCTGGTGTATTGGATTTATTGCGACCGTCTTGGTTGTTTCTGGTGATTTGTTACTGGGTACTTGCATTACCTCATCGAGTTAACGTTGGCACAGCTTTGGTGCTCGGTCTGTTGTGGGACTTACTGTTGGGTTCAACATTAGGTATCCGCGGTATGATGATGTCAATTGTGGTGTACCTCGTCGCACTTAATTTCCTAGTCCTACGCAATATGGCACTTTGGCAGCAAGCGATGCTGATTGGAGTGCTTTCCATGATTCTCGACGTCTTGATCTTTTCGGGTGAGTATTTGATACAGGACATAACGTTTAATCTGCTGTCACTTTGGAGCGGATTAATCAACTGTATTCTCTGGCCATGGCTATTCCTATTGATGCGTAGAGTAAGACGACACTGGCATATAAGGTAATTAATGATGAAAAAACTGGTGTTAGCATCAGGCTCTCCGAGACGGAAAGAATTGCTGTCACAACTGGGTTATTCATTTACAGTCATTCGCACCGATGTTGAAGAAACGCAGGCCGCTCAAGAGACGCCCGTTCAGTATGTATCACGCCTTTCTTTAGATAAAGCGATGGCTGGCGTAGCGGCTGAGAGTGATTCCGTCGTGCTTGGTTCAGACACGATCGTGGTCTGCGATGGTACGGTTCTGGAAAAACCAGAGAGTTTGGAGCAGGCTAAACAGATGTTGATGCGACTTTCAGATCGTGCTCATCAGGTAATGACGGCAGTGACCGTTGCAACCATAGAACAACAAGAGACTATAGTGGTGACTACAGACGTTTGGTTTAAACCTTTGACCGAAAATGAAATAGAGCAATACTGGCATACTGGTGAACCATGCGATAAGGCTGGTAGCTATGGGATCCAAGGGATTGGCGGACGTTTCGTTACGCGTATTGAAGGCAGTTATCATGCTGTGGTGGGGCTGCCATTATTCGAAACAGACCAGCTCTTGCACAAATTCTTATAATTTAAAATACTGAGGTGCGCCGATGAGTGCAGAGTTGCTAATCAACGTGACCCCGAGTGAAACTCGTGTGGCCATGATTGAAGGGGGAACCCTACAAGAGATTCATGTTGAACGTGAAGCAAAGCGCGGAATAGTCGGTAATATATACAAAGGTAAGGTGAGTCGTGTCTTACCGGGGATGCAAGCCGCTTTTGTTGATATTGGCCTCGATAAAGCCGCCTTCCTTCATGCTTCTGATATCGTTCCTCATACTGAATGTGTGGCTGAAAATGAGAAACAGCAGTTTCAGGTCAGAGATATTTCCGAGTTAGTTCGGCAAGGGCAAGATATTGTTGTTCAGGTGGTGAAAGATCCATTGGGTACTAAAGGTGCTCGTTTAACAACGGACATTACTCTACCTTCTCGTTATTTGGTATTTATGCCCGGTGCTAGCCACGTAGGCGTATCACAGCGTATTGAGAGTGAAGATGAGCGCAACCGCCTCAAAAAAGTGGTCGGTCATTACTGCGATGAAGACGGCGGCTTTATCATTCGCACTGCTGCAGAAGGAGCTCATGACTCTGAGCTATCTCAGGATGCTGCATTTCTTAAGCGCCTCTGGTCTAAGGTGAATGAACGTCGCACCAAGTACAAAACCCGCTCTACGCTTTATGGTGAGCTTGGATTATCTCAACGTATCCTCCGAGATTTTGTCGGTACAGAATTGACTAAGATACTGGTTGATTCTCGTTTGGAGTTTGAAAATCTCAAAGAGTTTACATCTGAATATGTTCCTGAATTGACGGAAAAGCTCGAACTGTATAATGGCGATAAACCCATTTTCGACATGTATGATACCGAGAATGAGATTCAGCGTTCTCTGGAGCGTAAAGTTGAGCTCAAATCTGGTGGTTATCTGATTATTGATCAAACAGAAGCAATGACGACGGTTGACATTAACACCGGTGCTTTTGTGGGGCGCCGTAATCTCGAAGAAACGATTTTTAATACCAATGTTGAGGCGACGCAGGCGATTGCTCGTCAGCTCAGACTGCGTAACCTTGGTGGTATTATTATTATCGATTTCATCGACATGCTGTCAGAGGAACACCGTAAGCGTGTACTCACTTCTTTGGAGGCTGCTCTCGATAAGGATCGAGTGAAAACCAACATTAATGGTTTTACACAGCTAGGGTTGGTCGAAATGACGCGTAAACGCACACGAGAAAGTATTGAACACATTCTATGTTCTACTTGTCCAACCTGTGAGGGGCGGGGAAGTGTAAAAACGGTTGAATCGGTTTGTTATGAGATTCTTCGTGAAATCACCCGAGTGAATCGGGCGTATGAAGCAGACAAGTTTGTGGTTTATGCTTCTCCTTTCGTTGCGGATGCACTACAAGGCGATGAATCGCACGCACTAGCAGAGCTGGAAGTCTTTATTGGCAAACAGGTCAAGGTTCAGGCAGAGCCTCTTTATATTCAAGAGCAATTTGACGTTGTCATGATGTAGGATTTTCGTGAACACCACTGTTAGACGTTTCACCCAAGTATTCATATGGCTCTTGGTGACTGTGATGGTCACCTTAGCTATTGTCATCACCTCATTGCGTATTACTTTGCCCCAGCTCAATCACTTCCAAAGTGCCATCCAGAGCTGGGTCAATAGAGGATCAGAACTTGATTTCGAAATCGATAAGATCAGTGGGTTCTGGCGAAACACTCACCCTTCTATATCACTGCAGAATGTGCGTGCGAATACGCCTGAAAGCAGCGGTATTCATTTTTCGGCACAAACAGTCGAAGTTGAATTTGACCTCATTCAATCATTGCTTGATCGGCGTCCAGTAATTGCTGATTTGAGCATTCATAACCTGAAGTTGGACATCAGCTCCATAGAATGGGTGCAATCTGGGCAAAAAACGGCGATGCAGCCGCAAGGTGAGCAGAAGAGTGTTGTACAGCAGTTGGATCAGCTACTGTTACGTCAATTAGATAGCTTTTCGTTAGTGGATTCTGAAATTTTGTTGCAGGGAGTTGATGGCTCAAAGCGTGAACTCGACATAGCGAAATTGTTCTGGCAAAACAAAGGTCGGCGCCATATAGCAGACGGTGAGGTCAGCATTGCTCACAGTAACCTTAATTCTGTTCAGGTTAAAGCCAACTTTATTGACCATGGTTCTTTGGCTGAAGTTAGCGGTGAGTTCTATCTGGCAGTCGACAACGTTTTGGTCACACCTTGGCTGACAAAATACCTTAAATCTGAAACGGGTATTGAAAAAGGTCAGGTGAGTTTAAACAGCTGGGTTACTCTGCGACACAACAAACCAACCAATGCATATGTTGAATTCGAACCTTCTGAGCTGACATGGAAAGAGGGGCGTAAACATGAACTGCTGATTGAGTCGGGTATATTACAACTTGAGCCTAAAGGTGAAGGTTGGCAAGTGAATGCTCACTCACTTTCCCTAGAAACGGATGGCCAGCCATGGCCTGAGTTGGATATTGCTTATCAGTGGCAACCTGAAGACTGGCTACTTAATATCTCTCAGCTTGACCTTAAAGCCATTTCCCCATTGGTTAAGTTGGCACCAGAGTCGAAGCAAACTACCCAGCTCCTAGAAACTTTAGACCTTGGCGGTGTAGTGGAAGATATACGAATTTCAATGCACGGTGAAGAAATAAACTCGCTCCACTATTCTGCGCAGCTGACTGATGGTTCAATGAAACAATGGGAGTTATTGCCCGGTGTCCGTCATCTTGCCGCGACAATATCAGGTGATATCCATCAGGCTAGAGCAAGTGTGACTTTAATTGATGACCTATTACCTTATGGCGAAGTGTTTCAGGCACCATTGAACATTAAGCAAGGCCAAGTCGATATGGTGTGGCAGAATCACAAAAATGGGTGGAGTTTGTGGGCAGATAAAGTAACGGCGGCAACACCTGATCTTCAGGTGCTCGGTTCGTTCAAGCTCGATTTTCCGAATGATAAAAGCCCTTTTTTGTCCTTCTATGCGGAAGCCGATTTGTATAATGCAGGTGAAACGTGGCGCTATTTGCCCGCTTTAGCGCTCGGAAGAGACTTAACCGATTATCTTTCTACAGCTATTCAAGCCGGGAAAGTAAATACCGCTAAATTGCTCTGGTATGGTGAACTAGGTGATTTTCCATACCATAAGAATGATGGCATGTTCCAGGCTTGGGTAGGCCTGAAACAAGCGAAGTTCAGTTTTGATACCGCTTGGCCTGCCATCACGGATTTGGAGTTAGATTTACTGTTCCAAAATGATGCAATGTACCTTAACTCACGTAATGCAAGGTTAATGGACGTAAGTGCGACTCGAATTACTGGCCGTATACCTGAGTTAGCACCGGGCGGACATATTGAAATTGAAGCGAGTGCAGTCGCGCAGGGTAATGCTGTTCGTGACTACATGACGTCCTCACCATTGGTTGATTCTGTGGGAGCTGCGTTAACAGCGGTACAGGTTGATGGCAAAGTAGCATCCAGTTTCCAACTGAATATACCGTTTAGTTCTGATGAGGAAGCTCGTGCTTGGGGGTACGCTGAACTGGATGAAAATCAGGTCACTATCGAAACCCCACCGCTGAAACTGGAGAACGTATCTGGCCGAATCGAGTTTGATAATGATGTCGTCAGCGCAGCCGGCTTGTCAGCGCAATTATTGAAGCAGCCCGTTGCTATTGATTTTGCTGGTGAGAATGCCGGTCAAGGTTACAACGTTAATATTGATGTTGTCGGTGACTGGGATTTGAAACCGCTAACACCTTATGTCGGTGAGCGCTGGATTGGGCCTTTAAAGGGGCATGCTCCGTGGAGTATGGGAGTGGACATTCAGCTTAATGATGTTGGATTTACTTACCAACTTGATACCAGTGCGGATCTTAAGATGGTGAGCAGTCAGTACCCTTATCCCCTGAATAAAGACTTATCTCAACTGGGGAAAGCCAGTATGCAGGCATCTGGCAATCAGGAAAGCATTACTGCTCGCTTGCAGTTACCTAATTTGAAGTATCAAGCAGAAATTGATATTCGGCCTGATACACCTGTTTTAAAAGCGACAAATCTGATTTTAGGCAAAGGCAGTTTTAAAATTAGCCCAGTGGCCGGACATCAGGTTCAAATACGCACAGACAAGTTTGATCTTGAACAGTGGGCGGATCTGCTTTCTCCTTCTACATCAATATCGAGTGAGGCGGCTCTTAATGAGGTGAACACGCCGGAGGTACCAATACCCAATCGAGTTGAATTGGATGTGGGGGAGCTGACCCTAGCGGGTATCGAATGGAATGATGTCGACTTTATTGCCAAACGTAAAAACCTTGGCTGGCATATGAGTCTTGAGAGTCAGGAGGCCGCAGGTGAGGCGAGCTACATTGAACCTTATGATCTCTCCGTAGCGCTCGACAGGTTACATGTATACATTCCCGCTTTAGATGCCGAATACAAAGACAAGACCTTGTTTGAAGCGGGGAAAGATCAGAAAGAGCTAATCAGTCATTTTGAACGTGCTTTCCATGAGCAAGTTCCCAACATAACACTGACAATCGATGATTTCTGGTTGCAAGGTTATAAAGTCGGACAAACGCATCTAGACCTCCAACGTCAAGGCGAGCGAATCGAGTGGAAAAAGCTCTCTTTTCAAAGTGGTGCGAACAAGGTGGATATGAATGGTTCGTGGCTGCTTACGGAGGACATGAGTCATACTAAGTTCAATATCAAGATGTCTGGTGACAACAATAGTGATGTAATGGAACGTTTTGGAATTACTTCAGGCATTCAACAGGCACCGTTTGAGATAGACTCTAAAGTCGAGTGGGATGGCTCCCCTTGGTCGATGAGGGTAAACACATTGCAAGGGCATGTTTCGACCAAGCTAGGTAAAGGTCAAATATCAGATGTCAGTGGGGCAGCACGCCTGCTTGGTCTGTTTAGCTTAGATTCTATCATTCGAAAAATGCAGCTCGACTTTAGCGATGTCTTTGACAACGGTATGGCCTTTAATTCGATTAAAGGTAGCGGTGAGATTAAAAATGGTATCTTCCTTACCAATGATATAAAGATGGATGCGGTGGCGGGTGAGATGACAATCAAAGGGTTGGCTAACCTTAACTCACGTACTGTGGACGCAGAGGTGAACTTTGTTCCTGATATTACGTCGGGTATTCCTGTACTGACCGCGTTTGCAGTGACACCGCAAACGGCACTATATGTGCTTGCTATTACCACGGTTATTTCACCAGTTGTAGAGGTCTTTACTCAAGTCAATTATGAAGTGAAAGGGCCATTGGATGCGCCTGTCGTTAAAGAGCTATCACGGAGTAAAGGCGAGTTTAAGTTGCCAGAAACGTTACGCGGAAAAATTGAATAATAAGGAGCGCTCATGGAAAGAGTGGGACTGATTCAAATGACATCGGGGCCAGATGAACAGGAAAATCTGGCTTACATTCAACAGCAAGTTGCCAAGTTAGCCGCCGCTGGCGCTCAGTTGGTGATCACGCCGGAAAATAGCTTAGTGTTTGGCCATCGTACCGATTACCACACAATAGCGGAGCCATTAAATGAGGGAATGATTCAAACGGATCTGGCTATGGTAGCGAAACGCCATGGTGTATTTCTAGTCATAGGAAGCATGCCAATTCGTTGTGAGAATGATGTGACCACGACCTCATTGGTCTTCAGTCCTCAAGGAGAGCTCATTGCACACTATGATAAGCTGCATATGTTTGATGTCGATGTTGCCGACTCTCATCAGCGTTATCGAGAATCCGAAACGTTCAAGCCAGGTGTGCAAATTGTGTCAGTCGATACGCCTATCGCTCATTTGGGCTTAACAATCTGCTATGATGTTCGTTTTCCACAGCTGTATAGTGAACTGGCGAAGCGGGGTGCAAATGTGATGCTGGTCCCTGCCGCATTTACGGCTGTTACAGGCAAAGCGCATTGGGAACCGTTACTAAGGGCAAGAGCAATAGAAACGCAAAGTTGGGTTATCGCGGCCAATCAAACTGGAGTTCATCCTTGTGGTCGAGAAACTTGGGGACACTCTATGGTAATCTCTCCATGGGGAGAAGTGGTCGCCAAACTCAATAGTGAACCGCAGAATCTGTTGGTCGATATTGACTTAAAACGAGTATCTGAAATCCGTAAGGCGATGCCTACTCTCAACCACACTCGGTTCCAAAACCAATTACATGTTTAAGAGCAAAGTATGACAATAAACCAAGTAGAAGACGCATTGCTAAACTCGGCAGGTCTAACCGAGAAGGACATTGCAAAGACTTTAGCCAGCATTGCTAGCCGTCAGATTGACTATGCTGATATCTATTTTCAGTCGAGCTGGCATGAATCACTGGTTCTGGAAGATAGTATTATCAAAGATGGTTCGTTTAACATTGACTGTGGTGTCGGTGTACGAGCGGTCGCGGGTGAGAAAACCGGTTTTGCTTACTCAGATCAAATTCAGCTTGAAGGTTTGAAACAAAGTGCCATGGCCGCTCGTGGTATTGCGCAACAAGGTCAAAATATTCAAATTCAGGCGTTCAAGCGTAGTGATAATCAACAAGTTTACGCTGCTGAGAATCCACTTGAAAGCTGGCAAAAAGAGCAAAAAACGCAATTGCTAAAAGAGCTGGATGCCTACATCCGTACCAAGGAGCCTTTGATTACAGAGGTGTCTGTAAGCCTGAGTGGTGTACATGAGCAAATGCTAGTTGCTGCAACAGATGGTACCTATGCTGGAGATATTCGCCCTTTAGTACGTTTGTCTATCAGTGTACTGGCTCAGCGTGGTGAACGCCGTGAGCGAGGCAGTGCTGGTGGTGGTGGACGATTTGGTTATGACTTCTTTTTGACTGAAGAGCAGGGTATAAAAGTAGCCTATCGCTACGCTGATGAAGCGATTCGTATGGCGCTAGTTAACCTTGAAGCTGAAGCTGCTCCCGCGGGCGCGATGCCGGTTGTATTAGGTTCAGGTTGGCCTGGTGTCCTGCTTCATGAGGCCGTAGGCCACGGGTTGGAAGGGGATTTTAACCGTAAGGAATCTTCGGTGTTTAGCGGCAAGGTTGGTGAGAAAGTCACCTCTGAGCTTTGTACTATTGTTGATGACGGTACTTTGAAAGACCTACGCGGCTCTCTTAACATCGATGACGAAGGGGTAGCTGGCCAATACAACACCTTGATTGAAAATGGTGTCCTGAAAGGTTACATGCAGGATAAGCACAATGCGCATCTTATGGGGGTTGCGCCTACAGGTAACGGCCGCCGTGAGTCTTACGCACACCTTCCTATGCCGCGAATGACCAACACTTATATGCTACCAGGGCAACATTCGCCAGAAGAAATCATCTCTACGGTAAAGAAAGGTCTTTATGCACCAAACTTTGGTGGTGGCCAGGTCGACATCACGTCGGGTAAATTCGTTTTTTCTGCTTCAGAGGCTTATTTGATTGAAAATGGCAAAATTACTCGCCCTGTGAAAGGAGCAACCTTGATTGGTTCGGGGATTGAAGCAATGCAGCAAGTTTCTATGGTTGGTAATGACCTCAGTATTGACCGAGGTGTCGGTGTGTGTGGCAAAGCAGGTCAGAGCGTACCTGTCGGTGTTGGGCAACCCACCTTGAAGCTTGATTCGCTTACCGTTGGTGGCACTGACTAGACGCGACTCGACATACCCAATAACTGTCTCGTCCTAAAAT
>NZ_JXXU01000016.1 GCF_000967495.1 Vibrio neptunius | reverse complement strand
CTGGAGTCTCTGGAGTCTCTTCAGATGATGTGTCCGTTTGCTCCTGCTGAGCAAGTAAATCTTCCTCAACAGGCACATTTTCTTCAGCAGCAACGGCAGTGCTCTCATCTAACTGTGCTGAAGAAGTAACCGGAACTTCATGACTCTCTTCCAATTCAGAACTTGGGTTTTCGACTTCATCAATAGCAGACGTCAACCAGTCATCTTCATCATCTTGCTCAGACTCGGGACCCGCCGCTTCCGGCTCATCGAGTTCAAGGGTTTCCATATCGCTTGAGAGGGCATCTTGATTTTCGTCCTGGACCAAATCAAACTCAGACTCTTCGGCTAATTGAGGGCTTTCCACCTCATCAATCGCTGAGGTAAGCCAATCATCCTCTTCTGGCTCTGGCTCTGGCTCTGCAAAGTTTGAGTCATCTTCAGGTTGCGCTGCAACAACTTCCTCAGATACTGCTTCACTTAAATCGGGTTCATCCAAATCAAGCTCATCGAGCAATGGATCACCTTCGGGCGCAGCGCTCAACATGTCATCGATAAAATCTTCACTGGAGAATTTATCATCACTTGCCGGTGTTTCAGGCTCTTCGCCTTGTTTTGGTTGATTTTCCTCTGGCTCAACTAATGGGATCTCTTCCTCTGGCACTTCCTGAACTGGCTCTTCGCTCTGTTTTTCTATTTCGAGCAATTCTTCAAATAGATCAGTCCCTTCATCACCGAGCTCTTCAGAAATAGGCTGTTCCTGCTGCGATTCCGCTTCAAATATATCATCGAGTAACTCAGTGCTATCTTCTAGAGAAGCGATATCATCGATGTGATCATCGGTTAGAAATTCATCCAGTGTTTCTGTAGAGTCCGCATCCAGTTCATCGCTATCTTCAGTGATGAGTTCATCAAAGCTGGTGTCACTATCACTACTTAAGTCGAGATCATCACTTAAAAAGTCATCTAGCTCATCATCTTTACTGAAATCTTCGGTTCCATCATCGTCGATAAGTTCATCAAGTAGCTCTGTACTACCTTCATCGAGGGTCGGTGTTGGTTCTTCAACTAATTCATCCAGCAATGCGGTTTCATCGAGTGCTTCCGCTTCAAGTTTTTCAAGGTCCGCCTGGGCTTCTACTTGCGAAAAGAGGTCATCAATTTCACTGTCTGAAGCTAAATTCGGCTCATTGGCATCAGTAGCCTCGACACTACCGTCGTTACCGCTGAGATCGAAGTCATCACCAGCCTCATCTAACAATGAATCGAAATCCAGATCATCACTTGAGTCATCAGAATCCGTCTCACTAAATAAATCATCTAACAGTGATTGATCCAATTCATCGGTCCCAAGATCTTCTGAATCTCCATCTGATGCCAGCAATGAATCTAACTCGTCTTGAGAAATCTCATCGTCATCATCAGATAAGTCGAATTCTCCTTCCGGTGATTCGTCTTCAATAATGACCTCATCTAGCGCACGCTCCATCTCTTCTAGGCCGAGCGCTTTATCTTCGCTGTTAACACTGATGCCATTAGTGCTGGCATCTAGATCAGCGAGCGCTTCGTCCAGTTCGCCATCATCACCAATACCGGCGAATGGATCTTCGCCATCTTCACCTTCAAGGTTGAAATCGAGATCGTTATCTTCTAAGTCGGCAAAGACATCTACTTCGCCATCTTCTTTAACTTCATCTAAACCAGAGTCATCCGAGAACAACTCCTCTTCATCGTCAGTTGATTCACCAAACAAGTCATCATCAAGCAACAAGTCATCATCGACCTCTTCATTTAATGAATCAGGAGTAATTGGTGCGACAGGTTGAACGGTTTGTTCGGTGGCGGTTTGTGCTTCTGAGTCTTCTTTCTTACGACGACCCAACAACATCATGATCAGCAAGCCAATCAGCAAGCCTGGGATAATGGCGGCAGCAGCGACGAGCCATGTATTAGAGAGCAACTCATCCAGTGGTGATGGTTTCATCTTTTGCTCTTCTGCTAAACGTAAACGTTCAGCCTCTAGCAACTTCTCAACTTCAGTACGAATTCGAGATTCATCACCCAGCTCATCTTTTAGTACGTCCACTTCAGACTGAACATCAGCAAGCATTAGGCGCAATTTATGATTCTTCTCTTCCAGAGCCATCAACTCGCCTTCTGAACTTTCGAGTTGCTTTTCCAAAGTCGAAACTTGCGCTTTTTGCTCTTGCTTGGCTATTTTTGCTAAATCCGCATTTGGCTGCATTGCCGGTTTTGTATCATCCATCATTGGCTTTTCAGCGTTAGATGGTTTCATCTCTTGTGGTTGCTGCTGAGGCCGGGTTTGCGGGGTTGGGCGAGAAACCGCAGGAATATCCGTCAAGCGTGCTTGATGGGCCGCCATGACATTAACGGCTTCTTGTGTCGAAACGCTTTGGACTTGCGCTAGAGAAGGAATTCGTAGCGTACTACCTGGGATAAGCTCGTGGATGTTTTGATTTTCAAATGCTTGAGGGTTGAGCTGATACACAGCAAGCAACGTTTGTTGCACAGAAACGCTGGCGGATGGACGCAAACGGCTAGCAATAGCCCAGAGTGTTTCTTGAGAGGTAGTTGGTCCATAAAAGCGAGAAGGCTCGTTGTTACGCAGATCTTGGGGGACAAAATCAGAATATTGCGGCGATGCTTGGATCTCGCCATCAGGTCCCTTAAGGCGAATAGTTTCTGCACTAACAATCGATGTCTGAGTCACGGCTACTAATGCAACAGGCAGCAGCAGACACTTAAAAATTCGAAGCATAGAAGGCTCAGCTATGTGCTCAATAAATTTTAATGTAATGATCTGTTAAATATATCGGATAAACACGCGAAAACTATAGGCGCATAGCTAAAAAATGTGTGGCTGCCGCCATATTCGCACTAATCTCACACTAAATTTTGGAATCTGATTAAAAAAGCCTCACACAATGGTGAGGCTTTGCTATGAAAGTAAATAATACGATCAGTAGTAGTCGCGAATCAGCACTTCTGCAATCTGAACTGCATTGGTTGCTGCGCCTTTGCGAACGTTATCTGCTACAACCCATAAGTTGATGCCACTATGATGGCTAATGTCGTTGCGAATACGACCTACCATCACGTGATCTTTACCACCGGCATCACGAACCTGTGTCGGGAAATCGTCACCATGGAACACTTCAACACCTTCGGTCTGCTCTAGTAAATTCGCCACTTCCTGAGCATCAATTGGAGCACGTGTTTCGATATGAAGTGCTTCTGCATGACCGTAGAATACAGGTACTCGCACACAAGTCGGGTTGACCGTAATTGACGAGTCATTAAAGATTTTTTGAGTTTCCCACACCATTTTCATTTCTTCTTTGGTGTAGCCATTTTCCATAAACTGGTCAATTTGTGGCAGACAGTTAAAAGCAATCTGCTGCGAGAACTGTTCACTTTCAGCCGGCATGCCATTAAGCAGCTTAGCCGTTTGACCTGCCAACTCATCGATACCGGATTTACCAGCTCCAGAAACGGATTGGTAAGTCGAGACATTAATACGATCGATACCCACAGCATCATGAATCGGCTTAAGTGCTACCAACATTTGAATTGTCGAACAGTTCGGGTTAGCAATGATGTTGCGGTTTCGGAATTCGGCAATCGCTTCAGGGTTAACCTCAGGCACAACCAAAGGGATGTCATACTCATAACGGAAGTTGGAGGTGTTATCGATCACAATCACCCCTTCATCAGCAGCGATTGGCGCCCACTTGGCCGATAATTCTCCCCCAGCGGAAAACAAGCCAATGTGCACCTGAGACCAATCAAAATCTTCTACATTTTCAACTTTGACGGTCTTTCCGTTAAAGCGGTAAGTCTTGCCTTCACTACGCTCACTGGCTAGCAGAAAAAGGTCACCAACAGGAAACTTACGTTCCTGAAGTACTTCGAGAATTGTTTCACCGACTGCGCCGGTCGCACCTAAAATGGCAACGTTATATTGCTGGCTCATTGACTTACCTCAATTTGAAAACCTAATTTCGCTAGTGGTTGCAGGTTAGTTTCTGCATTTCCTCTTAGCGTGACTGCACTATATTCACGGCGCTCCCAGTAGTTCTTACGCATCAAGTCAAATGCACCAGGTTGACTGATTTCACGACGGAACAATGCATCGTCTTTACGCACATCATAGACCAGTTGCGTCAGGTTATGCAGCGTTGCCTCTTCCCAAGCCCTGTCCAATACCAAAGTCGGCACTGGAGCTGTTGGCAGAAGCTCACTGGCATGTGCACGTAAATCGTTATTCAGAAACTCGCAGAAGCTATTAAAAATCATCGTTGTTCCGCGAGCTTTTCCCTCTAAGCCATAACCGGCAACATGAGGGGTTGCGAATGCTAGCAGAGGCAGAAGCTCCATATCAACCTCTGGCTCGAATTCGAACACATCTAAGGCAGCAATAAAGCCGTCTTGTTTTCTCAGACGAGCTTTCAAAGCAGCATTATCAACAACCGGCCCGCGCGCCGCATTGATTAAAATTTGATCACCACGTAACTTATTCAACACATCTTCATTGATTAAGTGATGGGTCGGAAAATCACCATCACGAGTGATTGGAGTGTGAGTAGTAATGATATCTGCTTGCTCAAACAAGTCATCTAAAGGGGTGAAGTTGCGCTCATCTCCCGCCGCTTGCTTTGGAGGATCGTTGATAAGCACCTTAATACCTATACCTTCCAAGCATTGTTGCAGGTAGCTCCCTACCTGGCCTGCACCAATGATTCCAACGGTTTTATCAAATACAGAAAAGCCTTGTTGCTGCGCAAGCACCATCATAACGCTGAACGCATACTCTGCTACACCGACCTTGTTACATCCTGGTGCCGCGGTGAAAAAGATGCCTTTATCTTTGAGTAACGCCTGATCAACATGATCCATACCAGCGGTTGCTGTTCCAACAAACTTAAGCCGATTCGCTTTGGAAATCAGCTCGTCATTCACTTTGGTAACGGAGCGAATCATCAACGCATCTACATCAACTAAGTCATCGGCGCCCAGCGTACGTCCGGATTTTAAAACAACTTCGCCCAGCTGGCTAAAAAGTTGCTCAGCGTAAGGCATATTTTCATCAATTAGGATTTTCATGGCTTCAGAGATTTGATTTGGGAATGGCAGTGATTGTGCAGAAAAGCGCAGTCTCTGTCGAGCACTAGCGTCAGAAAGAAAAATGCCCGGCATAAGCCGGGCAAAGTTCCAGAACAAAAGGATCCGGACCCGCTCTCCATGGGTCAGAGTCTGCGTCTGTTCAACTACGTTTTGTTTCAAAGCGTAGTCAAGCTCTGGAAACCTGTATACTGGGACTACCCAGCTGTTAAGTTAGCCTTGGTATTTTTTGATAACAAGTGTTGCGTTAGTACCACCAAAACCAAAGCTGTTAGACATTACTGTCGTCAATTCTGCATCACGTGTTTCAGTCACAATGTCTAGACCTTGAGCTGCCTCATCCAGATTTTCAACGTTCACGCTTGGTGCGATGAAGTTATTGTCTAGCATCAGCGTAGAGTATATCGCTTCATGTACGCCAGCTGCACCAAGAGCATGGCCTGTCATCGCTTTTGTCGCAGAAATTGCTGGGCTGTTGTCACCAAACAACTCTTGAATAGCACCTAGCTCTTTTACGTCACCAACTGGTGTGGATGTACCGTGAGTGTTCACATAGTCAATTGACTCTACGTCTTGCATTGCCATCTTCATACAACGCACTGCACCTTCACCTGATGGTGCCACCATGTCGTAGCCGTCAGACGTCGCGCCGTAACCTACGATCTCACCGTAAATCTTCGCACCACGTGCCAGAGCGTGTTCAAGCTCTTCGATAACCAGCATACCGCCGCCGCCAGAGATAACGAAACCATCACGATCAGCATCGTAAGTACGAGACGCTTTGTCTGGTGTTTCGTTGTACTTAGTTGATAGTGCGCCCATAGCGTCAAACATCATAGTTTGAGACCAATCTAGCTCTTCACCACCACCTGCGAATACGATGTCTTGTTTACCTAACTGGATAAGTTCCATTGCGTGGCCAACACAGTGTGCAGAAGTTGCACATGCAGAACTCATTGAGTAGTTCACGCCGCGAATTTTAAACGGCGTTGCAAGACATGCAGAAACCGTTGAAGACATGGTGCGTGGAACCATGTAAGGACCCACACGTTTTACGCCTTTCGCTCGCATTGTATCTGTCGCAACAGTTTGGTTAAGTGCAGATGCACCACCAGAACCAGCAACAATACCTGTGCGATCGTTAGAAACTTGCTCGTCAGTCAGACCCGCGTCTTCGATAGCTTGCTGCATTGATAGGTATGCATACGCAGCCGCATCACCCATAAAGCGCATCTGTTTACGGTCAATGTGCTCTGATGGGTTGATTTTTAGATCACCCCATACCTGTGAACGAAGACCTTGTTCTTTAAACTGCTCAGAGGCAGTAATACCAGATTTACCTGCTTTTAGAGACGCTAAAACTTCTTCGACGTTGTTACCGATACTCGAAACAATACCCATACCGGTGATTACGACTCGTTTCATTATGACATTCCTATAATTCAAAAATCTGCTAGATGATAACTAAGTTACCTATGAAAAGTGGTCAGCTTTCCCGGAAAACCGTACAATCGCCACAACTTTATCGTCTTCATCACAAAAATTCAGACATTATGACCTCAATTACCAATGCTCAGCTGGGCTGGAACGACGCCGGAACCCCAGTCTCAGACCAGTTTGATGACGTTTATTTTTCTAACATAAACGGGCTCGAAGAGACCCGCTACGTTTTTCTTCATCAAAATCATCTGCCACAAAGATGGCAGGATTATGACCAACGTCGTTTTGTCATCGGAGAAACAGGTTTTGGTACTGGTCTGAATTTCCTCGCAGTTTGGCAATGGTTTGAAGAATTTAGGCGTCAAAACCCGGATGCGCCACTAAAAGAGCTGCATTTTGTGAGTTTTGAAAAGTACCCTCTAAGCAAAGATGACCTGATAAAAGCTCACCAAGCTTGGCCAGAACTGGCTGAATACGCAAGAAAATTACAGCAATATTATCCAATTGCCGTGCCAGAGTGCCACCGAATTGTCTTAGAAAACGGTGCGATAACCCTAGATCTATGGTTCGGTGATATAAAAGATTGCATGCCTAACGTCCCTGTTGGCGAACAAGGTTTGATTGATGCATGGTTTCTTGATGGTTTTGCCCCTAGCAAGAATCCTGAAATGTGGAACCAAGAGCTGTTCAACGGTATGGCAAAACTTGCTAAACAAGATTGTACCTGTGCCACTTTCACTGCTGCTGGTTTCGTGAGACGGGGCTTGATTGAAGCCGGTTTCGAAATGAAGAAAGTTAAAGGCTTTGGCACCAAACGGGACATGATCGCTGGACACCTAGCCCAGCGAAAGCCACACACTAACCATAAGCCTTGGTTCCATCGAGATAGCAGTAGCTCGACTCAGTCCGTAGCAATTATTGGCGGCGGCATCGCCAGTGCCACGCTAGCAAAAACGCTCATTCGTCGAGGGATAAAAGTCACACTATATTGTCAGGATTCAGAGGCTGCACAAGGTGCTTCCGGAAATCGCCAGGGCGCAATCTACCCATTGCTGAATAGTTCTCATACAGGTGTGTCCCGCGTCTTTGCTCCGGCTTTTTTGTTCGCTCGTCAATTTATTGTTCAAGCAGCGCAATCGATTGAGTTTGATCATGATTGGTGTGGCGTGACTCAACTTATGTGGGATGAAAAGTCACAAGCCAAATTGGAACGTATGTTGACTGGCAATTTTGATAGTGGACTTATCCGCCAACTAAACAGTGAGCAAACCAATCAAATACTTGGCTTACCGGTTGATATGAACAGCGTACATTACCCACTTGGCGGATGGCTGTGTCCAGCCCAGCTCACTCAGGGATTGATTAGCAGACTCTCCCAAAACCCAGTGTTTGAAGTACGTTATCAAACCAAAATAGATGATATGCGCTGGGATGAAGTACACGCTAACTGGACATTATGCAGCGGTGAAAAAAACTTCACTCACGATACTGTGGTAATAGCCAATGGTCATCAATTTAACGAGCTGCCGCCGACGAAAGACGTCCCTCTTGGACAAGTAAAAGGTCAGGTAAGCCATATTCCAACCAACAGCGAGCTCAACCAGCTCAAAACCGTGCTTTGCTACGACGGTTATATGACGCCAGTCAACCCGAATAATGGGTTCCACTGTCTTGGCGCAAGCTACGACAGAGAGAATCTGGATCGTGAGTTTGATCCTATCGCGCAGCAAGAAAACGCGGAGAAACTACGTAAGTGCATCCCAGCACAAAGCTGGCCTCACCAAGTCGACACCTCAGACAACCAATCACGTCAAGGGATTCGCTGTGTAAGCCGTGACCACTTGCCATTCATCGGCGCCGTCGGGGATTTAGACAAAACCAAGCAGGTTTACCGCAATCTACAAACCACCAAACAGCAAGACGCAGAGAAAGTGCCGTCCTACCCTAACCTGTTTTGCATGCTTGGGTTGGGTTCTCGCGGTTTAAGCTCAGCGCCTCTTTTGGCAGAAACCTTAGCTTCGCAGATATGTGGTGACCCATTGCCGTTACCAGTGGATGTGTTAGAAGCGCTTCACCCAAGCCGTATGTGGGTAAGGAAATTGAGAAAAGGCAAAGCCATCACTGAACTCTAAAGTGACAAAGAGAGCTTACCGAGTCATTCTCTTTAAGCTCTCGTTCTTAACATCAAGGTAGCATTGATACAGCAGCTTTGACTTGCTCAGCCACTTCCAGATTTTTAAACACGCCAGACTCCAAATCAAAATTGTCGTAAAAGCTTGGAATCGATAAGGAGGCTTTCACTTCAGCGCCAAAGTATGGAGCAGAACCTGTTGCAGCAGCTAATACATTAGATGCACCGCCAGGGCCTGGTGATGTTGAAAGGTAAATGGCTGGTTTATTGGCAAATACATTACGCTCAATGCGTGTCGCCCAATCAAACAGGTTTTTGTAGGCCGCAGGATAAGAGCCATTGTGCTCGGCGAAAGAAATAACCAACGCATCAGCCTGAGCAATGTCTGCCAAAAACACTTTCGCCCCCTCAGCCTGACCGATTTGCTTTTCTTTATCTTCACTAAACAGCGGAACATCGTAGCTGTTAAGATCCAAAATAGTCACCTCTGCTCCTTCAACTAGATGAGCAGCATAAGTGGCTAACGTTTTGTTGATAGACGTAGAGCTGGTTGAAGCTCCAAAAGCGACAATCTTCATAATCTGATTTCCCGTTCGTTTCTCTATATGTGCTTAGAAGAATATCACTGAACAGAAAAGCAACAACCATAAATAATTTAAGAGGTTGTTCGAAAAACTCGAACAACCTCTTATTTAAGATAATTTAGTGTGATTCTGGTTAGGCGTTGTTCACTAGCTCAACCCATAGGTCATTGACAATAGTGCGGTCAGCAGGAGTAAGTTCTGAGCGAGCGTCATCCAAACTACTTTGAATACGTAATTTAAGTTCTTCTAAATCGTTGACGCCTTCTTCCTCACATGAAGCAGCTGATAGAGAAATATGCCCACGTAGGTAACCACCAGCAAACAATTCATCATCAGATGCGTTTTCAATACGCGCATCAATCATTTCTAGCAGCTTTTCTTCAAATTCAATAATCATAATGCTCTATTGCCCAGGTCAGTTTGATTCTCAAAAAGAGTGCAGAGCTTCTCACATTGAGAAAATTAACGCAAACCCTAGTTATATCAAGGGCTGACAGCATGGCACGCGCTGTGCAATTCCTCAACTATTCAACGAAGTTAAGCGAGGAAAGACCCATGGAAAGAAAACAAACGGCTTTGAAGATATCAGTGATGGTCAGTACCTTGTTTCACGCATCGTTCACCTTTGCAGAGACACCATTCACCTCGTGTCCCACTCAGGCATTTTTAATTCAGAATCCAACAGGCACGCCAGTTGCCTATGGTGTCAACATCGACGTAGGTAGCTATGTAACCTTGGATTCCAATCTAGATACTGCAAAGCTAAATGGTGTAGGTTACAGCAAACATGACGATTTCATTTACGGCTGGGACTACGGTACGGCTTCTCTATCCCGAATTGACTCCACCTTTACAAAAACCTTACTCAATGTCAGCAAGCCTTCTGGTGCACCAACTTCTATCTATGTGGGTGACGTATCGCTTGATGAAAACGCTTGGTACGGATATCGACCAAGCTATGGACTCTACAGAATTGACTTAGATACCCTTGTCATGGAGCTTTCATCGCCGCCTAGCCAATTCGGCAATCCTGCTATATACGATTTAGCCTTTCACCCTGACAACAGCCTAGCGTATTCCATCGATTCAAATGGTTACCTGTGGGAGATTGATGTCAACGCTGGTACTTCCATCCGACTGAACCAATTGTTAGATAAAAATGCACTCGGATATCGCTTTACTTTTGGCGCGGTCTATTTCGATGTTGATGGTAACTTCTACGCCAGCAACAACAGTAATGGATATGTCTTCAAAGTAACCATCAATGGAAACAACTCCAGCGCAGAATTTTTTGCTTATGGCCCTTCCAGTAACTCAAATGATGGTGCTCGCTGTGCTCTCGCTCCAGTCGAGCCGAGTGAATACACCGATTTCGGCGACGCACCAGACAGTTACAAAACGACTTTCGCCTCCTCTGGTGCACGTCATGGTATGTCAGATCTTAAATTAGGCTCTGTTATCGATGGAGAGACCGACGGCAGCCCATATCCGCTTAGCGATGATACTTCAGATGGTTCGGACGATGATGACGGTATCCAATTCCCTGTTCCAATTCAGGTCGGACAAACCAGTAAAATCATCGCAACAGCCGCGGGGACATCTGGCAGTTCAGTACTCAATGCCTGGATTGATTTCGACCGAGATGGAGAGTTTGAGTCTAACGAAATCATCATCAGCGACCAATCAATGAGCGATAGTACTGGCGACATCTTCTTCACTGTTCCAACTTGGGCTGTCACTGGAGAGACTTGGGCTCGATTCAGAATTTCCAACACATCGGGCATTGGTCCAAGCGGCGGGGTTCCCGCTGGTGAGGTGGAAGACTATCTGGTCGACATTACAGAAAGTGGAGTGGTAACTGAACTCTACCCCAGCGGTGGCGGATACACTTCTTTCGCCTATGAAGATCAGTATCCGAGACGCGGAGACTATGACATGAACGATGTACTGATGAACGTTAAGTACACAGAGTACCAGCTCAATGGTCAAGTCATTCGTATGAAAATGGAAGGCAAGGTCGCCGCTCTCGGTGGTAACTACCACTCAGGTTTCGCAATTCGATTACCTAATGTGGCAAGAGAAGACATAAAATCAGACTCCATCCAACTTTACGTGAATAACGCGCTGCAAACTGCGACCGTGCTCGAAACAGACACAGTTGATGCGGTATTCATCATTCACGAAGACTTATGGGACATTACTGAATCAGGTGAGGCCGAAGAGTGCACTATGTTCCGAACTCAAGAAAACTGCGGCACAAGTTATCGTCCAAGTTGGAGCCTAACCTTCTCGTTTGAAAATGCAGTCAACACATCTACTATGCCAGCATTCCCGTATGACCCATTCATATTTGCGGCTCCAGGTCATTATTACGGTGACATCGGTTATCAATTGACAGGCAGCTTCCCAGGACGAGGTTTAGAAATCCACCTCAAAAACCAATCCCCGACCAGTAAGTTTGATACTCGATACAAGTCTTACGGCGTCGATGCATCAAGTGGTAATACCCACTACCACGACGACAAAGGGCTGCCTTGGGCTATAGAAATCCCTACTACTTGGCAACATCCGTACGAACAGGTCAATATTTTAGAGGCTTATACCAACTTTGACGATTATGCCGAAGACGCCACAGGTCAAACTGAACCGACCTGGTACGAAACTTCTGTAGATGGCAAAATTTATATCGACTAAGGGAGAAACGATTATGTGGAATATCAAACTAACGCACTTATTTGCAATGGTACTACTTGTTTCTCTCTCCGGCTGTGGTGGCGGAGGTGGTGAAAGCGGTGAAGCAGGATCTTCGGGTTCATCAACGGGTTCTTCGGCTGCAGCCACATCAACCAATGAAGATTCCAACACTTTGGCCGATGTGCGTATCGATTATACCAACAATCTCACTTCGGTGTATCAGGTCGACATAGATGTCAGCCTACCTCACCTTTCAGCTTCGCAGGTTTACATCTCCGTTTGTGATAATGCCGGCGGGAGCGTTGAGTCTGTTGACTATGACAAATGCCTATTGAAAGCAGCGTTGCAATCCGGGACGGGCAGTTATCAACTACGGGTACCTAATCACTGCACATCATTGATAGCGGTAGTTTCCGTCATGGAACCCAACACTGCCCCATTGGTCTATACGCTCAATCACAACAATCAAGCCGAAACGACTTGGCTCATTCAGTAACGAAAAGCAAACCAGCCGCATACTGCGGCTGGTTTTACATGACTTCAAACATGGAATAATCCAGAGCAGGCTGCTGATAAAATGACCTTAATGCATCTGAAAGCATACGAACACGCAGTGGCATGCCCTGCTCAAATATCTTGCCGACTTCCGTATGAACCTTGTGCATAAAGGCCAACCGATCAGGTTCAAAGTCTCCGTTTAAGTTGTCGCAACTCACTGTAAACGGAAAACCTGCGCTAAGAGAGAGGATCCACTCATAAGCCTGAGGCCGAATTTCAACCTTCTCAAATTCAGCCTGAACCGCTTCAGTGCGCCCATCAGGTTGGTACCAATAGCCGAAATCCTCTAATAAGCGACGCTCTGGTCCTGCGACACACCAATGCGCTACCTCGTGAAGTGCTGACGCATAGAAGCCACGAGCAAAAATAATCCGGTGATTAGGCTGACTGTCATCCGCTGGCAGGTAAATAGGCTCGTCGCCCCCTAACTCCAAACGCGTATTATATTCACTTAGAAAAGTGGCGTTAAAAATGTTGATCAGGTCCTGATATTTGTGGCTCATGGGGATAAAATAATGGTTTAAATTACAGCACTCGGCATTCTCGCATTTTTGATCCCAATTGCAAATCCCTACACCAACCACTGACATTAGAAATAATTATGCGAAAACCCCCTTCACATTCATAAAATCTCATTCGTCACAGATCACATTTCCCACTAAACTGCCTTTTATTGGTTACAGAATGGTAAATTTCCAATCCGCTAGTCACGTAGGGCAAAACAATGTTATTGAGCATTTTATATATCATTGGCATCACGGCTGAAGCCATGACCGGCGCACTCAGTGCAGGTCGAAGAAAAATGGATTGGTTTGGGGTTATGCTCGTTGCAAGTGCAACAGCAATTGGCGGTGGAACAGTGCGTGATATCCTCCTCGGCCACTACCCGCTCGGCTGGGTAGAGAATCCACAATTTCTCGCGATCACCTGTATTGCGGGCGTGCTAACCACGGGGTTAGCCAAATGGATCATCAAGTTTAAAGGGGTGTTCATTCGCCTCGATGCGCTGGGCCTGATTGTGTTTAGCATAATCGGTACTAAAGTGGCGTTAGCAATGGGCCATCATGTCATGATCTGTATGGTAGCGGCACTAGTAACAGGCGTTTTTGGTGGGCTATTACGTGACTTAATCTGTCGTCAAACACCGCTTGTATTGCACGAAGAGTTATACGCGTCTGTCGCCCTGATTGCTTCAGGCCTTTACCTAGCGTTACTAAAGTTTGGTATTAATGATGTTACCGCGACTATCTCAACTCTAGTAGTTGGCTACATGCTGCGCATGGCTGCGGTTCGCTTTAAATGGCGTCTGCCTTCATTCCACCTTGAGACTGAAGGTTCTCTCCACTAATTCACAACGCCCCGTTCTCGGGGCGTTTTATTCTCTAGCGGTCGCTCAACTATGAATAATATTCGACCGAATATTTACCGCTAAGGATCATTTGTGAGCCCGCTTGGATTTAACACCAAAACCTTCCATCGAAGTGCGATTGTGCGATGAAAGTACATTCAAGTATTCTGCAAATCTCTTCATTGGTTTAATAACGCCTCTTCAGGACGACACACTTGCTCACCAATCGCTAACATATTGATGCAACTTTCAATGATGAGTGCGTGACGGGTTAATTATCCGTTAATTTGTCCTGTGACCTTTTGCACAAACACAGCAGACGACTTATTTTACTCTGGTCGCCCGCAAGGAAGAGTCTGATTTCACTATCGTTAAACTCTCTCCATTCTTTTCCTTGCCATCACTTTAAATAAGCTGAAAGGTCTGAAGATGAGAAACAAACAACGTATTACCCTATCGGCAATAACGCTAGCCGTCATCTTGGCAGGTTGTAGTTCCGCGCCAAAAACAAATCATGCTTCCATCCAGCTGACTACACTACTCGACAGCTACCAACATGAATCACAATCTCTGGATAACACTCACTTTGGTATCGTCAATGATCAGATGGTTGCCGCACGTCAGTCTTTAGATCGTACCTATCTCGAAAAGCTTCTTGAGATAGAAAGAAACGCGTTAACCGATGAAGAAAAGGTGTATTACGATACTTTCCGCTTTGACCGCACCATTGCGATTCGCGGTGCAAGCTTCCCCAATACGCGTTTTGGCAACTTCGATGTCCCAGTCACGCATTTTTACAACTACATACAGTGGAATGCCGAAGAAGCGGGCACTGCGATTGATGATTCTGACAATGAACAAACGTATCAAGAACAACTCACCCTGCTCAAAGAGTACACCTCTTGGGTCAGGGGCTTACGCAGCCAATACCAGCAAGCGACACAGCAAGGTATTCAACTACCGGCCATTCTTGCTGAGCGCCTATATCAAAACAGCGTGGACACGATTAGCTACAATAATTTTGCCGTGCTCAAAGTAGGATTAAACGACTTAAAAACTCAGTCAGGGTATACGTCAACCTTTGTCAATCAATACACACATGAAGTTGAGAAAGCACAGCGGGCAACCCAAGAGCTATTGGCATATCTGCACAATCAGTACGTTAAGAGCGCTCGCGGTGAAGGCCAACTCACTGACAAGAATATTGGCTGGGGTGATTTACCCAATGGACAGAGCTGGTATCAGTGGCACCTAGACCGAAACAGTACTACCGGAAAGTCAGCCACCGAGTTACATCATATGGGTGAACAACTGGTCGCAGAAGCTAAAGCGGAGATGATTCGCGTGGCAAAAGTGGTGGTTGCGAAGCGCGGCTCCATCGTGGAAGCGGCGTATCGAGACCCAGCAACAGGTGACGTTTCACCTCGGACGTTTGAACTCGCCACGGACTCAGGCCAGATCAATCTCGGCGAGTTTTTTCAATACCTCAACAGCGAGCAATTCTTTTATGGCCGAGATGGTCAGCCAACAACTACCAAGCAATACGCAGCGAGCTGCATTAGCGCATCCTCTCCTTCCGCCTGCGAAAACGCGCTGGAGGACTACTATGTGTTTAAAGACAATGCTAACGATGTCGTTGCCAGCTATTTTAAACCTATAAAAGCCGACTACATCATCGAGCCAACACCTGCTGAAAGAGAGATGTATGATGGTGTCGCTTCCTACGATGACAATGTGTTCACCCTCAACACCAATCCAGACTACAGCCTACAAAAATGGAATGTCTCGACCTTGTTGTTACATGAAGCCGCGCCTGGTCATCATTTCCAAAACGCGTACGCGCAGGAGTACCCACCTACCAATCTTCCCGATTATATGCAGGATATTTGGTACACCGCTTATGGTGAAGGCTGGGCGCTCTATACCGAATGGCTTGGTATCGAAATGGGCATCTACGGAGAGCTTGACGCACAGAATCGGCCGACGTTTATTAACGGTAAAGGCATGTGCACCCCTACCACTGACTATGACCAGTTCCAAGGCGGTATCTATACGGATGAGCAGGAATGTAATGCTCTACAGTACTTTGGCAGTCTAAACGAAGCACAACTGAGGAATATGCGCTTGACTGTCGATACCGGCATTCACGCCAACGGCTGGAGTATTGAGCAAGCACGCGATTATATGCACGCCAATTCTGCGCTCGGCGAAGGTGACATAGAATCAGAAAGCTTCCGTTACGCAGCCTATGTCGGTCAGGCGGTTTCCTACAAATCCGGTTATCTGGTTATCCGCGAATTGCTTGAAAAGGCTCAACAAGAGCTAGGAGATAAGTTTGAATACGCTGAATTCCACGACCAACTGCTACGCTACGGACAGCAACCGATGGAAGTGATGAAGAGCAATATCAACAACTGGGTTTCTACAAAACTGCAGGCCTAAATGAAAAACGGCTTCCCTGTGGAAGCCGTTTCTATTCACTAAATCTGAGGTGTATCAGTCGTCACACCTTGATTCTGACCACGATGTCGAAGTAAGTGGTCCATCACTACAATGGCCAACATAGCTTCTGCAATAGGCACTGCGCGAATACCAACACATGGGTCATGACGGCCCTTAGTGATGAGCTGAGTAGGCTCACCTTCTCTGGTGATGGTTTCACCCGGAACGGTAATACTTGAGGTAGGCTTAAGTGCTATATTCGCAACAATATCTTGGCCTGTCGAGATCCCTCCTAAAATGCCACCAGCATGGTTGCTACCAAAACCGTCTGGAGACAAAGTATCACGGTGCTCGCTACCCTTTTGGCTAACAACATCGAATCCATCGCCGATTTCAACACCTTTCACCGCGTTGATGCTCATCAGCGCGTGGGCAATATCAGCATCCAAACGATCAAACACAGGTTCACCTAAACCGACAGGTACATTCGTTGCGACAACTTGGAGCTTGGCGCCAATCGAGTCGCCTTGCTTTTTAAGATCGCGAATCAGCTGATCTAACGCGTCAACTTTGTCGACGTCTGGGCAGAAAAACGCGTTATTTTCAATCTCATCCCAATCCACTTTCTCAATTGATACATCACCCATTTGAGACAGATAAGCGCGGATCTCGATACCAAACTCTTGCTTCAGGTATTTTTTAGCAATAGCACCGGCAGCGACACGCATAGCGGTTTCACGTGCTGAAGAGCGGCCTCCACCACGATAATCACGCACACCATATTTCTGGTGGTAGGTATAATCAGCGTGACCTGGACGGAACTTGTCTTTAATTTCCGAATAATCTTTTGAGCGTTGGTCTGTGTTTTCAATCAACAGACCAATCGAAGTACCCGTGGTTTTACCTTCGAATACGCCAGACAGAATCTTCACTTCATCTGGTTCGCGACGTTGAGTGGTATAACGAGAAGTCCCCGGTCGACGACGATCGAGATCCATCTGAATGTCTGCTTCAGTTACTTCTAGCCCTGGAGGGCACCCGTCGACGATACATCCTAGTGCGATACCGTGACTTTCTCCGAATGTCGTTACTCGGAAATGCTGTCCGATACTGTTTCCTGCCATTACTTCCTCAAATTCCTTCAGCCCTGTAAACAAAGCTGTACATTACAATTGTTGGTAAATTCATAGTGGCGTTATTGCGATTTGATGTAAAGACCTAATGCCGATCTATTTTGCTTTTCTTTGCCAATAAAAAACGCCGGACAAGGCTGTCCGGCGTTTTATCACATCAAGCGAACTGAATGATACTCAGTCTTTGTAGATTGAGAACTCTTCCGCATACTGCAGCATCTGTTCACGCGTTAGCATGAATACACCATGGCCGCCATTTTCAAACTCAAGCCAGGTGAAAGGGATATGCGGATATTGCTCCATCATATGAACCATAGAGTTACCCACCTCACAGATGAGAATACCGTTATCCGTTAAGTAATCTGGCGCATTCGCCAGAATACGACGCACCAATTTCAGGCCATCCGTACCCGCAGCGAGGCCAAGTTCAGGCTCATGCGTAAACTCATCAGGCAGACTGTTCATGTCTTCTTGATCCACATACGGAGGGTTAGACACGATCAGGTTGTACTTCTCTTTTGGCAGATCACGGAACAAATCCGAGCGAATCGGGAATACCTGCTGCTCCATACCATGGTCTTGAACATTCTGTTCGGCAACCTGCAGTGCATCTGTCGAGATATCAATAGCATCAACTTCTGCATCCGGGAAAGCATGTGCACAGGCGATCGCGATACAGCCACTACCGGTACACAGATCCATAATACGTGTTGGCTCTTCGATGAGCCAAGGTTGAAACTCTGCCTGGATCAGCTCTCCAATTGGAGAACGGGGTACTAGAACCCGTTCATCGACAAAAAACTCTAAGCCACAGAACCAAGCACGGTTGGTCAGGTACGCGGTTGGAGTACGCTCATTAATTCGTTTCACAACGCGCTCAACAATGCGCAAGCGCTCGCTGCTCGTTAATCGAGAATTTAATACATGCGGAGGCACGTCAATTGGCAAGTACAACGTTGGCAGGATCAGCTGAACGGCTTCATCCCATGCGTTATCAGTGCCGTGACCATAAAATAGGTTTGCGGCATTGAAACGACTCACAGTCCAACGAATCATATCCTGAAGAGTGTGTAATTCTGATACAGCTTCTTCTACAAAAATCTTATCCAAAATTGCCTCCGAAAAGCGCTACAATACTGCCAATAGCATTTATTTATGTATCTATGACCCAATGAGCAAAAAAGACACCGAAATTGATGATGATTTCGCCCTTTTCAGGGATGCAGTACAAGGCGTAAAAAAGTTGCGACAGGATACCATAGTCCAGCAGCCAAAAAAAAATACTAAGCAAAAAGAAATCAAACGTAGCGCGCGTGAAGCCAGCGATACAGAGTTCTATTTCTCTGACGAATTCGTACCGCTTCTCAGTGAAGACGGACCGACTCGCTATGCCCGCGATGACGTATCTCAATATGAAGTGAAACGCCTTCGCCGTGGCGTGTACGTCCCGGATGTGTTTTTGGATATGCACGGCATGACGCAAAATGAAGCCAAGCGCGAACTCGGCGCGATGATTGCTTACTGCATCAAAAATGAGATTTCATGTGCGTGTGTTCAACACGGTATTGGCAAGCATATTCTTAAGCAAAAAACGCCGCTTTGGTTGGCGCAGCACCCGGATGTCATGGCATTTCACCAAGCGCCATTAGAATTCGGCGGTGACGGCGCTTTGCTGGTACTACTGTCGATACCAGAGAAATAGAATCGCTAACACAAATATAAGCCAGTCTTCTATTGCCTTAAGTCTGATGGAATCGGTAGATCCGACGCTTTAAAGTGCGGACGTTGGCCACCACGCTTACGATACTGTTTAAGCTGGAACACATAGGCTAGAACTTGCGCCACAGCCGTAAACAGCCCATCAGGGATCTCTTGCTCTAACTCAGTCGAGTGATAAAGGGCTCGTGCGAGCGGAGGAGCTGGAATCACATAGATGTCGTGTTCACGAGCAATTTCTCGTATTTTTAGCGCCATATGGTCGACGCCTTTTGCGACTACAATCGGCGCTTTATCAGTATCTTGCTTATAGCGAAGAGCCACAGAGAAGTGCTCCGGGTTGGTGACAATCACATCAGCTTGGGGAACTTCTGACATCATTCGGCGTTGGGCGGCTTCACGCTGCAACATACGAATACGGCCTTTGACTTCAGGCTTACCTTCCGTCTCCTTGTACTCATCTTTGACTTCCTGCTTGGTCATCTTTAACTGATCCGCGTGCTGCCAAATCTGGAAAGGGATATCAATCGCGACGACAATCAGCAACGAACAACTGATCAATAGTACAAAGTTAAGCAAGATATCTAATGCGTGGAAAATGTTCTGCGGATAGACATCCATACTCAACTGGAACAGATCTTTCTGCGCTGCATCGATCAGATAAAATGCGACACCAGAAACCAAAGTTACTTTCAGAATTGATTTAAGTAACTCAACCCAACTTTGCAAGCCCACCATTCGCTTTAGGCCACTGAGTGGGTTCATTTTTGACCACTTTGGCATCGCGGCTTCAACTGAGAAACTAATGCCACCAACTCCTGCGGCACCAATTAAAGCAGCAATGAACAGAACAGTAAGAATCAACAACAAGGGGCCAAGCAAGCTGACTAGCGAACCAAGAGCAATATCAAACAACTTTGGCAAGTCAAAAATCTCTTCACGCGACAGATCAAACAAACGCCCCATAAGTGTATACAACCCACGTGCAAGTGCATCACCAAACCACATCAAGGCAATGGCCCCAATGACAAGCACAGATACTGACGCTAACTCTTTAGACCTTGCAACCTGCCCTTTTTCACGAGCCTGCTGCAATCGCCTGGGCGTAGCGTCTTCGGTGCGTTCTTGACCGTCTGATTCTGCCAATTCGGCCCCCTAACAATTTAAGCGTATGAAGCGGCACACTTGCTGCTCCCCTTGCAACCAGAATAGCTCATAGTGACTGAATAGCCCGGCGATAATATACCAACAGAGTAATAAGCCGACGATCAAAGCAAACGCAAAACCCAGAGAGAAGATGTTCAGCTGTGGTGCCGCACGGGTCATAACGCCAAACGATAAATTGATCGTTAACAATGCGATAATCCCAGACAAGGACATACTCAGTGCAACTTTAAACATGATCCCTAGCCAAAGTGCCAATTCCCTAAAATCGACGGTGTTCAGTGATCCGCTACCAATAGGTAGTGACTGAAAGCTCATTACCACCAGCATAATCATTTTCAAGTGACCATCGGTAGCGAGGAAAAACATCGTGGCTAGGAACATAAAAAGCTGACCAAGTAACGGCGTATTCTGACCATTGGCAGGGTCAACCATTGATGCAAAACCTAAACTCGCTTGCATACCAAGAATTTGGCCAAGAATCACAAAGGTCTGAATCATGAACTGAGTAATGGTTCCCATCGCGACACCAATGATGATCTGCTCTAAGAGCGTCATGAAGCCTTGTCCAGAGAGCAACTCTATGGTGTTTGGCACAGCAGGGATAACAGGCATTACAGCAAGCGTAATTGCCAAACCAAGATAGAGTCTGACACGAGTAGAAACAAAACGCGCCCCTGTCACCGACATCACCATCAACATGGCAGCGATTCGGGTATAAGGCCAGAAGTAGTTGGCTATCCAGTCGAGTATCAGGCTCGTTGGGTATTCCACGTCAAACCGCCCTAGTAGAGAACCTGAGGCAGGCGCTCAACAATCGAGAAAAAGTACTCCATCATCATTTGTGTCATCCAATGCGCGAACAACATCAACGCCAACAAAGTCACCACTAGACGGGGTAAGAAGCTCAACGTCTGTTCGTTAATCGACGTTGCAGCCTGAAAGATCGCGACAACCAGACCAATAAGTAAGCTGGGGATGATAATGGCACAAACCATAATCAGAACCATCCACAACGCATCTTTGAACAACTCGACGAATACTTCAGGCGTCATGTTTTCCTCCCACTACAAGGCAAAGCTGCCAGCTAGAGTAGACAGAATGAGGTTCCAGCCATCAACAAGGACAAACAGCATGAGTTTGAAAGGTAAAGAAACGATCATTGGGGAGAGCATCATCATACCCATCGCCATCAGAACTGAGGCCACCACTAAATCAATAATCAGAAACGGAAGGAAGAGCATAAATCCAATCTGGAAAGCCGTTTTCAATTCAGAGGTAATAAATGCTGGGATCAATATGGCCATTGAAACATCTTCGGGCGCTGTTGCATCTGAACCAGAAATATTAACAAAGGTTTCAAGGTCCTTAACTCGAGTTTGCTTGAGCATAAAGTCTTTCATTGGCACTTGGGCGCGGTCAAAAGCTTCACGTGCGGTGATCTGTTCATTGATGTATGGCTGGATAGAGTCTTCATTAATCTTGTTCAACACCGGAGACATGATGAAGAAGGTCAAGAAAATCGCGATACCTATAATGACCTGATTAGATGGCGTTTGTTGCAAACCCATCGCCTGACGAAGAATCGACATCACCACGACAATACGAGTGAATGAAGTCATCAAAATGACCATGGCAGGCAAGAAACCCAACATGGTCATTAACGCTAATATCTGTAAGTTAATCGAATAGTCTTCGCTACCATCAGGGTTAGTCGTCATGGTGAACGCAGGAATGCCACCACCACCACCCGTAAAACTGCCAGTTGAAATGGTCCGTGCAGCGCCCTGCTCTTTTTCCATGGCGGAGACAGTGACCGATTGTGACGGTGCCGCATTGTCAGGAATTGGGGTTGCAATACTTTCCTCAGCGAACGAAGTCGCCGCAAAAAAGCTCAGGCATAGAGTCAGTATCAATAACGCTAATCGACTAGTGTTTATCATTCTTTCTTTTTCAATAGCTGAGTCAATTGGGTCGCAAAAGGACTGGACGCCAATGCAGATTTATCCAGCTCCTCCTGAGTCAAAGGGGTATCCAACTTGGAAATCAGTTGTACCGACTGTGCGGTCACTCCCACTAAGAATTGCTCTTCACCCGCCTGTACAATCATGATTCGTTCACGAGTACCGACTGGTATCTGACGCACGATATTCAGGCCTCCTTGGTTAATCATCGCTGGCACTCGCATACGTTTCAGTAACCAAGCCAAAAAGAGGATGAATGCGACGACGAACAAAAGCGACCCAAACGTGGTCGCCCAATCTAGCTGATTACCTGATGCAGTTTCAGCCCAAACAGACGGAGAGAGGAGCGTAAGAAGACACAGAGACACCCCTTTTATCTGTTTTCTCATAATTTACCTTAGCTTCTTAATCCGCTCAGTCTGGCTGATAACGTCAGTCAAACGAATACCAAACTTATCATTGACTACCACCACCTCACCGTGAGCAATCAAAGTACCATTAACCAACACATCCAACGACTCCCCGGCTAAACGCTCAAGTTCAACGACTGAACCTTGGTTAAGTTGGAGCAAATTACGAATACTGATTTGTGAACGGCCTACTTCCATAGAAATCGTCACTGGAATATCCAGAATCGTATCGAGTTTGCGGCGTTCGTCTTCTGAAATAGGCGACCCAGTATCTTGTAACTCATCAAGTTGAGCGGCCATAACTTCATCTACATCTACCTCTGGCGCATCAGGGTCTTCACCTAGTGCAGCAGCCCATTCATCCGCCAGTTTTTGATCGTCGCTCGGTTCCATACCTGTTACCTATTTACTCTATATTAATCTTCAATTTCACCGTCATCTTCTTCTAATTCAGAAATGACATCTTTGCCCAAGAAAGCGATGTCGGTCTTGACCACATCCGGGCGCTTAATTTCCTCTGAAACCTGAACCGCAAGTTGTTCACCAGAGCGTCCCATTTTGACGCGGAATGTTGGTAGTTCTTCAACAAACATAGTGGCATTTTCAGGCATAGTGATAGGAATGATGTCACCGGGTTGCAGCTCCATCAAATCTCTTAGTGAAATATCCTGTTCCAGTAAATTCACGCGGAAGTTAACCGGAACATCCATTATCTCCTCGCGAAGTGCGGTGCTCCAACGAACATCCGTTTCCATCTTATCTGACTGAACACCTGCATCAAGCAGTTCGCGGATCGGCTCCACCATAGAGTAGGGCATCACCACATGGAAATCACCACCGCCGCCATCAACTTCTATATGGAAAGAGCTGACAACAATCACTTCCGTCGGGCTGACAATGTTTGCCATGCTTGGGTTCACTTCAGAATCGAGATATTCAAACTCGACGCCCATTACTGGAGACCAAGCCTCTTTATAATCTTCAAACACAATCTTGAGCAGAAGTTGTACAATGCGACGCTCAGTTGGCGTAAACTCACGCCCTTCAATTCGAGCATGAAAACGCCCATCACCACCAAAAAAGTTTTCTACCAAAATAAAAACTAAGCGGGCTTCCATGGTAATAAGTGCAGTACCTTTTAGCGGTCTAAAGCGTACCATGTTCAAACTAGTCGGCACATACAAAGTATTTTGATATTCACCGAATTTCATCATTTGTACGCCATTTATCGACACTTCGGCGGTTTTTCTCAGCATGTTGAATAAGCTGATCCGCAGGTGACGCGCAAAACGTTCGTTGATCAACTCTAGCGTTGGCATTCGACCACGAACGATACGGTCTTGCGAAGAGAAATCAAACTCTACTGCGCTGGGGTCCGCCGCTGCGCCACCACCGTCGTCTTCTCCCTCATCGACATCGTCGACACCGTGGAGCAGCGCATCAATCTCGTCTTGGCTTAATAGATCGGTCACTCTTCACCTACTGTATTACAAAATCAGTAAACAACACTCGTTCAATCACGGGTTGCCCTACCGCACGAGTCAAGCTCGCTTTAATATCTTCTGTGGCTTTATCTCTCAATTCCACCCGTCCGTTGACACTACGCAGCTGGTCGACGGTCGCTGAAGCGAAAGTACCGAGTAATGAGCTTTCAACCAATGGTGAGTGGTAACGGGCTAAGTTTTCATTTTCTGTACCACGCACCATCAGCTGTACTTTAATTTGCACAAGCCGATCTTTTTTATCACCCGTGACATTAAATAAAAATGGTTGAGCAATATTGACGTAAGAAACAGGCTCTGTTGATACCACCACTTCTTGTTGGGCAGTTTGCGATGCTTCTTCGGATTCATCCGATCCCATCAGGAAAAAAGCAGCTCCACCGCCGCCAACGAGTAGAACAACAACAGCGATGATGATAATTAACAGCTTGCTTTTGCCTTTGGGTGCTTCTGCTTCTATTCCTTCGTCTGCCATATTTAACTTTCTCTATTTTCTTACTTTTCTATAGTTTAAGCGTAATAACTGATTCCATCACGCTTTGTTGTGACATTCAAATCAAGATTGACGTCTGGTTCAAGGTTTTCTTCACCTGCAAAGGTCTGGTTGCCGTTACCTTGACCGTTTTCAGCCCCATTTCCAGCCGCATAGCGATTTTGTTGCTGTCCCGAAGATTGCTGCTGAACAGAAGAGTCCCCCAATTGAACGCCCTGCTGGGCTAGCATCTCACGTAAACGAGGCATGGAATGCTCGATGACATCCCGCGCCTGTTGATTTGCCACCGTAAAGTGCACCGTCGCTCCCTCTCCAGTCATACTCATACGGATCTGGAGCCGACCTAATTCTGGTGGATCAAGACGAATGTCGATATTTTTCAGATTCTTCGACATCATCATTTGGACTCTTTCAGCCACTTGATCGCCTGCCATTTCTCGGTTTAACTGCATAGGAGCCTGAGCAGCCGCTTGATCTGCTCGCATTTGATGCTGCGCTGTTAAGCCTTGCTGGCCTGCGGCTTGAGACAACTGCTGAGCAAAGCCTGTTTCATTTCCTTGGTCAGCACTTTGTTTGCCCTCGCTCCCAACGAGCTTACCTAAAGACCCTGCCGCTTTTGCTCCCATTACCGCTTTGAGCATAGCCTGTTCACTGGCAACTGGCGTAGCGGCAACTTGCTGAAATTGACTAGCAGCAAGATCATTTGTCAGCGGTATAGCTGCTGCCTGCGAGGCAACTTGTAGATTATTTGGGGCTGCATTAGAGGTAGTTGAAGTACTATGTAGAGCCTGCTGCACAGATTGTGCTAACTGAGCTTTAGGCCTAGCATCCTGTTGTATTGTTAGCTCATCTTTTCCAACTTCTGCCGTAGAAGCGCCCCAAGGTATACCAGTAGCAGGTGCAACGGTTTGGCCTGCAACGGCTGGGTCAGTAGCAATGTCAGCTTCACTCAGCGATGACATTGATAACGGTGTAGATTGTAATCCCCTCTCAACATTAGGTTCTACAGGTTCAACAACTCTGCGCTGGATCAGCGTTTGCCTATGCGCCTCAGCTTTTGCAGACTCCACAACCAGCTCAATCTCTTTATCGGACAAACCTTGAATTTTCAGCTCATGTTTTAGCTGTTCAATTTCAGGATTGGTCAGTGTAGTTTTATCGCCTTTTGGCTGGGCCATTGCCGCTGTACCCCCAGTGCTAGCAATCATTGCACTACCACTGTGATTGTCCACAGCCACGACATCTTCTTTCAGTTGCGCTTCAGATTGAATAAATGGTTTCACACTCTCTGGAACCATGACTTGCTGCTCATCAGTCAGTTCAACCTCAATCTTATTACTATTCGAAGCAGCTGACACATTGGCATCAGTCAGCTCTTCATCCTGATATTGGGCTGATAAGAATGGAGTGACAGAATCCACCGGTGTCTCTTGGTGTAATTTTTCTTGCTTTTGTTGAAAAGGGCCGGTTACCTGAGCCGAAGACTCTGATGATTGTGGCAACTCGTTGCCGTTTTGGGGTTTAAGCGCTCTGTTGGCTTCATTTAAACGACTCAGCAGTTCTTCGTTTTCAGACACAATTTTATCTGCGTCTCCTTCAGGTTGTTGAGCGGCTTGTTGTTTAGTAGAGAGCTCAGCGTCTCCTTTGTCGGCCAGTGTGTCTTGGTTTGTTTCTGATTTGAGCAACTCATCAGTAGAAGCACTTTTAGCATCAGAGGCTACCACCTCTCCTAGTTGAGACTCATCCTCTATACTGACGTCGTCACTATCGCTAACTTCTTTATCGAATGATGCTTTGATACCATCCTTGCCTTCAACGAGTTGAGCAATTTTTTTTGACTCCATATCAGAAGCTTTTTCTTCGCCAGATTCACCCTTGATAAGTGACGCCAACTTGGAGAAAAAGCCCTCAGACTGCTTTGCGTCCTCACTAGCTTCCACAGATTGAGGTGACGATGTTGCCCCTTTAGAGGCATCGGAAACCGGAGTTAAATTCACATTCATAAATAGATCACTCACGCATAATTGAGAGGACAGTCACGGCCAATAATTCAAACAGTAAGTAGCGGCAACACGTTATTCAACGAGGAAAACTGCAAGAAGTGCGCCAATCAGAAAGGTAAACAGCTCATTAATGTGATGCTAGTTCAGTGTACGACGAGAATATTGGAGGGTTGAGAACTCATCCATTTGTTTTTGTTCACGAATATTCTGTAAGCGTTCTTTCTCGGTCTGCTTTTTCTCAATCAACCACTCGTAAGAGCGGCGTTGTTTGCGACATTCGAGCCAATTTTGCTCACAACTGTCAACTTGTGATTTGAAATGCTCCTCTGCCTGCTTCTGCTTAGCTAAGGTTTCATCTAATGTCGTGAGGAAGCGGTTCAGGTGAGAGTATTGGCTAGCTGTCAGCCCTTGCTTGCCTCTTTCGACCAGTTGATTACAGTAATCAAGACGATAGTTTTCTATCTGCTCCAGTTGCTGATAGTAACCATCCAATTCTACTCGTGCCTGATTGAGCGCAAGTACCGCTTGGTTCTCTCGTTCCTGAGCCTGGCTTAATAAAAAATCCAACGCATTATCCATAAATTACGAATCTCCCTGTAGAAGATTGCGTAACATATTGACACACATGTCGAATGGAACGGTCTCTTTCATCGCCTGCTGTAAATACCCATCCAGTCGTGGTTTTAAAGTAAACGCACTGTCAATGGCTGGATCAGATCCCGCTTTATACGCACCAATCGATACCAGATCCTGATTTTTACGGCAAACAGACAACACCTGACGTACCGCTTTGGACATCAACATTTGCTCTTCGGAGGTAATTTGTGGCATGACACGGCTGACTGATTTCTCGACATCGATCGCGGGATAATGGCCAGCATCCGCCATTTCACGAGACAATACTATATGACCATCTAAGATCGCTCGCGATGCATCAGCAATCGGATCTTGAAGATCGTCGCCTTCCGTCAACACAGTAAAGAATGCCGTAATAGATCCTTGTTCTTGGCTGCCATTACCCGCTCGCTCCACCAAGGCTGGCAGCTTGGCAAATACCGAGGGGGGATACCCTTTGGTCGCTGGCGGCTCACCAACAGATAAAGCGATTTCACGCTGAGCCTGAGCAAATCGCGTCAAAGAATCCATCAACAGTAGTACATCTAAACCTTGGTCACGGAAATATTCCGCAATCGTCAACGCAGTCTGACAACCTTTAAGTCGCATCAGTGGAGAAGAGTCAGCCGGCGCAGCCACGACAACCGAACGTTGACGTCCGTCTACCCCAAGAATTTCTTCAATGAATTCTTTTACTTCACGTCCACGCTCACCAATTAGACCAACAACAACGACTTGGGCCGTCGTTCCTCGAGTCATCATACCTAAGGTAACCGACTTACCCACACCAGAACCAGCGAACAGGCCAATACGCTGACCCTTGCCTACCGTCAGAAGTCCGTTAATGGCTTTGATACCAACATCGAGAGGCTCAGAAATGGGTTTACGCGCAAGAGGATTAATAGGATCGGCGTTGAAAGCTGCTCTTTTCTCTGTATACAAAGGCCCTTGGCCATCTAACGGATTACCAACACCATCGATCACTCGTCCAAGAAGTTCCATACCAACAGGTAAGCCGGCGTCACTCGTCAAAGGCGTTACTTTAGCACCAGGTAACACACCAGTGATTTGCTCGCTCGGCATTAAGTAAAGGTTGTCACCTGAGAAGCCGACGACCTCTGCTTCCATTTCTCCGTGCATGGTTTCGACTTTGCAGAGACTGCCAATGGGAGCGCGACATCCGGTAGCTTCAAGGGTTAATCCAACAACCCGAACGAGTTTGCCTGAAGCAACAGGGCGACAAGTTAACCCTTGAGTTTGGTACTGAGATAGGCGTTCAGCCAGTGCTAACATTACTCACCACCTTGGTGGCGATTTACCCCACAAAAACTCTGCAATACATTACGTACTCTCTCTTCAAGGCGATAGTTAACACTCGACTCACCCGCTTCGATCTGCACATCTCCACGATTTAGTGCAGGCTCTGCCATCAAAGTCCAGTTACGAAATTCCAATTCTTCTTCACCATATGCAGAACGAATGGTTTCAACATCTTCTGGATGAAGTTTGAGGGTAATCGAATGACCAGATACTGGCAGAGATTCAACAGATTGCTTAATCGTATCAAGTACAACTTGAGGGTTGGTTTGTACTTCGACATGAACCACCTCTTTAACCAAAGTCAGTACCATGTCGACTAATTGCTTTTCAACCTGAGCATTCATTAACTCAAGCGGTTGAGCAAACTGATTCGCAAGTCCAACCAATGTTTGGACTTGCTGTTGAATGAATTCTTGCCCTGCTTCGATGCCTTCGGCTTTACCCGCATCCAACCCTTCTTGATGACCTTCTTGCTGGCCTTGTTCTTTGCCTTTATCGTAGCCTTGCTTAAAGCCGGCTTCCTGCCCCTGAAGCAAACCTTCTTCATAAGCTTGCTGTTTAATAAGCTCGATGTCTTCAGCTGTCAGCTCTTTAGGCGCTTCTTCTTCTGGCTCAGAAGAAATGGGCATCCAGCTTGGGTCATAATTCATCGCAGTTTCTTTCGCCTGCTTATGAGTTTCCGGCGTATAGTCCGGCATTCCCCAGCGCTCTGGCTTTTGAATTTGCTCGTCATTGTCCAAGCGCAGAAAACCGCGCTTTCTTTCCCCAGACATAAAATGATTACCTGTTTTTAATTACAAGAATTCGTCTGCACCGCCACCTAGCATTATCTCACCGGAGTCAGCCATACGGCGAGCCACAGCCAATACTTCTTTCTGTGCGGCTTCCACATCAGAGACTTTAATCGGCGGCATCGCTTCAAGATCATCACGCATCATCTCAGCGGCACGTTTAGACATGTTCTTGAAGATCTTCTCACGCAGAGGCTCATCTGCGCCTTTAAGTGCACGTTGCAACGCGTCTTGTGGAACGTCACGCAACAGCTTCTGAATACCTTGGTCGTCGACTTCGATAAGGTTCTCGAAGACAAACATAAGATCCTGAATCTGGGTTGCCATGTCTTCGTCCTGATCGCGAATCTGCTCCATCAGGATACCTTCAACATTGTTGTCCATGTAGTTCATGATTTCTGCTGCTGCCTTCAGGCCGCCAATTTTGGCAGCTTGCGCACCGGCTTGACCTGCGAACTGTTTCTCCATGATTTCATTCAACTCAGCAAGCGCTGAGGGTTGTACTTCTTCTAAGTTCGCGATTCGCATCATCAAATCGAGACGGTCACGTTCGGCAAACTGAGATAAGATTTCTGCAGATTGATCCGGTTCGAGGTAGGACAACACAATAGTTTGAATCTGAGGGTGTTCGTTAATAATGATACTGGCAACCTGACGAGGATCCATCCACTTAAGTGAATCCAAACCCTTCGAGCCAGTACCCAGCAATATTTGATCTACAAGATTATTGGCTTTGTCTTCACCAAGGGCGGCAACCAATGCATTTCGCATGAAATCTTCACTGCCCATACCTATGTTGGTGTATTTCTGAATATCTTCCAGAAAAGCTCGGTGTACCGCTCCGACTTTTTCTTGGCTTAAGTCAGCAGCACGAGCCATCGCGCTACCAACACGTTGTACTTGTTTAGGTTCTAGGTGACGAATGATACCTGCTGCGTCTTCCTCATTTAAACTCAACAGGAGTATCGCTGCACGTTCTTCGCCCGGTATAGTTTCTATATCCACGGTGTTCTCTACAACTTCGCCACCGCCTTCTCCCTGTGGTACGACTTCGTTAGGCATCTTCCATCCAGTTCTTCACTACTTGTGCCGCCAGTTCAGGCTCGTTAGCAACTAGCGCTCTAACTGCTTTCAGCACATCTTCATCTTTATGGAGGTTAGGTAAGTCAATACTGGAGCCAAATTCAAACAACTCACCACCATCCATATCTCCACCAATCAGACTGGTTTCACCATCAGCCCCAATCGGTAACCCATCTGGCCCATATAGCTGATCATCGTCTTCCGATGCAGGGTTGAGCAGTTTCTTCAATGCTGGGCGAACCAGAACAAGCACAACCACTATGATCACCAACGCACTGGCAAACCAACGGACCCAATCGTTGAAGTTAGGGTGCTCCCAGATAGGGACATCTGCAATTACTTCAATTTCTGGTTCCGCGAACTGCATACTCAGTACATTGAGCAAGTCACCCCGGTTTTCATCAAAGCCAACGGCACCAATCAACACCTGACGGATAGACTGCAGTTCTGCATCCGATAGAGGCTGGTACGTCGTTTCACCGCTATCAGGGTTAACCGAAGCGCGGTTTTTAATCGCAACGGCGACCGTTTGACGATTGACGATACCTGTCTGACGACGCTCATGGCTGATGGTCGTATCCAACTCAAAGTTACGTGTTGCTTCCTTATGTACAGAACCCTGTCCCATCAATGAGCCGTCTTTCATTTGCGCGACATCTTGAGGAATAGAAGCGTCTGCTGGAGGCTGGTTACTCAACGCACCGGGAACACCTGCCACTACATTACCATTATTATAGTCTTCCAGCGTGTATTCACTTCTGGTTGATGGTGTATTGGGATCAAAACTTTTACGCGTTTGCTCTATGGCGCTGAAGTCCAACTGGATATCGACTTGTGCGGTATAGTTGCCAAATCCAAGGATAGGAATAAGTACAGAGTCAATTTTGTCACGTAGTGCTTGTTCCTGCTTACGCTCTAACTCGTGCTCTTTACGCCGCGCCGCTGAAGCTGGATCTTGCGAACCCGAACTTAGTAAACGACCATGTTGGTCTGTCACAGTAATGCGAGTCGGTTTCATGCCGGGGACTGCACTTGCCACCATATCCACGACAGAGTCAACTTCTTCTTGCTTGAGTGACGTGCCAGTACGAAGTGTAAGGAAAACGGAGGCCGATGCTTCTTGATTATGACGTACAAAAACGCTTTGTTTCGGTAAGGCCAGCAGCACGCGTGCTTTGCGCACTTGTTTCATTTCTTCAATCGCTTTGGCTAACTGACGTTCACGGCTGAGTTTTAAGCGTTCCTGCTCTAAACGCTGAGAAACACCGAATCCCATGTCTTGCATCAGAATTTCATCGCCAGCTTGCTTCTCATTGTTTAAACCAGCACGAACCATGTTCAACTTGAGCGAGTTGTATTCACTGGCCAGAACAGAGATGGTGTTCCCTTCCAGTTTGTAATCAATTTTCTGTTGATCAAGGTAATCTAGGACAGGAATTAACTCTTCTGTATCGTATGCTCCGAGTGGACGCATTTCTGGCTCTCTTACCCAGAAAAACAGCATCACTATTAGGGCGACACAGATGGAGATGGAAAGCACCAAGACCACTTGACGAAGGAGATCAAGATCCCCCACCGCCATATCAAATTTGGATGAGCTTTGTTCATCCAAGTCTGGGTTTTGAACATCAGTATCCATTTCTGATGTCGCCATCATTGCAGTATCAGGACCACCGTCCGACACCGCAATATCCGTTGATTGATTTTGTTCAGCCACAGACTATACCTATCACTTAAACGGGCATGTTCATCAATTCTTTGTACGCTTCAACTAGCTTGTTACGTACTTGAATCGTTGCCTCAAACGCAACGCTGGATTTATTTCGCGCGATCATTACGTCAGATAAAGACACATCCTCATCGCCACGATCAAATCTCATTTGCAAGTTACTTGATGTCTTTGACAGTCCATTCACATTGTTGATGGCATTGTTAAGCAGATCACCAAAATCCGCACCAACCGTATGACCAGTCGCGGCAGGTTTAGTGTTCGCTGCTTCGAACATCATTGCTTGCATTTCGCCTTGAAAACCATCAACTTTCATAGAGCACCTCGGACGTCAATTCTTTGACTACAATTCTTGCTGTAAATATGACGCTGCAATCTACATGCCATATCAATTTGAGCGTCGAAAATAGCACGTTAGTTTGGAATATCAATCCCTGCATCACGCATTTTTGCTAACTTGTAGCGCAAGGTGCGTGGGCTGATACCTAATTTCTCAGCCATTTCCTTTCGACGGCCATTGCATTCCGATAATGTCTCCAGAATGATAGCGTATTCCTGCTCTCTCAGTTCACCACCAAGACCAACGCCAGTAGCGAATACGTTATCAGGCTCAGCGATCGGTTTAATATTGGGGGCCGTAATTTCACCCGTTTCGACTACATGCTGTAAACTGCCAGCATCCTGCCAGTCTAGGCCTTCAAGTAAAATATGATCGCTCGAAACATTACCATTCTCACTGAGAATTAATGCTCGTTGCACAACGTTATCCAACTCGCGTACATTTCCCGGCCAAGAATACGCCAATAATTTACTCATAGCGCTTGATGAAAGCACAGGAACAGGTAGCCCTAGCTTCTTACAATGACGCTCTATTAGGTGGTTCGCTAGTGGCTCAATGTCACCTTTACGCTCACACAATGCCGGCCAAGCTAATGGGAATACATTCAAACGATAGTATAAATCTTCTCGAAAATTGCCTTCCTGAACATACATTTTGAGATCACGGTTACTGGTGGCCAACACTCGGACGTCAAGCTTAATGCTCTTACGACTACCTAAACGCTCTACCTCACGCTCCTGCAACACACGGAGTAATTTGGCTTGAAGGTTTAAATCCATTTCACTGATTTCGTCTAGCAGAATGGTACCGCCCTGTGCTTGTTCAAATTTACCTGGACACGCTTGAATAGCACCAGTAAAAGCGCCTTTTTCATAGCCAAACAGCGTTGCTTCAAGCATATTGTCCGGAATCGCAGCACAGTTGATCGCGACGAATGGCCCATCTTTACGATTCGAGGCGTTATGGATATAGCGTGACATCACTTCTTTACCTGAACCACTCGGTCCTAACACCATAACGTTGGCATCTGTTTTGGCTACTTTGTCAGCCATTGCAAGTAGCTTCAGGCTTTTCGCATCCGCCACAACCGCATCGCCATTGTCATCCGATTTGACCGGCGCATAGCGGCTGACCATATTCAGCAAAACTTCAGGGGCAAAAGGCTTGGCCATATAGTCAATGGCGCCATCTTTCATGGCTGAAACAGCATCTTCAATATTGGCGTATGCCGTCATGAGCAATACAGGTAAGTTTGGCCAGTGTTGTTTAATGTTACGTAACAGTGCCAATCCTCCCATACCAGCCATTTGAACATCGGACACAACAATATCAACGGCGTGAGCCTTGAGTTTAATCAAAGCGTCTTCAGCACTATCGGCTTCTAACCACTCATATCCAGCCAGTGCTAGGGTATCGACCAAGGCTTCGCGTAGACCTTCATCATCTTCTACGATTAGTACTTTGCTTTGTGCCATTATCCTTCTCCTGTCATTATATCGTGGTCAGCATGCGGAGCACGCTCCAAAGGAATGCAGATGGTAAAACATGCGCCATCACCTTCTTCTGAAATCAGTTCTAACCTTCCGTCGTGAGCACGGCATACCATTTGAACAACGGCTAGGCCAAGTCCCGTACCTTGGGATCGAGTAGTGAAGAAAGGTTCCATTATTTGGTTATGTAACTCTTTAGGTACACCTGGGCCGCTGTCTTGTACCGAAATTTTCAATTCGTGGTTAACTGGTCGGAAAAAAACATCAACTTGAGATTCCTTTCCAGCGATTTGAATGGCATTCATCACCAAATTACTTAGCGCCGAAGCAACCGCATTCGCATTGCCCAATAGCTGAGTGTCTTCTTGTTCGACTTCAAGGTGATAATCAATCTGGTTGTTCTTAAGAGCGGTTTCCACCATGGGAGAAAATTCAGATACCAATTCTGAAATGGTGAAAGGCTTCACCACTTTGTTGTCCCCTCCCTTGGCAAACAGCAACATGTCGTTGACCTGTTTTTCCAGATCATGCAAGCGATCCATCAGCTTGTTTTGGAAACGATCTTTCGTCGCAGGTGGTAAGTTCGGTGCGCCCAGATTTGATGCGTACAACATCGCACTGGAAAGAGGAGTTCTAACCTGATGCGCTAAAGAAGCAACCATACGCCCTAACGAAGACAAACGCTGCAAATCACTGATGCGAGACTGCAACAGGCGTGTCTCAGTCAGATCGGTAATCAAAATCAGCTGGCCTGTCGTAGACGCTGAAATCGCCAAACGCACTTTACGGCCATTACGAAGAGAGATTTCATGACCGTCATCTTCACGGGGAGAAAATGCTTGTTGAATCACTTCAAACCATTTTTGGCCTACGAGAGGCATCTCTAGCAAACGCTGAGCTTCAGGGTTCGCTTCATGAACAACGCCTTGAGTATCGAGCAAGATCACGCCTGCAGGCATGACGTCCAATACCTGTTTGTATCGTTCAACTTGTTCTTCGAGTGTTCCAAGTGGTTGCTGTTTCATGATCGCCTGAGCTGATTGCATGTCGAATTTCTGCCTTAAAAACTACAATAGCCTGACATGCAATAAACAGGCCAGGCTATTTTTCATATATTTCAGTAGCTTATTGAAAAGTCGATATTTTGACAGCGTCGAAAATACCCAAATTAACGCTGCACATTGTATTTTCTCATCTTCTCAACCAGCGTTGTCCTACGCATTCCAAGCATATCAGCAGCACGGGCAACTACGCCTCCCTGAGCCTCTAGCGCTTGGTTTATCATGTTAACTTCCAACTCGGCTAACATCTCTTTAAGGTTAACACCTTCAGGCGGTAACTCTTTAGGGGCATTGGAGTTTTCATGTAGGGCTTCAGTCGCATCAAGGCTGAAATCTTCAGAAAAAATATCCTGCAATACGTCACGTTCCTGTTCTTCAACAGAAACAAACACATTATGCTCTGGCTGAAACTCAGGGATATCACTATATCGATACTTGGTCGGTAGGTGATTGACGTCGACCAAGCTATTCGGATAAAGAATGATCATTCGCTCGACAAGATTCGCCAGTTCGCGAACATTACCCGACCAATTGTGCTCCATTAGTGAGTTGATTGCTCTCGGCGTAAAGCATATTGGCTGAGCGCCCTCAGCTTCCATTCGCGTCATCAACTCTTGCAACAGCAACGGGATATCCTCTATACGGTCACGTAGTGCTGGCATTTCGATTGGGAACACATTGAGTCGGTAATATAAGTCTTCACGGAAAGACTCATCATCAATCATGGTTTCCAAATTACGGTGAGTTGCCGCAATAACACGAACATTGACGCGAATAGTAGTGTTACCACCAACACGCTCAAAACAACGTTCTTGTAATACTCGTAGCAATTTGACCTGCATTGGCATCGGCATATCACCGATTTCATCAAGGAACAAGGTACCGCCTTCTGCCAGCTCAAAACGCCCTTTACGAGAGGTAATAGCTCCAGTAAAGGCCCCTTTTTCATGGCCAAACAGTTCACTTTCGAGCAGATCAGGAGGAATAGCACCACAATTGATTGGAACAAATGGCCCAGTTCGACGTGTCGAATGGTAATGAATGTTGCGTGCAACGACCTCTTTACCTGTTCCTGATTCACCAAGGATGAGCACATTGGCCTCAGTAGCGGAGACTTGCTCTATCAGGTGGCGAACTTCTTTAATACCAATACTCTGCCCAACCAAACTTCGGAATAGAGTATTTTTTCTTGAGGACGAAACTACATTGACACCTTTACGACCAAGGAAATCTTTGCAATGACGAAGCGCTTCACTTAACTGAGGATAATTTAAAGGATACTCCAGTTCACCAACATAATTGGTCATTTCTTCAACTGGATAAGAATGTGTTCCCACGATAAGTAAAGGGATATGGTTAGCTTGGGAGAGTCGAGTACTCATCTGCGTTGAGAAGTTCTGGCTCTGAAGAGAACCAACAATGCATCCTGCCCAAACATCCGACCAGTTAACGTCGTTCAGCTGTGCGGAACTGATCGCCTCACATTGTTCTCCGACAAATTCTAATATATTACTCAGATTGATGCGTGCTTGAGCATCATCTTCAATTACGAGCAGCTTTGCTAAACCTTGCATAGGTGAGAATTATTGCCTTTATCTTGAAACGTTGTGTCTGTTATTTCTGTTTCTAACAACTAATCTAACTATAGAACAGGATTAGTGATAGACAATTTATAAACTTCAGCAACAAAATAAGCCACTAGGCTACTAAGTGGCTTATATTCTATTTGATAAAAAAATAAAGGCAACCAAGCAATTAGGCGATGTGATATTTGCCCAAAAGCTTTTTATGCAAGATATTTCAATACAACTGTAAAAAGTAAACTTATATCTTAGATTCCTACATCAGTCGCAGTCAGATTATGGTATTCCGGTGGAATTTGTTCCCATGCTGATTTAATCTCGCGAATGATATCAATCACGTCATCAATAGGTTGAGGATCATTCTTATGATTTGCCTCAGTGATTTGGGTAATCATAAACTCGTATAACTGATCCAGATTCTGGGCAATATCACCACCATCGTCCATCGATAAACAACTGCGTAAGCTAATGATGATATCTAGGGCTTTACCCAGTCTCTCACCCTTGATCGGAATATTGCCCTGCTCCATTGCCGCTTTGCCCTGAATCAAGCGCTCGATAGCGCCCGCCATCAGCATTTGAACAATTTTATGCGGGGAGGCAGCACTGAGCTGGCTATCTACCGATACCTTCTTGTAAGCCTGTAATGAACCACGCATAACAATCCTCTTTATAAAAATTTCTTGTACTGCTGCACTGATTTGTTGCCATAGCGGTACTTTTTCAAACTACTGCCAAGTTCTGCGGTTTTCTTCTGCATCAACTCAACAGTCAACCGAGTACGCTCGATGGCACTATGCCATTCTGGTAACTGAGCTAACTCTTGTTGTTCATTAATAGTACTTATCAAGGTTAGCAATAACTGTTCCCTTTTATCGACCAACTGAACGATTTCTTCAGCATTAATGTCACCAACTGAAAGATTATTGGCAATATCGCGATCAAGATCACAAAGAAATGAGATCTGTGCCAAAAAATCATCCGCCGAGTGCATTCATCATACCTGCTAACTGAGATTGCATATTACTCGTCGCATCTTGCATCGCCGTAAATTTGGCGTGTGTACGTTTCTCTAGACTGTCCATACGGCGATCTAGAGATGCTTGATCATCATCAAGGCGATAGTTTTGTTCGACCATGCTACGCTCGCGAGTGCGAATTGAGCCAGTAACGCCCGTTATCCCCTGAATCGCATCTTCAACTTTTTTCGCAAATCCTTGGTTACCGCCAAAGAAATCTTCTAACTTACTGAAGTTGTTATTGAGCTGGCGATCCAACATGTCGTAGTTGATTTCCAATGTCCCCTGGCGTGTCGTTGTAATACCGAACTCAGTCAGTGTTTTCAGATCTTCAGGGGCAGGTTCAACTCTTGAAGAAAACACCGATTTCAATCTTGAATCGGCACTACGAACCACACTATCACCCGCCAGAGGGCCTGCGGATCCAGTTCGTGGATCGACTCCTGAAAGCTCTTGAGAGACCTGATAAAACTGGTTGTATGCCGAAACGAACTGCTCAATATCATCTCGTACGCCCTGACGGTCATATTCGATATCAATCTCTGAAGGTGTTTTGCCGCGCTCGGAGCGACCTTTCAATGTCAGATCGACCCCTTCAATGGCATCTTCAATGATGTTGTTATCACTGGAAAGTTGAGCAACACCATCAAGCAGTACTTTCGAATCCTGCGCGGCTTGTACTTGGCTCATACCACGATAAGCATCAAATGATTCCTGCGCCGATTTCAGGTCAGCTTGGGCCTGGTCAATTCGTTCCAGATATTCTCTTTCTTCTTGCGGCAGTTTGGCACGTTCAAGCTCTTTAGCTTGCTCTGGGCTCAATTCACCTGCCAGAACGCGTGCTTGAAGCGAGGCTTTTTCCTGAGCAAGTTGCTCTTCCAACTCAGCTTGTTTAGCATCTAATGCGGCCTGCGCTTCTTTTGGTGTGACGTAGGAGTCCGTCAGAGTACCTGAAGCCGTGACACTCCAACCAGGAACATCAGGGGCTTTTTCCAGCGCTTTAGCATCTAGCTGAGGCTCGGGCTCCCAATACGAGTCAAGCAACGTACCGGACGCGGTCGCGGTCCAGCCAGGAATACGCTCTTCTGGCTTTAAGTACTTATTAGCTTCGGCACCGGCCGCAGCAGCGGCTGCAGCAGCTGCATCTGATAGCTCGTTACCGACACTTGCATCTTTTGCCGCATTGGGATCGGCAGCAACTGCCGCTTGTTTGGACGTATCGGCAATCTCCTGATCGACAACCTTTGCCGCCTCGATGTTTTGCTCTGCGATACGATCGGCAACAGCTTGTTCTTCATCAGTGAGCGGTTTGAGGAGATCTTGTGCCGTGGCACGAGCTTGCTCAAGGTCTTTAACACGCTGTTCAAGCGTTTTGTATTCGAGTCTTTTGAGAAGATTGTCCGGTGCTGATTCCACACTCAATTTCAGAGCGTTTTTTTCACCTGAATTACTCGAGGCAACGATAAGACGTGGGCCTTCGACATCATTGATGACCGATGCTCGAACGCCTGGATTGGTTTTGCTGCCATTGATACCGCGAACAATATCACTCAGCTTAGAATTTTTCTGTACATCAACGGTGAACGTTTCTTCACCGAGAGAAACTTGCAGCTTACCCGGGCCAAATTTCGCATCTTCTGGTACAACGTCAGACGCAATTTTATGACTCTGGGCAAGCTGCAACACATCGATAGCATATCTACCAGCGATAGCTTCAGTGGTTGCCGTCGCGGATACAACAGTATCATCCGTAGATTCTACTTTTCTTGCAGCAAATGCTTTCTCTTGACGAAAGCTCGCCATCAAGTTTTTCATCGTATCCAACGACTCTCTGAGCCGTCCGTAGGCACTGATACTGGAATCAATTTTGCCACGCTCATTGTCGATTCGTTGCTGCTTTGGTACGCGCTCCGAATCAACAATTTTGCTGACCATGGCATTGATATCCATGCCAGAATTCATCCCTACCGGGCCAAAGCTCATTCAATCACCTCAAAATACGATCATACCCTCTGGTTCAAAAGTCCCGATGAATACCGAGCTGTTTGATCCCTCAGGCGTCGCAGTATTTCTAACATTTCCTCATCGGGTATCTGACGAATTATGTCGCCAGTATCCGCTTCATAAATGGTAACTACATCTCTTCCCGATTCTTCGTCGACTCGAAAAGATAAGCCAGTGTTAATGGACGCAATGAAATCGTTCATTTGCTGTACCATACGTTGCCGCTCTTCCCTGTTAAGCTTTTCACGTTGTTGAGACGCTTCTATCGCTTGATTAACAGCTTCAGCAGCTTGTTCTCTCACTTCGGCTGTAGAAACCTGTTCTTTCCGCGAGGAAACTTGCTGTGCACCATCATATTTTGAAGCAACTTTAGTGCCACTTTCTGAGCCGTAAGGCTGGATGTTCGATGTGTAGGATGGTATTTCCATAACAATCTCCCTTCCACCTTATAGGTTGGTAATCACGTTACCTACCAATAAGCTCGTTCGAACCTATCGATTAACCTAATAAGCTAAGAGCTGCTGATGGTGATTGTTTTGCCTGCGCCAGTACTGAGGTACTTGCCTGCTGCAAAATCTGCGACTTAGTCATCTGAGTCGTTTCTTTCGCGTAATCAGTATCTCGGATACGGCTACGAGACGCGTTAACGTTCTCGTTGATGTTATCCAAGTTGCTGATCGCATGGCTGAAACGGTTCTGGAATGCACCCAACTCCGCCCGCTGGCTATCTACCGTTTTCAGGGCACCGTCGATGACCGAGACCGCCATCTGTGACCCTGCTACAGTAGAAACATCAACATCGGAAACCGTTTTATTTTCAGCAGCACCAAAACCGATATCACCACCTAACGCACCACCAATAGTGACATCTGTCGCGACTTTGTTGTTCGCAGCGAATAACTGCAACTTCCCTTCGTCACCAACCGACGCTTTTACATCTTCACTTTGACCATTGATGTAAGTCGCAAGCTGCTCGATATCGTCACCAACCTTAGCATTTATGGTTAACTGTTTAGTTTCCCCATTTACGTCAGTATAGTCCAGAGTAAGGTCTGTTGTACCTTGAGAGACGGTCCAATCATTACCTTTACCCTGTTGCGCGATGTATGCTTTACCACCCATTCCAGAGGTATCTGAACGCATATTACCCATAGTGAGCATTACAGCCTCACCTGAGCTTGCACCAATCTGGAATGACTGACTACCAAACGTACCATTAAGCAGTTTGTTACCACCAAATGAGGTGGTTTCTGCGATACGGTTTAATTCGTCATTGAGTGCGGTAACCTCTTCTTGAATCGCAACACGCTCTGAACGCGAGTTCGAACCATTTGACGATTGCAACGACAGGTCACGCATACGTTGAAGGATATTGGTTGTCTCATTCATTGCACCTTCAGCCGTCTGTGCAATGGAGATACCATCGTTTGCGTTTTTCACCGCCATGTCTAAACCACGACTTTGCGATGTTAAACGGTTGGAAATTTGGAGGCCTGCAGCGTCATCACGAGCACTGTTAATTTTGTAACCCGACGATAGACGCTCCATCGATCTCTGCATGCCATCAGCTGCACCATTAAGGTATCGCTGAGCAGTCATCGCAGACACATTGGTGTTTACGTTAATTGCCATATTGATCTCCTTAGGCATTAAGGGTGATGCACCTCAGCGTCTCTCACCTCACTTTGGTGCATCTCATTTCTCTCAGTCTTTTAACGGCGAAAGAAATATATCCTTTAGAAAATTTTTTAAAAAAATTTCTGTGACGAGTATCAATAAGCTATAAATATCTTTTAAATCAAAGAATTATACAAACAAAAAAAATCCAGCCGAAGCTGGATTTTTTTGGAGATTTTAAACTTAGCCTAGAAGATTAAGAGCTGAGTTTGGTGTTTGTTTTGCCTGAGCAAGAATCGAACTTGAAGCCTGAGAAAGAATTTGCGACTTAGTCAATGCCGTTGTTTCTTTCGCAAAGTCAGTGTCTTTGATTCGGCTCTTAGATGCATTCACATTCTCGTTGATGTTATCTAAGTTGCTAATCGCATGGTTGAAGCGGTTCTGGAAAGCACCCAGCTCAGCTCGGTGGCTATCTACATACTTCAATGCCGAGTCAATGATTGCCACAGACTCTTGAGCACCACCCACTGATGTCACATTAATCGTATCGACAGTTACAGCTTGACCTTGACCCATGCTAAGTTCGCCAGCCAGACCACCGCCAAAGCTTACTGCACCTTCAACTTTATCAGTGCCAGCGAATACCTGTAGTTTACCATCTTGGTCGACGGACGCTTTTACCATGTCAGTCTGACCATTGATGTATGTCGCTAGCTCTTCAATATCGTCGCCTTCTTTGGCATTGATGTTAATGGTTTGCTGTTGGCCAGCAGTATCAGTCAGTGTGATAGCCAAATCGTTTGCACCTGCCTGTACTGTCCAATCTTTATCTTTACCATTTGCTGCTTGGTAGCTCGTACCGCCCATGCCAACGTTGTCTGAACGCATGTCGTTCAAAGTCAACATCACGGCTTCACCGTTGTCTGCACCAATTTGGAAAGATTTCGTCGCGTAAGTACCGTTCAGTAGTTTGTTACCACCAAAAGAGGTTGTCTCTGCGATACGGTTAAGTTCGTCATTTAGTGCGGTTACTTCTTCCTGAATCGCAACGCGCTCTGATTTAGAGTTAGAGCCGTTCGCCGATTGTAGCGAAAGGTCACGCATACGCTGCAGGATGTTAGTTGTTTCATTCATCGCACCTTCAGCAGTTTGTGCGATAGAAATACCGTCATTCGCGTTACGCACTGCAACATCTAGACCGCGGCTTTGCACATTCAAACGGTTAGAGATCTGTAGACCTGCTGCGTCATCTTTAGCGCTATTAATCTTGAAGCCAGAAGATAGACGTTCCATTGAAGTTTGTTGTGCATTGTTAGCGCCATTTAGGTAACGCTGTGCTGTCATTGCTGCTACGTTTGTATTTACATTCACTGCCATGGTGATTTCTCCGTTTGATTTTCCGATGTAACCGGTTTCCGACGTCTCGGAAAACCAAAGTAGTTCTCTCAAAGTTACTTTTATTAACGGCTCAATTTCGAGAACCTTGAGTATTTTTTTAAGTTTTTTTTGAAAAAAATGCTTTTGGAGAAGGAAAGTTGACCAAATACGAAAAAACTTAAAAAAACGCAATTTTTCGCTAAAGCTTTAATTCACTCAGTCGATAATATTTTCTTTTTTGACAATTAACCCAATAGGGTAAGGGCTAGATTTGGCTGTTGTTTAGCCTGTGCTAGGATGGATGTGCTAACTTGCTGTAAAATCTGTTGCTTAAGCATTTGAGTGGTTTCTTTAGCGTAGTCAGTGTCTTTTATACGGCTATTCGACGCGGCCAAGTTTTCATTGATATTACCTAAGTTGTTAATCGCATGATTAAAGCGATTTTGCATCGCCCCTAATTCAGCACGATGGCCATCAACATACTTAAGCGCAGTGTCTATTACCGATACCGCTCGCTGTGCGCCGCCAACATTAGAAATATCCAGATTATCAACCGCTTCATAACCAGCTAGCCCCATTTGCAGTTCACCTGCAAGGCTGCCAGAAAAGGAAATAGTACCTGATGTTTCTTTACCTGACATAAAGACTTGCAGCTGCCCATCTTCATTTACTGAGGCCGAGACTTTATCCGTTTGACCATTGATATAAGTGGCTAACTCTTCGATGTCATCGCCAGCCTTAGCCTTAATCTGAATAGATTCCAGCTGGCCCTCAGCATTGGTAAATTCCATGACCAACGTTTGACTCCCTTGAGAAACCTGCCAGTTATTGTCCGCTTTTCCAGCGGAAATATAACTGAAGCCCCCCATCTCAATACTATCGGAGCGCATGTTTTTCAGAGATAACTGAACCGCTTCACCGGAACTGCCACCAATTTGGAAAGAAGAACTGGCAAATGAACCATTGAGCAATTTTCGACCACCAAAAGAGGTAGTTTCGGCAATTCTATTCAATTCATCATTCAAAGCCGCCATTTCTTCCTGTAATGCTTCTCTTTCTGCACGACTGTTCGAACCATTCGCCGATTGTAATGAAAGATCACGCATGCGTTGAAGAAGGTTGGTCGTCTCATTCATCGCACCTTCGGCTGTCTGCATGATGGATATACCGTCGTTCGCATTGCGCATTGCGACATCCAAACCACGCATCTGAGACTCAAGTCGATTCGAGATCTGCAAACCTGCTGCATCGTCTTTGGCACTATTAATACGATTCCCCGAAGATAACCTCTCCAGAGATTGGTTCAGCATGTTCGTCGCATTCGTAAGATAACGCTGCGCCGTCATTGCTGATACGTTGGTATTAACAGTGATTGCCATAACGATAGATAGTCTTTCCTCAACAGGGTTATCTGTTATATCGGCCTGAGGAGATTTTCTTTAGTCTTTTTGCACAAAAAAACCGAGCGTATTAGCTCGGTTTAAGATCGGTATAGTCCACAGGCTTTAGTTTGCTTTCATTGACTTACTTAAGCTTTAACCCGTTTAGCATTTCTACAGACGGGGCAAAGAAGTATGCACCTGTCACGGCTCTAGTAAAGCGCAATAACTGGTCTGTTTTACCATCGGTCTCGCCATACATGCTTTCCAGCATGGCTTTAAAATTGTGTAACGTATTGCAGTAGGCAATAAACAGCAGGCCATGCTCACCCGACACACTGCCATAAGGCAAGCTATGGCGAACAATCTTCAGGCCTTTACCTTCTTCTTTAATGTCCACACGGCCAACGTGGGACGCAGCTGGCACATTATCTAACTCAATCGAATCCGGTTTAGTCCGCCCGATGACTTTTTCTTGAGCAGACACATTCAGTCGATTCCAAGAAGGCAGGTCATGGACAAAACGCTGGACCATAACGTAACTGCCACCAGCCAACTCTCCTTGAGGTATAATTGCCACTTCATGACGCTGGCTCTCTTTCGGGTTTTCTGTCCCATCGACAAAATCCGTCATATCTCGCGAGTCAAGATAGCGATAACCATAGGTTTCATCAACCACGACTACGTTGTCTGAAGCTTGTGCAAAGAATGTGCGCAGCAGATAAAAGTGCAAATCATGACGATTCGAATGGCAGTGGATAAGCACATCTACATCAGAACTCGGCGCTATAGTGCTGCCTTCGCCAAGCTGTGGGAAGTCAATCAGTTCGTCTGGCATTGCAGCATCACATTTTGACCAGAACGACTTGCTGAACGCAACCGTAAGAGTCAATTCAGCCCCAGGCTGCTGCTGATTAAGCTCTTCTACAAGTGTTAGTAGAGCCTGTAGCTGTTCCAGTACGGCAGCATGTTCCTGTGTCACCTTAAGCAGTGTGTATTGAGCGAAAGGTCCTGCTTCAGGAAGGATGGCACTTTGAGGGATTGTCATTTTTATGTCCTCACATTTACATATTTGCTCAGTGTATTGTGTTCTGTTTTAAGCGTATTGATAGCGATCATCACCTGTTACGTCAATCAGATGGCGGCGCAGAAAAACAATCGCGTACGCTGCGACTCTTATAGATATAAAGCATAAACCACAGCAGAAATAGCAAGGTAGCGGCATTCGCCCAACGAAAAGCGCCATGTTCTAGATAGACGTGATAAAAAGTTTGAACAAACTGGCCGCCAATCGCTAGCATGGTAATCGTTTTACCCCAACAGACTAATTGGCTTATCCATTTTCGTTCCGGGCTGCGCAAGCTGATCATCCACATTAACGCGATGCTAGGCAGCCCCATCGCCAACCCCAGATACAGCATTGAATGATCGGGGTAGACAATATTGAGGATCTTAGTGCCGCTTTCTCGGCTAGCACCAGCGACAACAAAAACCACCCACGCTTTGGCGAGAAACAGCCAACCAAGCCAGAGCCATTTAGGGGCTTTGAGAAAACCATGTTTATCGTATTGTTCTAAAGCGTATCGCACTGATTGGTCACTGCGGTTGAGAGATTAAACTCCACTCTATACCAATTGAATTTTTTTGCTATCAGATATTAGCCATAAAACTCATTGGCCATTAGATGATAAAAAAGTACATCTCGTAACATGCTATTTAGTGGAGTAACTTCAATGATGAACAAGATTAGATCGTGTTAAAATAAAGCGATATTAATCTCGCGGTAACAACCTTAATGAACAACAAAGTCGTGCCATCACAGGAAACACAAAAAGAAGCGATGAATATTGCCAAAGCTACCCAGAAACCCGGCCAAACCAAAGAGCAAACCAAGTTGATCGCTCAAGGCATAGAAAAAGGCATTGCCCAATACAAGAAACAGCACAAAGAAAAAGCCCGCCAGGCAGACAAGGCTAAGAAAAAAGCGCAGAAAGCCAAACAAGCTCAACACGCTGCACTAGTGCAATCAAAAGCTGAAACAGTGACAACGATAGAAGCACAATCAAAAACCAATATGCTACCATGGGCATTGTTAGCCCTTAGTTGGATTGGTTTTATCATTTATGTCACTCAAGTTTAGTCAGGTATGCAAAATAGTTATGTCGCTTGCTTTAGTCGCAGGCTGCACAACCCCAGCCACTCCACTCAATCATGATGCCAACATGGTCCAGATTAGAATGGACAGCAGTTTCGATCCCACGAACTGTCAATGGCAGGGCGATCTTACTGGCAGTGAGGGACACTGGTACACTTACCTATTCTACCCTAACGATATCATGGTTCAGGGAGCCGTTAATCAAATAAAAAATCGCGCCAGTCAGCTTGGCGCGAATACCGTTTTTATGACCTCACCACAAGACTTCACCACATCATTTACCATATTGGGCAGCGCTTATAACTGCCCTGCAGGTCGTTAGGCACAAAATCCCAAAGAAGCAGCGATGTCAGCTTCTCTATCCAATACCCACTGGCTATCGAAAGGCCCCCAATCAGACAACTGATAATATCCATCATTGTGTCTGCGACCATCCTGAATAAACATCAGTTCGATGCCAATACCAGGCAGAGCTTTTATTACGTCTTGAATCGTCCGACGCGGCCAACCTGTTTCCTCAATCAGTTTCGGCACATTCGGCCTGTCGAGATTCTGAACCAGTAATGCTAGATATAAGCGCCTTGCAAAAACAGGACTCAATTCCATTGATACCTCCTATAAATTTCTAGAGTCATTATTTCTGTTTTGCTTTGCGGTGTGTTGCGTTTGATCAATAACTCATCGATCCTCAGCTTTTGAAACACATTTTTTTTGTAAGATAAAATATATTAGAGACACTTTTGTCTCTGATAACAGTTCCTGCTAGGATGCCAAAAGCTTCTAATAACTTTATATAAGTCACTCTCAAGGGTTTAACTATGACAATCACCATGTACGGAATTCCCAACTGCGACACCATTAAAAAGGCCAAAAAGTGGCTGGAAGCAGAAGGTGTGGAATTCCAATTCCATGACTACCGTAAACAGGGCGTTAATAAACAAATAGTTGAAAAATTTTGCCAACAACTCGGCTGGGAAAATGTGCTTAACAAACGCGGCACGACTTTTCGTCAGCTAACTCAAGAACAGAAAGACAACCTGAATGAAGCCAACGCCATTGATCTGTTGGTAGAGCAACCAGCCATGATCAAACGTCCAATTTTAGTTTCTGGTGATGACTACCATCTTGGCTTTAAAGCCGATCAATACTCAGCCATTTTCTCTTAAGCAAAAGGAATTCAAGGATGACAGACAGCCCTACTTTGGCGCTTGCAAAAGACTTACTTAGCCGCCAATCGGTAACACCTGTGGATGCAGGTTGTCAGGATGTGATGATTGAACGCCTGAAAGCTTTAGGATTTGAAATTGAAGTGATGGTGTTTGAAGACACCACAAACTTCTGGGCACGTCGAGGCACAGAAGCCCCACTGTTTGCATTTGCCGGTCACACTGATGTCGTGCCAGCGGGCAACGTCGAGCTATGGGATACGCCTCCATTCGAACCGACTATGGTTGACGGCTACCTACATGGCCGCGGAGCGGCTGATATGAAAGGCTCTCTGGCAAGTATGATTGTTGCTGTTGAGCAATTCATTGCCGAAAATCCTAACCATAAAGGTTCAATTGGCTTTCTGATTACTTCAGACGAAGAAGGCCCATTTATCAATGGCACAGTCCGTGTTGTCGAAACCCTAATGGCGCGCGACGAAAACATCGACATGTGTATTGTCGGTGAACCATCAAGTACTGAGCTAGTCGGCGATGTGGTGAAAAATGGTCGTCGAGGTTCTATTACCGGAGACTTAACAATCAAAGGTATTCAAGGCCATGTAGCTTACCCGCATTTAGCTAAGAACCCCGTTCACCAGTCACTGATGGCGATTCATGAGTTGGCATCAACCGAGTGGGACAAAGGCAATGACTACTTCCCACCCACCAGCTTCCAGATCCCTAATGTACATGCGGGAACGGGTGCTTCTAACGTGATCCCGGGCGAGTTCAATGTTCAGTTTAACCTGCGTTTCAGCACCGAGCTTAACAACGACATGATCGTTAAGCGCGTCACTGATACCCTTGATAAACACGACTTAGACTACGAGCTTAAGTGGACCTTCAACGGCGACCCATTCCTGACAGATACTGGCGCACTTCTCGACGCTGTGGTTGATGCCGTTGATACCGTCAATCAAACCAAACCAGCTCTACTCACTACTGGAGGCACATCCGATGGTCGATTCATTGCCCGTATGGGTGGTCAGGTAGTGGAGTTAGGTCCGGTTAATGCAACCATCCACAAGGTGAACGAGTGCGTGAAAGTGGACGACCTTGAGAAGCTGACCAAGATGTATCAGAAAACACTGGAGAATCTTCTGGCGTGAACATAACCCCTGAGCAGCTGACTGGCAAAGTTTCAACTCACCTAACTGACACTATGTTTGGTCAGAAGGTTTTCGCCGTGCACCCTAATGTCGAAAACGATTTACAAGCTTTGCGACAAGCGGCAGCTCAGGCTGGTTTCAACCTCAATATTGCCAGCGGTTTCCGCGATTTTGAACGCCAGAAGGCTATCTGGAACAAAAAAATGGCTGGTCAAACAGCCATTCTTGATCAAAACAGCCAACCTCTAGATAGCCAACGGCTTTCTGATGCAGAAAAGATTATGGCTATCTTACGTTGGTCTGCACTACCGGGCGCCAGCCGACATCATTGGGGATGTGACTTCGATGTATTTGATGGCAGCAGTCTACCTCAAGACATCCAGTTACAACTTGAACCATGGGAATACCTAACAGGCCATCAGGCAGATTTTTATCGCTGGCTCAGGGAGTCTCTGACTGAATTTGGTTTCTTTTTTCCATATGCAAAAGATCAGGGCGGTGTCGCAGCAGAGCCATGGCACATTAGTCATGGCGTAACAGCATCGTCTTGTTTATCACTGCTTAGTCTGGAGACACTTCAAAAAGAGCTGACAAACAGTGGAATACTGGGTGAGGAAGTGGTGTTGTCGAATCTCGAAACGATCTACAATCAATTTATCACCAATATCTCCAATGAGGTGGATTAATGGAACTACTCACCAACCCTTGGGTGATCATCTTTATCGTCTTGAGTGTCATCATAGGTAATATTGCCGCACTGAAGTACACAGCCAAAATGAAGTTCGGACAAACGGATAAAAAAGCTCGCTCGCAGGACGAACAATCCACTGAACAAGAGGAAAAAAAAGACCCGTAATAACACGGGTCTTTTTCATTTAAGAGGCACTATTTGATGTGATCCCAAGAAATATTGGAGACAATTCGGCATTCATCGCACTTAAAGTGGAAAATGTCATGCAGTGGTTCATCCAATAACCACTCTCCGCCACACTTAGGGCATTTACGCTGTTTTTCATCTGTCAGACTTTTGCCACCGACTCGGTACTGATAGTAATAGGTCGGAATTTCCGTCACATATTCGATCCGACCACGTAAGTCCCAGCCACGTCTGAAAAGGACGCTGTCGGCATCGCAAATCTCATGCAGTGCAGCATGCTCTGCTCGGCAAGCACCAGCCATCTGAATTTCATCACACGCCTGCCACTCAGTCTGCCATTTGATCACTGCTTTATGGTCGCCATTGAGCGTTGGTCCATTGCGATAAAGAGGAATTGGCAACAAACTTTCCCCACTGCGCAAAGGCGAACAAGTATGCACATATGTGGTGTAGAGTACCTGCCATTTAGGAGTGGTTTCTTCTGCCGCTTGCTCTGAATTCAAGTCTCGCCCAAGTAAGCGGGCTTTAGGCGCTAACAAGCACGCTTCAGCTAGTCGCTCGATGCAAACATTAACAAAATCCGAATGATATTTAGGGTGCAAACTTTCCTGCTCTGGGCACACGACTCGAACAAAAAATTCCCCTTCTCCCATCACGATAGGGAACTCACGCCCAAGTACCTGACCGTTATAACGCAACGCGTCCATCAGGCCATTAATCGCTTTATCGACGGCAGAAATGGTGGTGTTATCAAAACACTCAAACTGTAATTCAACAACGTACATAGTTATACCGCAGGCTCTAGGTTAACCAAAAATTCCGCTACATTCTCGGCAAGAACATCGCGTTTATCAGTACCCAATCGCTCGAGAATGACGTTACCTGTCAGGTTACAAATGGAAATCACGTCCAACTCCGCATCGGTTGCTGCGATGAAAACCGTTGGCTTCAGTTTAAGTCGACGCTGAGTGACTAGATGGCCAAGAATGTTTTCCTGCAAACGAACAAAGTCTTCATCACTCCATACCTGAAGTAGAGTCAACTCGTTCCCGTTCCAAGTCGCCTCCATATCCGCACTGTACTGCGAACCGTAGAAGGTTTTAATATCTTGATGGAGTGTCAGTTCGATACCATTTTCAACATTAGTGAAATCCGCTGGTTGCTCACGCTCATCTGCCTGCCATTCAACATAGTCAGTCTGCTTTGCTTCAACGCAAGGTGACACGAGCTCCACCAGCTCTTCGCTTCTTGGCAAATGTCCATGGGTGTCAAGACAGCTCTGACGGTACTTTTCACTGAACGAGCGCAGCGCTTGCAAGGCAGTTTCAGCCATTAGATTCTCCAATTGAGTCTTCGAATGTTCGCTTTTAACGACAGGATTGCGTAAAATTCTCGCCATTCTAATCCAAATCTATGCAAAGTATGAGCAAATATTCTGACGCAAAGGAACTGGCGGGGTTAACGCTCGGTCAAAAAACCGAATACGCTAACCAATACGACGCTTCTTTACTTCAACCTGTGCCACGCAGCTTAAACCGCGATGACCTAAACCTTGGTGATGAATTACCATTTCAAGGCTGTGATATCTGGACACTGTACGAGCTGTCTTGGTTGAACGAGAAAGGTCTGCCACAGGTAGCCATTGGCGACGTGTCCATTCCTGCGACCAGTGCTAACCTGATTGAATCCAAGTCCTTTAAGTTGTACCTCAACAGTTTCAACCAAACCCGCTTCAGCTCATGGGATCAGGTTGAACAAACATTAGTAAAGGATCTCTCCCACTGTGCAGGTGAAGAGGTTTCAGTCACTCTTCGTTCTGTCGTCGACTATACCGACAGTGTGGTCGTGACAATGGACGGGGACTGCATTGATGATCAGGATATCGAGATTGAAAGCTACGAGTTTGATACCAGCTTGCTAGAAGGTGCGGTTAAACAAGAACACGTCTCAGAAAGTCTGCATAGCCACCTTCTCAAGTCCAACTGTCTGATCACTAACCAGCCAGATTGGGGCAGTGTTGAGATCCAGTATCAGGGTCAAAAAATCAATCGTGAAGCTCTGTTACGCTACTTAGTATCATTCCGTGAACATAATGAGTTCCATGAGCAGTGCGTTGAACGTATTTTTACTGACATGATGAAATACTGTCAGCCAGAAAAGCTCACCGTGTACGCTCGATACACGCGACGCGGTGGTCTAGATATCAACCCTTATCGTTCAACAGAGCATGCACAACCCGCTCACAACCAACGTATGGCACGTCAATAAGGATTGGACTCAAGAATGCAGATTTTGCGCTGGGAACGTTTGTTTGGACTATTGGTTTTATTTCTGTCATCTCAAGTGATGGCGTCGACCGTATATTCATCGGCAATGCTCAATGAAGCCAGTACGCTGGTGGATATCGTACCAAAACAATCCAAACAACTCGCGTCCAATTATCTCGCACAACGCAAACTGACTGACCAAACAGAAAAGAGCCCATCAGCCATCTCACGAGATGACTCTGACAGCAGAGTTAGAACCCCCGGCGGTTCCATCGACGCCCTAAAAATTCTCGCCCGCGCAGAGTTCAACCTTGGTAATCCTGAACAAGCCCTTGAGTATCTTCACGAGGCTAAAACCCTGACGACCACTTATCGTCTCCCATATTTGCGTCTCGATTTACGTATACTCGAGATCCGCTTGCGCTGGAAAAATGATGGTGATGCAGAAAGCGCTAGAAACGATATTTTGAAGGTTGAACAAACGTTTAATGCCATCCAGAATCCAGAGCAACTGGCTAAGGGGCTCAATTATAAGCTGAAGATGCTTAAGGCAGACATCGCCTCTGCTGAAGGCAAGATAGCACTAGCTAATCAGTTATACGAGGATATGATTCCTTACATAGAACAATCGAAAAACAAGCATACTGTCATCGCCTATCATATTGCGTTGGGTAAACACTTTCTTAGCCATAAGATTTACAACAAGGCACTTTCTGAACTGTTAACTAGCTACTGGGGGGCGATTGAAGATACATCAGGACTGCAACTGGCTGAAGTTAACCGTCTATTAGGACAACTGTTCTACGAACGACGCGTACTCGATAAAGCAACCGATCACTTTTCCCAAGCTGCCGATTTTTACGACAACTATGAAAATTCACCGATTCTGCCTCCAATTCTCAAACGAATGGGCGATATCTATTATCATCAGGGCAAATACAATCTGGCCTTAGTACACTATTTCAATGCCATCGATCATGAACGTATTCAGAATAACATTGAAAACGTCATCGCCATTCGTCTCGCTCTGGCAGCAACGTACTTACAACTCGTTAACTTTCCTCTCGCCGAGCAATACTTGGAACGTGCCGAGGAACTTCTGGCCTATGTCGACATTCCAAAGCTCAAAGCACAAGCACTACTGTTAGAAGCTGGCTTAGCCTCACATCAGAGACATCCCAAAGAGGTCGTAGCCAAAGCGAATAGAGCATTAGACATCGCTATCAAACTTGAAGATCTTTCCATACAGAAACATGCCTATCAGATGTTGAACGTCGGTAACGAACTATTGGGTAACTACAAAGCGGCTTTGCAATATCTCCAACAATACAACGCACTGGCCAGTATTGAACAGCAAGAATTGGATCTGATCAACGAAGATGACTTCCGCCAACAAAAAGACGTCGTTGAACAAACGCTTCATCTAGTCGGACAAAAGCAAAAGTTGGAGCAAACTGAAAACGAATATCATAAATTCCAGAAAATCTCATTCACACTGTTTGTGACCTGCGCACTACTGTTTATCTTCTTACTCCGCCGCGGCCACATCATGAGTGTGCAAAAAGATGAAATCGATGAGCTGAATGATGATCTCTATACTCACTCCCGTTCCGGTCTTAAGAACTTGCGTATGCTCCATGCCAAGCTACCTGCGTCGTTGGAAGCAAGCAGCCACAAGTTTGAAAAGTGGCATGTGGGAGAACTCATTCATGAACCACTGAATGATCGGCTGCGCTTTGTGATGATCGATGTCCCTTTCTTACGCAACATGTACCTACAACATGGATACTCACACGGACTCAAGATTGAGAAAGCCTTTGGGCAGTACCTAAAAGAGAAGGTACAACGCCCAGCAAGGGTGTATCATTTCTCCGATGCAAACCTACTCTACATCGAGCCGAACAGCGATAGCATGGCGGATCCAGAGCAAGGCTTTGAAACAATACAACGCTGGGTGGATGAGTTCGCTCAGAAATATGGGCTGAATAATATCATTCGTATGGGAATGGCTGACTACCCATTTTTACCCAGAGCCTATACCGCCATCAATGACAAAGAATTGTTGGATATTTTGCTCATGTCGACCAGTGCTGCACGCACTTTGAGTATGAAGGAACATTCAAGCCAATGGGTATATTTAAAAGCCATTGAGAACGCGCCTGCGGCCAGCCTAGCAACCGGTAATATTCGCAAAGCGTGCAAACATTCCATCAGCCAGGGGCTAATAAAAGTGCACTCTTCTTACAAGAATGAGGAGAGCATCAAAAAATTATTAAAAGATGAGTAAAAGCTGCTCAAACGGATAATGTTGAACGTGACGCGGTAATTTTATTTGTTATTATCGTTCGATTAATTAATAAGATCCTCTTCGATCTTATCTTCATAAGTATAGATTTTCATGGACGTCCTCGAGCAAGATATTCAGTCACAGCTGCACAATCTGAAATCTCAATTAGAGCAGGTTCGATTGACACAAAGAGATACCTCGTTCAAATTTAAAAGAGAACAAAAGGTATTAAAGCGTATCCTTGCGTCACTGAGTGATGCATGTGGCGGTGAAGATCCAAGACTAAAGTCAGGGCTAACCGAACTTAGACAAGCGATAGAGCAACAAAAAGACGTCAGTTCACTGATCCCGAAGCTGGCAGTGCTTGAGCGTTTGCTCAAGCAACAGAGTGTGGCTATGGAAAAACAGACTGAGCATCTGGACTCCCAGATAAAACACAGCGGCGAAACTCTGTTACGAGTAACGGGCCTGCCAGCAAAAGTAAAACGCGACCTACGCGATTTGCTCAGCTATTCTAGTGGCGTCGAGCGCCCTAAAGCAGACTCAGCAATGAAGTTGCTCGCGATTTACGAACGCTCCTTGAAAATCATCACATCCAACCCTGACTCGGCCAGTAACCAGATCACTAGCAGCGCTGACAAAGAGCTGTTGTTGCGCCTGTCGGATGAACTACAACACGTCATCACTGAACTGGACTTTGAAGGTGAATCTGGTGACTTACTGACAGATATTCGCGCTAAGTTGCTCCTCGGTGTCAATACGCATGTGTTGATTGAACTGACTCTTCAGGTACTGAAGTTAGTCATCGATGGCACTAAATATGAACGAAAAACCTCAGAGCAGTTCTTGGAGCAAGTCAATGCATCGCTTTCCTCGACGCTAAAAAGTTCTTCCCAGAATGTCGATCAAAGTCAAACCTACTTTGAGCATCGTCAGGACATGAATAGTGAACTGGATGAATTAGTTGCTGAGACTAAAGCAAAAGTCGACAGTGCTAGCTCCCTCGATTTGCTACAAACACAACTCAACCCAATACTGGCGAAACTGAGTTCTCTTTCTGAACGCCTCCATCACGCCGAGCAACGTGAACAAGCTCTGATTGAACGTATGGGGTATGGCAAAAACCAGCTGGAAGCCTTATTCGAAGTCACACAAGATTATCGTCGCCGCCTCGAAGATCAAGCACAGAGGGTCCTACTGGATCCGCTTACCAAAGTGTACAATCGTACCGCTTTTAATGATCGCTTGGAATTGGAATACCGACGTTGGATCCGGTCACAGAACAACCTACGTATTGTTATGCTCGATATTGACGGTTTTAAATCGATTAATGACAGCTTTGGCTATACCGCAGGTGACAAAGCACTGAAGATCATTGCCCGTACGATAAAAAAAGAGCTATCTGACACTGACACCGTGGCACGCTTTTCTGGAGAAGAATTCATTTTGCTAATGCCAGACGGCTCAGATAGTGACTGCTTTAATACTATCCAAAGTATTCAAAGCAAAGTTGCAAAACTACCGTTCAAGTTTCGTGAACAAAACCTTGTTATTACTATGTCTGCTTCAAGCACAGGCTTTAAAGAATCTGACACACCGGAAGAAGTGTTGGAGCGTTTAAATCGCGTATTAAACGAAGCGAAGACCATAGGCCCGAACCAGCTAGTGTGGAAATAACGCTCTTCTCTGCTTTCTTCAAAAGCCATCCACAGCGTGATTGATCTAGTTATATCAATCAGTTAGCCTTTTATATCCTTCAAAGCATGCTAAGATTGTTAGTACCTGTCGTATTTACAATGCGCTATTAACGGCGACGCATACGCAGAGTCACAACCATTATAAGAAGAGTTTTGTAGAGAAGTTTTCTCTCATCAAGGAGGTTACTATGATCACGCATATCAGTCCGGCTGGTAGTATGGATCTGCTTTCTCAGCTCGAAGTTGAGCGTCTTAAAAAGACTGCCGCCAGTGATCTTTATCAGCTCTACCGAAATTGTACACTTGCGGTACTGAATTCAGGCAGCCACACAGATAACTCCAAAGAACTGCTCGATAAATATAAGTCGTTTGACGTCAATGTTGTTCGTCGCGAGCGTGGAATAAAGTTAGAACTCAATCATGCGCCTGAACATGCTTTCGTCGATGGACACATCATCAAAAGTATTCAGGAACATCTATTCTCTGTGCTGCGCGATATTGTCTACGTCAACATGCACCTTGCAGACAATCAACGCCTCAACCTAACCAATGCCAGCCACATTACCAACTTGGTATTTGGCATATTACGCAATGCCGGAGCCCTGACTCCAGGTATTGAACCTAATCTTGTCGTTTGTTGGGGTGGACACTCTATCAATGCGACTGAGTACCAATACACACGAGAAGTCGGTCATGAGCTCGGCTTGCGTGAACTCAACATCTGTACAGGTTGTGGACCAGGGGCAATGGAAGGGCCAATGAAAGGAGCGGCGATTGGCCATGCAAAACAACGCTACTACGATCAACGTTATTTGGGTCTCACCGAACCATCCATCATTGCGGCTGAGCCACCCAACCCAATCGTCAATGAACTGGTGATCATGCCAGATATCGAGAAACGTCTCGAAGCCTTTGTGCGTATGGCACATGGTATCGTGATCTTCCCAGGCGGAGCAGGAACCGCAGAGGAACTACTTTACATTCTTGGTATCATGATGCATCCAGACAATGCGCATCAACCATTACCTATCGTCCTTACGGGACCGAAAGAGAGCGAAGAATACTTCCGCTCCATTGACCGATTCATCGGTGAAACTTTAGGTGAAGATGCTCAGCGACACTACGAGATTGTCGTTGATGATCCAGAAAAAGTAGCGCAAATTATGAAGCGCGGTATGGCAGATGTTCGCCAGCACCGTAAAGACACAGGTGATGCGTATAGCTTCAATTGGTCACTTAAGATAGAGCCGGAGTTTCAACTGCCTTTCGAGCCAACCCACGACAATATGGCAAGTCTTGATCTGCACCTAAATCAACGCCCTGAAAACCTATCAGCCGCTCTTAGACAAGCCTTTTCAGGTATCGTAGCAGGTAACGTAAAAGCAGAAGGTATTCGTGAGATTGAGCGTCATGGCCCGTTTGTGCTTGATGGGGATGTTGCGCTGATGAAGAAAATGGACAAGTTGCTACGCGACTTTGTTGCTCAGGATCGTATGAAGTTACCTGGTGGCACCGCTTACGAGCCATGCTATCAAATAAAGACAAGCTGATCGCAGCTGGTAATCTGTTTTTCATGCTTTACAATAAGGGCCTCTGGCCCTTATTTTTTTTCTGATTTTTATGTCTATTCATCTTGTTATTATTGATGCTTTGAACCTGATTCGACGCGTCCATTCGGCGCAACCCGACCCAAACGATATAGCAAGAACCATTACCACAACCACACGAACATTGAATCGAATCATCAGCGAATCGCAGCCAACGCATATCATTGCAGTATTCGACCATCACCTCCAAGAAAGAGGTTGGCGCGCTGCAGTGCTCCCTGAGTACAAGCAAAACCGCAAACCCATGCCAGAGCCATTGCTTAACGGCTTGGATGCAATTCAGCAAGCATGGTGGGAACTGGGGATTGACTCTCTGCTCTCTGAAGGCGATGAAGCCGATGATTTGGTGGCAACGTTGGCAATGAAAGTGGCGAGTCATAAAGAAAAAGTGACGATCATCTCAACAGATAAGGGCTACTGCCAGCTGCTGTCACCGACTTTACAGATCCGCGATTACTTTCAACATCGTTGGCTTGATGCACCTTTTATCGATAAAGAGTTCGGCGTCAAACCCTCTCAGTTGTCTGACTACTGGGGGCTGACTGGCGTGAGTTCCAGTCAGGTGCCGGGAGTCCCCGGTGTTGGACCGAAGGCGGCCAAAGAAATCCTTACCCAGTTTGAAGATATTGAAAAAGCCTATGCATCCGATGAGCTAGTCGCTAAATATCGTAAGAAACTCGATGAGCACATCGATTCCGCCCGCCGATGCAAAAAAGTTTCGGCGCTGAAAACAAACATTGAGTTGGGTTTCAATCTACAAGATATTCGCTTTACTGGCCCCCATACTCCTTCAACCTAACGCATCTCAAGCTAAGGCCTTTAATTATAAAACAGTGTTTATAAAATCTGTTGTAAAATCCTTTTCTTTTAAATAGTTAACACTCACCAAATCAATACCAGATTGAGATATCGTGGTTCCAAATCTCTTCTATAAAGTCATTCTTGATCCCTACTTCAACGATGCGTTTGTCGTCCCACATCGAGATGTTTCCAGTAGCGAACTGGCAAGCTTTGTCACCACTATTGACGATGTCGAACAACAAACCGGGCTGGACTTCTTCTCACTACTTAGTGATAGCGTTGAGAGTTCAATGGAGTCCCAGCTTTGGGAGATGTGGCCGACATCAGAGCAAATGTAAAAAACGCTCCCGAGGGAGCGTTTTTTATCTTGGCGAGATGTTCGATAAACACTGAACATGTACCGTGATCTCTTCACGATCGTGGTAAAGGTGTTTCGCCTGGAGCTTAAATTTCACTTTATTCTCAATCAGGAAGATCTTGAGGTTTTCAATATCTTCCAGAACTTCATCGTAACGACCTTTCATTGGCAATTTCAGGTTAAACAGAGCTTCTTTAGCCCAACCGCTGATGATCCACTCACCCATCAATTGAGCAACGCGAGATGGCTTCTCTACCATGTCACAAATTAACCAAGTCACGTTTTTACGTGCAGGCTCAAATTTGAAGCCATCTTCCTGATGATGCTTAACCTGACCCGTTTCCATCAGGCTATCAGCCATCATGCCGTTATCCACCGCGTGAACAAACATCGAGCGCTTAACCAGCTGATAAGTCCAACCTCCCGGGCACGCGCCCAAATCAACACCCCACATACCAGCAGCCAGACGTTCATCCCATTCTTCTCTTGGAATGAAGACATGAAACGCTTCTTCTAACTTAAGCGTTGATCGGCTTGGTGCATCTGCAGGGAATTTGAGACGTGGAATCCCCATAAAAAACTGTGAGTTATTGCTTGGCAAAGAATAACCGACAAAGCAGTGACCAGGAGCGACAAAACAAATGTGCAGAACAGGCTTTTTAGGGCTGTCTTTCGGCAACAAAATGCCTTTGCCGCGCATGGCTTGACGCATAGGAACCGTGAACTTACGACAAAACTTAAGCAGTTCTTTCGCTTCGTTGGTATCTGGTGTTTCGATGCGGATATCGCCACAGCGTGGGAAAGATTCAACCTCGCTGAGCTCTTCTAAAATAGGAGAAATGCGGTCTTCGCGTGGAAGGTCTTTAATCTCCACCGCAACTGCAAACATCTGACGTGCGAAAATCAAAGACTTAAAGTCGAGTTCTTTCGCCAGACGTTCCGCATCACCCGGCTGATAACATTCAAACAGTACGTAACCAGTGTTGTTCTTTACACGAGGGAAGCCAAACACTTCAAGTTGAGTTGCGCGATCCTGAATCTCTCCAGCACACTCTTTTTCAAAACCAGATCGGCAGTAGAGCATTAAGTGTTTCACTGATTCACCTCTTTAATCTGTAACGCTGCGAAAACAAACAGTCCCCAGCCAAGCATAAAGGTCAAACCGCCGAATGGAGTGATAGGTCCAAACCATTTGATTGCGGTTAATGCAAGGGCGTAAAGGCTGCCACTAAAACAAAAGATGCCGATGATAAAACAATTTGCAGCAAGGGCGAAATATTTTTGTGCTTTCTCAACCATGCCTATCCTAAGTAAGACTCCACAAAGTAAAATCGCTAGAGCATGAATAAATTGATACTGAACGCCTGTATTAAAGACATCCACTAAATAAGGCGATAGTGATTGCTTTAACCCGTGAGCGGCAAAAGCGCCGAGTGCGACGCTAACTCCGGCAAATAAACCACCAACGGTAAGTAGCTGCTTACTTTTCACCATGGCTCTCCAATATAAAATCCGCTAGATGCTCAACCGCCAGAGCGATATTGCCCGCTTCGGTATGACCAGAGCTCTTTCTAGGTTTGAAACTATGATCGCCATCAGGGATAAATTTCACCTTGATGTCATCTGAGAGAGCGAAATCTTTAAACTCATCCTGCTTACCAAAAGTATCCCTCTCCCCCTGAAGGATTAAACACGGCTTATTGAGCGTCGCCAGATGCTCGCCTTTGTATTTTTCGGGTTTACCCGGTGGATGAAAAGGAAAGCCTAAACAGGCAATCGCTGCCACGTTACCATCTTCAGCAAGCAAGCTGGCCATGCGCCCGCCCATGGATTTCCCGCCAATCACAACAGGTACATCAGAAAACTCGCCAATTACGGCCTGATACGCTTCTAGAAGCTTGGGCGCTCGATCTGGCGGGCGACGTTTGCCATCTTCGGCGCGTTTAACCATATATGGGAAGTTAAAACGGACAACTTGAATCCCTTTCTTCGCTAACCCTTTCGCTACCACCGTCATGAAATCATGATCCATACCGGCTCCCGCACCGTGAGCAAAAATAAAAACGGGTCTACCTTGCTCACCATCAATCAGAAAATCAGTCATCCAGTAGCTCCTCTTGCTCACTTTGTGCCTTGGCAAGCATCCAGTCACGGAATGTGGCAATGCGCCCCATGTCAGCCTGTTTGTCGTGACACACCACGTAGAACGCGTTCTTAGACACTAACAGCTCATCAAATGGCGCAATCAGTCGTCCCGCTTCCATTTCTGGCTTAGCTAAGACGTTGTTACCTAACGCAACTCCCTGCCCATGTGCTGCAGCTTGCAACACCATAGTCGAATGACTGAATATAGGGCCGTGATTAACGTTAATGCCTTCAATACCGTGTTCTTTAGCAAACTGCTTCCAATCTTTTCGCGAAGTATCATGAAGCAATGTATGGTGCTTAAGGTCACTTAGAGTTTCTAATGGTTTATTGCTCAACAACAGAGATGGAGAGCAGAGCGGGATAAGAAATTCTTGATACAATTTATCCGCACGTAACCCCGGCCAATTTCCTCTACCATAGTAAATCGCAACGTCTACATCGTCAGTAAGTGAGCCTTCATCCATGTCTACTGCTTTAATACGAACATCAATATCCGGTTCCTGTTGATTAAAGTCGGCTAGACGCGGAACTAGCCATTGAATCGCGAAGCTGGGCGGTAGGCTGATAGTCAATGCGCCTTTTTCACTGCGCTCTAGCACTTTATCTGTCGCTTCTGAAAGCGAAGTAAAGATATCTTTGATATCCAGAAAGTAGCTTTGACCTTCTTCCGTTAGCAGCAATGAACGGTTGCGTCTCCTGAACAGTTTCAGGCCGAGAAACTCCTCTAACGCTTTAATTTGATGACTAACTGCAGCCTGAGTCACAAATAACTCCTCTGCTGCTCTAGTAAAGCTCAAATGACGTGCAGCAGCTTCGAACACTTTTAAAGAGTTCAAAGGTGGCAATCTTCTAGACATGGCACCCTTCCATAAATTGGATTAGTTTTTTTAATCTGAAACATTATAAAATGTCCATTGCCTGACGACCAGAGAAATTCTATATTTCCCCACGCAGCAAAAGCCAGAACGGCTTGATTCTTTTTTGAATCAATTGGCACTTTGTTGCGATGTTGTGTTTGCAAACTCGTATTTCGAGTTAGGTAGGTTTCTACCAAGTTTCGCCTCTCTAGCTAGAGACGAAACACATACTTCCTGTATTTATTTTGACCTGTCTGTCAAATTATTTAGCACCGCCTAACGGCGGTGTTTTTTTATCCATTTCACTTATCAAGATACCCGTTAAATATCATGAATAAGCCATACAAATAAAAAAGCGCAAACCGAACGATTTGCGCTTTATAGGTGCTTAAAATCCGTATTAAGGGCGGTAAACCTTAACGTTAGTAAAACCTTGGTCTAGCAGATATAACGCTTGTAAACGACTCATAACCCCACGATCACAGTACAGCAGGTAAGTCTTCGTCTGATCTAAATCACCAAACTGTGTACCCAACTTATAGAAAGGCAAGTGTTTCACTTCAACACCGTCGATCTCAAGTGGATTATCTTCTTCTTCTTCTGGACTACGAATATCGAGTACAGTCGCATGCTGCTCAACCGCTTGAACTTGCTCTACTTCAGGAGCCGCTTCTTCAGACTCTTTCGCAATATCACGGATGTCCATCTGACGAGCATCACGGACCACTTGCTCAAGAATACTAAAATCAAACTTGTCTTCTTCAGCGTCAAGTTTCGCTTTGACGGCTTTCACTGTCGGTTTCTTCGAAATCACGCCACAGTACTCAGGCATTGTCTTGGCGAAGTCTTCCGTACCGATATCGCGCGCTAAATTGATGATATCTTCTTTGTCCCAGTTAATAAGCGGGCGTAGAATCAAAGTATCAGTAACGTTATCAATATGGCGCAAGTTAGTTAGGGTCTGACTTGATACTTGACCTATTGCTTCACCAGTGACCAAAGCCTGAATACCAAACTTCTCAGCGACCATACCAGCAGCACGCATAAACATACGCTTGAGAATAACCCCCATTTGGCCATCGTCGACCTTTTCAAGAATTTCAGCTACGACAGGCTCAAAATCAATCGAGATAAAGCGTACTTTGGCAGAAGAACCATACTTGTTCCACAGATAGTGTGACACCTGCTTAACACCGATTTCGTGCGCAGGGCCACCAAGGTTAAAGAAGCAGTAGTGCACTTTAGAACCGCGCTTGATGTGTAGGTAGCTTGAAACACCAGAATCAAAACCACCCGAGATCAGGCTCAATACATCTTCTTGGGTACCAAGAGGGAAACCACCCAAGCCTTTGTAACGTTTAATTACTTGGTTGAGCTTTTCGTTTGCCACTTCTACTTTGATCGTCACATCAGGATTACGCAGTTTCACGCTTGCACTTTCAATCGCTTGGTTCAGGCCACCACCAACGTAGCGTTCCAGCTCGATGGAGGTGAAGTCGTGCTTACCGCGACGCTTAGCTCGAACAACGAATGTTTTTCCCTCAAGGCTAGGACGATTAAGTTCAAGTACCTGCTCGAAGATATCATGCAAATCTTTAAACTCTGACTGCTGAACTTCCAATACATGATGGATACCTGGAGTTTGAGTCAGCACTTCCACTGTTTCTTTGTAGAAGTCATCCGACTCCGCTGTAACTTCAATATGGTCACGACGGTTGAAAACAGCAACAGACTCTGTACGACTCTTAATAATGTTACGGATATTGCATTCAAGAATCTTTGTGAAGCGCTTACGCACAGATTCACTTTTTACAAAAATTTCTGGATGGGGCTTTACGATAAATTTCATAATTCACTTCACAAGTTTACTGTTTGCTATTCTCACGCTCTACTGAGCCTAGCAGCTTAGCGTTACGCTGCCTCTAAGGGCGCAAGATTATACATGAAGCAAAGACCATAAAAAAGACGAGCATTTAGCTCGTCTTTTTCTCAGTTAGTACTTGGTAGAGATGGGACCTCATCACTATAGAGAGGTTCTCCCTGCATAATACTGATTTCAACACGTCGGTTACGCGAACGCTGAGCTTCAGTGTCGTTTGGACCTAGCGGCTGTGTATCAGCCATACCTCGCACCTGAAGGCGTTGATGAGAGAAACCACGTACTTTTTCCATTTCCTGCGCGACAGAGACAGCACGCTGAGCTGACAGGTCCCAATTCGAGCGATACAACTCAGAGTCTAGGCGTTGATTGTCGGTATGTCCTGAAACTCGCACTATACCCGGAATATCTTTAACCAATTCCGCAATTTGCCGGACTAAAGGTCGAAATTTGGGCTGAAGAAATGCAGAACCCTCAGGAAATGCCCCTTTCTCACGAATACGGATATCAATCTGCTGGCCTAAGTTCTCAACTTCAACCGCGCCCTGCTCAATTTCACGCTCCAACGCTTTCTTTATACTCTCCATCAAAGTTTCCAGCTCCTGCGAGAGTTCTGCTGATTGCTGTTGTTCGCTGTCTGATTCTGAGTTTTGACTGTCCTGAGTTGAGGTATCGGGTGACTTGCCACCGGTTTGTTTCCCTTTATCACGCTGCGTACCACCAGCACGATCAGATTCACCTTCATGAAATTCCAGTGTCTGTTGAGTAATATCAATGGTTTGCTGCATGATGACATCAATCGGAGTCGGCTCAGGACGCCCAGGGCGAAATTCCTGAGCAATAATGCTTGTTCCTTTAGGAATATCTTTAACTTCCAATCGGTTCTGTACACCGAACGCAAATTTCATTGAACCTGCGATTTGCTTAAACTTCAGAACGTCCATCTCAGAGAACGACAACAGAAGTACGAAGAAGCACATCAACAGTGACATTAAGTCAGCAAATGTTCCCATCCATAGCGGTAAGCCGGGGGGCGGGCATTTTGGTTCTTCATCTTCCATACCAACGACCTTACTCGTTATCTACATCAAGAGCACGTTTACCTTCGTTAAGGTAATTCTTAAGATAGCTGTCGATAACGCGCGGGTTTTGTCCATCTTGAATAGCGAGTACACCATCCATGATTAAGCGACGATTGAGTTTTTCCTGATCACGACGCAGTGACAGCTTGTCAGCAATAGGGAAAAACACCATGTTAGATAAGATAGCACCGTATAAGGTCGTCAGAAGCGCAACCGCCATGGCTGGACCGATAGCTTTGGGGTCATCCATGTTAGACAACATGGCAACTAGACCAACCAAAGTACCTATCATTCCCATTGCGGGCGCAACGTCGCCAAATGCCCGAAACACACTCGCACCAAAGTCATGACGCTCATCGGTTAGGACAATATCTTTTTGCAGTGCAGCTCGTACAACATCTGCATCATGGCCGTCGACCAATAAATCGATACCTTTTTGCATGAAGTTGTTGGTGATTTCCATTTCTTCAAGTGCTAGAAATCCCCCTTTACGTGCTGCGTCTGCCATTTCGACCACCTTGGCGATCAAATCTTCTGGCTCATCGACTTTGAACATGAAAGCTTTGCCCGCAATCTTCGCTGCACCGAAAAACTGCCCCATGGTAAATTTCATTAGGACAACAAATGTCGAGCCGCCCACAACGATAAGTATGGAGGTTACATCGATGAACATCATTATGCTTCCGCCAAGAATCATCGCCATGATGACGAAAGCAAAGCCGCCAATGAGCCCTATCAGCGTTGCTAAATCCACAAAGCACTCCTCATGCTATCTTTTAAGCTATCTGGTAAATTATATCGGCAACATCTTCAGATCTTTAGTGTTTTATTGGTATCGTACTCACACAAATATAGATGTTATAGCGACATAGTAAACCAGACTAAAGCCGTGGCGTGACCTTTATAAGATAATATTGACCGCGCCACCTCGATTTTTCTGTCAATTTTCCTCGGTTAAATTTGACCATCATTACCTGCTAAGGTAAGTTTCGTGCATCTTTTCAAATGTAGAAATATTATGGCGAGCAAGAAACCTGAAAACATGTCCTTTGAGGCAGCAATTGAAGAACTCGACTCTATTGTTGAACACCTTGAAAACGGTGATCTGGCTCTTGATGACGCACTGAAAAAGTTCGAACGTGGTATCGCACTGGCTCGCGAAGGCCAGAATAAGCTCAGCGATGCAGAACAACGCGTCAGCATCTTACTTCAGAACGACGATGAAACCCCGCTTTCAGAGTTCTCTACTCAGCCAGAATAATTACCACAGAAGAATTGCTGCTATGCACGAGGCGTTAACCTCTCTACAACAAAGAAACAATCGACAATTAGAGCGCTGGTTAAACCAGCTTCCTCATCAGGAACAGCCTCTGATTGAAGCCATGCGCTACGGCCTGCTATTAGGTGGAAAACGCGCACGCCCGTTTCTGGTCTATATCACAGGCCAGATGTTGGGCTGTAAAATGGAAGAGTTAGATACCCCAGCATCGGCGATTGAATGCATCCATGCATACTCGCTTATCCATGATGATTTACCTGCGATGGACGATGATGAGCTTCGTCGCGGACAACCAACCTGCCATATCAAATTCGATGAAGCCACAGCTATCCTGACTGGCGATGCCCTACAAACTTTGGCATTTACTATTCTTGCCGATGGCGAATTGAGTCCTGAAGCGGAAAACTATCGTATAAAGATGGTGAAAGCACTGGCAGAAGCATCCGGTGCTAATGGTATGTGCCTGGGACAAGCTTTGGACCTAGCGGCAGAAGGTCAAAAGGTATCGCTTGCAGAGTTGGAAAATATTCACCGTAATAAAACCGGTGCACTAATGAAATGTGCAATCCGACTTGGAGCGCTTGCTGCTGGGCAAAAAGGCTCTGAAGTCTTACCTCAGTTAGACCAGTTTGCCGACGCAATTGGCCTAGCGTTTCAGGTTCAAGACGACATTTTAGATATTATCAGTGACACAGAGACCTTAGGTAAACCTCAAGGTTCTGATCAGGACTTAGGCAAAAGTACCTATCCTGCACTGCTTGGTTTAGATGGCGCTGTTAACAAAGCTCACACTCTGTTAACGGAAGCGCTTCAAGCTTTAGAAGCAATCCCATACAATACAGAATTACTCGAAGAGTTCGCCCGATACGTCATCGAACGCAAGAACTAAACTAAAAGCGCGCATTTATATGACTCTTGATATTTCAAAATATCCAACACTGGCTCTGGCAAATACACCAGACGAGCTGCGTAGCCTTCCCAAGGAAGCATTACCCACGCTGTGTGACGAATTACGCACCTACTTATTGAACTCTGTCAGTCAGTCCAGTGGTCACCTCGCCTCTGGCCTGGGTACAGTGGAGCTTACTGTGGCGCTTCACTATGTTTACAACACTCCGTTTGATCAACTGGTTTGGGATGTTGGCCATCAGGCCTACCCACACAAAATCCTGACTGGTCGTCGCGATCAAATGTCGACTATCCGCCAGAAAGACGGGCTGCACCCTTTTCCTTGGCGCGAAGAAAGTGAGTATGACACGCTATCTGTCGGCCACTCATCAACCTCTATCAGCGCTGCGCTAGGAATGGCAATCAGTGCAGAAAAAGAAGGTGAAAATCGCAAAGTGGTCAGCGTGATTGGTGATGGTGCCATTACCGCAGGTATGGCATTTGAAGCTATGAACCACGCAGGTGACGTTCATTCAGACATGCTAGTCGTACTGAATGACAACGAGATGTCGATCTCTGAAAACGTCGGAGCACTGAATAACCACCTTGCTCAGGTGCTTTCTGGCAGCCTCTACACCTCGATTCGTGAAGGCGGAAAAAAAGTACTGTCAGGCGTTCCACCAATCAAAGAATTGGTTCGCCGCACTGAAGAGCATCTTAAAGGCATGGTCGTACCCGGCACCCTGTTTGAAGAGTTGGGTTTTAACTACATTGGACCAGTTGACGGTCACGATGTTAGCGAACTGGTCAAAACATTGAAGAACATGCGTGAACTAAAAGGTCCGCAGTTTCTTCATATCATGACGAAAAAAGGCAAAGGTTACGAGCCTGCTGAGAAAGATCCTATCGGTTATCACGGCGTTCCTAAATTCGACCCTGCCCATACTTCATTGCCAAAGAGTAACGGCAATAAACCAACCTTCTCCAAAATTTTCGGTGATTTTCTGTGTGATATGGCCGCTCAGGACCCTAAATTAATGGCCATCACACCAGCGATGCGTGAAGGTTCCGGCATGGTTCGCTTCTCCAAAGAGTACCCACAGCAGTACTTTGATGTCGCAATCGCCGAGCAACATGCCGTCACATTGGCGACAGGTATGGCGATTTCAGGCAACCATCCGATTGTCGCGATATACTCCACTTTCCTTCAACGCGGTTATGACCAGTTGATTCACGACATCGCCATCATGGATCTACCAGTCATGTTTGCAATTGACCGTGCTGGATTAGTAGGTGCTGATGGTCAGACTCACCAAGGCGCCTTTGATCTGAGCTTTATGCGCTGTATTCCAAACATGGTCATCATGGCGCCAAGCGATGAGAACGAATGTCGCCAAATGCTCTACACAGGTCATAAGCACACAGGGCCAAGTGCTGTACGTTACCCTCGTGGCAGTGGCATCGGAACTGAAATTAAGCAAGATTTCACTGCGTTAGAAATTGGCAAAGGCCGAGTCGTACGAAAAGGTGAAAAAGTGGCGATTCTCAGCTTCGGTACCTTCTTAGGCAATGCACTTGAAGCGGCCGAAAAACTCAATGCCACTGTCGCTGATATGCGTTTTGTCAAACCACTTGATGAAGCTTTGATCAAACAGCTTGTTGATGAGCATGATGTGATTGTCACATTAGAAGAAAATGCCATTGCAGGCGGTGCTGGTGCTGGCGTGATCGAGTTTATGATGCAAGAAAAACTCATTAAACCCGTACTGAATTTAGGCCTTCCTGACCAATTCATTGCTCAAGGAACTCAAGATGAGCTGCATCAAGCGCTAGGGTTAGATGCTGTGGGTATTGAACGGTCGATTAGAGACTATATCGATAAATAAGCGCCACTCTCTTAGTCCTACCTACATTACGGCTAAAAAGCTCTCTTTCCGAGAGCTTTTTTCATTCTATTCAGGCATCTGCCAAGCAAACTCATCGCAAATCTTCTGCCATGTGTCATCGACCTTCGCTTTAATCAGTACCGTCTGTTTAGTAAACGGATGCACAAACTCTAATCTTGAGGCATGCAAAAGCAAGCGGTGAGAGTCATAGACTTCTCTAAACAGCTTGTTGTGCTTGCCATCGCCGTGAGTAGTATCACCAACTATCGGATGACGGAGATGAGCCATATGGCGTCTGAGTTGATGTTTACGCCCAGTCAGCGGCTTTAGCTCCATCAAACAGTAGCGTGTTGTGGGAAACTTCCCTGTTGAATAAGGGATCTCTGTTTTGGCCAATGGACAATAATCCGTGATTGCCTCCTGAGCTTCCTTTTCTTGGCTTGCGTGCTTATCAGCTATCTTATCCAGCTCAACTTTTAAGGCGTAATCTAATCTTCCAGCTTCTTCAATCCAACCGCGCACTACGGCGTGATAGGTTTTAACCATTTCATGGTTAGCAAACATCGGCATCACTTGAGAAGCCACATCACTCGACAAAGCAAAAATCAGTACACCTGATGTCGGTCGATCAAGGCGATGAAGTGGAAAAACATGCTGACCAATTTGGTCACGTAGTGTCTGCATCACAAACTGAGTTTCGTGTTTATCTAACCAACTACGATGAACCAGCATTCCTGCAGGTTTGTTGACAGCAACAAAGTACTCGTCCTGGAAAACAATATCTAACATCATGCACAGGCCTCGTCTATTGCTCTAAGTAAATCAAGCAATGGAGCATATCCCCCATGCTCTTTCCAACACTCTTCAAAGTAAGGCGTGATAGCAAAGCCTGTGGGTAAAGGCATATTCTGCTCAAGAAGATAGGCCATTTGGGGTAGGAATACCCATTGCAGCCATTGCTCTGGTTTTAGCGTATCAACAGAAAAAGGTTCAACGCTTTGTAGCGCTTGCTCAGAAGGCTTGCTGTGTTGCCACAGTTTTAGCTCACGCATGACAGAGGGTAACTGGTCGAGAAGTGGTACTATTTGCTGTTCTTTTGTCATAAAACTGAGTGGAAACCTTGAAATTAAGCATAAGAGTACCATTTATAGAGGAAAGAAAGTTAGGACTATTCAGCAATGGACACCATTCATACTCTCAGTCAGTTATTAACCAATAGCGAATGCCAATATCAGGTTTACGACCTAGGGCGCCGAATAAAGAATATTGACAACAAAGTGTTTGTCGATGTAGAGAAAGGTTTTCAGCCCTATCCGTACCCTTTACAGCGTAAAGCGCATCTCGCAATTGCTTACTGGAATGAACATAGGCAACCTTGGATTTGGTTCTTAAAGTTTGAATTGGATGAACGTGGTCTATTAAAACAAGCTGACGTGGGCAACTTCATTAAATATGTTGTTGAAGCAATGGGGACGCGCTTAAGTCAGGAAATGACCGAAGAACAGCAACAAAAACTATCGAATAACCCTTATACCTATAAGCCTGCTGAAGATAAAATGGCTGTGTTCCACAGTCAAATAAGAGCTCAACTCGACTTGCCATGCAGTCAGTACTATGAGCATGCTCAGCACTATTTCTCTGGTGGTCTCGGCTGGGATAAATGGCAGACCGTCGGCCTTCAAGGTGTAACCGATATTTGTGCACGCCTTGGGCAAAACCAAAATGGCGTCAACTTACGTAAAGCTTTAAAGCACCTGCCTCATGAACCGCTTTATGCCTTGCTCGGGGCACTGGAACACACTCCTTTACCAGATAAGCTGGCAGAGCGAATACAGGAAATAGCCCTTGAGCAGATAGACAGCAATGATCCTGATATCTTCCTGCTTGGCGCTCTCGCACGAGCACTGTCTGGAGCTAACTCTTCGTATTCAGGCGTGATACTCAACAAAATTCTTGCCTCTCCTCGCCTCAGCCATCAAGAGGTGTTGATTGGCATTGCAGGCCGCAGTTGGCACCTTCTCAGTGACCCACAGCTTGCACAGCAATTTCTTCTGCGTTTAGCTCAGACAGGTAATCAGGCGCTATTTAATCAACTGTTTGCCGATCTGGTGATGCTGCCGGAATTGAGGATGGTGTTACTGCCCCTGCTTCATTCTGCACCATCTAAAGAGTTGGCTGAGGCGCTGGTAAAACTTCAGCAAGCGACTAAGGGCTAAAAGATGATCGGTGACCTTATAGCCATTCTAGGATTGGCATTCGGCTGTTTTTTATTCTGGCAACAAAGAAGGCAAGCTGAGCTAGCCAAATCCATCGCGGCCAGCAAATGTAAACAGCTCGATCTGCAGCTGATTAGCGTCGCGCTAAAAGGTCATAAACTGAAAACGCCAGACGGAATCTGGCGTTGGCACTCTGTTTACCAATTTGAATTTTCATCACTTGGTGATGACTGCTACCAAGGCAAGTTAATCATGCAAGGCTTTCGACTGATGAAGGTCGATCTACCACCTCATCGGATGTAAACACATACTCATTATACGGACCAAATGCATCACGGTTTTGACCGCAAAGCTCAAAACCCAGTTTGCTTAGAATACGAATCGATGCAATGTGCCCAATGTTAGCAGTTGCTGACACACGAGTTAAGTTGAGATCGCGCACCGCCTTCGGGAAAAAGGCCTTCAGCACTTCACTGGCATACCCCTTTCCCCAGTAGGCTTTATCAAAAATATAACCTAGCTCTGGCCCACTATCCAAATGATAGATAAAGACATGCCCGATGTATTCTCGCGAGTGGCTGTCTAAGACAGCTAAGGTATAAATGGTATGATCATGTAACACTTGCTGGAAAAGCTGTTTTGCTGAAGAAACCGTGTGCGGTCCATTCATCTCAGCTCGATTCTTGGCACAACAGTTCAACATCAAGAATTCTGACTGCAATGATTCATTGTATGGCACCAGTAATGTTCGGCGAGTTACGATAGTCACAACACATCCTTATTGACAGCATGCCCCCGAAGAACAGGGGCTAATATTTGTTTACAAACACAGAAACAAAGCTGAAAAGTTATACTAACTGATAAGTTTAGTTATTGATCTAGATTGTTATTTTGACGTTGTTAGTGTGAGTTATGCCTAAGGTTAAAGAAAAGCCCCAATACGCGAATATCGGGGCTGTAGTCTTACTCGTAGCAGTCCGGCCACAAAAAGGGCTCCATGCCTCTTGCTTAATAGTCACTGAGTCCTTTAGTGTTATCTTGGCTTAGTCCTAATCGTCCTGATAGCTACCTAAACTGTTAACACACGTTACTTTTTCCCTTAGCGGTGTCCTGTATCATCCTGATACTGTCGCACCTCTTCCCAGAGGGGCCCTATCCGTTCCTTAGTACTGAGTTCCCATCAGTAGCTGCATCCCTACAGTATCCTTTGTTCCGTGTCAGCATCCCGTCCAACACTCATTAATCTACCCTACCTCTTGCTATCAGCAATGTGATAAACCAATACACTGGTGACATCAATACGTCTATTAGATTTAATATCTAATAAATTCAAAAACATAAAATGACAATGCGTTTATCACACCAGTGTAAGACCGTTTTATCGCACACTAATCGTAAGATATTTCGCACATTGGCAGCGTATATTTTCTATTCGCATTCCCTGGTTGCGTTGAGTATCATGACGCTAAACGCATTCAAGGAGGTCATATGCTCACTCAAGAAGTTAGTCAGGAGCTTAAAGAAATTTTAGAACAGCTCCGAAAAGAGGGGAAAGAGCCAACCGTCGCCTTGGTGAAAGCACGCCTTAGTACAGTCATCCCTATGCCTGCTCTTATCACAACCATTAAAAGCTGGAAAAGTGCTAACCGTGTTCCTAAGGTAGAAGTTGCCGCTAAGACAACTAATGATGCATGCAGAATTACTGAGCTGGAAAAACAAGTCGCTGAGTTGACCGCTAGGGTGGCGCTATTAGAAAAGAAGATTGAGAACTCGTAACTGAGTTTGCCTCGCTGATATGACCCTATATAGAAAAGGCTTGGCGCAATGCCAAGCCTTTTTTGTTTAGACAAATTGGCGAATTACCAACCTGTTACTTCACGCAGACCTTTACCGATGTCTGCTAGAGACTTAACCGTCTTAACGCCAGCTGCTTCTAGTGCTGCAAACTTGTCTTCCGCAGTACCCTTACCGCCAGAGATGATTGCACCAGCGTGGCCCATACGTTTACCTGGAGGAGCCGTTACACCAGCGATGTAAGAAACCACTGGCTTAGTGACGTTCTCTTTGATGAACGCTGCTGCTTCTTCTTCAGCTGTACCACCGATTTCGCCAATCATTACGATTGCTTCAGTTTCTGGATCTTCTTGGAACAGTTTTAGGATATCAATGAAGTTTGAACCTGGAATTGGGTCGCCACCGATACCAACACAAGTAGACTGACCGAAGCCTTCGTCTGTCGTCTGCTTAACCGCTTCATACGTAAGAGTACCAGAGCGAGAAACGATACCAACTTTACCTTTCTTGTGGATGTGACCAGGCATGATACCAATCTTACACTCGTCAGGAGTGATTAGACCTGGACAGTTAGGACCGATCATGCGAACGCCAGTTTCTTCTAGCTTCACTTTCACGTCGATCATATCTGTTGTTGGAATACCTTCAGTGATCGTTACGATAAGCTCGATACCCGCATCAATCGCTTCTAGGATTGCATCTTTACAGAAAGGTGCTGGAACGTAGATAACTGTTGCAGTGGCGCCAGTTGCTTCTACTGCTTCACGTACAGTGTTGAATACAGGAAGACCTAGGTGAGTTTGGCCACCTTTACCTGGGGATACACCACCAACCATCTGTGTGCCGTATGCGATAGCTTGCTCAGAGTGGAAAGTACCTTGACCACCAGTGAAACCCTGACAGATTACTTTGGTGTCTTTATTAATTAGTACAGACATTATTTGCCCTCCGCAGCAGCAACAACTTTCTGAGCTGCGTCAGTTAGTGACTCAGCAGCGATGATATCAACATCAGAATTAGCAAGAACTTCGCGACCTAGGTCTGCGTTAGTACCTTCAAGACGAACAACAACTGGTACGCTTACACCTACCTCTTTAACTGCACCAATAATACCTTCTGCGATCATGTCACAACGAACGATACCGCCGAAGATGTTTACGAGTACTGCTTTTACATTGTCATCAGATAGGATGATCTTGAATGCTTCTGCTACACGCTCTTTAGTTGCGCCGCCACCTACGTCTAGGAAGTTAGCTGGCTTACCGCCGTGTAGGTTTACGATATCCATCGTACCCATTGCCAGACCTGCACCGTTAACCATACAGCCAACATTGCCGTCTAGTGCTACGTAGTTCAGTTCCCACTGTGCTGCGTGTGCTTCACGCTCATCTTCTTGCGAAGGATCATGCATTTCGCGTAGCTTAGGCTGACGGTACATCGCGTTTGAATCGATGTTGATCTTACCGTCAAGGCATAGCAAGTTGCCTTCACCAGTAATGACAAGAGGGTTAATCTCTAGAAGAGCAAGGTCGTACTGAGAGAACATGTTGCCAAGACCCATGAAGATCTTAACAAATTGTTTGATTTGGTCACCTTCAAGACCTAGCTTGAATGCTAGCTCACGACCTTGATAAGCCTGAGGACCGACTAGTGGATCGATGGCTGCTTTGTGAATCAACTCTGGAGTCTCTTCTGCAACTTTCTCGATTTCAACACCACCTTCAGTCGATGCCATGAATACAACTTTACGAGTTGCGCGGTCAACAACCGCACCAAGGTAAAGTTCGTTAGCGATATTTGAAGCTTCTTCTACAAGAATTTTCGTGACAGGCTGACCATTTGCATCTGTTTGGTAAGTTACCAGATTCTTACCTAGCCATTTTTGCGCAAATTCTTTTACGCCATCTTTTGTGTCATGCAGCTCGACACCGCCCGCTTTACCGCGACCACCAGCGTGAACCTGACATTTAACAACTTTTTTCTCTGTGCTAATGCGACCCGCCGCTTCGAAAGCTTCTTGAGGGGTATCACACGCATAGCCTTCCGGTACAGGCAAACCGAATTCTGCAAACAGCTGTTTGGCTTGGTATTCATGCAAATTCATTTTGTTATTCCGTTTGTTTTCCCTTGAGGGATTATTATGTCCATGACGTTTTGATCAAAACAATCTAACGTCTGTAGGGTCTTCTCAAATAAAACACTAGCTGTTAGCTTAACTAGCACTCCAAATGAAGGCTGAGCGTTGAGCAGCTCAGCCTAAAACTTTTAGCGCCTAAGAGAACCGTCCCTTAGGTGCCTGAGTTCATTACACATCTAGCAGTAAACGAGCTGGATCTTCTAATAGTTCCTTGATTGTCACTAGGAAGCCCACAGACTCACGACCATCAATCAGGCGGTGGTCATAGGATAATGCTAGATACATCATTGGTAGAATTTCTACTTTGCCATCAACAGCCATCGGGCGCTCTTGGATTTTGTGCATACCAAGAATTGCAGATTGTGGTGGATTGATGATTGGCGTAGACATTAGTGAACCAAACACACCGCCGTTAGTAATAGTGAAGTTACCACCAATTAGCTCGTCAACAGTAAGCTTGCCGTCACGACCTTTGATTGCTAACTCTTTGATGCCTTTTTCTACGTCAGCAAAACCAAGAGTGTCACAGTCTTTAAGAACCGGAGTGACAAGACCACGTGGCGTAGATACCGCCATGCTAATGTCGAAGTAGTTGTGGTAAACGATATCATCACCGTCGATAGATGCATTCACTTCTGGATAACGTTTGAGTGCTTCAGTTACGGCTTTCACGTAGAAAGACATGAAGCCTAAACGGATACCGTGACGCTCTTCGAACTGGTCTTTATACTGCTTACGAAGATCCATGATTGGCTTCATGTTGACTTCATTGAACGTCGTTAGCATTGCCGTGCTGTTCTTCGCTTCTAGCAGACGGTTAGCCACCGTCTTACGTAGACGAGTCATTGGTACACGTTTCTGACTACGGGCAGCTGCAGGTGCTGCGGCTACAGGAGCATCGGCTTTCGGTGCCGCTTTGGCATTCGCAAGATGCGCTTCAATATCTTCGCGCGTAATACGACCGCCAACACCAGTCCCCTTAACTTGGCTTGCTTCCAAGTTGTGCTCTGCAAGCAGGCGACGAACTGCTGGGCTTAATGCATCGTTGCTTTCTTCGTTTAGAGAAGCTTTATGGCGTTTATCTGGAGACGCTTCTGCTTCCTCAGTCGTATCTTTTGTTGGTTCACCCGCTACTGCACCAGGCTTAATTTTAGCAATCAGTTGCTTAGAAAGAACTGTTGCCCCTTCTTCTTCAATAATCGCTTCTAGTACACCCGCTTCAGGCGCTGGTACTTCTAGCACAACTTTATCTGTTTCAATATCAACCAGAACTTCATCGCGCTCAACTGCGTCACCTGGTTGTTTGTGCCATGTTGCTACTGTCGCGTCCGCAACAGATTCAGGTAAATCTGGAACCAGAATTTCAATTGTCATATCTGTTTCTTCCTTTAACTTCTAGTTCTTAGTCTGAAGTTTTTGTATTCACGGTAAGTGCGTCTTCAACTAACGCTTTCTGTTGTTTCAAGTGTACTGACATGTAACCTACTGCAGGTGATGCTGACGCTGGGCGTCCAGCGTATTTAAGATCTGCACCTGCCGGAATAGCAGCACGGAAGTTGTGTTGGCTTGAGTACCAAGCGCCTTGGTTTTGCGGCTCTTCCTGACACCAAACGAAATCTTCTACATTTGTGTATTGCTCGATAGCAGCTTTAACCTCTTCCAGAGGGAATGGGTAAAGTTGCTCAATACGCACAATTGCTACGTCTTCTTGCTCGTTGTTACGACGTTGTTCTAATAGGTCGAAATACACCTTACCCGAACAAAAAACAACACGTTTCACTTTCTTAGCATCCAACTTGTCTATTTCAGCAATCGCTGGCTGGAAGGTACCTTCCGCAAGCTCTTCAAGCGATGAAGTACATAGAGGATGACGAAGCAATGACTTAGGAGACATCACGATAAGAGGACGGCGCATTGGACGCACAACCTGACGGCGAATCATGTGGTACACCTGAGCGGGTGTCGATGGCACGACAACCTGCATATTTTGCTCCGCACAAAGCTGTAGGTATCGCTCCAAACGTGCGGAAGAGTGCTCTGGGCCCTGACCTTCATAACCGTGAGGAAGAAGCATAGTCAAACCACACAAACGAGCCCATTTTTGTTCACCTGACGAGATAAATTGGTCGATGACAACCTGAGCACCATTGGCAAAATCACCAAACTGAGCTTCCCAGATAGTCAAACCACTTGGCTCTGCCGTGGCATAACCATATTCAAATGCCAGCACAGCCTCTTCAGACAAAACAGAATCGTATACTTCGAACGGACCTTGCTTGTCATGAACGTTGGCTAAAGGAACAAACGTGCTTGCATCTGTTTGGTTGTGAAGTACTGAATGACGGTGGAAGAAAGTACCACGACCAGAATCCTGCCCAGAAATACGAATACGCTTCCCATCATCGACAAGTGTCGCATACGCTAGTGTTTCGGCCATTCCCCAATCAATCGCTTTTTCGCCAGCGATCATTGCTGTGCGATCATTGTAAAGCTTGTTTACACGGCTTTGTAATTTGTGACTTTCTGGGTACTGACAGATACGCTGACCAAGTTCAACCAAGCGATCTTTGTCAAAAGTACTATCCCAGCTAACATCCCAGTCATGACCGAGGTATGGAGACCAATCAACAGAATGCAATGCCATTGGGCGCCACTCTTTAACGACAACTTCACCACGATCTAACGCATCACGATATTCGTTCACTAATTGAGTTGCGGTATCAATGCCAAAGTCACCACGCTCGATCAATACATCAGCATATAGCTTGCGTGGCGTTGGGTGCTTTTTAATCTTCTGGTACATCAGTGGCTGAGTTGCATTTGGCTCGTCAGCTTCGTTGTGGCCATGACGTCGATAACACACTAAGTCAATCACTACATCGCTCTTGAACTCGTTTCGATAATCAAGCGCAATACGTGTAACAAAAGCCACAGCTTCAGGGTCATCTGCGTTCACATGGAAAATAGGTGCCTGTACCATTTTCGCAATATCAGTACAGTACATCGTAGAACGCGTGTCGTTAGGGTTTGACGTAGTGAAACCCACTTGGTTGTTCACAACGATCCGAACTGTACCGCCAACACGGAAGCCGCGTGACTGAGACATATTGAAGGTTTCGGCTACAACTCCCTGACCTGCTACCGCCGAATCGCCATGAATTGTAATAGGTAACACAGTATTACCTTCATTATCCCCTAGGCGATCCTGACGAGCACGGACGGAACCAATGACTACTGGGTTTACAATCTCAAGGTGAGATGGGTTAAATGCAAGTGCAAGGTGAACATCACCGCCTGGCGTTGCAAAATCTGCAGAGAAGCCCTGATGGTACTTAACATCACCAGTACCCCATGTTTCATCATGCTTGCCCGCAAACTCGTCAAACAGATCCTGAGGCTTTTTCCCCAAAACGTTGACTAGCATATTTAACCGCCCACGGTGCGCCATACCAATAACAACTTCGCGCATACCATTTTTACCAGCGTGGCGAATCAATTCTTTTGTCATCGGTATCAGTGCATCCCCCCCTTCTAGCGAGAAACGTTTAGCACCTGGGAATTTAGCTCCTAGATAACGCTCCAAACCTTCAGCGGCCGTCAGCTCTTCAAGAAATTCTTGTTTTTCTTGTTTAGAAAAAGAAGGTTGACCAACAACTGACTCCAAACGTTGCTGGATCCAACGTTTTTGTTCAGTGTTCGTCATGTGCATGTATTCTGCACCGATAGAACCACAGTAGATTTTATTCAGAGAAGCGTAGATGTCTTTTAGCAACATGGTATCTTGACCAATAGCAAAAGAACCTACATTGAATGATTCTTCGAAGTCATCTTCGGTGAGAGTATGGAATGTTGGGTCTAGCTCCGCCACAGTTGGGCGTTGCCATAATCCGAGTGGATCAAGTTTTGCAGCTTCATGACCGCGGAAGCGGTATGCGTTAATAAGTTGCAATACTTTTACTTGCTTAGCGTCGACATCTGGATCACTAACTTGGACATTGTAATGCTTTGTTTCTTGAGCGAGTCGTCGGAAGTAGTCACGGACACGTGAGTGAGGCTGTTCAGCCACCTCTTCAGAAGGCTTAGGTAAGCCATCAAATACACGTTTCCATTCCTCACTTACCAGATCGGGATCACTTAGATACAGTTCGTAGAGATCTTCTACATAAGTTGCATTGGCGCCAGCCAAGTGTGAAGACTCGAGCCATGCCTTCATCACGCCGTTGTGCATATTTTCCCTTAACCAGTAGTTTTCACGTTTGCTTCGGTCTATGCCGAGCTATTAAGAGCCGACCACCTAAGTGATCGGCAATTTTTATTAATTTAAACCGAACGATTGACCAGCATAGTCTTAATGTGACCAATGGCTTTCGTTGGGTTGAGTCCTTTAGGACAAACACTTACACAATTCATGATGCCATGGCAACGGAAAACGCTAAATGCATCATCAAGATTTGACAGACGTTCATCTGTTGCTGTATCGCGGCTATCAATCAGCCAACGATAAGCAGCCAGCAGGCCAGCAGGACCAATGAATTTATCAGGGTTCCACCAGAATGATGGGCACGAAGTCGTACAACATGCACACATAATACACTCGTAGAGCCCATCAAGATGCGCGCGCTCATCAGGAGACTGTAAATTCTCGCGGGATGGTGGCAAGGCGTCATCATCAATCAAGAATGGCTTCACTTTCGCGTAGTTGTCGTAGAACTGAGTCATATCAACAATCAAATCACGAACAACAGGCAAACCTGGTAGTGGACGGATGACTATCTTGTCACCACTTAATGCAGAAAGTGGTGTAATACAAGCTAGGCCATTCTTACCGTTCATATTTAGACCATCAGAACCACAAACACCTTCACGGCAAGAGCGACGGAATGAGATGCTTGGATCTTGCTCTTTCAGTAGGATCAATGCATCTAGAAGCATCATGTCCGAACCTTCATCAACCTCAAGCGTGTAATCTTTCATGTACGGCTTTTGGTCAACATCTGGGTTGTAACGGTACAAAGAGAAATTCAGTTTCATAATTATGTCCTCCTTTCCTTAGTACGTACGTGCTTTAGGCGGAAACGCTTCACGATGAATCGGTTCCATGTTGACATCGCGCTTCGCCATCGCTTCCGTTTCCGGGTTGTAAATTGAGTGACATAGCCACTGCGCATCGTCACGGTCAGGGAAGTCAAAACGAGCATGTGCACCACGGCTTTCTGTACGGTAGTTCGCCGCAACAGCAGTCGCGTAGGCAGTTTCCATCAAGTTCTCTAGTTCTAAACACTCAATACGCTGTGTGTTGAACTCAGTTGATTTATCAGCAAGATGAGCATTCTTCAGTCGTTCACGGATAACTTTCAGCTCTTCCAAACCTTTAGCCATTGCATCACCCTCACGGAATACCGAGAAGTTGTTTTGCATACATTGCTGTAGATCTTTACGGATTTGCGCTGGGTCTTCACCCTCAGTGCTGTTTTCCCAACGGTTGTAACGCTCTAAAGAACGCTCAATGTCTGCTTCAGTAGCCGGTTTCGCTTCTGCTTGCTTAGCTAGAGTTTCACCTAAGTGCAAACCTGTTGCACGACCGAATACAACCAAGTCTAATAGTGAGTTACCACCCAGACGGTTAGCGCCGTGTACTGATACAGATGCGATTTCACCACAAGCGAATAGACCTTGAACTTCTACGTCTGCACCGCTTGCGTCTTGCTTAATAGCCTGACCTGAAACCTGAGTTGGGATACCACCCATCATGTAGTGACATGTTGGGATTACTGGAATCGGCTCTTTAACTGGGTCTACGTGTGCAAACGTACGAGACAGTTCACAAACACCCGGTAGACGTGACTCAAGAGTCTCTTTACCTAGGTGATCCAGTTTCAGTTTAATGTGAGGACCCCAAGGGCCATCGCAGCCGCGACCTTCACGAATTTCGATCATCATTGAACGAGCAACAACGTCACGACCAGCAAGGTCTTTCGCGTTTGGAGCATAACGCTCCATGAAGCGCTCACCGTCTTTATTGAGCAGGTAACCACCTTCACCACGACAACCTTCAGTTACAAGAACACCTGCACCAGCGATACCCGTCGGGTGGAACTGCCACATTTCCATGTCTTGCATAGGTACGCCTGCACGCAGCGCCATACCAACACCGTCACCCGTGTTGATGTGAGCGTTAGTAGTCGATGCATAAATACGACCCGCACCACCCGTCGCTAGGATGGTTGCTTTTGATTTGAAATAACAAACTTCACCAGTTTCCATACATAGCGCAGTACAACCTAGAACAACACCATCTTCGTTTTTAACAAGGTCAAGTGCATACCACTCAGAGAAAACCGTTGTTTTGTGTTTGATGTTTTGTTGATAAAGAGTGTGAAGAAGCGCGTGACCTGTACGGTCAGCTGCAGCAGCTGTACGAGCAGCTTGTTCACCGCCAAAGTTCTTTGACTGACCGCCGAAAGGACGCTGGTAGATAGTACCGTTGTCAAAACGAGAGAAAGGAAGACCCATTTTCTCTAGTTCAATAACTGACTCAGGACCGTTCTTACACATATATTCGATAGCGTCTTGGTCACCGATGTAGTCAGAACCCTTGACCGTATCATACATGTGCTGCTCCCAGTGATCTTCGTGCGCGTTACCTAGCGCGACCGTAATACCACCTTGAGCAGAAACTGTATGTGAACGTGTTGGAAATACTTTAGAAAGCAACGCACATGAAAGGCCTTGCTCAGAGATTTGTAGTGCAGCACGCATACCTGCACCACCAGCGCCGATTACAACGGCATCAAATTCGCGAACTGGAATAGACACTTACGCACCCCACAGAATAAATAGACCAGAGAAGAAGTAACCAAATAGCACTGCAATCACACCTAGCTGTAGGAAACCGCGAAGCTTAGCGCATTTGATGTAGTCTGTAAGAACTTGCCATAGACCAATCCAAGCGTGGATAAGAACGGATACCAACGCAAGCATGGTAAAGACTTTAGTAAAAGTCCCACCAAAGAACTGTGTCCAAGATACGTAAGAAATATCTGAAAAAGCACAGAAGCTCACCAGATAGATAGTGTAAAGCGTCATAATGATTGCTGTTGCACGAATTAAAAGGAAATCGTGCACACCATTACGACCAAAAGATGAAATGTGTTTTACCATACCAGAATCCCCGCAAGTACAGACAGAACGGCCGTCGCTGCGAATGCAACCTTAGCGCTCATAGCGCCAGATTCCAGCTCTTCAAAATGACCCAGATCCATCAGCAAGTGACGAACACCACCTGCTATATGGTAGGCCAAAGCCGTCAAAATACCCCACAAAATAAATTTCGCAAAGAAACCGTCAACGATATCGACAGCTTGTGCATAACCTACAGGGGAAGACAGGGATATGGATAATAACCACAGAAGTATCCCGATCGCGACAAACGTAATTACACCTGAAACTCGGTGCAAGATAGATGCGATTGCTGTGATCGGAAAGTTGATAGTCTGCAAATCTAAATTAACAGGTCTTGACTTTCTTTCTTTCACGGGCTTGCTCACTCAGCTCCATTGAAGCATTTATTGTTATGAACGAAATTTGATTGCAAACCTACAAAAGTTAACATTTATTTAACAATAAGCAGGCAAAAAACCGGAGTAAACTTGTAAAATATTTGTTAACAACAAGCCTTAAAACATCACCTCACATCTGTTTCAAGACTTGAATTTATAAGGTTTCCACCAAAATTTACGGCGCCACTATACGGCTGGACATATTTTAGCACAATTGATGTAACAATTTTTGCTACACAGAACAGATTTTTAACTTTATACGTATAAAAAATCAAAAGAAGTGCACAAGTCGGAGGAGAAAAATTGACTTTGATAACGAACACACGTACAAAAATGTCACACAAACATCCTGGACGGATTAAATAATAAACAAAGGAGATTGTTATGGCAGATAAGAAAGCGACCCTTCACGTTGAAGGTCAAGCGCCTGTCGAACTGCCAATTATGGAAGGTGCCCTTGGTACTCCTGTAATTGATGTTCGTAAACTTGGAGCAAATGGATATTTCACGTTTGACCCAGGTTTTCTTGCCACTGCATCCTGTGAATCTCAAATCACCTATATCGACGGTGGCAAGGGCATTCTTTTGCACCGCGGTTATCCTATTGATCAGTTAGCTAATAACGCTGATTACTTAGAAGTTTGCTACATACTTCTTTATGGTGAAGCCCCTACACGAGAACAATACGAGCAATTTAAAAAGACTGTCACCCGCCATACTATGGTACACGAGCAAATCGCGAGCTTCTTCCACGGATTCCGTCGCGACGCTCACCCAATGGCAGTCATGTGTGGTGTAGTCGGCGCTCTGGCAGCCTTCTATCACGATTCACTCGACATCAATAATGACACCCACCGTGAGATCACGGCTTATCGTCTACTGTCAAAAATGCCTACCCTGGCGGCGATGTGTTACAAATACTCTATCGGTCAGCCATTTATCTACCCACGCAACGATCTAAGCTATGCGGAAAACTTCCTACACATGATGTTTGCTAACCCATGTGAAGAATACGAAGTGAATCCAGTCGTGGCTCGTGCAATGGATAAGATCTTTACACTTCATGCAGACCATGAGCAAAACGCTTCAACGTCAACAGTACGTCTAGCCGGCTCATCTGGCGCGAACCCATTTGCGTGTATCGCAGCGGGTATCGCATCGCTTTGGGGTCCTGCACATGGCGGAGCTAACGAAGCCTGTCTGAAGATGTTGGAAGAAATAGGTAGTGTTGACAACATTCCTGAGTACATCGAACGTGCGAAGGATAAGGATGACCCATTCCGCCTAATGGGCTTCGGTCACCGTGTTTATAAGAACTATGACCCACGTGCAACGGTCATGCGCGAAACTTGTCATGACGTATTGAAAGAGCTAAACATTGACGATCCACTGCTTGATGTAGCAATGGAGCTTGAGCGTATTGCTCTGTCTGACGAGTACTTCGTTTCTAAGAAGCTTTACCCGAATGTCGATTTCTACTCTGGCATCATTCTAAAAGCGATTGGTATTCCAGTCTCTATGTTTACCGTGATCTTCGCGCTATCACGTACCATTGGTTGGATTGCTCATTGGAACGAAATGCACAGTGACCCACTCAACCGTATCGGCCGACCTCGCCAGCTTTACACGGGTGAAGTTCAGCGTGAGTTTTCGCCAATACACGAGCGTGAGTAAGCGTTAGAGAATCGAAAAATATTAAGGGCTGACGTGAAAACGTTAGCCCTTTTTCGTGGATGCGGGATTTCGGAACGGACTTCGTCCTACGGAAAAAGCTGGAGAGCTGGAGAGCTGGAG
>NZ_JXXU01000015.1 GCF_000967495.1 Vibrio neptunius | reverse complement strand
ATCCCGCATCCCGCATCCCAACTCCCCATTTCCTCTTATGCGTTTATTTTTCACACAGCGCTTGCATGTCAAACTGTGATCTGTATAATGCAGCGCACTGGTTAAGCCAGTTGTGAACCAATGAGCGAAGAGGAGCTGATTTATCTCTATGATATTTCAGGTAATGTAGACTCAGCTTATGTTCGCGGTTAATACAATTAGCTACTTATTCTTCGGAATAACTATCCCCAGACGTGATTCTGGTATGTAGGGGTAGTTAATCGAAAATTAACTGACAATACTTCCTAATCTTGGAAGTTACGGTTTCACATAAATCAATCGGCATTCTCTCGCTTTTGCGAGTGTGAGTGGCGATATTGTTTGTGTAATTTTTAATATTGGAGCTCTGTCTCATGCAGAACCAACGTATCCGTATCCGCCTAAAAGCTTTCGATTACAAACTAATCGATGCTTCTACAGCGGAAATCGTTGAAACAGCTAAGCGCACTGGCGCACAGGTTCGTGGTCCAATCCCACTGCCTACTCGTAAAGAGCGTTTCACAGTTCTTATCTCTCCACACGTTAACAAAGATGCTCGTGATCAGTACGAAATCCGTACTCACAAACGTCTAATCGACATCGTTGAGCCAACAGACAAAACTGTTGATGCACTGATGCGTCTAGACCTTGCTGCGGGCGTTGACGTACAAATTAGCCTAGGTTAAGGGAGATTAGAAGAATGATTGGTCTAATCGGTCGTAAAGTGGGCATGACCCGCGTATTTACTGAAGAAGGCGTTTCTATCCCAGTAACAGTTGTTGAGGTTGAAGCTAACCGTGTTTCTCAAGTTCGTACACTTGAGACTGACGGCTACGCAGCAATCCAGGTAACTACTGGTGCTAAGAAAGCTAACCGTGTTTCTAAGCCAGAAGCTGGCCACTTTGCTAAAGCAGGTGTTGAAGCTGGTCGCGGTCTTTGGGAATTCCGTTTGGAAAACGGTGAAGAGTTTGAAGTTGGTGCTGAACTAACGGTTGAACTGTTCAACGAAACTAAGAAAGTAGACGTTACTGGTACATCTAAAGGTAAAGGCTTCCAAGGCGCTGTTAAGCGTTGGAACTTCTCTACTCAAGATATGACTCACGGTAACTCATTGTCTCACCGTGCTCCTGGTTCTATCGGTCAATGTCAGACTCCAGGTCGCGTATTTAAAGGCAAGAAAATGGCAGGTCACATGGGTGCTGAGCGTGTAACGACTCAAAACCTAGAGATCGTACGTGTTGACGCTGAGCGCAACCTGCTTCTTATTAAAGGTGCAGTCCCAGGCGCAACTGGCGGTAACGTGATCGTTAAACCAGCTGTTAAAGCATAACGTCTCAGGAGTAAGTAATGGAACTAATGGTTAAAGGTGCTGATGCACTAACTGTTTCCGAAACTACTTTCGGACGTGAGTTTAACGAAGCTCTTGTACACCAAGTAGTTGTTGCGTACGCAGCAGGTGCTCGTCAAGGTACTCGTGCTCAAAAAACACGTTCAGAAGTTTCTGGCGGTGGCGCTAAGCCATGGCGTCAAAAAGGTACTGGCCGTGCGCGTGCTGGTACAATCCGTAGCCCAATCTGGCGTACAGGTGGTGTTACTTTTGCTGCGAAACCACAAGATCACAGCCAAAAAGTAAACAAAAAAATGTACCGTGGTGCTATGAAGAGCATTCTTTCTGAGCTTGTTCGTCAAGAGCGTTTAATCGTTGTTGATAACTTCTCAGTAGAAGCACCAAAGACTAAAGAGCTTGTAGCTAAGCTTAAAGAGCTTGAGCTAACTGACGCGCTTATCGTGACTAGCGAAGTAGATGAGAATCTATTCCTAGCTGCTCGTAACCTATACAAAGTTGACGCACGTGACGTTGCTGGTATCGACCCAGTATCGCTAATCGCGTTCGACAAGGTTGTAATTACTGCTGACGCAGTTAAGCAAGTTGAGGAGATGCTAGCATGATCACTGAAGAGCGTATCCTAAAAGTTCTACGTGCTCCGCACATCTCTGAAAAAGCAACTATGGCAGCTGAGAAAGCGAACACTATCGTTTTCAAAGTAGCTAAAGATGCTACTAAAAAAGAGATCAAAGCAGCTGTAGAAAAGCTATTTGAAGTTGAAGTTAAGTCTGTAAATACTCTTATTACTAAGGGTAAGACCAAACGTCAAGGTCTACGCCAAGGTCGCCGCAGCGACGTTAAGAAAGCGTACGTTACTTTGAAAGAAGGTCAAGATCTTGACTTCGTTGGCGGCGCGGAATAACAGGAGTAGTTGAGAAATGGCTATTGTTAAATGTAAGCCGACTTCCCCTGGTCGTCGTCACGTTGTTAAAGTTGTTAACGCTGACCTACACAAGGGCAAGCCATACGCACCTCTTCTAGAGAAAAACTCTAAGAACGGTGGTCGTAACAACAACGGTCGTATTACAGTACGTCACATCGGCGGTGGTCACAAGCACCACTACCGTGTAATTGATTTTAAACGTACTAAAGACGGTATCCCAGCGAAAGTTGAGCGTCTAGAATACGATCCAAACCGTAGCGCTAACATCGCTCTAGTTCTGTACGCAGACGGTGAGCGTCGTTACATCCTAGCACCTAAAGGTGTTCAAGCTGGTGATGCTATCCAGTCTGGTGCAGACGCGCCAATCAAAGCTGGTAACGCACTTCCAATGCGTAACATCCCAGTAGGTTCAACTGTACACAACGTTGAACTTAAGCCTGGTAAAGGTGGTCAGCTAGCTCGTTCGGCTGGTGCATATGCTCAAATCGTTGCTCGCGACGGTGCATACGTAACTATCCGTCTACGTTCTGGCGAAATGCGCAAAGTACTTTCTGAAGGCCGTGCAACAATCGGTGAAGTTGGTAACTCTGAGCACATGCTACGTGAACTTGGTAAAGCTGGTGCTAGCCGCTGGCGTGGTGTTCGTCCAACCGTTCGTGGTGTTGTGATGAACCCAGTAGACCACCCACACGGTGGTGGTGAAGGCCGTACTTCTGGTGGTCGTCACCCAGTTTCACCATGGGGTCAGCCAACTAAAGGCTTCAAGACTCGTAAGAACAAACGCACTGACAAGTACATCGTACGTCGTCGTAACAAGTAATCTATATAAAGAGGAATCGCCATGCCACGTTCTCTCAAGAAAGGTCCATTTATTGACCTACACTTGCTGAAGAAGGTAGAGAAAGCGGTGGAAAGCGGAGACAAAAAGCCTATTAAGACTTGGTCCCGTCGTTCAATGATCATCCCTACGATGATCGGTTTGACCATCGCTGTCCATAATGGTCGTCAGCACGTACCAGTTTTCGTTACCGAAGAAATGATCGGTCACAAACTGGGTGAATTTGCACCAACTCGTACTTACCGCGGCCACGTCGTGGATAAGAAAGCTAAGAAGCGTTAAGGAGTAGATGATGGAAGCACTAGCTAAACATAACTTTGCTCGCATTTCGCCTCAGAAAGCTCGCTTAGTTGCGGATCAAATCCGTGGTAAATCAGTTGACCAAGCTCTAGAAATCCTAACTTTCAGCAACAAAAAAGCTGCTGATCTAGTTAAGAAAGTTCTTGAGTCAGCTATCGCGAACGCGGAGCACAACGAAGGTGCAGATATTGACGATCTAAGTGTCGCAAAGATCTTCGTAGATGAAGGCCCTATCATGAAGCGTATTATGCCTCGTGCTAAAGGTCGTGCGGATCGTATCTTGAAGCGTTCAAGCCACATCACTGTTGTTGTAGCAGATCGCTAAGAGACTAGGAGAGTAAGCAATGGGTCAGAAAGTACATCCAAATGGTATTCGTCTTGGCATCGTTAAGCCTTGGAATGCTACATGGTTTGCTAACACCAAAGATTTCGCTGACAACCTAGACGGCGACTTCAAGGTACGTCAGTTCCTTACAAGTGAACTGAAAAAAGCGTCTCTATCACGCATCGTTATCGAGCGTCCTGCTAAGAGCATCCGTGTGACAATTCACACTGCTCGTCCAGGCGTTGTAATCGGTAAGAAAGGTGAAGACGTTGAGAAGCTACGCACAGCAGTAGCTAAAATTGCAGGTGTACCAGCGCAAATTAACATCGCTGAAGTACGTAAACCTGAACTAGATGCGCAACTTGTTGGTGACAGCATCGCGTCTCAGCTAGAGCGTCGTGTTATGTTCCGTCGTGCTATGAAGCGCGCGGTACAAAACGCTATGCGTCTAGGTGCTAAAGGCATCAAAGTAGAAGTAAGCGGTCGTCTAGGCGGCGCTGAAATTGCACGTTCAGAGTGGTACCGTGAAGGTCGTGTGCCTCTACACACTCTACGTGCTGACATTGATTACGCAACTTCTTCGGCTCACACTCAATACGGTGTGATCGGCATTAAAGTTTGGATCTTCAAAGGTGAGATCCTAGGCGGTATGCCAGCAGCTAACGCTGTAGAGCCTAAAGGCGACAAGCCTAAGAAGCAGCGCAAAGGCCGTAAGTAAGGAGTCGACAGATGCTACAACCTAAACGTACTAAGTTCCGTAAGGTTCAGACAGGTCGTAACCGTGGTCTAGCTAAAGGTACTGATGTAAGCTTCGGCGAATTCGGTCTTAAAGCAACTGGCCGTGGCCGTCTAACTGCTCGTCAAATCGAAGCGGCACGTCGTGCAATGACACGTCACGTTAAGCGTCAAGGTAAAATCTGGATCCGTGTGTTCCCAGACAAGCCTATCACAGAAAAACCACTTGAAGTTCGTCAGGGTAAGGGTAAAGGTAACGTTGAGTACTGGGTAGCCCAAATCCAACCTGGTAAGGTTATGTACGAAATGGGTGGTGTACCTGAAGAATTGGCTCGTGAAGCGTTCCGTCTAGCGGCGCGTAAACTGCCATTCAAAACTACGTTTGTAACTAAGCAGGTGATGTGATGAAAGCACAAGATCTACGCGAAAAAAGCGTTGAAGAGCTTAACTCTGAGCTACTGAATTTGCTACGCGAACAGTTCAACTTGCGCATGCAAGCTGCAACTGGTCAGCTACAGCAAACTCATACTCTGAAAGCTGTACGTCGTGATATCGCACGTGTGAAAACCGTATTGACTGAGAAGGCAGGCGCATAATGAGCGACAAAATTCGTACTTCATTTGGTCGTGTAGTTAGCAACAAGGCTGATAAGTCTATCACTGTTGCTATCGAGCGCATGGTTAAACACCCAATTTACGGCAAGTTCGTAAAGCGCACGACTAAAGTTCACGCACATGACGAGAACAACGAGTGTGGCCTAGGCGATACTGTTGAGATTCGTGAGTGTCGTCCACTGTCTAAGACTAAGTCTTGGACTTTGGTAAAAGTTGTAGAAAAGGCGAAGATGTAATCTTCACTTATCTATAAACAAAAAAACGGCTCCAAAATTATTTTGGGGCCGTTTATTTTTTGACTACCCAATCACAGAAAAGGGTGGTACAATTCGCGTCCCTTTTAAAGAGGCAGCCCGACCCGTGATGGGTCTAGTTATTAATATTTAGCGGAGCACTAACAATGATCCAAATGCAAAGTACACTTGACGCAGCTGATAACTCTGGCGCGCGCAAGGTAATGTGTATTAAGGTCCTGGGTGGCTCACACCGCCGTTATGCACATATCGGTGACGTCATCAAAGTTACTGTTAAGGAAGCAATTCCTCGCGGTAAAGTTAAAAAAGGTGACGTTCTGAAGGCGGTAGTAGTGCGCACCCGTAAAGGCGTACGTCGTCCAGACGGTTCTGTCATTCGCTTCGACCGTAATGCTTGCGTATTGTTGAACGACAACACTGAGCAACCAATCGGTACACGTATCTTTGGCCCTGTGACACGTGAACTTCGTGGCGATAAGTTCATGAAGATCGTTTCACTGGCTCCAGAAGTTCTGTAAGGAGCACGTAGAAATGGCAGCTAAAATCCGTCGTAACGACGAAGTAATCGTTCTTGCTGGTAAAGACAAAGGCAAGAAAGGTAAAGTAACTAAGGTTCTAGCAACTGGTAAAGTTATTGTTGAAGGTATCAACCTTGTTAAGAAGCACCAAAAGCCGGTTCCGGCTCTAGGTCAACAAGGTGGCATCGTTGAGCAAGAAGCAGCTATTGATGCTTCTAACGTTGCAATCTTTAACTCAGCTACTGGTAAAGCTGACCGTATCGGTTTCCGTTTTGAAGATGGTAAGAAAGTTCGTTTCTTTAAATCTAACAACGAAATCGTTTCTAACTAATAGAAGTAATTTGGAGTTCTACTATGGCGAAACTGCATGATTACTACAAGTCGTCTGTAGTCGCTGAACTGACCAAAGAGTTCAGCTACACAAGCGTCATGCAAGTCCCTAGAATCGAGAAAATCACCCTAAACATGGGTGTTGGTGAAGCAATCAACGATAAGAAACTGCTGGAAAACGCAGCTGCTGATATGGCAACGATCTCTGGTCAAAAGCCACTTATCACTAAAGCGCGTAAATCTGTTGCAGGTTTCAAAATCCGCGAAGGCTACCCTATCGGTTGTAAAGTAACCTTGCGTGGCGAACGTATGTGGGATTTTCTTGAGCGTTTAATTAACATCGCTCTTCCACGTGTACGTGACTTCCGTGGTGTTAGCGCTAAGTCTTTTGACGGACGCGGTAACTACAGCATGGGCGTTCGCGAGCAAATCATCTTCCCGGAAATCGACTTTGATAAAGTTGATCGAGTACGCGGTCTAGACATCACTATTACGACGTCTGCTGCTACTGATGAGGAAGGCCGTGCTCTGCTGGCTGCCTTTAACTTCCCATTCCGTAAGTAAGGTGAAGGGTTACTGTTATGGCTAAAAATTCAATGAAAGCACGTGAAGCAAAACGTGCGAAGCTAGTAGCTAAGTTCGCTGAAAAGCGTGCTGCGCTTAAAGCTATCATCAGCGATGTAAACGCATCTGAAGAAGATCGTTGGAACGCAGTTCTTAAATTGCAATCTCTTCCACGTGATTCAAGTGCATCTCGTCAGCGCAACCGTTGTAACCAGACTGGTCGTCCACACGGTTACCTACGTAAGTTCGGTCTAAGCCGTATCAAAGTTCGTGAAGCTTGCATGAAAGGCGAGATTCCTGGACTTCGTAAGGCTAGCTGGTAATTGCCACTTAATCATTTGGAGTAAATCATATGAGCATGCAAGATCCGATTTCGGATATGCTGACCCGCGTTCGTAACGGTCAGGCAGCAAACAAAGTTGCTGTTAAAATGCCTTCTTCAAAGCTTAAAGTTGCAATTGCTGCACTACTAAAAGCTGAAGGTTACATCACTGATTTCGCTGTAGAAGGCGAAGCTAAACCTGAGCTAGAAGTTACACTTAAGTACTTCCAAGCTAAACCGGTAATCGAGCAACTTAAACGTGTTTCTCGTCCAGGTCTACGTGTTTACAAGAAGAAAGATGAACTTCCTTCTGTAATGGGTGGTCTTGGTGTTGCTATCGTTTCAACTTCCAAGGGTCTTATGTCAGACCGCGCTGCACGTAAAGCAGGTCTTGGTGGTGAAATCATCTGCTACGTAGCTTAATAGGAGTAGACTATGTCTCGTGTTGCTAAAGCACCTGTCGCTATTCCAGCTGGCGTAGAGGTGAAACTAAACGGCCAAGAAATCACTGTAAAAGGTGCTAAAGGCGAACTATCTCGCGTTCTTAACGATGCGGTAGTTGTTGCTCAGGAAGAAAACAATCTTACTTTCGGTCCACGCGAAGGTGTTGCTAATGCATGGGCACAAGCAGGTACTGCTCGCGCTCTAGTTAACAACATGGTTGTTGGCGTTACTGAAGGCTTTACTAAGAAGCTAACTCTTAAGGGTGTAGGTTACCGTGCTGCTATCAAAGGCAACGCTGTAGGCCTAACACTTGGCTTCTCTCACCCAGTTGAGCATGAATTGCCAGCGGGTATTAAAGCTGAATGTCCAAGCCAAACTGAAATCGTGATCACTGGTTGTGACAAACAACTTGTTGGTCAGGTTGCGGCTGACATTCGTTCTTACCGTGAGCCTGAGCCTTATAAAGGTAAAGGTGTTCGTTACGCAGATGAAAATGTGCGTACTAAAGAAGCTAAGAAGAAGTAAGGTAACACTATGGATAAGAAAGCATCTCGCATCCGTCGTGCTACACGCGCACGTCGTAAGATTGCAGAACTGGGTGCAACTCGCCTAGTAGTACACCGTACTCCTCGTCACGTGTACGCTCAGGTTATCGCATCAAACGGCTCTGAGGTTATCGCAGCAGCTTCTACTGTAGAAAAAGCGATCCGTGAGCAAATTAAGAACACTGGTAACATCGATGCAGCTAAAGCAGTAGGTAAAGCTGTTGCTGAGCGCGCTCTTGAAAAAGGCGTTGATTCAGTTGCATTTGATCGTTCTGGTTTCCAATACCACGGTCGAGTGGCGGCGCTAGCAGAATCTGCTCGCGAAGCTGGTCTGAAATTCTAAGGTAGGGTTGGAAGATGGCTAAAGAACAACAAGTTCAAGCGAATGATTTGCAAGAAAAGCTAATCGCAGTTAACCGTGTTTCAAAAACGGTTAAAGGTGGTCGAATCATGAGCTTTACTGCACTAACTGTAGTTGGTGACGGTAACGGTCGTGTAGGTTTCGGTTACGGCAAAGCACGTGAAGTACCTGCAGCGATCCAAAAAGCAATGGAAAAAGCGCGTCGCAATATGACGACGATCGCTTTAAACGAAGGCACTCTTCACCACCCGGTGAAAGGTCGTCATTCGGGCTCTAAAGTTTACATGCAGCCAGCTGCAGAAGGTACGGGTGTAATCGCAGGTGGTGCGATGCGTGCAGTACTAGAAGTAGCAGGTGTACACAACGTACTATCTAAAGCATACGGTTCTACGAACCCTATCAACATCGTTCGTGCTACGATCGATGCGCTAGGTAGCATGAAGTCGCCAGAAATGGTTGCTGCTAAACGTGGTCTAACTGTTGAATCTATTTCGGAGTAAGAACACCATGGCAACTATTAAAGTTACTCAGACTAAAAGCTCAATCGGTCGCCTACCTAAGCACAAAGCGTGTCTTAAAGGTTTAGGCCTTCGTAAAATCAACCATACTGTAGAACTTGAAGATACTCCGTGTGTACGCGGCATGATCAACAAGGTTTTCTACATGGTTAAAGTTGAGGAGTAATCAGAATGCGTTTGAATACTCTATCACCGGCTGCGGGTTCTAAGCCTTCTGCGAAGCGCGTAGGTCGTGGTATCGGTTCTGGCCTTGGTAAAACCGGTGGCCGTGGCCACAAAGGTCAAAAGTCACGTTCTGGCGGTTCAGTACGTCCAGGTTTCGAAGGCGGTCAAATGCCTCTGAAACAACGTCTACCAAAATTCGGCTTCACTTCTCGTAAGAGCCTAGTGTCTGCTGAAGTTCGTCTAGCTGAGCTAGCGAAAGTTACTGGTGACGTCGTTGACCTAAACAGCCTTAAAGCTGCTAACGTTATCACTAAGAACATCGAATTTGTAAAAGTTGTTCTATCTGGTGAAATTAACAAAGCAGTGACTGTTAAAGGTCTACGTGTGACTAAAGGCGCTAAAGCTGCAATCGAAGCTGCAGGCGGTAAAATCGAGGAATAATCTCGAGGAACGAGGTACAGATGGCTAAGAAACCAGGACAAGATTTTCGTAGTGCTCAGAGCGGCTTAAGTGAACTGAAGTCGCGCTTGTTATTCGTAATTGGTGCACTTTTAGTATTCCGAGCAGGCTCTTTTGTGCCGATTCCTGGTATTGACGCTGCTGTACTTGCCGATTTGTTCGAACAGCAAAAAGGTACCATCGTTGAAATGTTTAACATGTTCTCCGGTGGTGCTCTTGAGCGTGCATCTATATTAGCGTTGGGCATCATGCCGTATATTTCGGCATCTATTGTTGTCCAACTGCTAACTGTAGTTCATCCAGCGTTAGCTGAACTCAAAAAAGAGGGTGAAGCAGGCCGTCGTAAGATCAGCCAATATACACGCTACGGCACGCTTGTACTTGCAACATTCCAGGCTATTGGTATTGCAACTGGCTTACCAAACATGGTCGACAATCTGGTTGTTATCAACCAAACCATGTTTACGCTAATTGCTACCGTAAGTTTAGTAACCGGCACCATGTTCTTGATGTGGTTAGGTGAACAAATTACAGAGCGTGGTATTGGTAACGGTATTTCGTTATTGATTTTTGCAGGTATTGTTGCTGGATTGCCTTCTGCAATCGGTCAAACAATCGAGCAAGCGCGTCAAGGTGAATTGCATGTACTTCTTCTGCTGTTGATTGTTGTACTTGCTTTTGCAGTAATTTACTTCGTTGTTTTCATGGAGCGTGGTCAACGTCGAATCGTTGTTAACTACGCGAAGCGTCAACAGGGTCGTAAAGTTTTTGCTGCGCAAAGCACTCATTTGCCACTTAAAATTAATATGGCAGGTGTAATTCCAGCAATCTTTGCGTCAAGCATTATTTTGTTCCCAGGAACATTGGCGCAGTGGTTTGGTCAAAACGGTGAGAGCAGCACGCTTGGTTGGTTAACTGACGTGTCTTTGGCTCTGAGCCCAGGTCAACCTCTGTATGTAATGCTTTATGCTGCAGCAATTATTTTCTTCTGTTTCTTCTACACGGCGTTGGTATTCAACCCGCGTGAAACAGCAGATAACCTGAAGAAGTCCGGTGCATTCGTACCCGGCATCCGCCCAGGTGAGCAGACAGCGAAATATATCGATAAAGTAATGACGCGTTTAACCCTAGCTGGTGCGCTTTACATTACCTTTATCTGTCTGATTCCGGAGTTCATGATGGTCGCGTGGAACGTACGTTTCTACTTCGGCGGTACATCGCTACTTATCGTAGTCGTTGTAATTATGGACTTTATGGCACAGGTACAGACTCATCTGATGTCTCAACAGTATGATTCTGTGTTGAAAAAGGCAAACCTAAAGGGCTATGGCCGTTAATTTAGGTTTCATTTACGGAGTTTAGCAATGAAAGTTCGTGCTTCCGTTAAAAAAATCTGCCGTAACTGTAAAGTTATCAAGCGTAACGGTGTTGTTCGCGTGATTTGCAGTGAGCCAAAGCACAAGCAGCGCCAAGGCTAATTAGCAGAAATTTTTACTTGAAATATAAGGTAGCGTCGAGTATATTCCTCGGCCTACCTTTTGCGTGCAAAAGAAGTAGTATTCCGCAGCGTATCCATAACGGGCTTTGCTGCGGCTAATTCTTTTATAGAAACACTTAGGAGTGAATAATGGCCCGTATAGCAGGCATTAACATTCCTGATCAGAAACATGCCGTAATCGCTCTAACAGCGATCTACGGTATCGGTAAAACTCGCTCTCAAGCTATCCTAGCTGAAGTGGGTATTGCTGAAGATGTTAAGATCAGTGAACTAACTGAAGAGCAGATCGATCAACTGCGTGATGGTGTAGCTAAGTACACTGTAGAAGGTGATCTACGTCGTGAAGTATCAATGAACATCAAGCGTCTTATGGACCTTGGCTGTTACCGTGGTCTTCGTCATCGTCGCAGTCTACCACTACGTGGACAGCGTACTAAAACCAACGCTCGCACCCGTAAGGGTCCGCGTAAGCCGATCAAGAAATAATCGGGAAGGTAGAGTACAATGGCTAAACAACCAACTCGCGCTCGTAAGCGCGTACGCAAGCAAGTTGCAGATGGCGTTGCGCACATCCATGCTTCTTTCAATAACACAATCGTAACCATCACTGACCGTCAGGGTAACGCTCTAGCTTGGGCTACTGCAGGTGGTTCAGGTTTCCGTGGTTCTCGTAAGTCTACTCCGTTCGCTGCACAGGTTGCTGCTGAGCGTTGTGCTGAAATGGCTAAAGAATACGGTCTAAAGAACTTGGAAGTTATGGTTAAGGGTCCTGGTCCAGGTCGCGAATCTACTGTTCGTGCACTGAACGCTGCTGGTTTCCGCATCACAAACATCGTTGATGCTACACCAATCCCTCATAACGGTTGTCGTCCACCTAAGAAACGTCGCGTATAACGTTTTTTAGATTACTGGAGAAAGATCATGGCAAGATATTTGGGTCCTAAGCTGAAGCTTAGCCGTCGTGAAGGCACTGACTTATTCCTTAAGTCTGGTGTTCGCGCGATCGATACCAAGTGTAAAATTGATAACGCACCAGGTGTACACGGCGCTCGTCGCGGTCGTCTATCTGAGTATGGCGTTCAGCTTCGTGAGAAGCAAAAAGTTCGTCGTATGTACGGCGTTCTAGAAAAACAATTCCGTAACTACTACAAAGATGCTGCTCGCCTTAAAGGCAACACTGGTGAAAACCTACTTCAGCTTCTTGAAGGTCGTCTTGATAACGTAGTTTACCGTATGGGCTTTGGTGCAACTCGCGCAGAAGCACGTCAGCTAGTTAGCCACAAAGCTATCCTAGTTAACGGTAAAGTTGTAAACGTTCCTTCTTTCAAAGTTGCGGCTAACGACGTTGTTTCTATCCGTGAGAAAGCGAAACAGCAATCTCGCATTAAAGCAGCTCTAGAAGTTGCTGAACAACGCGAAAAACCAACTTGGATTGAAGTAGATGGTGGTAAGATGGAAGGTACGTTCAAGCGTATGCCTGAGCGTTCAGATCTATCTGCTGACATCAACGAACAACTGATCGTCGAACTTTACTCTAAGTAAGGTTTAAACTAAAGAGAGGACACAATGCAGGGTTCTGTAACAGAATTTCTTAAGCCACGTCTTGTTGACATCGAACAAGTTAGCACGACACACGCAAAAGTAACTCTTGAGCCATTAGAGCGTGGCTTTGGTCACACTCTAGGTAATGCACTTCGCCGCATTCTTCTATCTTCTATGCCAGGTTGTGCAGTAACAGAAGTGGAGATTGAGGGCGTTCTACACGAATACAGTACAAAAGAAGGTGTTCAGGAAGATATTCTTGAAATTCTTCTAAACCTTAAAGGTTTGGCTGTACGCGTTGCCGAAGGCAAAGATGAAGTGTTTATTACGCTTAACAAATCAGGCTCGGGCCCTGTGGTTGCAGGTGACATCACCCATGATGGTGATGTAGAGATCGCTAACCCAGAACACGTTATTTGTCACCTAACAGATGACAACGCTGAGATCGCTATGCGTATCAAAGTTGAACGTGGTCGTGGTTACGTTCCAGCTTCAGCTCGTATCCATACTGAAGAAGATGAGCGTCCTATTGGTCGCCTACTGGTTGACGCTACGTACAGCCCAGTAGATAAGATTGCTTATTCTGTAGAAGCAGCTCGTGTAGAGCAGCGTACAGACTTAGACAAGCTTGTTATCGACATGGAAACGAACGGTACTCTAGACCCTGAGGAAGCTATCCGTCGCGCAGCTACTATCCTAGCTGAGCAATTGGATGCGTTCGTAGATCTACGTGATGTACGTGTACCTGAGGAGAAGGAAGAGAAGCCAGAATTCGATCCGATCCTACTGCGTCCTGTAGACGATCTTGAACTAACAGTTCGCTCTGCTAACTGTTTGAAAGCAGAAGCGATTCACTACATCGGTGATCTTGTACAGCGCACTGAGGTTGAGCTACTTAAAACGCCTAACCTTGGTAAAAAATCTCTTACTGAGATTAAAGACGTACTTGCATCACGTGGTCTGTCTCTGGGTATGCGCCTAGAAAACTGGCCACCAGCGTCTATCGCTGAAGATTAATCGATACTAGTTAGAAGGATTAGGTCATGCGCCATCGTAAGAGTGGTCGTCAACTCAACCGCAATAGCTCACATCGCAAAGCGATGTTCAGCAACATGGCTAGCTCTCTAGTACGTCATGAAGTTATCAAGACTACTTTGCCAAAAGCTAAAGAGCTACGTCGCGTAGTTGAGCCTTTGATTACACTAGCTAAGACTGACAGCGTTGCTAACCGTCGTCTAGCATTTGCACGTACTCGTGACAACGAAGTAGTTGCAAAACTATTTAACGAACTAGGTCCACGTTTTGCTGCTCGTCAGGGCGGTTACACTCGTATCCTAAAAGCTGGTTTCCGTGCTGGTGATAAAGCTCCAATGGCTTACATTGAGCTTGTAGATCGCCCAGCTGCTGAAGAAGCTGCTGAGTAATCAGGTTCGTAAGAACGAAAAAGCCGAGCATTAGCTCGGCTTTTTTGTACCTACTGTTTGTTGCACTGTTATTATTCTTTCCATAACTCTTCAATATATGTCATTAGCCCTGAGCTAGTACTTTGTCCTGATAAGTATTTTAATGGATTGGCGTGAATTGACCGCTTATTGATGTATCTAGACCTATCTTGGTGAAAATATCCTTTACTGCACTCAGGGATTCTATTTGATCGGCTATTCCATTTAGTGGAGGCAAACTCGACAAACCCGATATAGCGCTTGTTCATTGATCGCTGTACGCAAGATAGTGGGTTAGTGGGTCAGTTAGCGCTGATTGACTTTGCGTGTTCGATAGCTTTTGGCTAATAACGCTAGTTAACGTGTTCGAGTTAGGGTTCCTTTTCCTTGGTTGAGAAACGAGTAACTTGGGAAGTTCGTTGCAAGGTTTATTGGGAATAATCTTGGGGCTTTAGCCATAGTGATTTTTTAAGGGTAAAGCGAAACACACCCAATGTAGACAAAAAAAGCGACGCTATGCGTCGCTTTACAAACAATATTAGATTCGTATCGAATTACAGAATGTCTAGTAGTTCTACTTCAAATACTAGTGCTGCGAACGGAGGAATCGCTGCACCTGCGCCACGCTCACCGTATGCTAGGTCTTGAGGAATGTATAGTTTCCACTTAGAACCAACAGGCATTAGTTGAAGTGCTTCAACCCAGCCTTTGATTACGCCAGTTACTGGGAACTCTGCTGGTTGACCGCGAGATACTGAGCTGTCGAATACAGTGCCGTCAGTCAGCTCACCATGGTAGTGAACACGAACTTGCGTATCTGCTGTCGGGATTTCACCAGTACCTTCTGTGATAACTTCGTACTGTAGGCCTGACTCAAGAACCGTTACTTCAGGGCGAAGTGCGTTGTCTTTTAGGAACGCTTCACCGTCAGCAGCCGCTGCTTTCGCTGATTCCTGACGAGCAGATTCTGCGCGTTGGTGTAGATCTTGAAGTGCAGAGTTGATTTCGTCGATTTCAATAGCTGGCATGTCGCCCACTAGCGCTGTAGCAATACCCGCTGCGATTGCATCAACGCTAAGGCCCTCTAGACCAGATCCCGCCAGTTGCTGACCCATCTGTAGACCAATGCCATAGCTTGCTTTTTGTTCTACAGTTTCAAATTTAACTTCAGACATGATGTCTCTCTACTTTTGATGTATTTAGGTGGGACAGGATACCAGTATTAGTGTTGGGATGAAATGGTCGTGCTTGGATGCAACAACAAGTATCACAATGTGAGATTCACGTCTTACTTTTAAGCTGAGGTTGGCAAATTTGACCTGAACATCACTTAACACATTGAAAACTCCTATACTAGAGTGCGCTTCGTTTTTATACTTGTAGCCATGGATTTTGGGAGACCTAGCATAGTGAATCGTAGAAAGAAGAAAGCCAAGCAGGTAGATTATGTTGAGATAATGCAGCAAAAAATCTCACAGGTGGATTGGAAAGGGCTCGTTGATCAAGCAAAGCGCGCTTGGTCTGGCTTACCTATACTCCACCGACGTGCTCTTATGGTCCTAGTCCCTGTTGTTTTTCTTTTAATTATCTTCCCTAGCGCGGAGTCTACAAGTGTTCAGCAACAAGCAGAGCCACTAGTTCAGCAGCGTGTGCAAGTTGACATAAATACAACAGGTTTGAGCGAGCAGCCTTCCCAAGAACAAGAAAACTTGAAGTCTGAAGTATGGCAAGAATACACAGTCAAAAAAGGTGACACACTCGCTCAAGTGTTTCGTCATAACGATTTAGCGATGGCTGACTTAAACGCCTTGGTACGCGTTGAAGGTAACGATAAGCCACTCAGCCACATCAAAGCTGGTCAGCTTGTACGTTTTAAGCTCGCGGATGATGGTAGGTTAGATATTCTCCAGCTTGAAAAACGTTCAACGTCAGTGATGTTCTTCCGTTTATCAGATGGTGGATTTGGACGCAGTAAGTAGTTAACTGCTCACGACATGCCGTCGAAATCGTCGTCTTATGGGTAATAAAGGAGCGATGATTAGCGTGATACCAAGAGCGGTAATCCAATCAGGAATTTCATTAAACCACCAAACTCCAAACAGAGTGACAAACACTAATCCAGAATACTCTGCTAAGCCTATCTCTCCAGCTGGCGCTTTCCGATAAGCTAAAACCGCCAGCCCATTATAAATAAGAATCAGCAGTGCACCGGCGGCGATGAATCCCAATTGGGAGGCGCTGATTGCTTGCCAAGACCAAGCGGCTAGAATGCCTGCAACAGGAAGGGAGAGTAGCGAGGTCCAAAATAAAGTGCTGATCATCGATTGTTGAGCGGGTAGTTTACGCGCTGAAACATTAAACAACGCCAGAGTAATTGCAGTACCGAGAGCAAAAAGAGCGGCCCAATGAAATTGAGAAGGTCTGAGTACAATCAGTACGCCAACAAAACCCAATAATGTGCCGATCATTTTGGAACGAGAAGGTTTTTCTCCTATCATCAACATTGAAATGGGCAGCATCAATAAAGGGGCAGCGTAGAATACGGCATTTGCACTGGCTAATGTCATATGAGTGATGGCTACCACCATGCAGCCACTACCAATTAGAACGAGATGAGCGCGAAAGATGTTGAGACTGGGTGAATGTAGCTGACGTTTTGTTCGTGCTTCTTTTCTCCATAAAGGGTAGATCACCGCAACTGAGATTAACTGACGAATAAAAATGTACTGAAACGGGCTCACATTGCCGTCGAGTAATTTGACCATCACATCTGATAGTGATGCCGCTAGATTACCAGCAATGAGTAGCCACAGCGCTATGGCTTGAGGAGAAAGCTTACCCACAGTTAACGACTAAATTTCATGTCGATGTGCGGAATGTTGTCCTCTAGGTACATCTCTGAGGTACGTTGAAAACCATGGCGATTATAGTATGTTTCCAGATGCTCCTGAGCACCAATCTCAATATCTTGTCCCGGCCAGAGCTTATCGCATTCTAACAGAGCTTGTTCGAGCAATTGATGGCCTAACCCGTCACCGCGGTGAGTTTGCTGGGTAGCCACTCGACCAATGCTGACCGAAGGGTAGCTAGCGTCTTGTGGCAGAAGTCGTGCGCAAGCAACCAGTTCGTCGTCTTTGTAACCCATTAAATGATACACGTTCTCTAAGTTATCCTTGCCATCCAACTCAGGGTAGGGGCAGGTTTGTTCGACGACAAATACATCAACACGCAGTTTGAGAAGCTGGTAGAGCTGATGGACAGACAATTGGTCAAAAGGTAAAAGTTGCCAGGTGATCATAGCGTTACTCGGTTTCGTTGTTAGGTAGAGCTAAGTTAACAGTGATGAAATTAGGCAGCATTAACAAATGTTAACTTTGCATTCGCTTTTTAATTCGGCTTAGGCTAATCGGTGTAATACCTAGATACGCGGCTATCTGATAGTCAGTCAGTCTTTCAGGTAAGTGCGGATAGTGCTTGCAGAAGAGTTCATAACGTTCTTCTGGAGTATATAACAACATAAAGCGTTCTTTGTTCTCTTTGTACATCAACTGAGTTTCTAGCAGCTTGAGATACACGCTATGTTTTTGACTGCGCCATTGACGAAGCGTTTCGACTGGAAGCGAGAAGAGGACGCAAGAGGTCAGAGATTCGAGCAGGTAGGGTGACGGTTGCTGCTTGATTAAACTTTCAAAGCCGATGATCCAGTCGTGTTCCCAGTAAAACTCCTTGCTGAATTCTTTACCTTTATCAGTGAGATAGGCTGAGTGGCAGATCCCTTCGATGAGGAAAAAGATCTCGTCAGCTAGCTGGCCTTGATGAAGCAATATATGTCGAGTTGGGAGCTCAATAAGTTGGGAAGAATCAAGTAATTGGTCTATCTCATCGTGGTTGAAGCCTGTGGCTTGGAGCTGTTCCATAAAGCGTTCGGTGGGCTGCATGAACTTTGTATCATCAACTAAAACATGCTTAGAATTCTAACCGATCAAGTGCGATTCGCTAACTTCTGATGAAAAAAAACCGCGATAAAAATCGCGGCTTGAAAGCAATATCATACGCTTACTTTTGCAGATCTATCTGATAAACCGCGAAGCCCACATCGTCTGTTGCGACATGTTTCATCGGGTATTGGCCTTTCTTCTCAATGAAGGCCGCAGCTTTCTCACTTGGTGAGGTTTCAAAACGGATGTCCAGTTTGTTTTCAGACTTAATTGGCGCGAATGTCCAGTTGTTGTCTGCGCTTGGTGTTACTTCGCCTTTCTCTTTACTTACTCGACTGATGTAAGACGCAATAACAGAACGGTTTTCGTCTGGAGAATCAAACGCTACAAATTCGCTGCCAGTACCTGGGAACTTGTTGCTGTAGGCACGGTAATTATTGGTAGCGATCAGGAAATCTTGTTCCATATCGATTGGCTTACCTTGGTAAGTCAAACCAACAATACGTTCAGCCCCTTCATTGATCTGCTTACAGTCACCATCATATTTGGCTGGCTGAGTTACATCAATTTGGTATTCAACACCGTCAATGACATCGAAGTTATAAGTACGGAAGCCATCCCAGTCGATCAGCTGCTGTGGTGCAGTGCTGTTAACATCAATCTGTTGGAATTGGCCAGCAGTACACTCCAGCCATTCTTTCACTTCTTTACCCTTGACCTTCATTGCGACAAGCGTGTTCGGGTAAAGGTAAAGGTCTGCTGCATTACGGAACGTCAACTGACCAGATTCGACTTCAGTAAAGTTTGCGGGATCGTTCTTACGACCACCAGCTTTGAATGGAGCGGCTGCAGAAAGGACTGGAATATCTGACAGATCAGGGTCGCCTTGAATAAAGCGTTCAACGTAATCTTTCTGTGCAAGGTTAACGATTTGTACGGTTGGGTCATCCTGTACAAGAGCTAGGAAGCTGTACATCACGTCGTTTGCTTTACCGATTGGTTGGTTAACGAAATCGCGGGTACCTTTATGGTCTGTTTCTAGCGCTTTAACCATGTCAGGATCGGCTTTGGCAAGAGACTTCTTAGCCATTTTATCGTAGATAGGACGGGCTTCTGCCTCACCTTTCACAACTGACCACTTGCCATCTTGTTGTTTCAATTCTAGGTCGATAACACCGACGTGGCTACCCCAACGTCCAGGCATAACCGAAGCGACGCCGTTAATGGTACCTTTTTGGTTATCGACTCCTTGGATGTTGTCGAAACCTTTACCCGGGAAGACCGCATGTGAGTGACCAAAGGCGATTGCATCAATGCCTTTGACTTCTGATAAGTAGTAGGTTGAGTTTTCTGCACCTACTTTGTAAGGGTCAGATGCTACGCCAGAGTGCGGAATGGCAACGATGACATCAGCGCCTTCTTTTTTCATCTGAGGGACAAGCTGTTCTGCTGTCTCTTTGATGTCTTTTGCAAACACCTTACCTTCAAGGTTTTTCTTATCCCATACCATGATTTGTGGTGGAACGAAGCCGATGTAGCCGACTTTGATTTGGTGTTCTTTACCATCAATATCTTTAAATGTGTGGGACTTAATAATGTATGGCTTGAAGTAGTGTTCGCCGGTTTTCTTGTCGAACACGTTAGCGCTAATGTATGGGAAGTCAGCATCGTTGATAGTTTCAGCCAAGAACTCTAGGCCATAGTTGAACTCGTGGTTACCGATGTTACCCACATCGTAGTTAAGTTGGTTCATGGCTTTGTATACAGGATGTACTTCACCTGGCTTGATGCCTTTGTCTGCCATGTAGTCACCCATAGGACTGCCTTGGATGAGGTCACCGTTATCAACCAGCACACTGTTTTCTACTTCAGCCTGAGCTTGCTTCACTAGTGTGGCTGTACGAGTCAGTCCTATCTTCTGGGTCGGTTTATCTTTGTAGTAGTCGTAGTCCATGACGTTAGTGTGAATATCCGTGGTTTCTACGATACGTAACTTGATCGTTTCAGCCATAGTAGGGCCAGCCATAGTTAGCAGGCCACCAAGTACAGCAATCGAAAGGGGGTTCACTGCGACTTTCATTTTTAAGCTCCGATAGCGTTATTGTGAGACGCTGCATAATGTATCAAAACGATGTGCAACGAATATTTTACTCAGTAGCAAAGTGTGACATAGGGCGATTACTTTATGCCGTTCTGCTTAGCAGATCTCATCTAAGTTCAACGGTTATTTACATCGCATTTAGCCCTTATCATGAAAAGGTATAAAAAATGAAATTTTAGAATTTCAGGTAATATAACTAGAGCGCCATAATGCTTTCAACGACAGGAAAGGAACAACATGATGGCGAGTAAGGATACAATTTCTAAGTTCCCACTTCACAACCCACGAGCCGCGCAAGCACAGCCTTCTGCTACCGTGAGTATTGGTAAGAGTGTATTGAACTCTGGCGAAGTGGCTCTAATTGGTGCTGGTCCTGGTGATCTTGAATTGCTGACCATCAAAGCGCTTCGGTTTTTACAGCAGGCGGATGTCGTACTTTACGACTATTTAGTCTCCGATGAAATCATGGCACTGGTACCAAGCGATACGATCTTGGTTTGTGTCGGCAAGCGAGCGGGTCATCATAGTGTTCCCCAAGACAAAACCAATCAGCTACTGGTGGACTTTGCTCAAAGAGGACACCGTGTTGTACGTATTAAAGGTGGTGATCCATTTATCTTTGGTCGTGGTGGCGAAGAGCTGGAAGTTTTGGCAGATGCAGGCGTTTCATTTCATGTTGTGCCTGGTATTACTGCCGCTTCTGGTGCAACTGCCTATGCAGGTATACCACTTACACACCGCGATTATGCACAAACAGCGATGTTTATTACAGGTCACCTTAAAGCTGAAAGTGACCAAATGGACTGGTCAACGCTCGCCCGTGGCAACCAGACTTTGGTGATTTACATGGGGCTAATGAAGTCGGAATACATTCAAGGTCAGTTGATTGAGCATGGCCGTTCCCCAGAGACTCCAATTGCGATCATCGAACGCGGAACACAATCCTGTCAGAAGGTTTTTAAAGGTCAGCTATCACAGCTGGCGACCCTTGCTAAAGACGCTGAGTCACCGTCACTGATTGTGATTGGGGAAGTGGTGTCTTTGTCAGAAAAATTAACGTGGTTTGGCACACAGCAAGAACCATTACAACAGCGCCAATTCGCGTAATACCTATTTATTTTGAATTTGTCAGACGCTCTCAGTGAGCCGCAAAGGAAGCACTAACATGGACCAAGAACGTTTAACCCATCTCAAGCAGCTTGAAGCGGAAAGTATTCACATTATCCGCGAAGTTGCCGCGGAGTTTGATAATCCAGTGATGATGTACTCTATCGGTAAAGACTCCTCAGTCATGCTGCATCTCGCTCGTAAGGCTTTTTACCCAGGTAAGATACCGTTCCCTTTACTTCATGTTGATACCGACTGGAAGTTCAAGGAGATGATCACATTCCGCGATAAAACCGCAGAAAAATACGGTTTTGAGCTTTTGGTTCATAAGAACCCAGAAGGCCTTGCGATGGGATGTAGCCCTTTTACCCATGGCTCTTCTAAGCATACTGACATCATGAAAACTCAGGGCCTCAAACAAGCTTTGGACAAGTATGGTTTTGATGCGGCTTTTGGTGGTGCACGCCGTGATGAAGAGAAATCTCGTGCGAAAGAGCGAGTTTACTCTTTCCGTGACAAGAACCATACATGGGATCCAAAGAACCAACGCCCTGAGTTATGGCGTACTTACAATGGCCAAATCAACAAAGGTGAGAGCATTCGTGTCTTCCCACTTTCAAACTGGACTGAGCTAGATATCTGGCAATACATCTACCTAGAGAACATTGAGATTGTGCCACTTTACCTAGCCGATAAGCGCCCAGTTGTTGAGCGCGATGGCATGCTGATCATGGTGGATGATGATCGTATGGAGCTTCAGCCAGGTGAAAAAATCGAAGAGAAAAGCGTTCGTTTCAGAACACTTGGTTGTTACCCACTGACTGGTGCGATTGAGTCTGAAGCCAATACGCTCACGGGCATTATTGAAGAGATGTTGGTGGCGACGTCCAGTGAACGACAAGGTAGAGCGATCGACCATGATCAGTCAGGATCGATGGAACTTAAGAAACGCCAAGGTTACTTCTAAGGATTGAGGATAAAGAAGATGAATAGCGCAGTTGAAGCTCAGCTTGAAGAGCTTGGTATTGAAGGATACCTAAAACAACACCAATACAAATCACTACTTAGATTCCTCACTTGCGGTTCAGTAGATGATGGTAAAAGTACTTTGATCGGTCGCTTACTGCATGACTCTAAGCAAATTTATGAAGATCAATTAGCAGCCGTTCATAACGATAGCCAACGCGTTGGTACCACTGGAGCGCGTCCAGACCTTGCGCTGCTTGTTGATGGACTTCAGGCAGAGCGAGAACAAGGGATCACTATTGATGTGGCTTACCGTTACTTCTCAACTCAGAAACGTAAGTTCATCATTGCTGATACTCCAGGTCACGAGCAGTATACGCGCAATATGGCGACAGGGGCATCGACCTGTGATCTCGCAGTGATCTTGATTGATGCACGCAAAGGCGTGCTGGATCAAACTCGCCGTCACTCTTTCATCTCAAACCTGCTGGGCCTTAAGCATTTCGTGGTAGCAGTAAACAAAATGGATCTGGTTGAGTACTCACAGCAACGCTTTGAAGAGATCCGTGACGAATATCTATCGTTTGCAGAAAACCTTCAGGGTGAAACGGATATTCAGATCATTCCGCTGTCTGCTCTTGAGGGCGACAACGTGGTAGAAGCGAGCGAGAAACTTAGCTGGTTTGAAGGACCATCGCTACTTGAACTTCTAGAAAACGTCGATGTGGATCAGGTCAAAGAAGAAGGTGATTTCCGTTTCCCTGTTCAATATGTGAATCGTCCAAACCTCGACTTCCGTGGATTTGCCGGCACGATTTCCTCAGGAAATGTCAAAGTGGGTGACCGTATCAAAGCTTTGCCTTCAGGTAAGAGTTCGCAAGTGGCGCGCATTGTGACTTTTGATGGTGATATCGAGCAAGCTCAAGCGGGCCTAGCGGTGACACTAACATTAGAAGATGAGATCGATATCAGCCGTGGTGATTTGATTGTACTTGAGAATGCGCAAGTTGAGTCAAGTAACCGACTGCTTGCTGATGTGGTGTGGATGACAGAGCAGCCATTACAGGCCGGCCGCGATTATGATGTGAAGATTGCGGGCAAGAAGACAGTGGGTCGTGTTGAAGCCATTCGCCATCAGTATGACATCAACAACTTGTCTATGCACAAGGCAGAAGAGCTACCTCTGAACGGTATTGGTTTGTGTGAGTGGACATTGAATGAGTCAGTAGCCATCGACAGTTACGATGCAGTACAGGATACCGGTGGCTTTATCATCATCGATCGCTTGACCAACGTGACGGTAGGTGCGGGTTTGGTGCGTGATGCTCTGGCGGAACGTCAACGTTCTCCTCAAGAGCGCATGGGTGCTTTTGAAACTGAGCTAAAAGCGCTGATTCTTAAACACTTCCCTGAGTGGGATGCAAAAATCTAACCGAGCGGAGCAAGTAAAGCATGATGTGGCAGCAAGGATTCGTGCTGGCTGTGTTGTTGGGTATTATTACGTGCCTGATTACAACACGAATTAAGCCAAGTTTCATATTTGCAGGAGGAGCGTTTATTGCTTTTCTTGCTGGGATGATTGAGATTGGCGATGTTGCCACTAACTTTACCAATTCGTCTTTGTTAACGCTGGTTTTGTTGATCCTTGCCTCTAGCGCGTTGGAAAAAACCAGATTGATTAGTTGGGTCAGTCGTTCATTATCGACGGGTAAGCTTGGTGCAGTCGTGGCCAAACTGGGTTTGTCGACGGCATTTCTGTCGTCGTTCACTAATAATACCGCAGTGGTTGTCTCTCTTATCGGTGCTATCAAGCGGAATCAAGCTCATGCACCCTCTAAGCTACTTATTCCACTCTCTTACACTGCGATCCTAGGCGGCACATTGACCTTGATCGGTACTTCAACCAACTTGATCATCAATAGCTTTGTAGAAGATGCTGGACTGCCGAGTCTTGGCTTTTTTACTCCAACTATGATCGGGTTGTCCGTACTGCTAGGTGGACTATTGGTCTTGATCCCGCTCAGCTATTTACTTCCTAGTTATGAAGAGCATCAGCAGGAAGAGTTGCCCTATTTTCTTGAAGCGATTGTAGAGCCAGGCTCGCCTTTAGTGGGGAAAAGCATCAGTGAGAACAACCTGCGTGCATTGAGAAAACTGTTTCTAGCTGAAGTGGTACGTGGTGGTAAAACCATGCCATCGGTGGAACCGGATTTTGTTTTACAGTCTAAAGATCGCTTATTGTTCTGTGGTGATATTGAAAGCGTTGCAACACTTCAGGAAATTCAAGGGCTGACACTGTTCGGTCAACACCACCTAAATGGTCAGAGTTTTGTTGAAGTGGTAGTGAGCTCTTCGGCTAGCTTCTGTAATAATACCCTCAAGTCGATTCATTTTCGTGACCGCTTTGATGCGGTGGTGGTCGCAATACGTCGCGGCCATGAAAGGCTGCAGGGTGGGTTGGGCAGCATAGAGCTCAACGCAGGTGACACCTTAGTCTTGGTGCCAGGCAAGCGTTTTGAGCAGGAGCGCAAGGCACATCGCAAAGAATTTGTTTTGGTCAATGACTTGGATTCGAGTGCTCGTCTTGATGAGAATAAATCAAGTTTGGTTTTACTTGGATTTGTAGGAGTGATTGGAGCCGCATTGCTGAATGTTTTTCCATTGATTAAAGGTCTGTCGATTTTTCTTCTAGCCGCGATTTTTTTCGGTGTGATTCAGATGGGGGAGCTTAGACGTCGTTTCCCTGTCGACATCATCGTCATTGTGGGCTCTGCTCTAACCATTGCACAATTGATGATGTCTTCTGGCTTATCTGCCACATTGGGCGAGATGTTTATGGAGACATTTAATGGCTGGGGAGCGTTTGGGGCTTTGGTCGCGACTTATCTATTTACGCTAATACTGACTGAACTAGTGACCAATAATGCTGCTGCTGCGCTTGCGTTTCCACTGGGCTACAGTATGGCTATTGGGTATGGCGTCGATCCTATGCCATTCATTATGGCGGTGCTATTTGGTGCCAGCGCCAGTTTTATTTCACCTTATGGTTACCAGACCAACTTACTTGTATACAGTGTAGGTAATTATAAGCTCGCGGATTACATCAGAGTCGGCATCCCAGTCTCCATCGTTTACTCGGTGTTGGTATTGGCTTTGATTCCTCAATTTTTCCCGTTTTAAGGACAGAGTTATGACTACGGAAACGCCGACCAAAGAAGAAAACATCGTTTGGCATCAGCATAATATAGATAAGGCTTTCAGAGCAGAGTTAAAACAACAAAAACCAGTTGTGCTTTGGTTTACCGGTTTATCTGGGGCAGGGAAGTCAACGGTTGCTGGCGCGTTGGAAAACAAGCTTGCAGAACTGGGTTATCACACCTATCTGCTGGATGGTGACAATGTGCGTCATGGTCTGTGCAGTGATCTGGGCTTCTCCGAGCAAGATCGTCGTGAGAATATTCGCCGTATTGGTGAGTTGGCTAAACTGATGGCTGATGCTGGTTTAATTGTGTTGTCGGCTTTTATTTCACCGCATCGTGCAGAACGTCAACTGGTAAGGGATTTACTGCCAGAAGGGGAGTTTCTTGAAGTCTTTGTTAATACCTCATTGGAAGTGTGTGAGCAACGGGATCCTAAAGGGCTGTACAAAAAAGCTCGCGCGGGAGAGATCACTAATTTCACTGGGATTGACTCGACATATGAGTCGCCACTGAAACCTGAAATTAACTTGCTTTCGGGTGAGAAGTCCATTGATTCGCTGGTGGATGATTGTTTAGTTGTACTTAAACAAAGAAACATCATCGCATAAAGAAAAAGCTTCCCGAAGAAAGCTTTTTCTATATCGAAAGGTGTGTTACTCGAAACAAATTTCGATAAACGCATTACCCCATTGAGATGTGAACGGCATGATGATGATCGCGCCTTCACATTTGTGTCGGATAGTGTGGCCTTTGCCCGATACGACGATGGGTGTTGCCATATCAAAATCGAAGCCGCTTTCAGAAAGGATACGTTTTGCACCGCCAGCGACCATATTAGTTATCTCACCAACCATGTCGGTAATTTCGTCATTTAAACCGTTAGGGCGTTCGCCTAACATGTTCTGCATGATTTCCAGAGCCAGATTTTCATCGAATGTGATAGACATAGAACCGCGTGTCTGCTGACCTACCATCCCAATTAAACCTGAAACATCACCACGAGCAATCTCATCTTTTTTTACTCGAGGTTTCTGTGGCTTCAATTCCAGAGAAGCCATCGTTTTTAGAACGTTCATCAGAGAAGCTAAAAACGGGTTTACAAATTCAGCGCGCATAATCTTCTTCTATTCTTATTCCGTCTGTTCACTTGAACATGACTGACAAATTCCATGAGATTCAATCACGTGGTTTGTGATCGTAAAGCCATGTTTTTCAGCATTATCCTTTAGCAAGGCTACCAAACTATCATCTTGAAGTTCAATAACATTGCTGCACTTGTCGCAAATCAGTAAATGTGAGTAGTGCTTATGAGCATTGCAAGAGCTGCACTGAATAAAACTGTTAGTGGATTCAACACGATGTATAAATCCTTGCTCCAAGAGAAAGTCGAGTGCGCGATACACGGTCGGTGGTTTCGCCTGAGGTTCACTCTGCTTCAGCTCTTCCAGTAACTCGTATGCACTTGACGATTTAGGACTGGAACAAATCAGCTCAAAAACCCTTTTTCTTTGAGGAGTAAGTCTAACTCCTCGCGATGCACACATTTCTTCAATTTGCTTTAGTAGCTTGTGGTCCAAATTTTTCACCATAACCATTGGACTTTAATAATAATATACCATTTCTCGATGGATTTCGTTTATCAAGAGGCATTTTCTGATAATACAGTCAGTGAGTTAACCACTCTCGATGTGGTTAGGGCAACTGGAGCTGCTTTGAGTGTTATAAGTTACCTTATATGTTAATAAAACGATACTGCTACGGCGCATTGGTATTACTCACTTTGTGCGCTCTGTTGGATAAAATCTCCTGCCCCAAGTCAAAATCAAACTCTTCCAACGCATTATTTAGCTGGGTGAAGTCAGATTCAGACAACCCAACCGAAGAGCTAGATGCAATATCTTCCATAATAGACAGTGCTTGAGTGTCGTTTTCATCTACGGCTTGTTTGAGCTGATCAAACAAATCCTGATTGAAAATACCATTTGCAGAAGATACCGCAGGCTTTTCACTGTGGAGTTCGCTGGCGTGGATATTCTCGACCAGTGCGGTGAGTGATTTAAGCATTCTTTGGCGTAAGTCTTGATTTGTGCTGTCGTGCTCCAGTTCTTGGCAAAGCTCGTGCAGCGAAGTCGCTCCTATATTGCCTGCGACCCCTTTGAGAGAGTGAATATTGCGTTTGCGTGTTGCACTGTCTTCGTCGGTGACAGCGGCTTTTAAAGCGTTGGTATCTGCATAGGTGCTGGCAAAGCGCAGAATGAGCTTGGTGTACAAATCGGCATTGCCACTCGCACGGGTTAGGCCTGAAGTAATATCAAGACCAGCAATGCCGGGAACTTGGCCAGTAGATTGTTCTGATCCCGTAACCAGTTGTTGTGGGTGTTTAGGTGTAATCCATTTTGCCAAAGTACTGAACATGGCGCCGACATCAATAGGTTTGGCGATGATGTCATTCATGCCCGCGTTCTTCGCTTTTTCTTTATCGCGTTCCATGATGTTAGCCGTCATGGCTATGATTGGGATGTGTTTATCATCCAGTTTTTGACGTATAAATTCTGTGGCTTCATAGCCATCCATGACTGGCATCTGACAGTCCATTAAAATGCCATCGAAGTCATGGCTCTTATACAGATCGATCGCTACTTGACCATTTTCAGCGATCGTCACGTGTACTTGTTGGCCTTCAAGTAGCTCGGTGGCCAGCTCTTGGTTAATCTCATTGTCTTCGACTAGTAGCAATTTTGCACCAGCTAGCTGTTGGGCATTGGCCAGTTGTGTTTGCTCTTCAACATCACTGCGGCTTACACGACTGCCTTCAACGCCATAAAGTGTCACTATCGCATCGAACAGATGTGAAGAGGTGACAGGTTTGTCTAGGATTGATGGCGGTGTTAACTGGCGATTGACGAAGGCATCGGTCAGTTCTTCACGGCCATAAGCTGTCAGCATTAAGAGTTTTGGTTGATCAGGCTCAGCCAGTCTGTCCCACATGATTTCTGCTAAATCGATACCGTCTTTGACTGGCATCTGCCAGTCAGAAATCACTAAATCATAAGGTTGCTTGTTGGTGATGGCTTCTTCTAACTCATCAAGCGCACTATCAACATTAGTGACGCTGGCCGTTTCAAATTGAAGGGATTCAAGAATATCTTCCACAATCAGCCTAGCGCTAGCGTTATCATCGACCACCAGAATTTTCAGTTGACCGAGCTCTTTCGGTACCAACAATTGCTCTTGCTTCAACGCATGGCTGACACCTAGTTGAACGGTGAAGGTGAACGTCGATCCTTTACCTTGTTCGCTTGTTACACCAATGTCACCGCTCATCAATTGACAAAGTTCTTTACTGATCGCTAACCCGAGCCCGGTACCGCCATATTTGCGTGTGGTTGAACTATCGGCCTGAGTAAACTTGTTGAACAGTTTATTACACTGCTCTGGAGTCATGCCAATACCGCTATCTGTTACAGAGAATTTGAGAGTGATGTCGCTGCCGTTTTTCTTCTCCAACGCAATACTGACTTTGATCTCACCTTGTTCAGTAAATTTCACTGCATTGTTGGCTAGGTTAATTAAGATCTGACCTAGACGTAGAGGATCGCCAACGAGTGCGGTTGGTACATCGCGATCAATGTGGATCAATAATTCCAGCCCACGTTCAGACGCGCGTAGACCAACGAGATTGGAAACATTATCGAGAACATTCTCTAGGTGGAAGTCTACGTTTTCGATATCCAGTTTACCCGCTTCGATCTTTGAGAAGTCTAAGATATCGTTGATCAAACCGAGCAGGGAATCGGCGGAAAGCTTCACTTTCTGAATGTAGTTACGTTGAGCCTTGGAAAGCTCCGTTTTGAGTGCAAGATAGCTCATGCCGATAATGGCATTCATCGGTGTGCGGATCTCGTGGCTCATGTTTGCTAAGAAGTCTGACTTGGCTTTGTTTGCAGCATCGGCATCGTCTCTTGCCAATGCTAGCTTATCGGCAAAACGTTCCAGTGCTGTATGAGATTTATGGGCGAGTAAACCCAGCAGCAGTAAAGTCACGACAAAGATACCGCCACCAATCGCTAGATAGCTGGCAATAGAACCGGAATTTTCCACCGTATTTAGCTGCTCTTGGTAAACGGGTTGAATGAAAGACTGTAATTGGTCGTAGGTTGTTTCTAACTGGGCGATCTGCTGTGAGGTAATACTGCGTGCTGAAGTTAATTGATTGAACAACGTATAGTAGCTGTTGGTCAGTGTGTGTATTTTGTCGACATTGATTTTTTCTTCATCGGTCGGCACTTGAGCTGATAGGCCGTCGAGAAGACGCAGTGAATATTCCAGATAATCATTGACTTGGTCAGCAATCGTTTTCTGGCGTGTTGGTGAAAGTGACAGTGAATAGTCGCGATCGAGTTGTTGTGCTTCACTGATCGAAGATTGAAGAACAAGTAAATTTGAGCTGACAGCAAGACGCTCACTAATGGCAATCTGAGAGCTTGAAACGGCCTGTTGCGATGCTCGGAGAATGTCTTGAAGGTGATTTCTTAAGTCAGTGGCTGAACGAGCCAGTTCGTCACCAGAACGGTTTACTTGATTGAGAATACTTTGCTGGAGCTTTTCACCAACATTAGACCAGCTTCTTAACTGAACGAGGGCGCTGAGATAGCGGTTTTTAGCATTGTTGACCAAGATCAGTTTATTGATACTGGCTTGTTCGGTTAGTTTGCCATCGAGTAAAGTGATGAGTTGATCTATTTTCTTCAGCTCAAACTGTGCTTGGTTAAGTTCCTGTTGGTCTTTAGTAAGTACGTATGACTTCTGGTGGTTTTGTGAGTTTGCAATTAATCCAACAAGCCAGTGGGCACGAATCGCACTGTCTGAATCTTCATCCACTTGCTCCCTCAGCTCCTCGATACTTACCATGCCGTTTTCAATGAAATCTTCATGCAGCTGTTGAATCACATCGATAGTATTAGAAGCCTGCTCGGCAATGGAGCTCATTTGTTCACGAGTCGTGGTTTCATTCTGACTGAGTGTGATGTACTGGGTAAATTCCTGCCGATAATCCGCTAGCAAGCCTGTAATCTGTGCATCAATACCGTTGGCGATAACGATGTCTGATAGCGTTTTAGCTTTATCTATCTGACGGTAAATGTCATCTGAGATTTCATCCTGAGGTAGACGAATGTAGCTTTGCTCGAGCATCTTAACGCTATCTAAGGTCGATAATAGCTGGGCATTACTTGCATACTGATCGACTGTATTAAAGCGCTGGTTAAGGCTCATCCAGCCTATACTGCCAGCAATTAGTAACATCACAGAAGCAATAACAAAGCCGGTTAGAATGCGCTTAGAGTCGAGCGCATAGTTCTGTACTTGATTCATTCTCTACCTTAGCCGAAGCACTTAAAATTCGTCTTTGAAGGATTCTTTGATTTTGAGGATTTCATCTAGTTGACTGATGAATATAGGAACTAGGTTAGGGTCAAAATGCGCACCAGCACCTTCTTCCAGCAATGCCACTGCATCTTCAACTGTCCACGCTTTTTTGTAAGGACGTTCACTGGTTAGGGCGTCGAACACATCCGCAATCGCCACTATGCGAGCACTTAAAGGGATCGCTTCACCTCGAGTACCATGAGGATAGCCACTACCGTCCCATTTTTCATGGTGATAAAGCGCAATCTCTTTTGCCATCTGTAGCAGGAGTGAGTCACTTTCTCCGATAATGTCTGCGCCGAAATTGACGTGCTTTTGCATCACCGTCCATTCATCACCATCTAGCTTGCCAGGCTTGCCTAAAATGTTATCGGGGATGCCAATTTTGCCGATGTCATGCATGGGAGAAGCCTGAAAGACAAGTTCGACCCAGCGTTTACTGACATCGAGTTGTTCAGCCAGAATGCGTGAGTAATGACTCATCCGAACAACGTGCATGCCTGTCTCATTGTCTTTGTACTCAGCAGCTCTGCCTAAGCGTTGAATGATTTCGAGGCGACTACGCTCTAATTGTTCGGTTCTTTGCTTTACTTGAACCGATAACGCCAAGTTTTGATCGTAAAGCGCAATATGTGTCTTCACACGAGCTTTAACAATAGGTGGGCTGACAGGTTTGGTTATGTAGTCTACGGCCCCCATCTCGAAGCCTTTCTGTTCATCAACTACTTCTGCTTTAGCCGTTACAAAGATTATGGGGATATCAGATGTAAGTGGGTTGGACTTAAGGAGCGAGCATACTTCATAGCCGTCCATCTCTGGCATCATTATATCGAGCAATATCAAATGGGGCCGTGGAGAACTGTTGGCAATCTTGAGAGCTTTCGCGCCGCTGGTGGCGGCTTTGATTTTGAATTCATCGGAGAGAATGCCAGACAAAGTATGGATATTGTCTGGGATATCATCGACCACCAGTACGGTTGGTTTGTCTAATGTATCAGAGGCCATATGAGTAAATCCTTCTACCATGCGCTCTTAATAGGCTATCTACAGATAGAATAGTGAATATTTATAAATAGTTGCAGTGCTAATTAGCTAATCAGACGAGTCAAATAACTGGAACAGTGATACATGTACAGATTTACCAAGAACAGTTAGGAAAGTCCCATGGTCGACGCATTTGCTATTTACAAGCTTGGATAGAAGGATGTGTGGCATACAAAATGTTTAGAATACAGCTCGAAAAAGTTTATTTCTAAAAGTTTTAATAGATAAGTTTATTTATATTAACCTAATGTTTTCAATCATTTAAATGGTATGCGATTTGTGTGGTTAGTAGTGAAAACGGCAAAAACATTGTGTCTGAACCAAATATATCGCCATATGTGCTTGAGTTGATATCATGCTTGCCATATGGTTGCTCATGTCCTTAATCGGGATGATATGAAACTGTAACATTCATGTATCTTTCATTTTCAATTCAAATGTTTATGCTGGCTGCCAACTCCAAGGGCCAGCTTTTTTTTTGCGTGAATTTTATGCACAGTTAGGCTTGTTGCAGATCACACATCCGCAGTAGTGTGTGTGGAACAATTACTCTAAACCTAGGTGTGATACGCAAAATCTTGCGATACACACTTGAAATTCCATGAATGCAATTGATTTCATATGGTGTTCATCTACGATAAAAATCCCTATGGGTAATTTGTCAATCATTTCATTTGCTTCATGGAACGGTGCTGGCCCCCAACTCACTTTTGGGCCAGCTCTTTTTTTATCTGAAACTTACGTTTCGTTCGTGAAATATCACCATCTCGCCGCATATTAATCACGAACAGCTTAGTACGGCCTGTTTTATCCCATAAATCAGGTTCTTCCATAAACCTGTCTAGTAGTACGTATATAGGTACGGATTTTTGTTGCTGTGAGTACGGATCTTCTAACTCTCTAACCCTTTTATTTTCGTAGGCTCTAGCGAGTTCTTTTTCCTGAATGTTTTCGATTCTCTGTGTATAATCGCCGAATTCTTTTTGACTATGATGTCTACTGTAAAGCGTGATTCTCCGCTTTACAGTGTTCGTTTTTTAATGCTGAATGACGCCATTTGTCCTACTCCATTTATACGTACTATATGGGGGTGATTTGAGGCAATTCTAGCAATTTGCTGTATGTATATGCAGTATCTAGATTTCGAGTAACACCTTATGAAACCTGACAATACTAGTAAATACGCGGCTAACCGCTTTTCCATTGCACCCATGCTCGATTGGACTGACAGACACTGTCGTTACTTCCATCGATTGCTGACGAGCGAAACTTTGCTCTATACCGAGATGGTGACGACGGGGGCGATTATTCACGGTAAAGGTGATTTTCTGGCGTATAACCAGCAAGAGCACCCAGTGGCACTTCAGTTAGGTGGCTCAAACCCTGCAGATTTGGCGACGTGTGCGAAATTAGCACAAGAGCGTGGCTATGATGAAATCAACCTTAACGTTGGTTGCCCGTCTGATCGTGTACAAAATGGTCGCTTTGGCGCGTGTCTAATGGCAGAGCCACAACTTGTGGCGGAATGTGTTGCCGCAATGCGTAATGTGGTGGATGTGCCAGTCACGGTGAAAACTCGTATCGGTATTGATGATCAAGACTCTTATGAGTTTCTGACCGACTTTGTATCGATGGTTTCCGAGAAGGGGGGCTGTGATCAATTTACTATTCACGCACGCAAAGCTTGGCTTTCTGGGCTAAGCCCAAAGGAGAACCGTGAAATCCCACCTCTTGATTACCCGCGTGCCTATCAGCTGAAGAAAGATTTTGCGCACCTAAATATTGTTATTAATGGTGGCGTTAAGACACTGGAGGACACCAAAGAGCACTTGACGCACCTAGATGGTGTTATGGTTGGCCGTGAAGCCTACCAGAATCCATATATGCTGGCGGAAGTTGATCAGCAGATTTTTGGATTGGATAAGCCTGTTAAGAAGCGTACTCAAGTTGTGGAAGAGATGTACCCTTACATTGAAAGCCAGCTAGAGAAAGGGGCGTATCTCGGTCATATTACTCGTCATATGTTGGGCTTGTTCCAGAATATGCCGGGAGCGCGTCAATGGCGTCGTTACATCAGTGAGAATGCTCACAAGCCAGGTTCTGGTATCGAAGTGGTAGAGACGGCGCTGAGTAAAATTCCTAAAGAGTTGAATGTGTAAATTTCACCACTTAATAGTATTGGGGTGGTGAATTTGACCAACTAAGATAATAAATAAAAGAGACGCTTTATAAAGCGTCTCTTTTTTTATTTTATTAAAATCATATGGTTATGTATTTTTCTTTAACTTGGCTTACTTTCTGCAACGTGAAAGATAACTAAGGAGAAAGATATGTTTGAACTCATCTTTGTATTGGTCTTTATTGCAACGCTGCTGGTGACAGGTCTTACTATGTTCACGGTATTTGCTGCGGCGGGTTTTGCTTTGATGGTGATGGTGTTACTCGGGATGGTCGGGGCCGTGATTAAACTTATCCCGTGGCTGATTGTTATTGCTGTGGGTATTTGGTTTTTCAAAAACTACGTGTATGGCCACCGTTAATCCGCGTAGTAATTTGACATAAACCGCTTTGCAGAATGTGATACTATCGCTCCAACATCTCTTACCCCAATGAGCTCAGGAGCTAAATTAGATGAACAAATCAGCACTGGCGGTTATTACTGCAGCTGCGATGTCGATGGCAAGTTCAGCAGCAATGGCAGAAGACTCTGTGATTACAAAAGTAGGTGCTGAAGCATGGTGGGTAGACACAGAAGTAAATGAAATCCGCCGTGATAAAGAAGTCACTCCAAGTGTTTATGCAGCGATCGAGCACGACATTAAGTATGTACCGAATGCACGTATCAGAACAGCCAGCGTTGATAACGAGTTCATGGCGTTTGATAAGCTGGATCTAACGCTGTACTACCAAGTGATGGAACACGACCTACTGCACTTTGATGCCGGTATTACGTTCAGCAATATGAGTAATACAAAGCACAAGAACGTCGAAACGGGTCAAACGAAAGATTTTAATGAATTGCTGTGGGCATTCTATGGCTACGCTGAAATGACAGTGCCAGACACAAATTTTGACATCATCGGTGAAATGAACTTTGGTGATAGTAGCGGTATCAAGAGCACTGACTTGATGGCAGGTATGCAATATCGAATGCCACTGAATAGTTCAACGGTAACTTTCCGTGGAGGGTACCGCGTGATCGATCTTGAGTCTGATGAATTTAAGTCCAATATTGAGGATAGCACGTTGGGCAAGCCTTTTATTATGGCGAATGGTGTCTTCCTTGGTGCCGAATACAGTTTCTAAACGGCAAGAGTATTAAAAAACGCCGCGTAATATCGCGGCGTTTTTTTATGCCTATTCGTTATATCTTCGTTTTTCGTTTAGCAGTTTTTTGTCTTTCGACCATGCTTATAAGGGCTCTTATCAATAACTTCAGAGAAAGGATTCCTATGACGATCAATGAACTTAGAAACCTTTATCGAGAAAATCAGTTAGTTGAAGCCATCATTGAACCTTCTGCGCAGGAAGGAAGTTGGATTGTCGAGTTTCGTCATGCACGTGGCGGCTTTGTGTTGTTAACCGACTCTCATGGGGAGGAGTGCCACTATCTTGATCTGGATTTAGCTTCAAAGTCAGCAATGGCTGTAGGGTTCAGACAGGTACGTGTCGAAGCTAAGTAATCAGACCTGCTTAAACTTTCGGCTTTCTTTAATTCCAAAAGTTATAAAACATTCATTTCTATTCTTTCTTGTTATTAAAGGGAGTGGTTAATCTATCATCACGCAATGAATAGGGATGTCGAGACCATGTCTTTGAACAAGAACGTGTCCTCTCCAGGAAACACACCACAAGAACTACCGTCAATCGCTGCTCCTTTAAATGATCAACAACTGAATACGCTAAAACAAACAGTCTCAGAACTGTCACCGCAACAGTTAGCGTGGGTCAGCGGTTATTTTTGGGGGTTATCTCAAGCTCAACCTCAAACAGCGGGTGCTGCAGCACCTATTAGTCAGGCGGCTGCGGCAGTTGCCGTAAAACCTGCAGGCAAGCTTTCTATTATCTTTGCCTCTCAGACGGGCAACGCGAAAGGCGTTGCTGAAGCTCTGGAACAAGAAGCCAAGGCCCAAGGAATTGCAGTTGAGCTGTTTGATGCCAGCGATTACAAAGGAAAGAACCTTGCTAAGGAAACACACGTCATTATCGTTGCCTCCACTAATGGTGAAGGTGAAGCCCCAGATAATGCGATTGAGCTGCATGAATTTCTTCAGTCTAAGAAGGCGCCTAAATTACCAAACCTGAAATACGGTGTGATTGGCCTAGGTGACTCGAGTTATGAATTCTTCTGTCAGACAGGTAAAGATTTCGACTCGTATCTGTCTAAACTTGGCGCCACCTCATTTATTGAACGTATTGATTGTGATGTTGATTACGAACAGCCCGCGAGTGAGTGGCGTCAAAACGCGCTTGATAAAGTCCAAGAAGCGTTGGCATCAGGTACTGAAGCGGAAGTTGTGCAGTTGCCAGTCGGTCAAGCTGCACCTGGCCACTCGCAATACAACAAGCAAAACCCTTACACCGCAACCTTGCTCACAAGCCAGAAGATCACTGGTCGGGATTCAGGTAAAGATGTCCGCCATGTCGAGATCGACTTGGATGGCTCAGGCCTGACATATCAACCGGGTGATGCACTTGGTGTGTGGTTCGAGAACAGCTCAGATCTTGCGAATGCGGTCTTAGCTAAAGCAGGGCTGTCTGGTGTGGAAAGTGTCGATGTTGATGGTGAAAGTATTTCCATCCACAGTGCGCTGGTGAGTAAGTACGAGATAACGTCAGCAAACCCGCAACTTGTCGCCAAATTTGCAGAGCTATCGGGTAGCAAGAAACTACTTAAGCTGGTGGAAGATAAAGACAAGTTACGCGAATACGCGACCAACACCCAAGTGGTCGATGTCCTGGCAGAGAAGAAAACCAAACTATCCGCTGAAGAATTGGTTGGTTTGCTGCGCCGATTGACACCTCGCCTCTATTCTATTGCTTCTAGTCAGAGTGAAGTGGACGAAGAAGTCCATCTAACGGTTGGCCTTGTTGAATATGTCAAGGGAGATGAAAAGCGTTTTGGTGGTGCGTCTAGCTTTCTTTCTCATCGTTTAGAGGAAGGTGGTGAAGTTAAAGTGTTTGTTGAACACAACAAAAACTTCAAACTACCTCAAGATGACAATACCCCTGTCATCATGATTGGCCCCGGTACTGGTATCGCTCCGTTCAGAAGCTTTATCCAAGAGCGCGATGACCGAGAAGCAGGTGGTAAGAACTGGCTATTCTTCGGTGACCGCACCTTTACCCAAGATTTCCTCTATCAGGTTGAGTGGCAAAAGTACCTAAAGTCAGGTTTGCTTAATCGTCTTGATGTGGCTTTCAGTCGCGACCAAGCAGAAAAAGTCTACGTGCAACATCGTATTTTGGAAAACGCCGAACAAGTATGGCAATGGCTTCAGGAAGGGGCACACATCTATGTCTGTGGTGATGCGACACGTATGGCGAAAGATGTCCATGAAGCGCTGATTCACGTCGTAGAGCAGCACGGCAAACTATCACGTGATGATGCCGAAGAATTTATCAACGAACTCCGTAAAGCGAAACGTTACCAAAGGGATGTTTACTAATGAGTGCTTCTACCGAAAATAATAAACAGATTGTCTTGGGCGAAGAGTTAGGGCCCCTTGCAGATAACGAGCGCCTGAAAAGAGAAAGTAATTTCCTACGTGGCACGATTGAACAAGACCTACAAGATCGTATCACCGGTGGCTTTACTGCAGATAACTTCCAACTGATTCGCTTCCATGGAATGTATCAGCAGGACGATCGTGATATCCGCAATGAACGCACTAAGCAGAAATTGGAACCATTGCATAACGTCATGTTACGTGCACGTATGCCAGGCGGTATTATCAAACCAGGTCAGTGGTTAGCGATTGATAAGTTCGCAACAGAACACTCTTTGTATGGAAGTATTCGTCTAACGACGCGTCAGACGTTTCAGTTTCACGGTGTGTTAAAACCAAATATCAAGCTGATGCACCAGACGCTTAACAGCATTGGTATTGACTCCATAGCAACAGCGGGTGACGTGAACCGGAATGTATTGTGTACTACAAACCCGGTTGAATCGGAGCTACACCAAGAAGCATATGAGTGGGCGAAGAAAATCAGTGAGCATCTTTTACCTAAGACTAAAGCGTATGCAGAAATCTGGTTGGATGGCGATAAAGTAGAAACTACTCAGGATGATGAACCAATTCTGGGTAGCAACTATTTACCACGTAAGTTCAAAACGACCGTTGTGATACCACCGCAAAATGATGTCGATGTACACGCGAATGACCTTAACTTTGTCGCGATTGCTGAAGATGGCAAGCTGGTGGGCTTTAACGTATTGGTGGGCGGTGGCCTAGCCATGACTCATGGCGATACCTCTACTTACCCAAGACGTGCCGATGATTTTGGATTTATCCCTCTTGAGAAAACGCTAGATGTTGCAGCGGCAGTCGTTACTACCCAGCGTGATTGGGGTAACCGGTCGAATCGTAAAAATGCCAAAACTAAATACACGCTTGATCGAGTGGGCAGTGATGTCTTCAAAGCAGAGGTGGAGAAGCGTGCTGGGGTAGAGTTTGAAGCAAGCCGTCCATATGAATTTACTGAACGTGGCGACCGAGTCGGCTGGGTCGAAGGGATCGACGGCAAGTACCACCTGACTCTATTTATTGAAAATGGTCGTTTGCTGGATTATCCGGGTAAGCCTCTTAAAACAGGTGTGGCTGAGATAGCGAAAATCCACAAAGGGGATTTCCGCATGACGGCGAACCAGAACCTGATTGTTGCAGGAGTCTCAAAAAGCAATAAAGCGAAAATTGAGAAAATCGCTGTTGAACACGGTTTGATGGATGAAACCGTTAGTGAGCAGCGTAAGAATTCAATGGCTTGTGTTGCGTTCCCAACCTGTCCGTTGGCAATGGCTGAAGCTGAACGATTCTTGCCAGAATTTGTTACGGACGTTGAAGACATTCTCAAGAAACACGGCCTGCCGGAAGAAGACAACATTATATTACGTGTGACAGGCTGTCCGAATGGCTGTGGCCGTGCGATGTTGGCTGAAATTGGTCTGGTAGGTAAAGCACCTGGCCGTTACAACTTGCACCTTGGTGGTAATCGTGGCGGTACGCGCGTACCTAAGATGTATAAAGAAAACATCACCGACAAACAGATCCTAGAAGAGATCGATCAGCTAGTCGGTCGATGGGCCAAAGAGCGTACCGACGGTGAGTGCTTTGGTGACTTCACGATCAGAGCTGGCATTATCGATGAAGTGTTCGTTTCTAAGAGGGACTTTTATGCTTAACTCCGTGGCTTCAAAACTGAAGTTAGCAGAGCTCTTAACGGCAACAAAGACGGAGCAGGCTCTCCGTCTTGCGGAAATTAATTTAGAGCTCGAAAAGCTAACGGCTCAGGAGAGAGTCTCCTGGGCGATAGAAAATCTGGAAGGAACACACGCTGTTTCCTCAAGCTTTGGTATTCAGGCCGCGGTGATGCTGCATTTAGTCACGGAGGCTAGACCTGATATCCCGGTCATATTGACAGATACTGGCTATCTCTTCCCTGAAACTTACCAGTTTATTGATGACCTTACGGAAAAGCTGAACCTTAACCTTCAAGTCTATCGTGCAAAGCAGAGTGCGGCATGGCAGGAGGCAAGTTATGGAAAACTGTGGGCGCAAGGTATAGAGGGAATTGAACAGTACAATCGCCTAAACAAAGTGGAACCTATGCGTCGCGCTTTGGATGAACTTAGAGTGGGGACTTGGTTTTCAGGATTGCGCCGTGAGCAATCTAAGTCTCGAGCAAACCTGCCAATTCTGACGATTCAAAATGGCGTGTTTAAGTTTTTGCCTATTATCGATTGGACAAACAAAGACGTTCACTATTATCTAGAACAGCATGGCTTGCCGTATCATCCGTTACGTGATGAAGGGTACTTATCCATTGGAGACACTCATACAACCAAGAAATGGGAGCCAGGAATGAGTGAAGAAGAAACTCGGTTCTTCGGCCTTAAACGAGAATGTGGGCTCCATGAAGATGAAAGCGAGCAAGATGGCTCAGGCATCTAATCTGCTTTTCTATAGTAAGAGGAAAGGTCGCAATGCGGCCTTTTATTTTGCCTGAAAAAATAGCTACTGTGGATAACTCTGTGGGTATGGTGTTCGCTATATTGGGGTAAAGTTGGATAAATAAGGCTTTGAGCGAAAAGTCAGCGTTTAAATGTTATTTTTTGCAATTTTATTAAAATAACGCTTGCTAATGTGATGCCGATCTCTATAATGCCTCCATGTCGACAGGGCAAGGGCTCACAAGGGTTCAGGCGAAGTCGATAGGTTAACTAGCCAAGCGGAAACGCTTACGAAAAAAGTTTAAAAAAGTGGTTGACACTAA
>NZ_JXXU01000014.1 GCF_000967495.1 Vibrio neptunius | reverse complement strand
CTCGGGAACCCCTCCAGGGTGTTTTTATACTTAAGAAATGATTTCCCAACACATCACTCAAGTGCGGAGCGCATCATAGCAAACTCGCTAAACCTGTAAAGCCTTTTCTTATGATTTTGAATTGAATGCTGGCTTTTTGGGCAAAGATGCCAGTAATCAACCTAAAAGCTCATCTAATCAATGTCTAAACTTACAGTTTATTGCTCTCTCTTTACATTACTTGACGTTTTCAGCGCGGTTTAACGAGTATAATGAGCGAAGTTTTTTGAGGCAGAATTTAAACATGAAAAATAAAATTATTCTGAGTATTTTGTCGTTGTCTATTCTAGCCGTAGCACCTGCAGTGCAAGCTAAACGGCAAGGTCCGCAGACGGTTACCGTTGTGACTGAACAGGTCCAAATCCATCAGGTTTCTCAGTCTTTGTCGTTAGTTGGAAAAATTGAAGCTGAGCAATCTGTGGTTATTTCCTCTGAAGTTACAGGTCGCGTGGATGTTATTGCTTTTAAGGCGAATCAAGAGGTCAAAAAAGATCAGCTGCTCGTTCAGCTTAATGATGACAAAGCCAAAGCCAGTGTAGCTGAAGCAAAAGCCTACCTGAAAGACGAAGAGCGTAAACTCAAAGAGTTTGAACGTTTGGTGAAACGTAACGCGATTACCCAAACCGAGATCGATGCGCAGAAGGCTAGCGTCGAAATAGCTCAGGCTCGCCTTGATGCCGCCAATGCCAACCTCAATGATTTGAATATTAGAGCGCCTTTCTCTGGTACTGTCGGCTTTATTGATTTCAGCCCAGGTAAGTTGGTGAGTGCTGGCGATGAGCTTGTGGCACTCGATGATTTGTCCTTGATGCAACTCGATTTGCAGGTACCTGAACGTTATCTGTCTCAAATTTCTAAAGGTATGAAAGTCACAGCAACGACGGCAGCATGGAGTGATACTGTCTTCAATGGCGAAGTTGTTGGTATCGATTCACGAATCAATGAAGAAACTCTTAACTTAAGGGTCCGTATCCATTTTGACAATCCAAAACAAAGCTTGAAACCGGGCATGTTAGTGACTGCAGATATGGATTTTCCTCCAATGGAAGCGCCGATTATTCCTGTTCAAGCTCTCGAATATTCTGGCACCAAACGTTATGTCTATGTGGTAGGTGATGACAACAAAGCGGTTCGCACTGAAGTCTTCTTAGGTGCTCGAATCGGCAACCAAGTCGTGATTGAAAAAGGCCTCGATATCGGCCAGAAAATCGTCGTTCAAGGCATTGTGAACATGCGCGATGGTGTCGCTGTGAGCGAATTGGGTGAAGATGGCAAACCACTAAGTAATGAGCAAGAAGGTAACAGCTAATGTGGTTATCTGATGCTTCTGTCAAACGTCCCGTTGCTGCGGTCGTTCTCAGCTTGCTGCTGTGTGTATTTGGTATTGTCTCTTTCAGTAAACTGGCGGTACGTGAAATGCCGGATATTGAAAGTCCGGTTGTATCAATCAGTACTCGATATGAAGGCGCTTCAGCGACCATTATTGAAAGCCAAATTACTTCTGTACTGGAAGATCAGCTTTCTGGTATCAGCGGCATTGATGAAATTGAATCGACTACGCGGAATGGCAGCTCACGAATCACTATAACGTTTGAACTCGGCTATGATCTCAATACTGGCGTGAGTGATGTTCGGGATGCGGTTGCACGTGCACAGCGTTCCTTGCCTGATGAGGCGGATGATCCGATTGTTTATAAGAACAATGGGTCGGGTGAAGCCTCCGTCTACATTAATTTAAGTTCTTCCGAGATGGATCGAACCCAACTGACAGACTACGTCGACCGAGTATTGCTCGACAGATTCAGCTTGATTTCCGGTGTAAGCTCAGTGGATGTGTCAGGCGGCTTGTACAAAGTCATGTACGTTAAGCTGAAACCTGCTCAGATGGCCGGACGTGGAGTCACAACTTCTGACATTACTGCGGCACTCAATAATGAGAATATTGAAAGTCCTGGCGGTGAAGTGCGTAACGATCAGATCGTCATGTCGGTTCGGACTGCTCGTAGCTACAATGTGGCTGAGGATTTTGAATATTTGGTGGTTAAACGGGCGAGTGACAATACTCCTATTTACCTGAAAGATGTCGCTGATGTCTACATCGGCGCGGAGAATGAAAATTCAACCTTTAAGAGCGATGGTGTGGTTAATGTCAGCATGGGTATTGTACCTCAATCAGACGCAAACCCGCTTGAAGTCGCTGACTTAGTGCATGATGAAGTGGAAAAAATCCAACAATTTCTTCCATCAGGAACGCGTCTTGCCATCGACTATGATTCAACCGTTTTTATTGAGCGTTCGATAGCGGAAGTATATAGCACTCTGTTTATTACTGGTGGTCTAGTTATTCTCGTACTGTACATATTCATTGGTCAGGCTAGAGCCACGCTGATCCCAGCAGTAACGGTACCTGTTTCGTTGATATCTTCCTTCATGGCTGCCTACTATTTCGGCTTTTCGATCAACTTAATCACTTTGATGGCGCTGATATTGTCGATTGGATTGGTGGTCGATGACGCCATCGTAGTAGTGGAGAACATTTTCCACCATATCGAGCGTGGAGAAAAACCGCTGTTGGCAGCATACAAAGGAACTCGTGAGGTCGGTTTTGCCGTTGTGGCGACAACTCTGGTATTGGTCATGGTGTTCCTGCCCATCTCCTTTATGGATGGTATGGTCGGCTTGCTGTTTACTGAGTTTTCAGTATTGCTGGCGATGTCGGTGATGTTTTCATCACTGATTGCACTAACTCTGACGCCAGTTTTAGGCAGTCAGTTGTTAAAGGCCAATGTGAAACCAAATCGTTTTAACCAGTTCATCGATCGTATGTTTGGTCGTTTGGAAAGTGGTTACCGTAAAGTGTTGCGTGGGGCCTTGAAATGGAAGTGGGCGGCGCCTCTCATCATTCTGACCTGTATCGGCGGAAGCTGGGTTTTGATGAAGCAAGTGCCTTCTCAGCTGACACCATCGGAAGACCGCGGGGTGATCTTTGCCTTTGTTCGTGGTGCTGATGCTACGAGTTACAACCGCATGGCAGCGAACATGGATATCGTCGAAGAGCGCTTGTTGCCGCTACTAGGCGAAGGTTTCCTTAAGTCTTTTAGTATTCAATCGCCCGCCTTTGGTGGTAACGCAGGAGACCAGACAGGTTTTGTCATCATGATACTGGATGACTGGAATGATCGTGATGTAACGGCTCAACAGGCGCTAGGAGAGGTGAGAAAGGCGCTGGTGGGTATTCCTGATGTTCGTGTCTTCCCATTTATGCCAGGCTTCAGAGGTGGTTCTAGTGAGCCAGTACAGTTCGTATTAGGAGGTTCTGATTACCCAGAACTAAAACAGTGGGCTGAAAAGCTTGAGCAGTTAGCTGAAGAGTCGCCGATCATGGAAGGGGCGGACATTAACTATTCCGAGCGAACTCCTGAGTTGGTGGTCACCGTTGATAAGCAGCGTGCGGCGGAGTTGGGTATCAGTGTGTCAGATATTTCTGAGACCTTAGAAATCATGCTTGGCGGTAAGAGTGAAACGACTTTTGTTGAACGCGGCGAAGAGTATGATGTTTATCTTCGTGGTGATGAGAACAGCTTCAATAATGCGGCGGATTTGAGCCAGATTTATCTGCGAACCAGTTCTGGCGAGTTGGTGACACTGGATGCGGTTACTAAGATTGAAGAAGTGGCTTCGTCGATTCGTTTGTCCCACTACAACAAGCAGAAATCGATTACCGTTACGGCTAACTTGTCTGAAGGGTACACTTTAGGTCAGGCACTGGACTTCCTAGATCAACAAGCGGTGGGCATTCTGCCGGGTGATATCTCAGTCAGCTACTCCGGCGAATCGAAAGATTATAAAGAGAACCAATCCAGTATTCTGGTGGTGTTTGGCTTAGCACTGTTGGTCGCGTATCTGGTCTTGGCAGCTCAGTTTGAAAGTTTCATAAACCCACTGGTAGTGATGTTTACTGTTCCTATGGGGGTATTCGGCGGCTTCTTGGGGCTGTTCTTTATGAGTCAGGGCCTGAATATTTACAGTCAGATAGGCATGATCATGTTGATTGGTATGGTGACCAAGAATGGCATCCTGATTGTGGAGTTTGCGAATCAGCTTCGTGATCGCGGTTTCGAGTTCGAGAAAGCAATTGTTGATGCAGCGGCACGTCGCCTGCGCCCAATTATGATGACAGCGTTTACGACACTTGCCGGAGCCATTCCACTGATCCTATCGACAGGTGCAGGTTATGAAAGTCGAGTAGCGGTAGGTACGGTGATCTTCTTCGGTATGGGCTTCGCAACCCTAGTGACTTTGTTTGTTATCCCTGCGATGTATCGACTGATTTCAGCAAGTACGCAATCACCGGGACATGTGGAAGCTGAATTGAACAAAGAGCTAAGCCACGATGTGAAGGCCAGAACCTCACACTGATAGCTGAGACCAATAACGTCAAAAGCCCGCAACTTTCGCGGGCTTTTTTTATTTCGTGGTTCTCAACCATAATTGACGGAATAACGGGTTGGCTTGTGATTCATGGCTAACACGACATTGAGTAGGATAGCGCCCAGAATAGATAACCCGATGATTTCAGGAGAGACAAAGAAGAATGATGCGAACAAGATGCAACAATCGATGGCTAGCTGAGACTTGCCCACTGAGATACCGAACTTATCCTGAATAAACAGGCAAAGTACGTTGAAACCGCCGAGACTTGAGCGATGACGGAACAGGATAAGCATACCCAAGCCCATCAGTAACCCGCCCGCAACCGCGCAATACACAACGTTGACCGTTTCAAGGCTTACGACTAGAGATAGGTGGTCAGCAAAGACAGACACCAATGCACCAGAAATAGCACTGTTGAAAGCAAACCTTGAACCAAAACGCTTCCACGCGAGTAAATAAAAAGGACTATTGGCCAAAAAGTAAAGCGTACCAAAGGAAAGTGACACAAACTGGCTCATAAGCAGGGCCAAGCCTGTGGTGCCTCCGGTTAACAGATTTGCCGATTGGAGGAAGAAAACGCCCTGAGCGACCAGAAATGTACCAGTTAAAATAGCAATCCAATCTTCTTTACGTGAGTGTTTTTCCATCAGTTTGAAACTTTTATAGTAGATAATGGCGCGCATACTATTTAAAAAATGAGGTTTTCGGTAGCTTGATAAGCAAATTTAAGGTAAACCTATGTAATTATCGTTTTACGGGGTGTAAAGGGAAAAATTGACACTTTTCATATTTATACGGTTTAGAAAGGTGACAATATGACAATCCTTGTAGAACCACATGAAGAATCTGCATGAGAAAAAGTAAAACTTTCTCTTTATGGCCAAGATCAAATTATGTAGAATGCGCGCTATTAACGTGATGCAAACGTTTGCGTTATTCAATTTACGTAGATTAATAGGGTCATTGGTTGGTTTTTTGCAAATTTCAGTTTAAATCTGAGTCAGGAGATACAGATGCTAAAGCGTGATATGAACATCGAAGATTACGATGCGGAACTGTTCGCAGCAATCCAAGAAGAAACTCTTCGCCAGGAAGAACACATTGAACTAATCGCTTCTGAGAACTACACGAGCCCACGTGTAATGGAAGCTCAAGGTTCTCAGCTAACAAACAAATACGCTGAAGGCTACCCTGGCAAGCGTTACTACGGTGGCTGTGAGTACGTTGATAAAGCGGAAGCTTTGGCAATTGATCGTGCATGTCAGCTATTCGGCTGTGAGTACGCGAACGTTCAGCCACACTCAGGCTCTCAGGCAAACAGTGCGGTTTACATGGCACTACTAAACCCAGGCGATACCGTTCTAGGTATGAGCCTGGCACACGGTGGTCACCTGACTCACGGTTCACCAGTTAACTTCTCAGGCAAGCACTACAACGTGATTCCTTACGGTATCGACGAAGCGGGTCAAATTAACTACGATGAAATGGAACAGCTTGCTCTAGAGCACAAGCCTAAGATGATCATCGGCGGCTTCTCGGCTTACTCTCAAATCGTTGACTGGGCTCGAATGCGTGAAATTGCAGACAAAGCCGGCGCGTACCTATTCGTAGACATGGCGCACGTTGCTGGTCTAATCGCAGCAGGCGAATACCCAACACCAGTTCCACACGCGCACGTTGTGACAACAACAACGCACAAGACACTAGCAGGTCCACGTGGCGGCCTGATTTTGTCTAACGCTGGTGAAGATATGTACAAAAAGTTGAACTCAGCGGTATTCCCTGGTGGCCAGGGTGGTCCTCTGATGCATGTTATCGCGGGCAAAGCCGTCGCGTTCAAAGAAGCCATGGAGCCAGAATTTAAAGCTTACCAAGCCCGCGTAGTGAAAAATGCAAAAGCGATGGTTGCTCAGTTCCAAGAACGTGGTTACAAGATTGTGTCTAACGGTACAGAGAACCACCTGTTCCTAGTTGACCTTATCGACAAAGACATCACAGGTAAAGATGCAGATGCAGCACTAGGTGCAGCAAACATCACGGTAAACAAGAACTCAGTGCCAAACGATCCACGTAGCCCGTTTGTGACTTCTGGTATCCGTGTAGGCTCTCCAGCCATCACTCGTCGTGGTTTCACTGAAGAAGATGCAAAAGAGCTAGCGAACTGGATGTGTGACGTGCTAGATAACATCGGAAATGAGGATGTTATCTCAGCAACTAAAGCCAAGGTTCTAGAGATTTGTAAGCGCCTGCCTGTTTACGCTTAACTAGCATTTAGTATGGAACCCTAAATGTTCCGCTGTTGGTTTCAATACCAGCATGTTTCAAAACCTCCTTCTGGAGGTTTTTTTATGTGCGATAACGGGTAAATCGACAAGCTCTTAATGTTCCCACCTCATAACGGTTAATTTACTAACGACTAAATACCCAATCATCATTTTATTGATGTCAATGAAGGGGGGCTTGAGCGTCAACCTTAATGCTTGTCTTCAGTTTCTCTTAGTAACCGCAACAATATTGTGTCTTTTTATCGGCATGGTCAGGCAAGAGAGAGCCTACAAGGCTGGCCGATTACCGAAAATGATGACAACCAGCGAGTTTGATTGGACCTGAAGATGGAGACTCAGTCTCATAGAACGATGCTCTAGGCAGTTGCATAAATATAGTGTGACTTTAGTGGATTATCACTTAAGGGACAGTTATGTGGAGATGGGTAAGGTGTTGCTGCAAAGAACGTTTAAGTTATGATTTGGTCCACAGATGAAAAGAAAAAAAGATTGATATGACATCAATCTTTTTACTTTTAGATTTAAGTTATTTTGAAATACTCAACAGCGTGCCGGACTTACATTTAAAAGAGTAGTACTTGCGGCTTTCGCTGAACTTACCTAGACCTTCACCATCACAGTAATCAATGTTGATGTCACGCATAGTTTCGAGTGTCTTTTCACTGTTTAGCGCGAATTTAGAGCCATCTGCACACACAATACGCACGCGACCATCGTCACTCACAGAGTAAAGCTCAACGTCTGTATTACACAGCTCAAAAGAAGCCTCACGGAAATTGTCCTGCTGTGTGTTAGAAGCGCAGCCTGCTGTTAATGCAGCGAGGGCAACAGCAACAAAACCTAGTCTTTTCATAATAATTCCTTGGAGATGTACTTTTATAGTGTTGTTAGGGCTTAGCCTATAGAAGAGTTGTGTCTCATTCAAGAAACGAAACGAAAAAGGGCTGACTTATTTTGTCAACCCTGATTATTAACTTAAATGATAATTAGCTAATTTCAACGCCCTGAGCCTGCAGATCTGCGTGGTATGAAGAACGAACAAATGGACCACATGCAGCGTGAGTAAAGCCCAGTTCTAAAGCAATTTCTTTTAGCTCATCAAATTCTGATGGAGGAACGTAACGTTCAACGGGTAGATGATGACGACTTGGTGCTAAATATTGGCCCAGAGTCAGCATCGTCACACCATGCTCGCGAAGGTCTTTTAGAACCTCAATAATTTCTTCTTTTGTTTCGCCTAAGCCCATCATTAGTCCAGATTTCGTTGGGATATCTGGGTGCTGTTGTTTAAATTTCTTGAGAAGCTGTAATGACCACTTATAGTTTGCCCCCGGACGTGCTTTACGGTAGAGACGCGGTGCGGTTTCTAAGTTGTGATTGAAGACATCGGGTGGGTTGTCTTTCATCAATTCCAGCGCCACATCCATTCTTCCACGGAAATCCGGAACCAATGTCTCAATACGGATGTTTGGGTTTTTCGCTCGGATCTCTCGGTTACAGTCAGCGAAGTGCTTAGCACCACCGTCTCTAAGATCGTCGCGGTCTACGGATGTAATTACGACATATTTCAGCTTCATATCTGAAATAGTTTGTGCAAGCTTTTGCGGTTCATTCGCTTCTGGAGCAACAGGTCGGCCATGAGCGACATCACAGAAAGGACAGCGACGAGTACAGATAGCGCCAAGAATCATAAAGGTCGCTGTACCATGGTTGAAACATTCTGCTAGGTTCGGACAGGAGGCTTCCTCACACACTGAGTGGAGGTTATTTTTACGCATTGCAGATTTGATATCTTGAATACGCTGGCTGTCAGCAGGCAATTTGATTTTCATCCAGTCTGGCTTACGCAGAACTTCTTTTTGCTCAGTTGGCATGTTCTTTACAGGGATCAATGCCATCTTGTCAGCGTCGCGGTATTTAACGCCTTTTTCCATTTGGATTGGTTTACTCATGCTATCTATACTTCTCTTTGCTTCTCATCGCGTAGGAGAGGTTTCTGTGCTGAATTCAACTTGCTCATAACCAAGCAAAGTTACAAGTTCATCGACTAATGCCGCTTCAACTTGGGTAAGATCATCCGGCCCACCAAGCTGGCTCATTTGAACCATCTCCATACCAGCATAGCCACATGGATTTATACGCAAGAATGGCGATAAGTCCATATTTACATTTAATGCTAATCCATGGAATGAGCACCCTTTACGGATCCTCAGCCCTAAAGAACAGATCTTTTTACCATCAACATAGACACCTGGTGCATCTGGTCGTGCCGCCGACTCTATATTGTATTTTTTTAAGGTGTTGATCACGAGATTCTCAATATGAGTCACGAGATCTCGGACACCGAGTTTTTTACGACGTAGATTTATCAGGAAGTAAGCCACCAATTGACCGGGACCGTGATAGGTTACTTGACCACCTCTATCGCTTTGTACGACAGGGATATTACCCGTATTGATTAAATGCTCATCTTTACCTGCTTGCCCTTGTGTAAACACAGGGTTGTGCTCGACTAGCCATACTTGATCACAGGTTTCCTCAGTTCGGTTATCTGTGAACTCGTGCATTGCTTTCCAAATAGGTTCGTAATCTTGCCGACCCAGACGTTTCACAACAAGCTGGTTTTGCATTCCTGATCCTATAGTCAGTAAATAAAGTTCTGGGATTATAAACTGCTTCTGGTCATTGAACTACATATCAGCCACACATTTTTAACCTTAGATAAAAAGCAGGATTATTATCTATCTGATATCTAAAAAGAAAGCAGCTGACGCTGCTTTCAAATTAATTTTATTTCATCAAATAAAATTATAGAACCATACGCACAATATCGATCTGGCCCAATTCTTTGTATAAGGTTTCGACTTGCTCAATGGACGTCGCTGTAATGGTAACAGATACAGAATGGTAGTTACCTTTTGCACTTGGCTTCACACTGGGGCTGTAGTTACCTGGAGCGTGGCGTTGGATAACTTCAAGAACCTTTTCTGGAAGCTCAGGCTTAGCGTAGCCCATCACCTTGTAGGTAAAAGAACAAGGAAACTCAAGCAGATCTTTCAGTTTTGCGTCTGAGTTGATAGTCAACATTTTGAAACTCCAAGTTGAATGTCATTTAAGCAGCGCGAAATAGTACTGCCATTGGTTCTAAATCTCAACATTCTCGCCAGCTTACCTAGCGAGAATAAAAAAAGCCGCGATAAGCGGCTTTTGATGTAGGTGCGTTCTAGTTAGAGGAAGCTCTTAAACAGCATCACAATATAATCCCACAGACGGCTGAATAGACTACCTTTATTGACATCTTCTAACGCTAGAAGTGGGTACTCAGCAACATCTTCGCCTTCAAGTTGATAGTATAGCTTACCTACTACATCACCTTTCTTAATTGGGGCTTCTAGTTCTTTTTCAAGTACGAAGCTGGCTTGAAGGTTTTTGGCTTGCCCACGAGGAAGGGTAACGTAAGTATCTTTGTCTAAGCCCAGTGCAACCGTATCTTTGTCGCCCATCCAGATCTTTTCTTCGACGAAGGTTTCACCAGCTTTGTGTGGAGCAACTGTTTCAAAGAAGCGAAATCCGTAGCTAAGTAGTTTTTTGCTTTCTGATTTACGTGCGTTTGCATTTTTAGTTCCCATGACAACAGCAACAAGGCGCATTTTTCCTTCAGTTGCTGAGCTGACTAGGCTATAACCCGCGTTACTTGTGTGACCGGTTTTAATGCCGTCAACGTTCATGCTTTTGTCCCAAAGCAAGCCGTTACGGTTGTATTGTGTAATGCCGTTGTAGGTGAATTTCTTCTCAGAGTAAATACGATACTCGTCTGGTACGTCACGAATTAATGCTTGGCCAAGTAGCGCCATATCATAAGGCGTAGAGTACAGATTAGGGTTGTCTAAGCCATGAACATTGGCGAAGTGAGTGTTTTTCATGCCTAGCGTATCTGCCCAAGCATTCATCAGATCAACGAAGGCATCTTCTGACCCTGCAATGTGCTCTGCCATAGCAACACACGCATCGTTACCGGATTGAACAATGATACCGCGATTAAGTTCTTCGACTTTGACTGTTGTGCCGACTTCGATAAACATCTTTGAAGAATCAGGGAAGTTTTTAGCCCAAGCATTCTTGCTGATGGTGACGTCGTCCTGAAGCGAAATATTACCGCGCTCTAGCTCTTGGCCGATCACGTAACTGGTCATCATTTTGGTCAGACTTGCAGGAGACAACTTAGTGTTCATCTCTTTTTCTGCGAGGATCTTACCTGAGTTATAGTCCATCAAAACGTAGCCTTTCGCAGCGATTTGAGGAGCGTCTGGTACCACAATTGGGGTGGCAAACGAAGAGGATGCGAAAGTTGCAGAAAGCGCAATAGAAGACGCAAAAACGGATTTAATTAGCGTTGTTTTTTTCATATTGACTACAGGTTTTTATTAACTGTCCATATATTAACAGAAACAATCGCTCAAACCAGTGTGCGGCGTATCTCACACTGGATTGAGGACTACTGGGATTTTATAAAAGCACTCGGATAGCCCATCAGCTTAACTTGTTCTAAAGCCTTTTGCGTCAGCATATAGTCATCAAATGGGCCTAAGAACACGCGGTGAAGGTTTTTATCCGAGCTGATATAGCTCTTTACCGAAAGTGTTTGACTCAGATCTTGTGCTAAAGTTCGTACTCTGTCTTCATGTTGTGAAGACGCTACCTGAACAACGAATTTTGGCAATGCTTTTTGTTTGTGCGCTTGCGTTGGTTTGTCGACAGAAATGACCTCTATGGTCACATTAGCCGTTCCTGTGTGGATGACATCTAATTTGGTTGCCGCGGCAAAACTTAGGTCTATGATTCGACCTTGATGAAAAGGCCCACGATCATTAACGCGTACAACTGCTGATCTACCATTGTCTTTGTTGGTCACTTTTACGTAGCTAGGTATAGGCAAGGTTTTGTGTGCCGCTGACATGGAGTACATATCGTATACTTCACCGTTAGAGGTCTGGTGACCATGAAATTTCTTACCATACCAAGAGGCGACACCTTCTTGGGTGAAACCTTGAGGCTCTTTGATGATCTCATAACGCTGGCCACGAAGCGTATAGTCGCTATTGCCACCTAGGCTATATGGCTCGTATTGAGGATGTGCGTCTTCAATGTGCTCAACAGAAATAGGAGCATCGGGGGCGATGTCGTCATCGATAGAGTATCGCTTATCAGGCGTTGAGGAACAGCCGACTAAGGTAGTAACGGCACAAAGCATGCCTAGCAGAGGTTTATAAACAGACATTTAGGTTGCCTTTGAGAATGCTTTTCGATGAGTGTGAATGGACATCAGGATGCCAAAGCCCGCCATTAAGGTAACCATGGAAGTACCGCCATAGCTAATTAGAGGAAGCGGAACCCCGACCACAGGTAAGATGCCACTGACCATGCCGATGTTAACAAATACATAGACAAAGAAACTAAGAACAATACTGCCCGCCATCATTCTGCCAAAAGCAGTTTGTGCTTTGCTCGCCAATACCAGCCCTCGGCCAATAATAAACAGATATAAGCTAAGTAAAATTAGGATACCAATTAGGCCCCATTCTTCTGCAATAACAGCAAAAATAAAGTCAGTGTGACGTTCTGGTAGAAATTCGAGCTGAGATTGTGTGCCTTGCAGCCAGCCTTTGCCAGATATTCCCCCAGAGCCAATCGCGATTTTACTTTGGATAATGTGATAGCCTGCACCAAGAGGGTCCGATTCCGGATTAAATAGAGTGCGGACTCGGACTTTCTGGTATTCCCTCATCAGGAAGAACCATAAGATGGGTAAAAATGCACCAAGTCCACAGGCCGCAGCGAAGATAATTTTCCAACTGATGCCAGCTAGGAAAATAACGAAAACCCCTGAAGCGGCAATCAAAATTGAAGTACCCAAATCGGGTTGTTTGGCAATCAGTATGGTCGGTACAAAAACCATCACTAAGGACATCATTAAGGTTTGGAAAGTCGGCGGCAGTGAGCGCTTACCAATATAGCGGGCGACCATAAGAGGTACTGCAAGTTTTAGCAATTCTGAGGGTTGAAAGCGAACAAAACCAAGGTTGAGCCAACGCTGGGCTCCTTTGGAGGCTTCACCAAAGAACAACACGCCAAACAATAATAAAACTCCGACAACAAACATCAGTGGCGCTAGTGTTTCGTAAGTTCGTGGAGGGATCTGGGCTAGAATCACCATCACACCGAGAGATAAGCCCATGCGCATCGCCTGGCGATCCATCATTGCCAGGCTTTGACCGCTTGCGCTGTACATAATAATAAGGCCAAAGCCCATCAGCACAAGAATACCGAGTAGTAGAGGTAAATCGATATGAAAGCGTTCAAACAGCGCTCGGTTTTGGCCTGTGGCTGGATCAAAATCCATTATTGTTGTGCCTCTTTATCTTTAACTAACACGTGGTCGAAGACCTGTCTAACAACAGGAGCACCTTGGGAGGAGCCCCCCCCAGCATTTTCTAATACTATGGTCACAATAAGTTTTGGTTCTTCGATAGGTGCAAATCCTGTAAATAAGGCATGGTCGCGTAAATGCTCGGCAATCTCATCGGCATTGTACTCCTCGTCTTCTGCTAACCCAAAGACTTGCGCCGTGCCTGATTTCCCGCCACTCATATAAGGCGTTTTGTAAAACGAACGTCTCGCTGTCCCTTTCTTTCCATGATTGGCCAAGCGCATACCTTCTATGGATAAGTCCCAAAACTTCTCGTTCACTCCCTCAATTGGAGGGTAGGTGTAAGACTCCAGCGTTGAAAGCTGGTATTTGTCAAACTTTTCCCCATTCACTATGGTTGCCCGGAGGAGGTGTGGTGCTACGCGTTTACCTCGGTTGACCAATACGGAAGTGGCTTTAGCAATCTGCATTGGCGTAGCGGTCCAGTAACCTTGGCCGATACCGACAGGAATAGTATCGCCCTGATACCAAGGTACACGGTGACGAGCCATCTTCCACTCACGAGTTGGCATGTTTGCTTTACTCTCTTCGTATATATCGATCCCCGTTTTCTCACCGAATCCAAACATCATCATCCAATTAGAGATTCGGTCAATCCCCATATCGTAAGCAATTTGGTAAAAGAAGGTATCCACTGATTCTTCGATAGATTTAACGATGTTCACTCGGCCATGCCCCCAGCGAAGCCAATCTCGGAACGGCCTCGTTTTTGAATTTGGTATTTTCCAATATCCGGGATCGTTACGTGTTGTATAAGGTGTAATGACGCCTTCTTGCAGGGCCGCAACCGCCATAAATGGTTTAATTGTTGAGGCTGGAGGATAAATGCCTAGTGTTGCGCGGTTTACCAACGGGCGGTTTTTATCATTGAGCAGAGCACTATAAGCTTTGCCGGAAATACCGTGAACGAAAGCGTTAGGATCATAACTTGGGCTGGACACCATTGCCAATACACCATTATCTTTGGGATCGAGAATAACGGCGCTGCCACGACGTCCCGCTAATAATTCGTGAATATAGATTTGTAAGTCGATATCGAGGTTGAGAACGATGTCTTTTCCTGGCACCGGAGGAATATACTTCAGTGTACGGATAATACGTCCGCGGCTGTTTACTTCGACTTCTTGATAGCCAGCAGTACCATGGAGAAGATCTTCGTAATAGCGCTCAATACCAAGTTTTCCGATGTCCCGTGTCGCCTGATAGTTCGCTTCTTTTTCTTCTCTTATTAATCGCTGTATATCTCGGTCATTTATACGTGAGACGTAACCAATTACGTGAGTCAGCACTTCGCCATAAGGGTAATGACGTTTTAAGCTGGCGTTGACCGAAACGCCGGGGAATCTGTGTTGATTGACGGAAAACTTGGCGACTTGTTCTTGAGTCAATTGGGTGAGGATCGGAACCGATTTAAATCGGCGGGTTTGACGTCGTTCACGTTCAAACCGCTCAATCTGTTCAGACGTTATCTCAACATATTGTTGAAGTCGAGCAATGGTCGCTTCCATGTCTGTGATCTTTTCAGGTGTGATCTCCAAGTTGAAAACCGGGCGATTTTCAGCCAGTAGAATACCGTTCCTGTCGTAGATTAGTCCACGGTTCGGTGCAATTGGGACAACTTTGATACGGTTGTCATTGGATCGGGTTTTATAGTCCTGATATTGATTGATCTGGATGTTATACAAGTTAGTTATCAATAGGCCAACCATGGCAGCTATCCCGATGAAAGCGACAATGGCACGGCTTTTAAACAACCGTGCTTCTTCTTGATAATCCCTTATCCGGGTGCGCTTCCGTAACATTAATGATTATTCCCGGTGATATGGGTGGTTTGCAGTGATACTCCAGGCTCGATACAGACTTTCTGCCATCACTATGCGAACTAGAGGGTGTGGTAACGTCAATGCAGATAGTGACCAGCTTTGGTCTGCAGCTGCTTTACAAGCTGGAGCAAGCCCCTCGGGACCACCGATTAAAATCGAAACATCACGACCATCAAGTTTCCAACTATCCAACTGTTGGGCTAATTGAGCCGTATCCCATTTTTTTCCTGGTATATCTAGGGTAACAATTCGATTCCCTTTTGGCACTGCCGCCAGCATAGCTTCGCCTTCTTTTTGCAAAATTCTTGCAATATCGGCATTTTTTCCCCGTTTTCCGGCTGAAATTTCAACAAGTTCAAGTGGCATGTCGTGAGGGAATCGGCGTTTGTATTCTTGAAAGCCTTCTTCAACCCATTTTGGCATTTTTGTACCAACGGCGATCAACTGCAGCTTCATGAATTAGCCCCAGAGTTTTTCCAGTTGATACAGTTCGCGTTGTTCTTCCTGCATAACATGGACAATGGTCGTGCCCATATCAAGGACAACCCACTCACCTTCACTTTCGCCGTCGATGCCTAGTGGTTCAAGTCCAGCCATTTTGGATTCTTTTGCCACATGTTCGGCAATAGAAGCCACGTGACGTTTTGAAGTGCCTGTGCAGATTATCATGTAGTCAGTGATATTAGATTTGCCCTGAACATCTAACGTTTTAATGTCCTGTGCTTTCATGTCGTCGGCTTTATCTACTAGAAAATCATTCAGTTCTTCAAGTTGCAAGGTAATGTCCTCTTTATTCATTTTGGGTCAAATCAAAGCGGCGCAGTATACCACGCTTTTTATAGCTTCACTTGCGGCAAGCACATCTCAGCACTTAACTGGTTTAATAGTGGCCAGTTAGACAGGCTATATTGAGTTTTGGAAACAATTTCAGCTTTGGCAATTAAATGAATTAACTGAATGATCTTGTTGTGAGAAAGACGGTTCAACGCCGCAGAGTATAGCGGCCGCTTGGATTGCCATATCCGGTGGTGTTCAAACACTTGTCCAATGGATTGTGATTGCATTTGTTGTTGCATAGAGAGTAGCTGAGTCAGTTCCTTTTGAATGGTTCGAAGCAAAATCACTACTTCAACGCCTTCCGCTTCTAGTTGCCTTAATACTCGTTGAGCTCGGTTAGCTTTTCCCGCTAGCAGTGCGTCTGACCAGTGAAATACGGTGAAATGATTATGTCGGCTCAGCGACTCTTCGAGCCTGATTAGGTTAAGTTGCCCATCAGGATACAAAAGCGCCAGTTTTTCTAGGCTTTGTGTCAGTGCGAACAAATTGCCTTCATGCCACTGGGCCAACATTTGAATCGCCTCTGTATCTGGGCTCAGTTTTAGAGCCCTGCAGCGAGATTGAACAAACTGAGGTAGGCGACTGAGATCGGGGGTAAGGCAATTGACCCAACAACCACGGGAGGCTAAGGCTTTAAACCATTTGGCATTTTCCTGAGCTTTGGTGAGTTTAGAGCCAATTACCACTAAAATAATGTCGTCATGCAACGTCTCTGAAATGCCTACTAGTTCTTTTGCCATCGCCGCGTTTACCCCTGATTCAGGGAGCTCTAACTCAATCAACTGGCGCGATGAGAAAAGACTCAAGGCTTGGCAACAGTCATACACTGAATTCCAATCAAAGTGATTGTCTACTGCAAAACGGTGCCGCTCTTCAAAACCTTGAGCTTGAGCGGCTTTGTGAATCGACTGTCGAGATTCTTGTAGTAGTAACGGTTCATTGCCAAAAAGTAGATAAGTGGGGTGGAGCTGCTTATTTAGCTGTTCCACCAATCGATCCGCAAATATTCGCATTTGAGACTCTACTGCACGCTAGCGTGTTCATCAGAGGAGGTTTGAGGTTCATCTGATACGTAGGTTTTAATACGGTATTGCTCCTTCTCGGTTTTCAATTGAGCTTCTTTTGACTCCATTTCGAGCTCATTTGCCTCGATATCGGCCTTTAAACGGGCCATTTGACGAATGATCTGAGTTGCAGCTAGCTTACGCATTTCATCTTCGATCATATCGCGCTCCACTGACTTCGCTAGAGCTGTTAGCGGGTTATCCAAGTAGCTTCGAGTCACGCTGGTATAGAATGTTTTGATACCTACATCCGGGATTGACACGCTGTAGCTCGCTGAAAATGTCAACTCAATCTCTGCCGCGCGAGTATTTTGGTAAAGTGAGAGTGTACGTTCACTAACCCCTTCACCGAGCAACTGAAGATTGGGGATATTATCCGATGGCGGAACTACTTCAATTTCACTCATTCTTAATTGGGCTTTCATCACGCGAGTAAACGTACTGTATTGATCGTAACTGGTTAGCGACATCGTATCCAACTCATCTGGGATAGAATAATCACCACGGAGGTGGAAACCACAGGCAGACAGCAGACTCGCTGTAAGTACAACACTGGCGAGCTTTAAAGTAGAGATTGACAATAGGCGCATTGGTGAATTTTTCTCGATTATTGGAATACTTATCTCAGGCTACTCGTCAGAATAGGCTGAGATAAGTAAAGCAGGGTCAATACACCCTGCTTAAGACTTTAGCTGGGCGAATTAGTTCGCAACGATATTCAGAAGCTTACCGGGTACGTAAATCACTTTACGAACAGTCTTGCCCTCTGTGAACTTAGTGACGTTCTCATCGTTTAGACCTAGTGCTTCAATATCTTCTTTAGAAATGTCGGCAGGTACAGTCAGTTTCGCACGTAGTTTACCGTTAACCTGAACGATGATGAGTTTCTCGTCTTCAACCAGTGCTTTTTCATCATGAACTGGCCATGTTGCGTTATCGATGTTAGTTTCACCAAGCCCAACCCACATTTCGCTAGAGATATGTGGAGTGATTGGGTAAAGCATCGCAACAACAGCTTTTAGTGCTTCATCAAGGATTGCACGGTCTTGTGCAGACGCTTGAGGTGCTTTCGCTAGCTTGTTCATTAGTTCCATGATCGCTGCGATTGCTGTGTTGAACGTTTGGCGACGAGCAACATCGTCAGTCACTTTCGCGATAGTCTTGTGAACGTCACGACGAAGTGCTTTCTGGTCGCTAGACAGTGCTGAAGTATCCACTGCTTCTGCCGCGCCTTTCGATGCGTGCTCGTTGACTAGTTTCCAAACACGTTTCAGGAAGCGGTTAGCCCCTTCAACGCCAGACTCTTGCCACTCGAGTGTCATGTCTGCAGGCGAGGCAAACATCATGAATAGACGTACAGTATCAGCGCCATACTTGTCTACCATCTCTTGCGGGTCTATACCGTTGTTCTTCGACTTAGACATCTTGATCATGCCCGAGTGCTCAACGTCACGGCCAGTGTTGTCTTTCGCTGAAGTGATGCGGCCTTTACCGTCACGCTCAACAGTCACGTCAGTAGGCGCAACCCATTCCGTACCACCTTTCTCGTTCTCATAAGAGAACGCATCAGCTAGGACCATGCCTTGACATAGTAGGCGCTTGAACGGCTCGTCAGAAGTAACGTAACCTGCATCACGTAGCAGTTTGTGGAAGAAGCGAGAGTACAGTAGGTGCATACAAGCGTGCTCGATACCACCAATGTACTGGTCTACTGGTAGCCAGTAATTTGCTTTTTCTGGGTCTAGGATGTCGTCAGCTTGTGGCGAACAGTAACGTGCGTAGTACCAAGAAGATTCCATGAAGGTATCGAACGTGTCAGTCTCACGTAGAGCTGGTTCGCCGTTAAATGTTGTCTTCGCCCACTCTTTATCAGATTTGATAGGGCTAGTTACGCCGTCCATTACCACGTCTTCTGGAAGAATGACAGGTAGTTGGTCTGCGGGTACTGGGTGAACTTCACCATCTTCAGTCGTTACCATTGGGATTGGTGCACCCCAGTAACGTTGACGAGACACACCCCAGTCACGTAGACGGAAGTTAACTGTCTTAGTACCTTTGCCTTCAGCTTCAAGCTTCGCTGCGATTGCATCGAATGCTGCTTGGAATTCAAGACCGTCGAACTCACCTGAATCGAACAGTACACCTTTCTCTGTGTACGCTTCTTCAGAGATGTTCAGTTCACTGCCGTCAGTAGGCTTGATCACAGGGATGATGTCTAGACCGTACTTAGTCGCGAACTCGTAGTCACGTTGGTCGTGTGCAGGTACTGCCATTACAGCGCCTGTACCGTAGTCCATTAGTACGAAGTTAGCCACGTAAACAGGAACCTCGCGGCCGTTCAATGGGTGAATAGCAGTAAGGCCAGTCGCCATACCTTTCTTCTCCATTGTCGCCATTTCAGCTTCTGCTACTTTATTGTTCTTACACTCTTCAACGAAGGCTGCTAACTCTGGGTTTGTCTTAGCTGCTTCTGCTGCTAAAGGGTGACCTGCTGCGATACCTACGTAAGTCACACCCATTAGTGTGTCTGGGCGTGTTGTATAAACTTCTAGGTCAGCTTGACCTTTTACTTCGAACTTGAGTTCAACACCTTCAGAGCGACCAATCCAGTTACGCTGCATGGTTTTAACCATTTCCGGCCAGCCATCTAGCTTGTCTAGGTCATCGATCAGTTCTTGAGCGTATTCAGTAATTTTGATGAACCATTGAGGGATTTCTTTTTGCTCAACGATTGCGCCTGAACGCCAGCCGCGGCCGTCAACAACCTGCTCGTTGGCAAGAACTGTTTGGTCAACTGGATCCCAGTTAACTGTAGACATCTTCTTGTAAACTAGGCCTTTTTCGTAAAGCTTAGTGAAGAACTCTTGCTCCCAACGGTAGTACTCTGGCGTACAAGTTGCGAACTCACGGTTCCAGTCGTAACCCAAACCAAGCATCTTGAGTTGTTTTTTCATGTACTCAATGTTTTCATAAGTCCATGGCGCGGGTGCTGTATTGTTTTTAACCGCTGCGTTCTCCGCTGGTAGACCAAATGCATCCCAACCAATTGGCTGCATTACATTTTTACCTTGCAGACGTTGGAAACGAGATACCACATCACCGATGGTGTAGTTACGCACGTGGCCCATGTGCAGTCGGCCACTTGGGTAAGGGAACATAGAGAGACAGTAGAATTTTTCTTTATTTGGGTCTTCACTTACAACAAAGGTTTTGTTGTCATCCCAGTGCTTTTGAACTTTCTGTTCAATGTCTTGCGGGTTGTATTGCTCTTGCATCGATGATATCCGGTTATCTTGGAAATTGTGAGTTCAGTTAGAACAGACATAAATAGATCGTCATAGAATACCTAAAGGAGAGGAGCACAACAATAGTCTACGGGCGCAATTCTCCCGAGTCGCGAGAAGGAGGTCACTATGCCAAAACGTAAAGCAGGTTATGAAGAAATGTTTGAGGATGTTGTGGAAGCGCTCAAACATAGCCCAGATGAAGTCAACCGCGTTTTTGAAACCTCAGAAAAGGTCGTTGAAGCGGCCAATGATTTGACTAAAGATGAACTGGCTTTGGTGTCAGCGTATGTAAAGTCAGATTTGAAAGAGTTTGCTGATAGCTACGAAGAATCCAAAGGCGGGCCTTTTTATCTAATGGTGGCCGATTCTATCTGGCAGGGGCTATTGGATATCACAGACCGAACAAAGGTCGAATGGATTGAGTTGTTTGCTGACTTAGAGCATCAAGGGTTATATCAAGCAGGTGAAGTGATTGGATTAGGTTTTTTAGTGTGTGACGAATGTGGTCATAAAACGCAATACAATCATCCAACTGTGGTCATTCCATGCACGAAATGTGGTGGAAAAGGCTTTAGCCGCCAACTGCTGAAGCCCTAAATGCAAATAGTCTGGCTACTGACAAAAAAGATGGGGGCATTGGCATGTCCGCCCATCCCTGATTCTATTCTTACTTCCTCAATCGCCAACCAGCAACCAAACTCAGTAGTACCCAGATGTAGAGTGGCCAAGTTCCGAATTGCCGATAGGGAGTTTGCCCTTGGGTGGAGGTGACCTCTGTGCGCAAGACCTCTGTTTCGAACTGAGGGATCTGCGCGGTGATGTTGCCCTTGTAATCGGTCACCGCGGTAACGCCATTGTTGGTTGAGCGAATGACAGGTTTACCTAACTCAAGCGCTCTCATACGAGCGATTTCCATATGCTGCAATGGGCCGATTGATTTACCAAACCATGCATCGTTTGACAGGGTTAATATAAAATCAGTGTCTTCAGTGACGTTTTCACGTACTTGCTCATTGAAAATAATCTCGTAGCACAGAGCAGGCGCCAGTTGTTTGCCGTTAGCATCAATATTTGGCTGTATGAAATCACCTCGGCTAAATGAGGACATAGGTAGATTAAATAGCGGCGCTAACGGCCTGAGGATATTCTCAAAAGGTACAAACTCACCGAATGGCAATAGATGATGCTTGTGATAACGTTCGCTCATATCAAAGCTGTAATCGCCATAAGGTGTTTGACCAACAGTAAGAATACTGTTGTAGAATTGGCGGTCTTCTCCCTGATTGACTACACCTGTAATTACCGCACTATGATTCATCTTAGCTGCGGAGTCCAAATTGCTCAAATACGTTGAAATCTCAAATTCAAACGCTGGTATGGCGGCCTCTGGCCAAACAATAATGTCGGCATCCCAGTTCTCGCGCGTGAGATCAGTGTATTTCATGATGGTTGGCCAGCGTTCTTGTGGTAACCATTTCTTCGCTTGATTCACATTACCCTGTATCAGCGCAATTTTAGTGGTGCTATTAGGGTTGAGAGTGACCCAATTGGCAGATTGTAGTCCGTATCCCGTAGCAAAAATAACCGCGGGGATCAGAAGGTGTAGCCATTGCTTATGATTGACCGCATAGACAATGCTGCCAGCACTGGCTATCAGAAGTAAGGTCAGTATTTCAACGCCACCAATTGGGGCAAAATTTGCTAAAGGGCTGTCGATTTGACTATAACCAAGCCATAGCCATGGAAAACCTGTCATGACCCAGCCACGTAGCCAGTCACAGATTAACCAAATAGCAGGAGCGGCGAGGAGAAAGCGCGTTCGGTTTGAAGTTGGAAAAAATCGATTCAAGCTCCAAGCAAATAAGCCCGAATATAGAGACAAGTAGCCGACGAGGAGTGCCATCAAGAATACGCTGGCGATTTTGGGCATACCACCAAAGTTATCGATACTAATATGAACCCAACTGATACCTGTCGCGAATTGGCCGACTCCCCAAGCGTAACCTATCCCAAGAGCATTTTTAGTTGATTGATTGTGTATCAAAGCCAACAAAATAATCGGGCTTAGTAGGGCCACTGGCCATAACTGGTAAGGAGCAAAAGCCAAAGTTGTTAAAGCGCCAACAAAAACGGCCGCAAGCGGCCGTTTTAGGCGATGAAAAAGCGTTTTTATCATCGTAATACTTCTGAGTATCCCGTTTGGGGAAATTAGCGTTACTCTTCGGCTGGTTCCGGAAGAGGCTCTTCGTCAGGTATTGTCACTTGAAGCTGCAATACACGACGGTTGTCCGCAGAGGTAACTTTGAAGCTATAGTTTTCAAGTTCCACCACTTCACCGCGTGAAGGGAGATGACCGAATGCCGTCATTACCATACCGCCAACAGTGTCAACCTCTTCATCACTGAATGAGGTATTGAAAGTTTCGTTGAACTCTTCAATTGTGGTCAGGGCTTTCACTGCGTAGGTGTGCTTGCTGAGTTTGCGGATATCTAGCTCTTCCTCGTCGTCGAATTCATCTTCGATGTCACCCACGATCTCTTCGAGAATATCTTCAATAGTCACAAGACCAGAAACACCACCGAACTCATCTACGACAATAGACATGTGATATCGTTCCTCTCGGAACTCTTTGAGTAGACGATCTACCCGTTTACTTTCAGGAACAACGACCGCAGGGCGGATCACTTGTTCAATATCAAATGGCGCACTGCCTGAGCCTAAATATTTAAGTAAGTCCTTCGCTAACAGGATGCCTTCAACATGGTCTTTGTCTTCACTGATAACAGGGTAGCGTGAGTGTTGTGCATCAGTAATTAGGTTAACCAGAGCGTCTAAATCATCGCTACGATCAACCGTGACCATTTGAGAGCGTGGGATCATAATATCACGCACGCGCATTTCTGCGATTTCCATAACACCTTCAAGCATATCTCGGGTGTCGTGGTCGATCAGGTCATTCTCTTCTGAGTCACGGAACACTTCCACTAACTCTTGGCGATCTTTAGGTTCACCTTGGAACAGTTGACCTAGGCGTCCGAAGAAGGACTTTCTACTCGGACCTTCAGATTTTTCTTTTTTACCTTCTAGAGAAGAGGGCGAATTATCTTCGTTCATTTTTTCTCAATTAAGCAACGCTATCAGATGTGTGATAGCTCACATTGAAAGCCGAGAAGAGGTACATAAAGCTTCTGGGCTTTCACAAGCGAGCAGCCTTACGACGACTCTTTTTCCGCTAGGTATGGATCTTGAAAACCCATACTCAGCATAATTTCTGTTTCGAACGACTCCATCTCTTCGGCTTCGTCGTCCTCGATATGATCATAACCTAGCAGATGCAAGCTACCATGTACAACCATATGCGCCCAGTGTGCCATCAAAGGTTTAGATTGCTCTTGTGCTTCTTGCTCAACTACCTGTTTGCAGATGATGAGATCACCGAGCAAATCCAGCTCAATACCCGGAGGTGCTTCAAAAGGAAAAGACAACACATTGGTTGGTTTGTCTTTGCCGCGATAGTCATGGTTAAGCTGATGGCTTTCCTGTTCATCGACAATACGAACGGTGATTTCGGCTTGAGGCTGAAATTTTGTTACTGCAGAGTTTAACCAGAGATAGACATCTTCAAAGCTTGGTAAGCCTTTCTCATCTTCGACTGCTACTTGAAGATCTAGTTCGATGCTCATGACGGTTTCGTCTCCGAAGTCACACCAGGTTGAGCCGCTGGTGCATCCTGAAATTTTGCTTCGCGTTCTTCACGACGTCGTTTTTCGTACTCTTTGCGCTCTTTTTGATCTTGCGCTTCCCACTTCTCATAGGCATTGACGATGCGAGCAACCACTGGGTGTCGAACGACGTCGTCAGATTGGAAGAAGTTGAAACTGATTTCATCTACTTCATTGAGAACTTCAATGGCATGGCGAAGACCTGACTTTGCTCCCCGCGGTAAATCAATTTGAGTAACATCACCAGTGATGACTGCGCGGGAGTTGAAGCCGATTCGAGTCAGGAACATTTTCATTTGTTCAACGGTTGTATTCTGACTTTCATCCAAGATGATGAACGCATCGTTTAATGTACGGCCCCGCATATAAGCCAGTGGAGCCACTTCAATAACATTACGTTCAATCAGTTTCTCTACTTTCTCGAAGCCCAACATTTCGAAAAGAGCGTCGTAAAGTGGACGAAGATAAGGGTCGACTTTTTGGCTCAGGTCACCTGGTAGGAAACCTAACTTCTCGCCGGCTTCAACCGCAGGGCGAGTGAGGAGAATACGGCGAATTTCTTGGCGTTCAAGGGCATCAACAGCGGCTGCAACGGCGAGGTAAGTTTTACCTGTACCGGCAGGACCAATACCGAAAGAGATGTCATGGGTAACCATGTTCATTAAGTATTGACCTTGGTTTGGCGTACGCGGTTTGATGACGCCTTTCTTGGTCTTAATGAACACTTCTTTGCCGTGCTCGAAGCTTGCTTCTAGATCTTGCTCAAGTACACCCGTCTCTTTTATCGCAAGGTGGATTTCGTCTGGTTCAACATCAGGAATGTTGCCGCGAACAGGTGCCGTGTTGACGTAAAGTGTTTTAATGATTTCAAGCGCTGCAGCACTGGTATGTGGCTTACCTACGATGGTAAAGAAGTTGCCTCGGTAGCTAATTTCGACACCCAAACGGCGTTCTAAGTGTTTGATGTTGTCATCGAAAGGACCGCACAGACTTGCAAGGCGGCGGTTATCAGAAGGTTCTAGATCGATCTCTAGAGTCACAATTTTATTGCTCAAAGTTGCCTCTCGTTGTTTGTCACTCTAAAAAAGCCCGATTTAGACCGGGCTTTTAGTGACTTTATATACCTTTCTCTAAGATGGTATCAGAGTCAGGTAAATTCAAGCTAATTTCGAACTTAAGGTGTAAAGGTTGCTACACCTAGCTCATCTTCGCGTTTTGTTTTCGCCATCATCTGAGTTGGTGAGATTACCGTGCGCAGATCCATGTCTTTCTCTGTACGCACAATTTCACCACGCAATGAGTTAGCGAAGACATCCGTAATTTTCACATCTACAAATTGACCGATAAGCTCAGCATTACCTTCGAAGTTAACAACGCGGTTGTTCTCAGTCCGTGCGCGAAGTTCCATCAGATTCTTTTTCGAAGGACCTTCAACCAATACGCGTTGTTCTGTACCCAGCATTAGGCGAGAGAAGCGCATCGCTTGCGCATTCACTGTTTGCTGAAGTTCGTACAGGCGCTCTTTCTTGGTCTGCTCTGACAGGTCACATGGATAATCTGCAGCGGGTGTCCCCGGACGTGGCGAGAAGATAAAGCTGAAGCTCATGTCGAAATCGACATCTTTGATCAGCTTCATTGTGGCTTGGTGGTCCATATCAGATTCACCTGGGAAGCCAACAATAAAGTCAGAGCTGATTTGAATATCAGGACGCGCTTTGCGCAGTTTACGGATAATTGACTTGTATTCGATACCTGTGTGCGGGCGCTTCATCATAGTTAGAATACGGTCGCTGCCACTTTGCACTGGTAGGTGCAAGAAGCTTACTAGCTCTGGCGTGTCTTCGTAAACGGCAATAATGTCATCGGTGAATTCCAGCGGGTGACTGGTGGTGAAACGAATTCGGTCGATACCATCAATTGAAGCGACAAGACGAAGCAATTCTGCGAAGCTGCAGATATCACCTTCGTGTGTTGGACCTCGGTAAGCATTAACGTTTTGCCCTAGCAGGTTCACTTCACGTACGCCTTGATCCGCTAGCTGAGCAATTTCGAATAGAACATCATCCATTGGGCGGCTAACTTCTTCACCACGGGTGTACGGTACAACACAGTAGGTACAGTACTTCGAACAACCTTCCATAATAGAAACAAATGCGGTAGCGCCTTCTGCACGTGGCTCTGGCAGGCGGTCAAACTTCTCAATCTCTGGGAAAGAGATGTCCATCACTGGCGCGTCATTACTCTGCGACTGTTTGATCATTTCAGGCAGGCGGTGCAATGTCTGAGGGCCAAAGATGACGTCAACGAACGGCGCACGCTCGCGAATGTGGTCACCTTCCTGAGTCGCTACACAGCCGCCCACACCAATAACAACGCCTTCTTTTTTATCTTTAAGGGTTTTCCAACGACCTAGCTGGTGGAATACCTTTTCTTGTGCTTTTTCACGGATAGAACAGGTATTCAATAGTAGTACGTCTGCTTCCTCTGGTTCTTCTGTTAGCTCATAGCCGTTTGCAGCATTCAGTAGATCGGCCATTTTCGATGAATCGTATTCGTTCATCTGACAGCCCCAGGTTTTAATTAGCAGTTTTTTACTCATGTTGTTCGCTCGATCGTTAGTTTAAATTAAGGGAGCAAATCGCCCAGTATATAACAGTGCCAGCCGCTTTTATTCTTTGCAATTGGCGATACTTTAGCCGCTATGGTGGCGGTAAGCGGCGTATTGTACTGCTTTAAAAACCCACTGACTAGTGTTGTCACCTTTTCAGTTAAAACCTTTGCAATGCAAGGGCTTTGCCCTTATATGTGTTGAGGTTTTTGGTTACATTTCGGCGATGAAAAAGTACAATGAAAAACAGCGATATAATCAACAAATAAAGTGCAAAATATGACCAAATATGATGTTGCCGTTATCGGTGGCGGTATGGTTGGTGCGGCGATTGCGATCGGTTTCGCCAAGCAAGGCAGAGCCGTTGTTGTCGTTGAAGGTAAAGCACCTCAGCCGTTTTCAGCAGATCAGCCGATGGATATTCGCGTCTCGGCGATCTCACAGCATTCTGTCTCGATATTGGAAGAACTGGGTGCTTGGCAGGCAATATCACAGATGCGAGTGTGTCCTTACCGTCGACTGGAAACTTGGGAACGCCCAGAATGCAGAACCCGTTTCCATGCTGATGCACTGAATATGGAGCGACTTGGCTATATTGTTGAAAACCGCCTGATTCAGTTGGGACTGTGGAAGGAAATTGAACGTTACCCTAACATCACGCTTCGTTGCCCAGAGCGATTCGATCACATTGAGTTTGGTCAACCTTGCACGGTTAGCTTGATTTCTGGCCAATCTATTCAGGCTGACTTGGTTGTTGGGGCTGACGGAGCTAATTCTAAGGTCAGAGATCTCGCTGGGATTGGTGTGACAGCATGGGACTATCGCCAACACTGTATGCTGATTAATGTTGAAACTGAACAGCCCCAACAAGACATTACCTGGCAGCAATTTACGCCATCAGGGCCGCGTTCATTTCTTCCGTTATGCGGAAATCAGGGCTCATTGGTCTGGTATGATTCTCCTCAGCGCATCAAACAGCTGTGTTCTATGACCAATGAGCAGCTAAGGCAAGAGGTTCTGAGTCATTTTCCTGCCGAACTAGGCGATATTAAAGTACTCCAAGCGGGCTCATTCCCTCTAACCAGACGACACGCACAGTCCTATTCAGCGCTTGGTTGTGTGCTTGCTGGTGATTCCGCGCATACAATAAACCCGCTGGCTGGACAGGGGGTAAATATTGGCTTTAAAGATGTTGCAGCGTTACTTGACGTGACGGAAGGAAAGGCACATTTTTCGCAGGAAGTGCTCAAGCTCTACGAACGTAAACGTCGCCCTGATAACCTGCTTATGCAATCGGGAATGGACTTTTTCTACAAGAGTTTTAGTAACGATCTGGCTCCACTTAAATTTGTCCGCAACGCCGCACTAAAAGTGGCTGACAATGCTGGGCCGTTAAAAAGTCAGGTGTTGAAATACGCATTGGGGCTAAAATAATCTGAAAGAAAGGAGATAAAAAACGCAGCTGAGTCGCTGCGTTTTTTGTAGTTGGCTAAGTAAAAATTACTTAGTTACGCGTAGGACTGGTGTTTCACCCACAGATACTGAACCAGATAGCTTGTTCAGCTCTTTAATTTCGTCCATGTTAGAGATAACGACAGGCGTTAGAGTTGATTTTGCTTTCTCTTCTAGAAGCGCTAGATCGAACTCGATGATAGTGTCGCCAGCTTTAACTGTTTGACCTTCTTCTGCAATACGCTTGAAGCCTTCGCCTTTTAGTTCAACAGTGTCGATACCGAAGTGAACGAATAGCTCTACGCCGTCGTCAGACTCGATTGAGAATGCGTGGTTAGTTTCAAAGATCTTACCGATTGTACCGTTTACAGGAGCTACCATCTTGCTGCCAGCAGGTTTGATAGCAATACCGTCACCAACGATTTTCTCAGCGAAAACGACATCTGGCACATCTTCGATGTTTACGATTTCACCAGACAGAGGCGCGATGATTTCAATTGCACCTGCGTCAGCACTGTCGTCAGATACTAGCTTCTTAAGTTTGTCAAACAGACCCATTGTGTCATGCTCCTAACGTTTTATTCAATTCTGTCGAATTATAGTATACCAATCTCACACGATAGACGACTGTTTTTAGCCGTCTATCTTAATGGTATCAGTCAATTATTGAGTTTTCTCTGCGATGAATTTTTCTACAGCGGATTCAATTTCTGCTGCTGTTGGTAGAGAAAGCGCTTCTTCTGCCATTGCTTTGACTTCTGCAAAGTTCGAGTTACGAATCACTTTCTTCACTTTTGGAATAGAGATACCGCTCATAGAGAACTCGTCTAGCCCCATACCCAGAAGCAGAAGTGTTGCTCTCTCATCACCAGCAAGCTCACCACACATACCAGTCCATTTACCTTCAGCGTGAGAAGCGTCTATCACTTGCTTGATCACTGTAAGTACAGCTGGAGATAGTGGGTTGTATAGGTGTGAGATCATCTCGTTACCACGGTCTACTGCTAGCGTGTACTGAGTAAGATCGTTGGTACCGATCGAGAAGAATTCGACTTCTTTTGCTAGGTGGTGTGCGATAGCAGCTGCTGCAGGAGTCTCAACCATTACACCAATTTCGATGTTTTCGTCGAATGCATGGCCTTCAGCGCGAAGTTCTGCTTTGTACTCTTCGATTGCTTTCTTCAGTTCACGGATCTCTTCAACCGAGATGATCATTGGGAACATGATGCGTAGCTTACCGTGTGCAGATGCACGCAGGATGCCGCGTAGCTGGTCACGTAGGATTTCACGACGATCTAAGCTGATACGTACTGCGCGCCAGCCTAAGAACGGGTTCATCTCTTGAGGAAGATCCATGTAAGGAAGGTCTTTATCGCCACCGATATCCATAGTACGGATGATTACTGACTCACCGTTCATTGCTTCAGCAACTTCTTTGTACGCTTGGTACTGCTCTTCTTCAGTAGGAAGCGCATCACGGTCCATGAATAGGAATTCAGTACGGTACAGACCCACACCTTCGCCACCGTTACGGATGATGCCGTCACAGTCTTTAACAGTACCGATGTTACCGCAAACTTCTACGCGGTGACCGTCTAGAGTCTCTGCGTGGAGATCTTTCAGTTTAGCAAGTTCTTCTTTCTCAGCGATGAAAGCGGCTTTAACAGCTTTTGCTTCTTCTAGCTCAGCATCAGAAGGGTTGATAACGATCTTGTTGTTCATCGCATCTAGAATCAGCATGTCGCCGTTCTTAACTTGTTTAGTGATGTCGTTCGTACCAACGATGGCAGGAAGCTCAAGTGAGCGAGCCATGATTGAGGTGTGAGAAGTACGACCACCAATGTCACAAGCAAAACCAAGAACGTAGTCTAGGTTGATTTGCGCTGTCTCTGACGGTGTTAGGTCGTAAGCAACCAGAATGACTTCTTCGTTGATATCGCTAAGTGAAACGATATTGATGCCAAGAGCATTTTTAACAAAACGGGTGCCGATATCACGGATATCAGTTGCACGTTCTTTTAGGTATTCGTCGTCTAGGGATTCAAGAGCGGTCGCTTGTTCTTCGATAACAGTATGAATGGCGTTATCGGCGTGCATCTTGTCGTTTTTGATCAGTGCTAGGATCTCTTCTTCTAGCTCTTCATCTTCAAGAAGCATGATATGACCTTCAAAGATCGCTTCTTTTTCTTCACCGAAGGTTTCAAGGGCTTTCTGCTTGATAGTTTCAAGCTGAGCTGCTGATTTGTTACGTGCGTCAAAAAAGCGAGCTACTTCTGCTTCTATTTGAGCATCGGTAATTGAGTGAGTGTTTAGGACAATTTCATCTTCTTGAAGGAGTAGTGCTTTACCAATAGCAATACCTGGAGATGCTAGGATGCCTGAAATCATAGCCTTACCTTAAATTGGTCAACTTTAAAACGGGAGAAAATATGAATTCGCTACCGATAATGTGTAGCTTATATCTGGGCCTATTTCCAACAAAGCCATTTTGCTTTCACAAAATGGCTTTAGAAATAGCAGACCGGATTAGTGTAGTTGATCCATTAGAGCAACTAGGTGGTCAACAGCTTGTTGAGCTTGAGGGCCCTCAGCTGAGATAGTAACTTGCGTACCTTTTACTAGGCCTAGAGTTTGAAGTTTGAACAGGCTTTTCGCGCTAGCGCTTTTACCGTTAGAAGTCACAGTGATGTCTGCATCAAAGCCTTTTGCCTCTTTAACAAACTGTGCAGCTGGACGAGTGTGAAGACCATTTTCTGCAGTGATTTCTACTTGCTTCTCGTACATGTTATATACCCCAATTGATTTATATTTTGATCGTTTCTAAATCAGATTCAGCTTAACCCCGAACGTCGCTTTGTGCCAAATACACAATATTCATTTAGTGTCATAGTTGATACTGATTGCAAATTTTCCAGTCATGATTCCAATCTGTGCTGGATCTCATCACTGGGATAAATTCTCATTTAGCTTTTATTTTGAAGCTAAAAATAAAACTGCCCCGATATTACCAAAGGTGAGGCAGGGATCAACAAAAAAGCCCCATAAAGGGGCTTTTTCAGACGAAAAATTGATTTGACAACGGATTACTGTTGGTTCTCTTTCTCTGTAAAGATGCCTGAAAACAGTGCAGTACTTAAGTAACGTTCACCTGAGCTAGGAAGTACAGTTACGATTGTTTTTCCTTCAAATTCAGGTAGTTCTGCCAACCTGTTCGCGGCAACAACCGCTGCGCCAGAAGAGATGCCAGCCAGAATGCCTTCCTCTTCCATAAGCCTGCGTGCCATTTCGATAGCGTCCTCAGAAGTAACTGACTCAACACGGTCGAGAAGCTCTAAATCTAGGTTGCCGGGGATGAAACCAGCGCCGATACCTTGAATTTTATGCGGTGCAGGTTGGATTTCTTCGCCTGCAAGTGCCTGAGCAATAACAGGCGATTCTGCTGGTTCAACCGCAACAGATACAATGTTCTTGCCTTTCTCACCCTTAAGGTATCGAGTTGTCCCTGTGATAGTACCACCAGTGCCTACACCAGCAACGAATACGTCAACTTCGCCATCAGTCGCTTCCCAGATTTCGGGACCTGTGGTTTTTTCGTGAATCTGTGGATTCGCTGGGTTGTTGAACTGTTGTAGCAGCAAGTATTTTTCGGGGTTGGCTGCTACAATTTCTTCTGCTTTAGCAATCGCTCCCTTCATACCTTTTGCCGCTTCGGTTAGCTCGAGGTTTGCACCTAGGGCTTTAAGCAGTTTACGGCGCTCAAGGCTCATGGATTCGGGCATGGTCAGAGTCAGTTTGTAACCACGAGCGGCTGCTACGAAAGCTAAAGCGATACCGGTATTGCCACTGGTAGGTTCTACAAGCTCAATCCCTGGTTTTAGAGTGCCTGTTTTTTCTGCTTCCCAGATCATATTGGCACCAATACGGCATTTCACGCTGAAGCTGGGGTTACGAGCCTCAATTTTCGCCAGCACTTTACCTTTGCTGACTTTGTTTAGACGTACTAGTGGCGTATTACCGATAGTAAGAGAGTTATCTTCGTAGATTTTACTCATGTCGTGATCCTTCATCTGTTAAAAGCTTATCAACCGTGTATCAGGTTAAGAAGCCAGTACTTCTTGTGCCCAATATAGAGTGCGTGGTTAGAAGAGTAGGCTAGCTGAAAATTCTAGAGAAGGATTAAAAAGTTATAACTTATTAGAATGAGATGAAGTGCATGTTATTTAACTAACATGCACTAATTGTTGACTAGCGTTTGAACTCGGATACCCAAATTGCTGTCGCACCGCACACAGCAACTGGCATGATAATCAGATTTAAAATCGGAACCGTTGTAAATATGGCGACTAAAGCCCCAAAACTATAGGCTTTCCCTTGTTTTTGTTTCAAATTGTTACGCATTTCGTTAAAAGGAACCTTATGGTTGTCAAAAGGGTAGTCACAATATTGGATGGCCAACATCCAAGCCGTAAATCCAAACCACAGAACGGGACCGAGTGTCTGTCCCAAGGCGGGAATCAGCAACAAAATAAACAGGCCAATGGCTTTTGGTAAAACGTAAAGTAGCTTTCGCCATTCTCGGGCGAGAATTCTGGGAGTATCCCTCACAACCGCAAACATTCCATCCTCATTGACCTTTTTCCCAGTTAGGTGTTCTTCTACCTTTTCAGCCAATAAACCGTTAAAGGGGGCGGCGACAAAATTTGCTAATGTGCTGAAGAAATAGGAGAAAGTCGCTAAAATTGTCAATACTATTAGTGGCCACAAAATATAGCTTAGCCAAGAAAGAAACCCAGGAAGTTGTCCCATTAACTGCTCTATCCATACGTCTAAGTGCGAAAACAGATAAAATAGTGCCCCTCCTACAAGCAAAATATTTGCGAGTAAGGGCAGCAGAACAAATTGACGGATACCTGGTGTGACCGCAAGTTCAAGGCCATAAAAGAAGTAACCGAAACCGGAACGTTGATGTATTTTTGAATTCATAAGCCCTGACTTTTGGTGGTGTGAAATCGAACGCTTTTTATCTTAACAAGAAAAAAGCGTGTTCAAAATCACAACATTGCATGAACTTCTCACATTAAGTTGTTCTAAAACGGGTGAGAGTTTTGGTAGAGTTAGTTATAGAAAGGTTTAACCAGATTCGATAAGTTGGCTTAAGGTCTACATGTATCGAGTAATTTGAGAGCGAAAAATGCAGGAATTGCGATTTGTACTCATAATCGTCGGGGCTTTAGCGATAGCTGCGCTACTGTTCCACGGTTTATGGACAAGCAAAAAAGAAGGAAAAGCCAAGTTTGGCAGTAAGCCTCTTCGTAAATTGGATGCTGACAAAGAGGATGCTCCTGATACGGTGCCAGAGCGTGCATTTGCACCCGAAGATGATTTTGAAATCATTCGTAAAGAGCGCAAAGAGCCTGATTTCGCTGAAGAGAAGCTGGCCGCTGATCCGTTGATTGATGGTTATGTTGACGCCGACGTTAAGACAGTGAGCCAACTTGATTTGCCTTCTGAATCGGCTGAAAAAAAGGTCAACGAAGAGCCTGAACTGGACGTGCCATCTATCTCAACCAAAGTGTTGGATGATATTGAAGCGAATGTGGAGTCAGTTGTGGCCTCAGAGCCACAAAATACGGACTCTTTATCAGTCGTCAATGATACGCATGAGCCTGAAGTCGCTTCGGCTGAGCCAGAAATGCAAGTTATCGTGCTCAATGTGCATTGCGCGGGGACTGAGCCATTTGTTGGAACAAAGCTATTTGATAGCATGGAACAGAACGGTTTACTTTACGGTGAAATGGATATTTTCCATCGTCATTCCGACTTGTCTGGGACAGGTAAGGTGCTGTTTAGCGTCGCTAATATGATGCAACCTGGTACACTTGAACATACCGATCCTGCGGCGTTTACAACCAAAGGTATCTCATTCTTTATGACACTCCCATGTTACGGTGACCCTGAACAGAATTTTAAGTTGATGCTAAAAACAGCTCAGCAGATAGCCGATGATTTAGGCGCCAATGTACTCGATGATGCTCGCAATTTAATGACGCCAAACCGTCTGGATGCATACCGAGCGCAGATTCAGAGTTTCAAAACAGCAGAGTCTGCTTAAGCTACTCTAAATTCAATCAAGGCTCCGAATCCGGAGCCTTTCTTTTGGAACATGGCATAGTTGCTAACCTGACAAAGCCTGTTCATACTCCTGCAAATTATATCCCGACATCAATACGATATCGGTCGTTAAAACGATTAAGTACAGAGTTATTTATGTCACAAGAGATTCAAGAAAAGCTCAATCAGTTGCGTGAGACCCTCCATTACCACGGTGTTAAGTATTACGTTGAAGACAACCCTGAGATCCCTGATGCTGAATATGATCGATTAATGCGTGAGCTATTAGCGCTCGAAACCGACAACCCTGAGCTGGTCACTTTGGATTCTCCAAGTCAGCGTGTAGGTGGACAGCCGCTTGATGGGTTCCAATCTGTAACTCATGAGATCCCGATGTTGTCACTGGACAATGCATTCGACGATGGCGAGCTAGAAAGCTTCCACAAGCGTATGTCTGATCGCATACCTTCTGCCGATTTCAACGTTTTCTGCTGCGAGCCTAAACTGGATGGTCTGGCTGTAAGTTTACTGTATGAGAATGGTATTTTGGTTCAGGCGGCGACTCGAGGTGATGGCGCTACGGGAGAAAATATTACTGAGAATGTCCGCACCATCAAATCCATTCCGCTCAAATTGAGTGGTCAGGGTTGGCCGCAACGTATCGAGGTACGTGGTGAAGTCTTTATGCCCAAAGAAGGCTTCGAAAAATTGAATCAGCAAGCCCAGAAAAAGGGCGAGAAAGTCTTTGTGAATCCACGTAACGCAGCAGCAGGCAGTTTACGTCAATTGGATTCGCGTATTACAGCCACACGTCCTCTTAGTTTCTATGCATACAGCGTTGGTGTTGTTGAAGGAACTGCATTGTCTGAAAGCCATTATGAGCGCTTTCTGCAACTGAAAGGCTGGGGGCTACCAATGTGCCCTGAAACTCGTCGAGTTGCTAATTTGACCGAAGTAAAAGCTTATTATCAAGATATTTTAGAGCGCCGAGAAGCCTTACCCTATGAAATCGATGGGGTTGTGATTAAAGTCGACGATATTGGATTACAAGAACAGTTAGGCTTTGTTGCTAGAGCCCCACGATGGGCGATTGCTTACAAGTTTCCTGCGCAAGAAGAGGTCACCTTGCTTAATGATGTTGAGTTCCAAGTCGGAAGGACTGGAGCGATTACACCTGTAGCCAAACTGGAGCCTGTGTTTGTCGGCGGTGTGACGGTCAGCAATGCAACATTGCACAATGCAGATGAGATTGAGCGCCTTGGTGTGAAAGTAGGTGATAGCGTAATCATTCGCCGTGCAGGAGATGTGATTCCACAAATAGTGTCTGTGATTGAAGAACGTCGACCAGATAATGCTCGCGATATCGTGTTTCCAAAACAGTGCCCTGTATGCTGTTCAGAGGTGGAACGTATTGAAGGTGAAGCGGTTGCGCGATGTTCTGGTGGCTTAGTTTGTCAGGCGCAACGTAAAGAGGCATTGAGACATTTTGTATCTCGTAAAGCTCTTGATGTTGATGGGCTTGGAGAAAAGGTCATTGAACAGCTAGTGGATCGAGAGATGGTTGAAACGCCAGCAGATTTATTCAGTTTATCCGCTGGCGTGATAACTGTCCTTGATCGTATGGGGCCGAAATCAGCGCAAAATGTTGTTGATGCATTAAACAAAGCTAAGCAGACGACATTACCTCGATTCCTCTATTCCCTTGGCATTCGAGAAGTTGGTGAAGCTACAGCGGCCAATTTAGCTCAGCATTTTAAAACTCTAGATGCAGTTCAAACTGCCAATCTTGAACAACTCATTGAAGTCTCTGATATTGGCGATATCGTTGCCAATCATATCATCGCTTTCTTTGCTCAAGATAAAAACCAACAAGTTATCCAAAGTCTTCTCGACCAAGGGATAGTATGGCCTGAGATTGAAGAGCCGAGCGGAGACATTCCCCAACCGCTAGCAGGAAAAATAGTGGTTCTTACTGGGTCTTTGTCACAACTGTCTAGAAATGAAGCCAAAGCCGCATTGCAGGGGCTAGGCGCTAAAGTGACAGGCAGTGTGAGCAAGAAAACAGACATTTTATTTGCTGGTGAAAATGCAGGTTCTAAACTTGCTAAAGCTCAAGAATTAGGTATCGAAATCCAAACTGAACAGGATCTAGTTAATCTAATCTAAAGCCAGTTCAATTAGAAAAAACCACCCATACGGGTGGTTTTTTTTTGTGGTAAAAATACTGATGATTTTAACGATTACCGAGGCCAATATTAATGCAGTGATCAAGATCTTATAACTGATAAACTTCTCTTTTTCACTATTTTTATGCGAGTCACTTCAAACTATTCCTACTTGGCATTTGTTTTTAAATTGTTGATTTTTATTTATTTTATTTTATTTGATGTGCTTGATAATAACGGAGTTAGATCTTGATCACTGTGTTTATAAAAGTTTGTAGCTGGTCATATTTTTTTATTTGAAAATTAAGTTCTGATTGATGTTTTTTATCGCGAAGTTAGTCTTAAGTCCATGGATACACCGAGTGTATGCAAATTAGAAAGGGAAGAATGAGTGATCACTCTTTTACTTTCATCATAGGAAATGATTCTCCCTTCGGCGGCCAACTTGAGGTGAGAACAACAAAAACAGCTATATTCATTTTTAGGAGTTCTTCCATGGAAAAAATGTTCAAACGCACTCTTCTTGGTGCAGCAGTGGCGATGGTCTCTACAGGTGCTTTAGCAGCTGAATCATCTCAGGTTGGTATTATCTCTGACTTCAATGTACAAGCTTACGGTGTGGCAGCAATCTCAATCGTAAATTATGACTCTGAAGAGACGAAAGCTGGTGTGACTACTGATACTGGCACGGGGTATGACTACGAGAATGAATCACGCATTGGTTTTCGCGCTAGTAAAGATATGTACGAGAATTTAAATGTTTTCATGCAGATAGAGTCTGGCTACGTTGGGGAAAATGGCGATGGTGCATCATTAGGTAACCGTGATACTTTCCTTGGCCTACAAGGTGACTGGGGTAAGGTACGCTTTGGTCGTATGCTTACGCCCATGTATGAAGTTATTGACTGGCCTTACGCAAACCCTGGCCTAGGTGCTGTTTGGGATTGGGGCGGTGATGTGTCATACAATCGTGACCGTCATGGCGATATGGCACGCTACGATTCAGTTGATTACAACGGTTTTACTTTCAATCTGGCGACGGGGCGCGGTGAGGCAAGCGTAAAAAATAATTATTTCTACGGTGCAGCGGCGCACTATCGTCTGAATGATAGCCTAACTTTCCATGCAGCACTTGAAACTGAAACGGATCGTCAGACTGATGCAAATGCAGGTACTAAAGCTGATACTTTCGGCTATTTAGTTGGTTTTGAAGCGTCTCTTCCTGCTGGCTTTGGTTTATCTGCAGCATATAAAGCCGGTGAATCTGATGTACAAGGTGGTTCAAAATCTGAGCAGGATTCATATTCTGTTATCGGCCAGTATTGGACCGGACCATGGGGCTTTAAGCTAGGTTATGCAGCCAATATGGATTCAGAAACAGCAGGAGTAAAAATCAACAACGAAGACAGTGTTGTTTCCGGTCAGTTAATGTATGTTCACAATGGTTTTGTACCTTACGTGCGTGTTGCACAGCGCGATATATTATCAGCTGATGGTGCAACAAATACGGAAACATTCGTGGTTCGTGTTGGTCTAGAATACGGTTTCTAAGAGTATCAACATTCATTCTTAGTAAGATACGCTGGTCATTATTGGCCAGCTTTTATTGTATTGAGAGGTAGAGCCTGAAGATAAAGGGTAATTCGAATAGTATATAACGGAGTCATATCCAGGGTGGTTTATATGAAGAAAATTATTTTAGCGTCACTTCCTTTATTGATGGTAGGTTGTACTACATTAGATTCAACTAGCGACTTTACAGATGCAGTAAAGCGAGTCGAGTCAAAACAGAACTATCAAATTATTGTTGGTAAATCACTCAAGCCAGATTCACTTGAAGTGAACGGAAGTCAGTTGGTGAAGTCATCATTAGAGCTTAACTATGTGGTTCCATTACAGAAAAAAAATGTGCCAGACTCATTTATTAAAATGGAATTGCAGTACTTTAAAAACTATAGCGAATTTAAATCAGTCACGGTTGAAGGCATCAATAGAAAGGAGGCTTTAAAACCTTACGCTGCATCGGCAGAAACCTGTAGTGACGTGTGTACCCAAACTCAGTTCGTCAAGTTCCCAGTGTCTAGCCAGTTTCTCGAGCAGCAGCCGTATCAAGACCTTGTATTTAATGTCGCTGCTTCAAATGCGAATAACATGACCTTCTCAATTCCTGCTGGCTACATTGAAGCGGTTGTGAATAGTGCAAATTATAATGTTGGTAGAGCTTCAGTGGCTGTTCCCGTTACAATGGAGACTGATGGTAATTCTTCAAAAGCGATAGAGATGACACAATATTGGTTTGAGCAAACGCCTAAAGAACAACGTGATGAGCTATTGAGCTGGGCTGTTGAAAATCGTAACTCAAGCAAAGTTATCCTCACAACAAACTCCAAACAACAAGAAATGTTTGGTTATTGGTATGGAAAAGCAACAAAAGAAGAAAGAAAAACAGTCATTAAACAACTGCTAGAATTATAAAAAAAGAAGGAGCTGAAAGGCTCCTTTTTTCATCTCATTACCGTACCATCGCTATTTTTGCATATAACGATTGGCATACGTTCAACTACCCCTGGACTTAATTCACATTTCACTATTGGACCCGAAGTAGTGCTTCCTACGGGTGATTGTGCTACTACCGAAAAACTAAAAGTAAGACTGCATGCTAACGCAATTAAATACTTCATATTAAACACCTCGCTAAAAATCATTAAAGAGATATTTATCAGTATGTCGCTTAACGATGAAAGATCAAAAAAAGTTTTGTTATTTAAAATTCGCTTTAATAAATAACTGTTACTTTTTACTTAAGGCAAATTAATAACTAAATGATATATTTGAAATGTTATTTTATGGGCAATGAGTAGATTGAGTTCGATTCAAGTTATTTTCCGATTTAACTCGTTACTTAATTCAAGACGATAATGCATTAAGTGATTTAAAACTATAGCTTTTTACTGCAAAGAAAGTGTTGCTAGATAAGAAAAAGCTCTTTGCTGAGACAAAGAGCTTGAGATAGAGATTATTTTTTTTCTTGTATGGTGAGAATAATACCGTCCACTTGAGTGATTTCTGCGAGTGCACCAGCGGGTATCGTATGTTCGGTTTGCGCTGACCAAGTGGTGTCTCCCACTTTTATGCGATGTTTTCCAGGCGCCAGATCTTCCTCAATCAGTACAGTCTGACCAATAAGTTGCTTCTGTTTCTGGTTTAAATCTCGATTTAAATCGTCAGAGACGTCTTTCTTAAATTGTCTCCTCCACCATAACCAAGTGGTCATCAAAGAAAAGACGCTAAAAGCAATCCACTGCAGTTGCCAACTCATCGGAAGCATAGTGAGTAACAAACCGATGATTAGCGCCGACAAACCTAGCCATAGAAAATAGCCAGCAGTACCAAGCAACTCCACAGCCAGCAAAGCCAGCCCGAACGCTAACCAGTGCCAATAATTGAGAGAATCGAGTAATTCGAACAAGAGGGCCTCTATTTATTTTGGTCGGATTGATGCTTGAACATTTCTGCGATACCAGCCACTGAACCCATCAGGCCCGATGCTTCAAGCGGTAGCATGATAATTTTGCCATTTTCGGCTTGGCCAATCGCACGCAATGCGTCGGTATACCCTTGGGCAATAAAATAGTTAACCGCCTGCATGTCACCTTGAGCAATCGCTTCTGAAACCATAGTCGTCGCTCGAGCTTCTGCTTCAGCAGCACGTTCACGCGCTTCTGCCTGAAGTATAGCGGCTTGTTTATCACCTTCAGCTTTGAGGATCTCTGACTGCTTGTGGCCTTCGGCACGTAGTATTTCAGCTTGTCGAACCCCTTCAGCTTCTAAGACTTCAGCACGTTTGTTTCGCTCTGCCTTCATTTGGGCGTTCATTGCGGCAGTAAGATCGGCTGGTGGTTGAACATCCTTAATTTCAATCCGTGTGACTTTTACGCCCCAAGGGTTAGTCGCTTCATCAACAATGGACAGCAGTTTGCTGTTGATCATATCACGTTGACTCAGCATCTCATCAAGTTCCATTGAGCCTAAAACGGTACGAATGTTAGTAAGAGTTAGGTTACGAATGGCGTGTTCTAGATCATTGACTTCGTACGCAGCTTTTGCAGCATCCACTACTTGAACAAAACAGACGGCATCAATAGTGACGTTAGCATTATCTTTAGAAATGACTTCCTGAGCGGGGATGTCTAACACGCGCTCCATCATATTGATTTTATGACCTATACCGTCAATAAAAGGAATGATGATGTTCAGTCCCGGCTTTAGAGTGAGGGTGTAGCGACCAAAACGCTCTACAGTCCAGTGGTTACCCTGAGGTACAGTTTTGACACTGGCAATAATAAATGCAATAGCGACAATGAGAAAAATGCCGATGGTAATGAGAGAGTCGATAGCCATATCTGAGTCCTTGAAAAAATTAATATGTCGATTGTTGCTCAATTTATGTGCCAGTACAATGACATAAATGAGAACTTGTACCAAATTCGTATAAAATTAAAGCCGGACATGCCGGCTTTGAAGGTTTTTAGGAAGTCTAATAGAGTACAGAGTAGAGTTGTCGACGGTACTTTCCGGCAATTGGATTTCCTTGTCCTAGTGCTGCTAGAATATCCATAAAGTGCTTTTTCATTTCGCCATCCAGAGCATTCAAATCACTGCTTAAGAACGTCCATAGTATTTCTAATGCCTCTTCATCCCGGTTGACCTGATGGTAACTCAGGGCGAGTTCGGCGGCTGTTTGAGCGTCTTCAGGCCTATCGCTTAGCGCCTGTTCAAGAGATTGGATTTCAGGGCTGTTTGCTGCTTGGGCGTGCAGCTCCATCTTTGCCACTAAGCCTTTGTAGTAGTTGTCCTGATATTCCATAGGAATGGTATCGAGTAAGGCTTCGGCTTGGTCATAGCTTTGATTCTCTAACAAGCAGTCTGCTAAAGCGAGCTTTACATCACCTTTCTGCTTGATTTCATCAGGTAGTGCTTGTAGCAGTGTTAAAGCCTGAGAATGCTGACCAGATTGAATGAGTTCTAGAGCTTGTTTCAGATTCAGATCATCTTGGCTTGGAAGGTGGTTGGCTAGCATCGCCTGAATCGCGGTGAGATCCTGAGGACCCCCTAAGCCATCGACAGGTTGACCATTAACAAACAGCGCAATGGTGGGCAGGGCCTGGACACCAAATTGGCTTGCAATCATTTGCTCTTGCTCGCAGTTTAAGAGCGCGAGTGTAAAAGCCCCGTTGTATTGCTGCGCGAGATTTTGCAGATCCGGAATAACTTGTGTACTTTCTTGGCTCATTGGTGCCCAAAAGTGAATCAGGACCGGTGTTTGCATTGAGCCTTCGAGTACTTGACGGAAGTTTTGCTCGTTCAATTCCACAATAAAAGGAGATTGCATTTGGTGATTCCTTGCAAAGAGTTGGATACAACCAACATATGGGCAGCGGCTGCCAATATCAAGGGAATAGCCGATACAAAAACACCGCCCTCCATAGCGGTGTTAATGATGCCTAATGCAAGCGAAGGTGTTTATAAAACGATAAACAGCGTTAGCGCAACACCTACACTTAGCCAGTTTAGCTGGTTCAATGTCATGTTTTTACCGAATGTAACGCTTATATGAGGTCATGAAGTGAACAACTTCAATGGCTAAATTAGCGTCTTATTATGACGAAAAAATGACACTCGGTGATTTATTTTTAAGCAGCCTTTTGTAGAATGCGATCTAGTAGCCGGCTAGGGAGTAATCGCTTTAGTACTGCAAATACTTTGGTTGGCGTAGTCACACGATAGCGAACTTTGGGGGTATCTGACTCTAGAGCATGCAACAAAGGAGCAATACATGACTCTGCTGGTAAAACAAATGAATTGTTTGATGACTCTTTTTCTAGTCTTTCCAACTGCTCTTTATAATGCTGGTGATGCACGCTTGAGTTTATATCAATCCATTTCAGAAAGGCACGCAATGCATTCTGTCTGAACTGGGTCTCAATAGGGCCTGGTTCGATCAAGCTGATTTGTATACCACTCCCAAACAACTCCAAACGTAAAGTGTCCGTCCAGCCCTCCAGAGCAAATTTAGAGGCATTGTATGCTCCTCGATACTTCATGGCGGCAAAGCCTAACACTGAGCTATTCTGGATAATCCGCCCTTTTCCATTTTGGCGCATACTAGGCAAAACCTCTTGAACGAGTTGATGCCAACCAAAAAAATTGGTTTCGAACTGTTCTCTTAAGGCTTGAGTAGGGAGATCTTCCAAGGCTCCTGGTTGACCGTAAGCCCCATTGTTAAACAGGGCATCAAGTTTCTCGTTCGTCAGTGACAATGCCTGCTTAACCCCATTAGAAATACTATCGCTGTCGGAAAGATCAAGCTGAATGCATGTCAGGCCTTCACTGCGTAAACGTTTTACGTCGGCAAAGTGCCGACACGATGCGATGACCTGATAACCTTTTTGATGAAGTGCATGCGCACAGACGTAGCCGATCCCTGTGGAACAACCTGTGATAAGAATAGAGTAAGACATGAATTCCTTTCTTCTAGCGAGGCAGATATCAACTAGAATAAAAGATTACTCGCGATGTTGTAACAGATTTTTTAGTGCAGGCTCTAAGCGGGAGTAACTAAAACGAAATCCTAGTTCAGTGAGTTTTTTGGGCTTTGCTCGCAGACTATCGAACAAAAGAATCGAGCTTTCGCCCATTGCCAGACGAAGCGCCCATTTTGGGGTCGACAAAAGATGCGGGCGTTTGAGTGACCTCGCCAATGTTTGGCTAAATTGCTCGTTAGTCACGGGGTGAGGCGCGCATAAATTGAATTCCCCGTGCGCATGCTCCGTTTCGAGCAAGTAGACGATACCTCTGACCATATCTAACATATGTATCCATGGCATGTATTGTTGACCATTACCGATTGGTCCACCTAAGCCTAGCTTATAAGGCAGCAACATTTTATTCAGTGCACCGCCATCTTGACCGAGAACCACCCCAGTCCTGAGTATACAGACTCGCGTCGATTCCGAACGAGCGCGATTCGCGATCTGTTCCCATTTTGCACAAACATGATGAGGGAAACCTTGGTGGTGAACATGCAGACCTTCATCGAAGGGGTGATCTTGTTGGTCACCATAATAGCCGACAGCGGACCCACTGATAAAAACTGCTGGTGGAGAGGTGCTAGCGTGAATCAAATCAACGATTTTTTCGGTGATATTCCAACGGCTTTTACAGATATTTTTTTTCTGTTTCTCGTTCCAGCGCTTGTCCGCGATAGGTTCACCAGCTAGGTTGACTACGGCATCAAATTCATTGAGATCATGGTACTGCTCTAGCTCAGATACGTATGTAATGTTGCCTAAATCAGCGTGATTGACGATCGCTTTCGCTTTTTCAGGGGAACGGGTGAGTAAAACCACTTCATACGTTGTGAAGTGTTTCAGCAATTCTCTGCCAATAAAACCTGTGCCACCAGTGAGTAGTACTTTCATTCCGCTCTCCTTTGCTCCTCTATTAATATCAGATCACTCAGAATCTAATTTGGCTAATTCTAGTAATTATAGCGAGTTAGCCACCGTTCGGATCACTGATTATGTAAAACTAGTGACCATCACAAAATTAACATTTCGTTACTTTTGTCGGTCGTCCCGCTATATGAGTCACACCAAATGGTCATTCTATTTGCCATCATAAACAAGTACTTCACTAACTAAGAGGTGTGTATGCAGGCAATTGCTGCGCTGCTCACAGCGTTTTTAGGCAGCTTACGAGATTTGCTGCCGATAGTTGCTGTAATTGCTTTTTTCCAATTGGTGGTACTGCAAGACCCTTTGCCTAACATGCTCTCTATATTGTTTGGATTGATGCTTGTCGTGATGGGGCTGACCTTCTTTATCTTCGGTTTAGAGATGGGGCTTTTTCCAATCGGTGAGTCCATGGCTCAGGCATTTGCTCGCAAGGGGAGCGTATTTTGGCTAATGATCTTCGCCTTCTGTTTGGGTTTTGGAACGACGGTTGCTGAGCCTGCTTTAACTGCAGTCGCGGATGAGGCCGCAGAAGTAGCAGCAGAAGGGGGCATGATTGCCTCAGAGGAGGTTGCCATGGATGACTACGCTAATGGCTTGCGTTATACGGTAGCTCTCTCTGTTGGTATTGCCATTATGCTTGGCGTACTTCGAATTCTAAAAGGATGGTCAATCCAATACATGATCATCGGTGGGTACATTGGGGTTGTCGTGCTGACGATGTTTGCACCAGACGCCATTATTGGTGTGGCATACGACTCTGGCGGTGTGACCACATCAACCATCACGGTCCCTTTGGTGACAGCTCTCGGCGTTGGGCTTGCATCGGCCATTAAAGGTCGTAACCCGATGATAGATGGTTTCGGATTAATCGCCTTTGCTTCTTTGTTGCCTATGATGTTTGTGATGGTTTATGGAATGGTGGTGGCATGATTGAATGGTCGCACTTTGTTGACACTTTCCTTGGCACTATTAGCGATGTCATCCCTATCGCATCGATTATTTTCGGCTTTCAGTTTGCAGTATTACGCCGCCCAGTAACGAATCTACCCAAAGTATTGCTTGGGTTTGGGTACGTCATTCTTGGTCTATCTCTTTTCCTGATTGGTCTAGAGCTTGCGCTATTCCCTCTGGGGGAAACGATGGCAACTCAGTTGACGGCGCCAGCTTTTTTAGAAGAATTTAGAACTAGCGTATCGGGGGCCATTGGTTGGCAGGACTATTACTGGGTATATTTATTCGCCTTCTGTATCGGCTTTAGTACAACAATCGCTGAACCCTCTTTGATTGCCGTTGCCATTAAGGCCAACCAAGTGTCGGGTGGCTCAATCAGTGTCAACGGTTTGCGGATAGCCGTCGCATTAGGAGTGGCAATTGGTATCTCATTGGGGAGTTATAGGATCGTTGTTGGTGACCCTATCCATTACTATATTATCGCGGGCTATATTATTGTTGTTATCCAAACGTTTTATGCCCCCAAGTTAATTGTTCCGCTAGCTTACGATTCCGGAGGTGTTACGACATCTACCGTCACCGTACCTTTGGTCGCAGCTTTAGGCTTGGGGCTTGCGTCTACTGTTCCTGGAAGAAACCCTATGATCGACGGCTTTGGTCTGATTGCCTTTGCCAGTTTGTTTCCAATGATTTCTGTTATGGGTTATGCCCAGATCACTCGCTGGCTCAACAGAGAGGCAGCGCAGGAGGATAGTTAAAATGCGCTTTAAATTGATACTGGCTTTTGTGGAAGACAGTCAAACTGAAAAAGTAGTGGATGCAGCACGAAATGCTGGTGCAACAGGTGCGACGGTAATTAATCACGCTAGGGGAGAAGGGTTAAATAAAAAGCGAACCTTTTTTGGATTGACCTTGGAAACTCAAAAAGATGTCGTGTTGTTTGTGGTCGAAGAGCACCTGTCTCGTCATATACTCGAAACGATCAGCGAGGTAGGGGAATTTGATCAGGAGTCTGGACAAGGTATTGCTGTGCAGATTGATATCGAAGATGCGGTTGGTGTAGCTCACCAAGTAGAGAAGTTAACAAAGGTCGTAGAGGATGAATTATGAGTGGTCAGGGAAAAATCCGAGTACGTGATGTGATGGTCAGTTCTTATGTCATGATTGATGGGCTCACGACCGTTAGGGAGGGCATTCAGTTAGCACGTAGTCATGAAGTGAAAGCCTTGGTCGTGAATAAGCGCAATGAAGACGATGAGTACGGTTTAGTGTTGATGAATGACATCGCGAAAAAAGTATTGGCGAAGAATCGTTCGCCTGATCGGATCAATATTTATGAGATCATGACCAAACCTGCTCTCTCGGTAGATCCTGATATGAATGTGAAATATTGTGCGCGTTTGTTTGAACGTTTTGGTATTAGTCGAGCGCCCGTCATTGAAAGTGGACGTATTATTGGAATGGTAAGCTACAACAATATTGTGATCAATGGCATGGCGAGAGATGACTAAACGTTGCTGAGTCCGTAAAATAGCCTCAATGTTATTGAGGATATAATGTCATGAAATTGTTTTTTGCCTCAGACTTGCACGGCAGTTTGCCGGCGACAGAGAAAATGCTTGCTCAGTTTGACCGTTCTGGCACCGATACTCTGGTGTTACTGGGCGATATTTTGAACCATGGGCCTCGCAACTCTGTTCCTGAAGGTTACAACCCGCCAGTAGTCGCGCAACGACTCAATCAATACGCCGACAAGATTATTGCGGTAAGAGGTAATTGTGACAGTGAAGTGGATCAGATGCTGCTCTCATTTCCTATGATGATGGATTACGCTTGGGTATTAGTTGCGAATGGGCACCGCTTGTTTGTCACTCACGGTCACCTTTACAACAAGGATAAGCGTCCCCCGTTAAAGCACGGAGACGTTATTGCCCATGGTCATACTCATGTTCCAGAAGCGCAGTGGCAGGGAGAACAAATCATCTTTAATCCTGGTTCGGTAACGTTTCCGCGAAATGGTTTTGAACCTAGTTTCGGTGTCTATGAAGAAGGGGGTCTAAAAGTGGTGACCTTCGATAATCAGGTGTTAGCCTCGATTCGACTATAAAAAATGCCCGCTAATACGGGCATTTTTTACTTAGTATCAGAATGGCCAAGGTCCCTTTCTGGATCTATGATGTCTCGGACTTTCTGTTTCAGTACTTTCGCTTCTGGGAAGCCACCATCACGCTTTCTTTCCCAAATAAGAAGACCATTGCAATAAATCTCAAAACGACCACCTGTATCGGGATGCAAGGAGACGATTTCGATCTCTTCACTGAAAGTATGCAGCAGCTCCTGAGATAGCCATGCAGATCGCAACATCCAATTGCATTGGCGACAGTAATAAATATCGATTTTTGCTTTGTCCATATACACTCACAGTAATAACTTGATGCCGACCGCAAAGGTCAGTAATTCAAAACAAACCTTAATAACCTGATTACTATAACGAGTGCTCAGGTAAGCGCCTAGTCCTCCGCCAAGGAAGGAACCAAGCAATAAGATAGGTAGCCATGGCCAGTAAATTGGGGCGCCTGCTTGTGCCACCGCAGCACCGCCAATGCCGTTCCAAAATAGCCCGACGCAAATCATTGTTAACGCGACAGCCTGCTTATAGCTATAACCAAACCAGCGAACTAAGAAGATAGTCACTAATAGCCCAGAGCCCGCCGTGAGGGAGCCATTAATTATCCCAATTAGAATCAGGCCCAGCCCGCCGAATGTCCAACCTAGCGTATGACGGTTTGTTGGAAGTTCTTTTTGACCCAATTGTTTTTTTAGTCGAGAGTAGACACCTATCGCTAAAATCATCATACCTAACAGTGTTTCGGCGAGTTGATCTGGAATCTTCAATACGATATTGGCGCCAATGATGACCCCTATACTACCGATAGCAATAAGATAGAGAGCGACTTTGAAAGGTATCGTTTTTTGCTTGATGTGAGTAAAGGCTGCACCTAGACCGAGAGCAACGCTAGCGATTTTATGAGTTGCTAGGGCAACGGAAAATGGTAGGCCAAAGAAAATAAGCAAGGGGAATTGTAAGAGTCCGGCGCCACCACCCGACAGAGAAGCAAGCGTGTTTGAGAAAAACGAGCCAATCAGCAGCCCTAGTGAGGAAATCCAATCCATGATTAGCAAAAGTAAAGTAGGGGAACATCATGCCCCCCTTTGATTCAAAACTAGTTAGAGAAAAGTACGGTAGAACCGTGGCTTAAACTCGTCAGAAGCAGTGTTTTTTCATTCACAATGTCAATGCGACGACTTTGCTGAGCGTCCATCTTAAAGATCTGCGTAATCAGTTTAAGCTGATCAGCCGTGAAGTCTTTGCTTTGTGCTGAAGAAACATCTTTGAACTCGCTAGGTGAAACCAGCAAGTAGTTGTCGCTAATATCCCATTCGCCTATTTCAGATATGCTGATGATGTTCTCATTTTTCGCATTGTTAGCGTACAAACGAACCGTAGCAACTCGAATGTAGCTACCGTTAGGTAAGTATTTTACATTGGAAGTGACTTCCACTTTGCGAAGCGGGCCAACAGACTCTTCTTGCAGGCTATCGGTGATCACAGTTACCATTTTTGACTGCCATTCTTTCGCGGTCAGTACTTGCTCCACTTTTAGATCGCTACCCCAGTAAAGCCAACTGCTGAACAGCGCTGACAGAACAAGTAATCCAGCTACGATTTTTTGGTTCATGTCTTTATTCCTATTGACAAACTTTACTGAGGTCTTCTTGGTCAGCAAAAATACGAACGGTGATATTTTCGCCTGAACTGTCAAGAGAGTGAATGTAATTAAGAATGAGCTGGTTGTTTTGACCTCCTGTTGCAATCACCTCTACAGGAGCGACCGTTGAATGAGCAGCGTTATAACGCTTCACACACTGTTCAATGGATGGGTACCATTTGCTCAGATCAGGATGATTAACTGGTGTCATCACTGGAGTCCCGTCATACACAGCAACTTGACGAAATTTTGATTCAGCTGGATTGGTAAATAGAATGACGCACAAAGGCATCAATATCGTGAGAAGCAGCATGATACGCGTCACCCATTTTGATTTACCTGTGGTAGGGGCGGTTGCGCTCTGAGCTGGCTTTTCATCTGGCGTCAATTCGCCGGACGGTGATTCGGTGGTCAATTCTGTTAGCTGTTCTTCAGATTCTTCTGAAACGTCTTTTTTTGAAGGTGTCTCACCACTCATCAATGGCGTTGTGCGCTCAACATTGCAGATGAGCTGATAGCCGCGTTTTGGCACGGTTTTGACATATTGAGGAGATTTAGTTGAATCCTGAAGTTGCTTGCGCAGAGTTGAAATAGCTTGAGTCAGACTTGAATCATCAACTTCGAAGCCTTGCTCACGCCAAACAAAATCGTGCAACTCGTTGCGAGATACGATTTCGTTGGGCTTTTCTGACAGTAAAAGCAGAATGCGACTTTCATTACTTCCCAGACGAATGACTTCACTGTCGTTTAACTTGTCCACTAGGGAGTTCGTATTGGGGTCAAAAGAGAATCTGTTAGCAAGATTAAACTTAGTGCCTATGTTACTCATTGGATATGACCATTATAGTTGTATAGATTTCATCAGATGCGCAAAAAACCCTGATTCAGGGAGCTAACGTTTAGTTTTTTTGATTTTTTTGAGGTGTAAGAATAGTCAATATAAGATCAAAAAAACATTGTTTTTATAATTTTTGACCTTGAATTTACAATTGTCACCCTCATGTTAACTTGCAGATTATCTCAGTATTGGCTCCGCTGACAACGCGGAAAGCTGATAAATATAGATGTTATGGAGTTAGCATGAGCGAAACAGCAACACAAAACAAAGAAACTCGTGGCTTTCAATCTGAAGTAAAACAGCTACTTCACTTAATGATTCATTCTCTTTATTCCAATAAAGAGATTTTTTTACGCGAACTGATTTCGAACGCCTCTGATGCTTCAGATAAGCTGCGTTTTCAGGCGCTATCCAACCCTGATTTATATCAAGGTGACGCTGAATTAGGTGTGAAACTGTCATTTGATGAAGCGACCAATACGCTGACTATTTCAGATAACGGTATTGGCATGAGCCGTGATGATGTCATTGAACATCTGGGTACGATTGCAAAGTCTGGGACAGCCGAATTTTTCTCAAAGCTGTCAGAAGACCAGTCTAAAGATTCTCAACTGATTGGTCAGTTTGGTGTAGGTTTCTACTCCGCATTTATTGTTGCCGATGCAGTGACAGTGCGCACGCGTGCTGCTGGCCTATCTGCTGATGAAGCGGTTCAGTGGCACTCTGCTGGTGAGGGTGAATACACTATCGAGACCATTTCAAAAGAGTCTCGTGGTACTGATATCGTTCTTCATATGCGTGATGAAGGTAAAGAGTTCCTCAACGAGTGGCGCTTGCGTGAAGTGATCAGCAAGTACTCGGATCACATTGGTATTCCTGTTGCTATTCAGACTGCTGAACGCGACGAAGAAGGTAAAGAAACAGGTGAGAAGAAGTGGGAGCAAATCAACAAAGCTCAAGCACTTTGGACACGCAACAAGTCTGATATCTCTGAAGAAGAGTATCAAGAGTTCTATAAACACGTTTCGCACGACTTCGCTGATCCACTAGTGTGGAGCCACAACCGTGTTGAAGGTAAGAACGATTACACCAGCCTACTGTATATTCCAGCGAAAGCGCCTTGGGACATGATGAATCGTGACCACAAATCGGGTCTCAAACTGTACGTTCAGCGTGTATTTATCATGGATGACGCTGAGCAATTCATGCCTTCTTACCTGCGTTTCGTTCGTGGCTTAATTGATTCAAATGATCTGCCATTGAACGTGTCACGTGAGATTCTACAAGACAACAAAGTGACTCAATCTTTGCGTAACGCTTGTACTAAGCGTGTTCTTACGATGCTTGAGCGCATGGCGAAAAATGACGAAGAGAAGTATCAGTCATTCTGGAAAGAGTTTGGTCTGGTGCTAAAAGAAGGTCCAGCAGAGGACATGAGCAACAAAGAAAAAGTTGCGGGTTTGCTGCGCTTTGCTTCTACAGAAGTGGATTCCTCGGAGCAAACGGTAGGTTTAGCCTCTTACGTTGAGCGTATGAAAGAAGGTCAGGATAAGATTTACTACCTGACAGCAGATAGCTACGCTGCTGCGAAGAACAGCCCCCACTTAGAGCAGTTCAAAGCAAAAGGCATCGAAGTCATTTTGATGTTTGATCGTATCGATGAGTGGTTGATGAACTACCTCACAGAGTTTGATGGTAAGCAGTTCCAGTCTATCACTAAAGCAGGCCTTGACCTGAGCAAGTTTGAGAACGAAGAAGAAAAAGAAAAGCAGAAAGAGACCGAAGAAGAGTTTAAATCTGTTGTTGAACGTACCAAGGACTACTTAGGCGAACGTGTAAAAGAAGTCCGTACTACGTTCAAGCTAGCTTCAACACCAGCGGTTGTTGTGACCGATGATTTTGAAATGGGCACCCAAATGGCGAAGTTGCTTGAAGCAGCTGGTCAGGCTGCACCCGAAGTGAAGTACATCTTCGAAATCAACCCAGAACACCAGCTTGTTAAACGCATGGCAGATGAGGCCGATGAAGAAGCGTTTGGTCGTTGGGTCGAAGTTCTTCTTGGTCAGGCAATGCTAGCTGAGCGTGGTTCGATGGAAGACCCGTCTCAATTTGTAGGCGCCATCAACTCGCTTTTGACTAAGGGCTAATAGTCAAACGGTAACAAAAAGCTCGCATCATGCGGGCTTTTTGATTTATTTGCGCTTATCGTGAATAAAACAACGTAAGTTTGCAGCTTAATGTGAGTGTTTAAGCATTCTTTAGTCTTAAGCTGCGCTACGCGAACAGATTGTGTGGTAGAATGCAATCTTGAAACAAAGTGAGCAGGCGTGTAATGTGCACGCCTGTTTTATTGTCAATTGAAAGAACAGTTATACCGAAACTTACCGTGAACTAAGGCTGTTGTTTGTTATGAACACCATAGTGAGCTTCGGTATAAATCATCATTATCTTAAGAGGATTCAACATGCGCATCATTCTTCTAGGTGCTCCAGGTGCAGGTAAAGGCACACAAGCAAATTTCATCATGGAAAAATACGGTGTTCCGCAAATCTCTACTGGTGACATGCTACGTGCTGCTATCAAAGCAGGTACAGAGCTTGGTAAACAAGCTAAAGCTGTTATCGATGCTGGTCAGCTAGTTTCTGATGAAATTATCCTAGGTCTAATCAAAGAGCGAATTGCTCAAGATGACTGTGAAAAAGGTTTCCTACTAGATGGTTTCCCGCGCACGATTCCTCAGGCTGATGGTCTGAAAGAAATGGGCGTTGATGTCGATTACGTTATTGAATTTGACGTTGCTGATGACGTTATCGTTGAACGCATGGCTGGTCGTCGTGCTCACCTACCTTCGGGCCGTACTTACCACGTAGTGTACAACCCACCGAAAGCCGAAGGCAAAGACGACGTGACAGGTGAAGAACTTGTTGTTCGTGATGATGACAAAGAAGAAACTGTTCGTGCACGCTTGGGTGTTTACCATGAGCAAACTGCACCGCTTATCGATTACTACGGCAAAGAAGCGGCATCAGGTAACACCAAGTACCTTAAGTTCGATGGTACTAAACAAGTAGCAGAAGTAAGCGCTGATATTGAGAAAGCACTGGCTTAATTTTGCTAACGGCAGAAATTAAAAGTTTGATATAGTAGAAGCGACCCTGAAGGGTCGCTTTTTTTATCGCTACATATTGATCGATCAAGAAGTTTTCAACGTACAGCCTCTTTTAAAGTGTCGATAGGGTCCTATGCAAAACAATAAAAAACAAGGTGTGCTACTGGTTAACCTAGGTACACCAAACGCACCGACAGCTTCCGAAGTAAAGCGTTTTCTCAGTCAGTTCTTGCATGACCAACGTGTTGTAGATATGACACGTTGGTTATGGTGTCCGATTCTACATGGCGTCATTTTGCCTATTCGCTCACCAAAAGTTGCCAAGTTGTACGAAAGTGTTTGGATGGATGAGGGCTCGCCTCTCATGGTTTACTCTAAACGCCAAGCGGAGAAACTGGCCAAATCTATCGATATTCCAGTCGAACTCGGCATGACTTATGGCAGTCCAAGCCTCCAGTTAGGGATTGAGTCCTTAATGGCAAAAGGCGTGGAAGAGGTCATTGTACTGCCACTGTACCCACAATACTCGGGCACAACCACTGCAGCCGTATCAGATGGTTTAACTAAAGCATTTAAAAATATTCCAGTGATGCCTGGGTATAAACTACTCCGCGACTATCATGACCATCCAACTTACATTAAGGCCTTGGCAGAGAGTGTAAGGCGCTCTTGGGCAGAAAAAGGACGTGGTGAATACTTGCTGTGTTCGTACCATGGCATTCCTCTGCGATACGCAGATAGCGGGGATATCTATCCCAAGCACTGTGAAGCGACCACAGAATTGTTACGACTGGAATTAGGTTTGAGCGAAGACCAGATGGGCATGACTTATCAATCCCGTTTTGGTCGTGAAGAGTGGCTGAAGCCATATACTGATAAAACGCTGGAACAGCTACCTGCAAAAGGCATTAAGAATCTGGATATTCTCACGCCAGCATTTTCAGCCGATTGCCTTGAAACTCTGGAAGAAATCTCTGAGCAATGTCAGGAAATTTTTATTGAGCATGGTGGAGAGAACTTTAATTTTATACCTTGCTTAAACGATGATGACCTTCACATTCAGATGATGCGTGAGTTGATAGGTCGTTAAGCTGACGAGATTGATAAAAAATCCACCTTATGAGGTGGATTTTTTCAATGATCAATCGTAGGGTTGGCAGAATCGTTCAATCCCCTTCCATAAAACAGATTGTGGTTCCTGAATATATTTGACGCCCTTTAGCGCCTTACCCCATAGGTTAAGGCATGACTGTTGCCTGTCGGAATTAGAGTAATGTTGAAGTATATGATCGGCTTCAATGGTACTGGTGAGTGCAGAAATAGCTTTGAGATAGTGGGCGACATACATTTGTTTGTTGCCTATCTTTCTGTTGATGTTGGCTTGCAATAGCAAAACCAGTGCATTTTCTGGTATCTCGGTCACATACTCTCTTTGAAGCATACGCAAACTGCGTTCAACGTCACCTGAACGATAAGTGAGGAGTGCTAATAGCATATGCAGATCGGGTGGGGGAGTGGGAGTTTGCTTCCTCACCTTTTTTATCCAACGCTTTAATCCATCGCTAGATTGGTGAGTAAAAAGTAATTCTCGAGTATAAAACAGGACTTCAACCCCAGAGAGCTGGCGTGAGAGCAGTTGTTCAAGGGGCAGTTCTGATACAGGCTCAATTTGGCTAGATAATTTTGAGGCTAACGGCTTTATTGGCTGCGGGAGCTTGAAGTACTCACTCAAATCCACATTGAGCTGGTTAATCGTCGCAGCCAAATAGGGAGGATTCAGTTGATATATTTTGCGCCATGCGACACGGCCTGACGCAGAGTGATGAAGAAGGCTCTCCAAATTCAGTACTCCATTGGCCTCTTCCCATAAGTTAAAGTTCAGCGTGTAGTCTGAGTCATAGAAGGCTTCTGAACCGGGGAAATTGTCATGTTCACTTAGACTGTGCAGGTAGTAGGTTGGCGAACTCATATTCGATAGGTGAATATACGGAGAGCAACTTTGAGAATGCAAGATTAGCGCTTTTAATTTGAGTACTATTCGGTTCAAGCTCTGCTCTTCATGATTGATACTATCGAGAAGCAGCCTGACCTGAGGGATATGCAAAGTATTACTTTTCTTGTCTTCTTCAAAGTGAGACCAAGTATGGATCGCGAACACTACTGCGATAGCACTCAATATCAAGTTTAAACTCCAAGAAAAATAGCGTAGCGCTGTTTGTTTTTTTTCAACGATCTTGTTGGCTTTTTGAGGTGCTTTGTTCGAGTCCGATGTTTTTGCCACAAGCTGAACGCCGCTTTCTGGAATGTAATAGCCCCGTTTTGGGTAAGTGATGATGATCTTAGATGGATCGGCTTCTTCAGAGTGTTCACGGAAGAGGTTACGTAATAGGCTAATTCTGTTGGTGACTACATTTTTGGAAATGTACTGACTTTCCCAGACCGACTCTATAAATTCTTCAATTGACGTTGGGTTTCCAACGTTTGTGAGTAAAATTTCCAGTAACGCCAAGTTTCTTGGTTCAAGTGATATTTCTCCTTGTTTCGAATGGAGAGTTTTATCCACTGGATTATAGGTAAGATCTGCGATAGCAATATTACATTGTTCTGATTTGGCTTTTTCAAGTAGATTCATGCAGTGCTATCGAAGTACGTCGTGATTGAACAGAAGACGCGAATTCTACCGCAATATCAAGGTTGCTTATAAGTGCTGAACGTGACATTAGGTGTCTTAAAAATGAGAACCTGAACCGAGATTGTTTAATTTTGAGTGATAGAGGCAGGAAATTCAGGTGTGGAGAGTCCAACCACACCTGATGGCGTTAGCTTAGAAAGAGTAGCTAGCGTTTAGGTAACCAGTGTTTGCTGCATCGAAGCCTACATCGATATCGAAGACACTATCCTTGATTTGATGATCGTTACCAAAATAGCGGCTATGGCGGAAACCTAATTCCATGCTGAAGTTGTCAGTAAAGTGGTAACCAACACCCAAGTTAACGCCTGCTGATAGACCAGTGTTAGAGCTATCTTTTGAGTAGCCTAAATAAGTTGCTTCTAGTTCACTCTTGTACACACCTAGGTTACCACCTGCTAAGACATAAAAGCTGTCTGTTAGGTCGTGAATATAGTCTGCACCAGCACCAATCTCATGTGTGGAGATGATAAATTCTGCGTATCGACCTCCAATCCACTGATATTCGACACTCGATTCGGCGCCTACTTGGAGGTAACCGTACGCACGAAGATTATTGCTAAAGTAGTGACCACCTTTTAGGCCAATGAATCCAGTATTTTCATTTATAAATGGTGCATTTGCGTCTTCACCCGATGTGGAGTAAGAACCAAGGCCTAGTTCAACTGCAATATAGTTTTCATTAGCAAGTGAAGGCATTGAAATTAGTGCAGCTGATGCTACTAAAAGTAGAGTTTTTTTCATAGTTTTACGCTCAAATAATGGTTTGTATTGAGTTGTGATTGCTTGGGCCGATTTGATGAGGAACAGTGGTTACCATCAATTAGCCGCAATATTAGAAATGCGTCACGTATGCTCGCTTTTTCGCCGGAGGGAAGTTAACTGAGGATGTTGAAAGAGGCGAAAAATAAATTTACAAATAGTTAAATAGAAATACATTTTTCATCTAACTGTTTGATAATTAATTTTTTGTTTTGGGGTGTGCAAAGTGGAGGCGCCTGAAAAAGTCAGGCGTTTAAAAATATAAAAGCATCAACAGAAATGGTTATTACTAATTTCCGGGGTAAGAGCGGTATTCGAATACCTGACCTTGTTCGTTAAACGCATAAACAGAATAGGCGTCTTTTTCATTGCCGTACTCCATACCAGGTGAGCCCATCGGCATGCCAGGAACGGCTAAACCTTTAGCATTTTTAGGCCGGTTCTCTAAAAATGCTTTGATATCCTGTGCCGGAACGTGCCCCTCAAAGACAAAGCCGTTAATCTCAGCAGTGTGGCATGAGGCCAATTGTGGCTTTACGCCCAGCTTTTGTTTTATTGGATTCATATCATCGTGCAATTTTTCTTCAACCGTGAATCCAGCTTCCTGCATGTGTTTAGTCCATTCTGTACAGCACCCACAGTAGGGTGATTTGTGGTTGAGTACGTCTGCCGCCAGTGCGTGACCGGACAGTAAAAGAAGGGACGCAAAGGAAATAACTTGAGTTTTCATACACACCTCTATGAACGAATCGAAGATTTAAAAAGTCTTAATCGGTTGGCATTGCTCACGACTGTGATTGATGAGAGTGCCATTGCTGCGCCAGCGACGACTGGGCTGAGCAAAAATCCGAATGCTGGGTACAGTACGCCAGCTGCGATTGGAATACCTAAAGAGTTATAAATGAACGCACCGAATAAATTCTGTTTCATGTTTTTAATCGTTGCTTTGGAAAGTTCGATGGCTTTAACAACGGCCAGCGGTGATGAGTTAAGTAAGGTCATTTGCGCGCTTTCAATTGCGACGTCGCTACCGCTACCCATGGCGATACCAATATCAGCCAGCGCGAGAGCGGGCGCATCGTTGACTCCATCACCAATCATTGCAACCCGCTTGCCGTTTGCCTGAATTTTAGCCACATGGCCTGCTTTTTCATCTGGCAGTACTTGAGATATCACTTGTTCGATCCCAAGTTGTTGAGCTATCGCATTAGCAACATGCTGGTTGTCACCGGTTAACATGACCGGAGTAATTTGCATAGAGCGTAGGGCAGCCACCGCTTGCTTCGCATCTTGTTTAATCGGGTCGGCGATGGCGATTAAACCTGATACCTGATTTTGCTGAACGACAATCACTGGGGTCCAAGCATTATTTGCGCAGCGCTGCAGTTCTTGTTCAAGTCCTTCAAGCTCGAGCTCTTGTTTTTGAGCATAAGGTAAAGAAACCACCGCGATACTTTCATTTTCTAAAACACCAGTCACTCCCATGCCGCGCATGTTATTGAAATCGCGAACTTCGCCCAAACTAAGCTGATGTTCTTGAGCATGCGTGACGATGGCTTTTGCTAGAGGATGCTCTGAATATTGCTCCACGCTAGCCGCTGCGGTTAGCAGTCGTTTATCGTCTTGATTAAGAGCGAAGATATGCTGAACGTCAGGCTTGCCCTGGGTTAATGTGCCTGTCTTATCGAATACCACCGTATCGATATTGCTTGCAGACTGAAGTACATCCGCATCTTTGATTAATATCCCCATTTCGGCAGCCTTGCCAATACCAACAGTTACCGATAGTGGGGTCGCCAAGCCTAGCGCACATGGACAAGCAATAATCAATACAGTGGTGGTAACGACCAACATGTAGCTTGCTTTCGGATCAGGGCCTACCATAAACCACATTAGGGCAGAGAACAGAGCAATCGCGGCAACGACAGGGACAAAGACAGCCGAAATTTGATCCGCCAGTTTGGCGATGGCGGGTTTGCTGCTTTGCGCTTCCCGCACCATGGTAATAATGCGCGACAGCATGGTATTGCTACCCACTCCTGTTGCTTCAATGACCAAGCTGCCATCTTGATTTAACGTGCCTGCAGAAACCATATCGCCACATTGTTTATAGACAGGGACAGGTTCGCCAGTAAGCATAGATTCATCGAGGTAAGACTCACCTGAAACGACGTGACCATCGATAGGGGCTTTTTCACCGGGCTTGATGCGAAGTTGCATGCCTTCTATTATTTGGTCAATGGCAATCACTTGGTCGCCAGATTCGGTCATCAACACAGCTTCATTGGGCTGAAGTTTAATCAAAGCCTGCAAGGAACGAGTGGTTTTGGCCTTCGCTTTTGCCTCAATGTAATGGCCTAAAGAAATCAGACCGACAATCATCGCGCTGGCTTCAAAGTAAACATGACGTGATGCTGATGGAAACCAATCTGGAAACGTCACAACTAACATTGAGAACAGCCAAGCGGCACCCGTACCCAACGCAACGAGAGTGTCCATGGTTGCACGCTTGTGAGTAAGAGCTTGCCAAGCGTTGGAGAAGAAGCTTTTTCCCGCGGTAGCAAGAAGCCAGAAACAAATAATCCCAACGATGCCCCAAATTAACTGATCCTGACTGGTACGGATCATCATATTGCCACCCAACACACCCCAAAGCATGAGTGGTACGCCGATCACAATACCAGCCCACGCACTTTTCTTATGATGAGCTTGCACGGCCATTTGTTGGGCCTGTTGCTTCTCTTGTTGTGTTGCTGGATCGTCAACAATTTCAGCCTGATAGCCTGCTTCTTTTACTGCATTGGTTATAGCGCTAATGGTTTTGTTGTCTTTATAGGTACTGAAAACTAAGGCACTTTGTTCCGCGAGATTAACTTGAGCTTTGTCTATACCCTCTACCTGAGTCAGTGCCTGCTCAACAGACGCCACACAACTGGCGCAAGTCATTCCTGATATCAAAAAATGAAGGGTTTCTTTGTGGTTGGAAGAGGGATGATGCGAGTTTGACTGCTTGGTTTGTGGTTGAGTGCCTGTCTCATCTATTTCTGATTTAGTCTCACTGGCTTGATAACCGAGAGAAGCGACAAGATCTTTCACTTGTTGCTGCGTCAGCAATGTTGAAAGAGAAAGCGTGGTTTTCGATACATCAAATTGGCCGATATCGTTACTTTCTTTTAAAGCGGACTCAAGTTTGGCCACACATTTACCGCAGCTTAGTCCTGATAGGTCGAACTGATACTGATGACCTGCCTGATACCCTAGAGATTGAATTGACTTTTCTAGATCCGCAAAGCGGCTGTCGCTATCCAGAGTTATGTGTTGTGGCGTTAAATCATGGATACTGACTTGATGCTGAGAGGTAAGTTCTCGCTCAACTTTCCGAGCGCAACCCATACAGCTTAAACCAGATAGTGGAATATCGAACTGACGCATAACATAACCCTCAACGATGAACTGTTGCTGAGAATAAACCTTACCTTAAGGGGAAGGTCAAGCGCTGTTGCTGAAGAAATACCAAAATGTCAAAATTGACGAGATAGCCGTGTTCACTATGGTTTAGCTTACGATGTATTTCAATAAAGTCATCACCATTGTTTATCTATAATTATATTGCTCTTAACGGGCGTTATCCTTCCTGCTATCGACGACTACTGGTCGCAGGTACGACGTAGAGTCCAGTTTGTGCAACGCGTGTTTCTATCCATGAAGTGGCAATCAAGGCAAAGGTTTATTTCACGGACAGAAAACATCCCAATCAACCGTGAATTCTGTATAAGACGGATTGTAGATTTGTACATCGGTGCTAAAATACGCGCAATTTTGGCACTATTCATAGATTCTAATGATTGGTGTAGTCATCTAGACAAATCAAGGTATTTTACATGACGGTTAAAACTCGTTTTGCTCCTAGCCCTACTGGCTACCTTCACGTTGGTGGTGCGCGTACTGCACTTTACTCTTGGCTTTTTGCTAAAAACCAAGGCGGCGAATTCGTTCTGCGTATTGAAGATACTGACTTAGAACGTAACTCTCAGGAGGCAGTCGATGCGATTCTTGAAGGGATGCAGTGGATGGGGCTTGAGTGGAATGAAGGCCCTTACTTCCAATCTAAGCGTTTCGACCGTTACAACGAGATGGTTGACAAACTACTCGAAGAAGACAAAGCCTACAAATGTTATGCTTCAAAAGAGCTACTAGACGAAATCCGTGCTGAACAAGAAGCAGCAAAAGAGATGCCGCGTTACGATGCTGAACACCCGAAAGTTTTGGCTGCCAATGCAGAAGCGAAAGAAGGCGATGCGTTTGTTATCCGTTTCCGTAACCCGAAAGAAGGTAGTGTGGTATTCGATGATCAGATCCGTGGTCGCATTGAAATCGCAAACAGCCAGCTAGATGATCTTATCATTCGCCGTACTGATGGCGCTCCAACATACAACTTCGTTGTGGTTGTGGATGACTGGGATATGGGGATCACTCATGTTGTTCGCGGTGAAGACCACATCAACAATACGCCTCGTCAAATCAACATTTATGAAGCGTTGGGTGCGCCTGTCCCTACATTCGCGCACTGTGCAATGATCCTAGGCGATGATGGCGCTAAACTGTCTAAGCGCCACGGTGCCGTATCAGTGATGCAATATCGTGACGAAGGTTATCTACCAAATGCTCTGAATAACTACCTAGTGCGTCTTGGCTGGTCTCATGGTGATCAAGAGATCTTCTCTCAAGAAGAGATGATCAACCTATTCACTCTAGATGCTATCTCTAAGTCAGCGTCAGCGTTTAACACTGAAAAGCTACTTTGGTTGAATAATCACTACATCAAGACTTCGGCTCCTGAGTACGTGGCTGATCACCTACAATGGCACCTAGATAACCAGAATCTAAACATTGAAAACGGCCCTGCAATCACAGAAGTGATCAAGCTTGTGGGTGAGCGTTGTAACACACTTGTAGAGCTTGCAGAGCAAATCCGCTACTTCTACGAAGATTTCTCTGAGTTTGAAGCTGGCGCCGCTAAGAAGCATCTGCGTGGTGTCGCCAAAGGCCCGCTAGAGTTGGCTTTAGCAAAAGTTGAAGCGCTAGAAGAGTGGACAACAGCGAACATCAAAGATGGCGTCATCGCAGCCGTTTGTGAAGAGCTAGACATCGGTATGGGTAAAATTGGTATGCCACTGCGTGTTGCAGTAACAGGTGGTGGCCAGTCTCCTTCTGTTGATGCTGTCATGGAGCTTGTAGGTAAAGAGCGCGTTATTACTCGTATCAAGATGGCGATTGCGTTTATTGCAGAGCGTGAAGCTAACGCATAATAAAAAACACAATCAAGAATATAAACCGTAGCTTAAGGCTACGGTTTTTTTATGTCTTCATATTGTTTAAAAACTTTAAACGTCGATATAACTCCTTAACTAGGTTGTGACTGCCGTTCCATTTACCCGTCTACAATACTCTGATACGAGAGGTGATTATCTAAATATATGAATTTAAATAAAAATTAACAAAGTTATTTGTTATTTATCTTTTTGGGGTGTAGTGTCCGACCATCTGTACGGTAATACGTGTATCTATTTGTTTGTCAGCGGATTGCCTATAGCGTGGCGAATCTAGTATCTATCAATAAGGTATCAAAAATGAAAAAAATAGCAGCGGTAGTTTCTGGCACACTTCTTCTCGCATCGGCGTCGGTTAATGCGCAGTTTTATCTGGGTGCCAAAGCAGGGGTTAGCTGGGTAGATGATTTGTGCACAACAGGTGAATGTGATGATAACTCTTGGGCTCTGGGTTCATTTTTCGGCTATGAGTTTAACGACTACCTAGCACTTGAAGCAGGCCTAGATACGCTCGGTGAAACGACAGGTTCAGGCTATCAAGACGCAGGCTTGGTGTCGTATTCTTTGGCGCCTCGTTTCAGCTTACCTTTAACTGAGAATCTTGATGCATTTGCCAAAGCTGGTGGTGCATATGTGGCATATGGTGACAAGAGCGACAGTTCTTTTGTTGCGAGTGTCGGTCTGAGTTACAGTTTGCTGCCCAACATTGATATTCAGTTAGAGTATCAGCGCTTAACGGATATTGATATTGACACGCATAGTATTGCTGGTAATGCGTTTACATTGGGTTTCACTACAAAATTTGGCAGTAGCGGTCAGCGTGCGGAGACGCCAGCACAAGAAGAAATGCTGGTAGAAGAAGTGGTAGAAGAAATGGTCATAGTTAAGCCATTGCTCCAAACCTATGAGTCCGAAGTGGTATATTCGGTTAGCTTTAAATTCGATAGCTCAGAACTGACACCGGAAAGTGAAATCGCATTGCAAGAAGTTGCTTCATTCATGAGTGATTATCCACAAGCGACCGTTGATGTGGTTGGTTACACGGACACCAGTGGCCCCGCTGCATACAATCAAAAACTGTCTGAGCAGCGTGCTCAGTCTGTCGCGGATATCATTGAAAACTATGGTGTAAACCACTCACGCATTCATGTAGAAGGTGCAGGTGAAGCGAATCCCGTCGCATCCAATCAAACTCGTGAAGGACGTATCAAGAATCGCCGGGCGGAAGTCACAATGAATGAGTTTGAGTATCAAGTTCAGCCTTAACTGCACGGCGCACAAAAAGAGTTATTCAAAGCCCTGAATCAACAGGGCTTTGTCATATTTATGAGAATGTTACTCGTTAACCCCCAAAAAGTGAAATCAGTCTACAAACCTATTTGTACATTTTATGTACCAAGGTGTACTGTTAGTGTGGCCATACTGTAACTTATTGATTGTTATAGTGTGGAATGTTAGTTGCGGCGTTTACGCGTTGAGAGTAATAAGGACAACATAATGAAAAAATTAGCAGCGGTCATTTCTACTACACTTCTTCTTGCATCCGCATCGGCGAACGCTCAGTTCTACTTAGGTGCAAAAGCCGGGGCATCTTGGCTCAATGATTCTTGTTCTACAGGCCCGTGTGATGACAGCTCTTGGGCTTTGGGTTCATTCGCTGGTTATGAGTTTAATGATATGATCAGCCTTGAAGTAGGGCTAGATACCTTGGGCGAAACCACTGGGTTTGGGTACACTGACGCGGGTTTGAGCTCTTATTCTTTTGCCCCTCGATTGACCATGCCTATAGCGGAAAGATTGGATGCCTTTGCTAAACTAGGTGGTGCGTATGTTGAGTACGGCGACAAAGATGACAGCTCGTTACTTGGTGCTTTGGGTATCACGTACTCCTTTATGCCAACCATTGATTTTCAACTTGAATACCAACGTTTAACAGATATTAACGTTGATACTCATCGCTTTAAAGGCAACGCATTGACGCTTGGCTTCATAGCAAAATTTGGTGGTAGTGATGAAGAAGTAGAGCAACCAGTGGAAGAAGAATTGATGGTTGAGGAAGTCGTTGTCGTTGAGCCAATTATCCAGACGTTTGAAACCAAAGTTGTGGATTCCAGCAGTTTTGCACTAAACAGTGCAGAGTTGAAACCACAAAGCAAAACAATGCTGGCCGATTTGGTCACCTTTATGACGAAATTCCCTCAGTCTACTGTTGAAGTTGTCGGTTATACTGACTCTAGCGGTTCAGCATCATATAACCAGAAACTTTCTGAAAAACGTGCTCAATCGGTGGCTGAAGTGCTACAAGAACAAGGGGTTGATTCCTCAAGAATTACGGCGCGTGGTGAAGGAGAAAATAATCCGATTGCTTCTAACGAAACGAGAGAAGGTCGTGAGCAAAACCGACGTGTAGAAATTATGGTGCCAGCTTTTGAGTATCAGGCCCAATAACGACTTTTGAATTGCACTTTGGAACACCTCTGATGAGAGTCAGGGGTGTTTTTTATTTCAGGTCGATGCTGTTGAGGCGACCCATGAACTCGAGGATTTCCAAATTGTCTTTATTGGCCTCCAGCAGTGCTTTTTTGGTCTTAGTATAAGCCGCAAGTCGTCCATGTTTTTTTATTGAACATACCACGCTTTTGTAGATCAATTTGCCTTCTTCGTCGTAGTTGCGCCAAGCGGCGATGTAGCACTCATCTTTGGCGTTTGGATCAGTTTTGGTGGGACGAGGTTTGAAAATGATTTTCGGTTCTACCGAGTGGGGAAGGCGGGTCATTAAGTAAGGGTCTTTGAGTAACTTACGCCAAAACTTACCCCACATAGCACTGCCCAGTTCATTGCGAAGTTTAATGGCTTTCTTTAACCCCTTCTTATCACCAATTCTCACATAGCCGACTGAGCGGTGGAGTACCGTATCATCAGGTGTATGAATATGAATTTTAAACGCAGTCTTAGCTTTAGATATAAAGCGATGACCAGTGTTAGTGGTCAAGTTACTTTTCTTCATTAACTTCTTATGAATAGTTTTGTTAATAACTATTTTAGTTGAATGTCCTCAATTGTTGAAGCCTTGATTTGCAGCCATAGAATCGATTTGAAGAAGTGCTATGGTCGGGTCTAGATATCTCAGTGATATGTCTATGATATAGGCTGGTATTCTATTGCTGCATGTCGATATGCTCTTTGCACAGAATATTGTACATTGACATGAGTTAAGAGGTGGCATGTTTAAGCTATCGTTGTTCTAACGGTCCTTGAATGGTCAGTTTCTACAGTAGGCTGTAGCAGCTTGGTGCCATGGATGTCGCAACAGTAAAGTATCAGGTTAATTAGATGTCTATTTTTGAATACATTTGTTGACAAAGAAGGTCAGACGGAAGGTTTAATCGTGTCAGGTTTTGCGTATGATCTGATGACAAAAACTCAGCCATCCGAGCTTAAAGGTTATGTTGCTCAACAAGACAATATCATTATTGGATGTAACCTGTTTTCAAAAATGACTTTCGAATCCAGTATCAATCCTATCTTTTGTCCTCGTTGTTTGTTAAGAGAATGGTATATAACACGTGTAATTCTTGAAGTACCTATCGCTGCGATGTAGGCGCTTTTAGACTATCATGACTGGCTTGAAATCAAGAGCGACCACTTATGAATTACAGTAAAGAATACCACAGCAATGGCATTGTTCAGTTTGATGCAGCGAAAGAGTTAATTCAGCTTGTACCAACCCAAGTAGGGCGTTTGCTTGATATTGGTTGCGGTTCCGGGAAAGTCTCTCACCTTATACAGGCACACTCGAATCCTCAGGTAATGGTGGCTATAGATGCTTCGAAGGAAATGCTTGAGCAGGCACATAAGTTATACCCTGACAGTTCGGTACAGTTCGAACACGCAGATGTTCGTCAGTTCACTACGGAACTCAAATTTGATGTCATCACATCGAATTCTTCGTTCCAGTGGTATCAGGACTATGATGCTGCGCTTTCTACCATTAAGGATGCGCTCAATGTGAATGGTATATTCGTTCTTCAAACACCCTATAAGCAGGAATGGTGTCCTCAGATCATGGTTCTGATGGGCGAGTTTTTCCGTGCTTACTATCCACAACTTGGCCAAAATTTTCGTATGCCCTGTATGCATTTGGAAAGCCCAGAGGAATACAGAGAAATGTTTGAGTCGAGAGGGTTCAGTATCCTTTCATTCATACCTAGAGAGTTCGAGTATGTTTTCACAGGTGAAGAGTTTAAAAAGTTCTTCATGTCAGGGGCGTACAAAGTGTATACCTCAGCTTCAAGTTACACACTACCGATACCTTCGTCCTTCGCTGGTGATCTAGAAAGTTATATTGAAGAGCTCTCGCAGAGTCGTGAGAGCTTTGATGTTTGTATTTTCAGGTTGATTGCGAGTTTTGGCAAGGCTGAAGAGAGATAAGCAGTTCTACCTACCATAACAAAAAGCTCGGATAGGTTATCTGAGCTTTTTTATATCGATATGTGTTAGTTATGCATACTTTGAGTCTTCATCTAACTTAGCAAAGTCATGCTGTTTCTTTACTTTTAGGGTATTGTAGGTAAACACGAGAGCGTAGAGAATAGGGAGAAGAGCGACAGCGTAACCGACTTTAAATAGATAATTGTCAGCAATTTTCTGTAGTAAATTTAACGATGTAGCAGAATTAAAGAATAATCCTATCCAAATGACCGTGTACAGGGCCTGACCAATTGTGCTTGAAATAATAGAACGTGCCCAAATAGGTGCTTTATGCAGTTTTATACTGAGTTTTCTAAAAATAAAGTTGTTTGCTTGGTCGGCTGATAGAATACATAGACTATTAATTAGATATAAATAAATAAGCGGTTCAAAGACTTCTTTATAAGGGGATTGAATATCAAAAGTAGAAAAAGTGAGTGCTATTAATCCTGATGCCAATACGCACATGCCAGCACCAAAGTAAGTGGTAGATTTTGCATACTCATATCTCAATGTTGCATTAATAGTATCGAGAACCAAGAAGGTTAGCGGAAAAATCAAAATACCCGCTGGTTGCCAAGTGCCGAATATTTCGACGCTGTGAGGTGACATAGGAACTGCAACTAATAGTGACGCAAGGTAAAGTGCGGTGAGGAATCCGTACCATTTAATATCAAATTTGGTCATGGGGTCCATGGCGTGGATTAAGTCTCGATGTTCCTTTTTGAAGAAGACGACAAGTCCTTTGTTAATCAGCCCCCTAGCTGGCGAACTTAATACGTAGTCGTTATCTTCATTTGTATAATATATTAAGCCATTCTCAACCTTCAACAAGTTTAAGCTTCTTGTCATTGATATGTTCCTTACTGATTTTAGTGATAACCTTGCCAATTGGGATGTAATCTTTTTCAGGTTCGTGAGGATACCAAGTTAAATTTATAAAATTATCAACTCTAAATAACTCGATAATGTCTTCACCGCTTTGAAATAAATAGTTTCCGGCACCAAGTTTCTTAGTGCTAATTATATTGATGGACTCATCATTATATATAAGCTTGTGGAACTTGGATATTGGCATACCAGTTTCAAAAAAACCAATCTTTTGAAGCTTAGAATTAACTATACCTTCTACATCGTAATCTCGCTCATAGGTACCATTACGTTCAACACCTGTCATCAGCCATTCGTAGGATACATTAAGTGCTTTCGCTATTTGGGTCATATTCTTATGCGGGTTTTTAATTTTGTTATTAAGAAGCTTACTCATATAGCCTCTCTCTATACCCACTTTTCTACATAGCTCAGCTGCAGAAACACCTTTAACAAAAAGAATTTCTTTTAGTCGCCCGCCGATAGTGCTGACATCTTTCAATATACTTCTCCGAATTGTGTTTTATGAACTGTTACATAGTATGAGATTATTTTTTGTTGAAAAAAGTTTCACGTTTGACAACATTATGATTCATATATTAAGCTCTTTTTGTCGAAAATCTCAAGATTTAGTATTGGATTATTCAGAGTTGTGCTGTGTGATGTTATACAAGCAATGACGGGTCATGCTGCCGTTAATGACTTGAAATGCAACGTACAATGAATATCTGAGCAAGTTGGTTTGGTTTCGATGTTCGAATTGGAAATAGCCTATTAGTCTTTTAGGTTAGAAGCCCAATTATAGACCCTTGTGTAACGCTATGTTGGTGTGCCTCTTTCTTGAGCGGAAAGGGGCTTTTTTATGCTTAAAAAGTGAGGGGGTATGAAGGAGTAACAAAGGGCATCCATTCCCTTTACCTTTAGATAGTCAATTGCCTTTTTTATTTGTCCCAATTGAGCGTGGTTAAATGATTAGGCTTATTGTTTTCTCTATAGCTTGAGGTTTATCAATTCCTTATGAAGCTCTGCTGCTTTAATCCTATAGTTGGTATCGAATTCAACCATTTTTGCCAGCAGTTTGTCTTCTTCATCGAGTTGAGGTAGAGAATCTATCACAGCATATTGGTAATCCATACTTGAGTAATACATATTAGAGTGTTGTTTTTGTGAGACCCTCTTCCAAATAGCTTCGGTAAGCTCTGGGTGCTTCATTTCAATCAAGGTCATTCCAGCCGCAAAAATGTTCGAGGCTGTTGTGTTGGTGTTATTTAGTTCTTGAACTCTGTAGTGATTGAAATCATTTTTTTCTGGGTTAACCAGATCACCAAATATGTATTGTTTATTGTGTACCAACACATTTTTGGGTGTAATGTTACCATGAACAATATTGTTTGATTCCAGCTCAACTAATCCGTCGACTAAATCTTGAAATACTTTAATCGAGTAGCGCTCTGACGACATATTATTTTGAATCAGCGTTTCTCCGATAATGACATCGCCTTGGTGAGATGTGTATGAGCCATAGTAGTCAATTGAATGAGAGAGTCCTAAAACACGGGTTTCATGTTCAAGAGTGTCATTTTTAACATCAGCACCAGCTATCACTTTAACGGCGATTGAAGCTAGCTCTTGCCCATTTGGTAGTGTGAAGCTAATCGGATAAACAGTGGTAATTGCGTCGCTCCTGAGTGCTTTGTCAACAGACCAATCAATGTCTTCGTAGATTCCCCACAAAACACCCACTTCACCTTCTTCAAGATCCGCTTGTTGCGTTTTCAAGGCGTCAAATAAACGTGCTTTCAAGTAGAACTCACGGAGTTCCTCTTTTGCATCGAACATTGGATCAAAATCATTATTTTGAGCTTGCTCTATAAATGCCGTTTTTTTCTTAAGTAGTTGTGTTCTCTCAGTATCTTCGACGTTCTTTGTACTAATATAGCCAACGCGACCGGTTTCAATATTCATGACGCTGAGCCAATCTTTGTTTATTTGAGCGATCACTTCGTACTCATCTCCTTCAAAAGTTTCAAAATAACCTTCATCTGGATTGCCTAATTCACCCACGGTAACCTTAACCGAATATGGGTAGTTGCGAGTAGCTTTATGCGTATCATAATCGAATTCTGACTCTGTAGCTGTATCCGATGGATAAGAGCCTCTATTTTCCTGAGAGAGCTCATGATAGGACACAAGTTCATCTACGTTCATTAGCGTATTATTGTACTCAGAAGCTGTATCTGTACTTGAATCATACATTTCCTCAAGCTTAGTGATATGCATGATAGGCTCGGCATTGTCTATGTCATTGTCAGACTGCGTATCCGTTTCGCTCAAAGTATCATCACTACTATAAATGCTCTTCAGGTTTTCTAAAAAACGGTCAAGTATTGATTTACTGTCATCAGTTTTATTGTGAGCAAGTAGAGCTTCTTCCGACAACATAGACATGCTGCTGTCGCTCATGTTGTCGTCCTCATAGGTTTGACCATGCTGCTCTTCAAAAATTGTGCTTAATCTTTGATGTTCGAATTGCGATGTTGGTTCATTCAGAAGAGCATTATCACGTTGGCTTTGTTGTTGAGATTCTGTGACTAACGCTTGGCTTGAAGTGATCAAAGCATCGATTTCAGTATTATCACTTGATTCACTGCTCGTATCACTGCTGTCGTCAAATAGCTGTTGAGCAATTTGAAGCGCGTGTTGATGATTTACAGGCTTAATAGGTTTAGCATTTGTTACATCAGATGAGTCTAAGCTAGTAGAGCTGCTTGATTGGCTTGTAGTATCACTGTTGTCATCAAATAGCTGTTGAGCGATTTGAAGCGCATGCTTGTGTGAGACCTTGTTCTGATTGAGTTTGATAGGCTCAGCATTTTTCACACTAGACTGACTCAGAGTGTCACTTTCGGAAACATCACTAAGTTGGTCGAGGAAACGATCAAGCATGGACTGATTGTCATCAGACGTCGTTTGAGAATGCTGACTGTTGTGAGAAAGTAAGGCGTCAGATGTTAGGACGACAGAAGGCCCAGGAACACGTTTGGTTGGGATCTGGTTATTGTCGTCGAGACTTAGAGTACGGCTTTTATTTCTCTCATGGATGCTTGCCTCGGTGAAAGTCGATTCACTAGGTGTTCCGTAGAGTTGTTGTGCTACTTCAATCGCCTGTTGACGTGAGCTATTTGTATGAGATCCCGCTTTGGATTGGCCATCATGAATAATCACGGTCGTTGGATTAGATGAG